>JAEWQO010000001.1 GCA_023460315.1 Actinomycetes bacterium
CGCGCCGCGGAAAGGCGAACCTCGTGGCATGCGGGGAGACGGCCGACATCGCGCCGGGCAAGCCGACCCCCGAAGCCGGACGCGCGGCCGTAGAGGCGCTGTGCGCGGCCATGCGCGACCTGAAGGCGGGACACCTCGACGCGCTCGTGACCGCACCCTTCGACAAGGAGACCGTGCAGGCGGACGACTTCCGCTACACGGGGCATACCGAATACCTGGCCGCCGAACTCGAAGGCGAAGCCATGATGATCCTGTGCAGCGACGTGCTGCGCGTGGGGCTGGTCACCAAGCACATCCCCGTCTCGGAGATCGCCCGCAACATCACCAAAGAGCGGATCGTGCGCGACCTCGGCACGCTGCGCCGTGCGCTCATAGAGGACTTCGGCATCGTCGAGCCGCGCATCGCCGTCATGGCGCTCAACCCCCACGCCGGCGACGGCGGACTGCTGGGACGCGAGGAGCAGGAGATCATCCGCCCGGCCATTGTCGAGGCGTTTTCGAAAGGCGTGCTGGCCTTCGGGCCTTTTGCCGCCGACGGGCTTTTCGCCGGGGGCGGATACGCCAAGTACGACGGCATCCTGGCCATGTACCACGACCAGGGGCTGGCGCCCTTCAAGAGCCTGTCGCCCGACGGGGTGAACTTCACGGCGGGGCTTTCGGCCGTGCGCACCTCGCCCGACCACGGCACGGCCTTCGACATCGCCGGGAAGGACAAGGCCGACCCGCAGTCGATGCGCAATGCGATCTATGCGGCCATCGACATCGCGGAGCACCGCCGCGCATGGGCCGAATGGACGCGCAATCCGCTGCAACGCGCCGAACGCGACCGCGGCGGCCGCGACGTCTCGGTCAAGGACCTGCCGCAGACCGAAAAGGAGGATTGACAAAGACCCGAACAAAAACACCGGGCAACCCGGAGGCGTATTCCGTCTCGTAATTGTGGAAGCGCCGAAGGCCCCGAAAACTTAATTTATACAACAAAATGATCAAAATCACTTTTCCCGACGGCTCCGTACGTGAATATGCCAAAGGGACTACTGCGTATCAGATCGCAGAGAGCATCAGCCCTCGTTTAGCTGCTGACTCGCTCGCGGCCGCGGTAAACGGCGCGACGGTGGACATGACGCGCCCGATCGAAGAGGACGCTTCGGTCAAATTCTACAAATGGGACGACGAAGAGGGCAAGCACGCCTTCTGGCACACCTCGTCGCACCTGCTGGCCGAGGCTCTCGAAGCGCTCTACCCGGGCATCAAGTTCGGCATCGGCCCGGCCATCGAAAACGGCTTCTATTACGACGTCGATTCCCCGACGCCCATCACCGAGGCCGACCTGCCGACGATCGAAAACAAGATGGTGGAGCTGTCCCGCAACAAGGAAGCGCTCCTCCGCCGCGAAGTCCCCAAGGCCGAAGCGCTGAAGACCTTCACCGAGAAGGGCGACCAGTACAAGGTCGAACTGATCACGGACCTCGAAGACGGCACCATCTCCTTCTATACCAACGGTGCGTTCACGGACCTGTGCCGCGGCCCGCACATTCCCAACACGGGATATATCAAGGCCCTGAAACTTACGTCCGTGGCCGGAGCCTACTGGCGCGGCAACGAGAAGAACAAGATGCTGACGCGTATCTACGGCATCTCGTTCCCCAAGAAATCAATGCTCGACGAGTACCTCGCGATGATGGAGGAGGCCAAGAAACGCGACCACCGCAAGTTGGGCAAGGACCTCGAACTGTTCACTTTTTCGCAGCGCGTGGGCCAGGGCCTGCCGCTGTGGCTGCCCAAGGGAGCTGCGCTGCGCGACCGGCTGGAGCAGTTCCTGCGGGGCGTGCAGAAGGAGTACGGCTACCAGCAGGTGATCACGCCGCACATCGGCAACAAGGAGCTTTATGTCACCTCGGGCCACTACGCCAAATACGGCAAGGACTCGTTCCAGCCGATCCACACCCCGATCGAGGGCGAGGAGTACCTGCTCAAGCCGATGAACTGCCCGCACCACTGCGAGATCTACCGCTCGAAACCCCGTTCGTACAAGGAGCTGCCCGTGCGTCTAGCGGAGTTCGGAACGGTCTACCGCTACGAACAGTCGGGCGAGCTGCACGGACTGACGCGCGTGCGCGGATTCACGCAGGACGACGCCCACCTGTTCGTTCGTCCGGATCAGCTTCTGGAAGAGTTCGAACGCGTGATCGACATCGTGCTCTATATCTTCAAGACGCTGAAGTTCGACAACTACACCGCCCAGATTTCGCTGCGCGACCCGAACAACAAGGAGAAATACATCGGTTCGGACGAGAACTGGGAGAAGGCCGAGTCGGCCATCATGCAGGCCGCCAAGGAGAAAGGCCTCACGACGGTCGTGGAGCTGGGCGAAGCGGCCTTCTACGGCCCGAAGCTCGACTTCATGGTCAAGGACGCCATCGGCCGCAAGTGGCAGCTGGGAACGATCCAGGTGGACTACAACCTCCCGGAGCGTTTCGACCTCACGTACAAGGGCGCTGACGACCGTCTCCACCGCCCGATTATGATTCACCGCGCGCCGTTCGGCTCGATGGAGCGTTTCGTGGCAGTATTGTTGGAGCATACGGGCGGCAAGTTCCCGCTGTGGCTCTCGCCCCAGCAGGTCGTGGTGCTTCCCATCTCGGAGAAGTTCAACGACTACGCCCAGAAAGTCGCCGAGTT
>JAEWQO010000002.1 GCA_023460315.1 Actinomycetes bacterium
ACTACGAAAGCGGCCACGGCCTGAATTTCATCGGAGACAAAAACTACCTGGTATGCACGAGGGAGCTCGCAGAGCAGCTTCGCGGCAGGCTGATCAGATGCGATGGCGTGCTGGTGCCAGACAAGCCGGGGAACAAGCTGGTCACATGCTATGAGCTCGGAAATTATGGGTCACGCCGGAGCCATCCGGCATCGGAAATGCTCTGGCAGATCGTCAAGGCGCATTACACGCAGATGGGAGATGCAGAATGACAACAACACTCACCCCGCCGCATCGCGTAAAGGCACGCAAGCATCACCGCTGCGACTGGTGCGGCAAGCGAATCGAGATCGGCGAGGAACACACGGTCAGCACGAACGTAGGAGACGGCATATACAACTGGCGCGAGTGCGACCGATGCGCCACATACGTTAGTCAAATGATGCGTATGCCGGACAAGTTCTATTTTGACGATGGCGTTGGCGGGTGGACTTCTGAAAGCTTCGTGGATTTCATGCGAGAGGAATATCCAGCAACATGGGAAGCGTATGAGCTTTGGGACAAGGCGTTCGGAGGAGATGCCGCATGACCACGACGGGAATCAAGCACGGGCGCAACGAGTACACGATCACATGCGCCCAGTGCCGCAAGGAGCAGACCATCCTCACGCGCGACCTGCGCACAGCCGCAAGCCGGTTCCGCGCCCTCGGATGGAGCACCAAGACGCGCAACGTGTGTCCGGCGTGCCGCGCCAAGCTGCAGAAGCTCACGCGCCCGCCGAGCGACGAGACGGAGCGCATGAAGGCGAGCCAGAAAGCACGGCATGACGAGATGTTCGGACTGACAGGAGAGTGGGAAGCATGAGGCAAGTTGAAGTTGACGTGGTAGGCAGTTCATCTAAGCGACACCTCCCCTAAGATGCGCTTGCATGGTCACCCAGCCATGCCCTCCTCGTCTGGAGCGCCGTCCCCACCCCTGGCGGCGCTCCTTCTTGTCTTTGCGACACATCCGGGAACATCTCCCCCATGGACGGACTCACTCAAAATCAAGAGATGTACTGCCAGGCGAGGCTGCGCGGGCTGACCCAGCGCACCGCCTACCGTGAGGCATATCCGTCGAGCCAGAAATGGCAAGACTCGGCAGTGGACAGCGCCGCATCCAGACTCGAGAGCAATAGCAAGGTTTCAGCAAGGCTGGCCTCCCTCAACAAAGCCTCTGCCAAAGCCGCGAAACTCACCAAGACAAGGTTGCTGAAGCGACTCGACAACCTGGCCGACCAGGCAGACGCGCGCATCATCAACGATGATTCCGACAAGCTCAACACCTTCACTGCCGACATCCTCATCAAAGCCACCCGGGAACTTCTCCCCTATGCTGTGGACGATTCCACAGACAAGCCTCAATTCGTGGCAGACTTCGGCCTCCTGATCGCCCCCAAGTTCCTCCGCCCCCATCGGATGATAGCCAACCGCGAGCAGACGGACTGCTGGCTCGGCGGCGGGCGTGGCTCCATGAAGTCTTCCTTCGCGTCGCTCGAAGTGGTCAACGACGTGGAGAGGAACCCCGACCATAACGCTTTGGTGCTGATGAAGTACAAGGCGAACCTTCGCGATTCGGCCTATGCTCAGGTGGTGTGGGCCATCCAGGCGTTAGGGCTGGAAGACGAGTACGACTGCCCCGAGTCAACGCTGAGGATCACCAAGAAGTCCACCGGGCAGGTGATCATCTTCCGTGGATGCGACAACCCGAACAAGCTGAAGTCCATCAAGGTGAAGGTGGGCTACATCGGGGTCGTGTGGTACGAGGAGACGGACCTGTTCGCTGGCATGCAGGAAATCCGCAAGATCAACCAGTCGATCACGCGCGGCGGCCAGGACTTCATCCGGCTCTACACCTTCAACCCCCCGCGCTCCAAGAGCTGCTGGATAAACGAGCGTGTGGCCTACCTCAAGGCCCAGGGCGTGGAGGTGTTCGAGAGCACCTATCTCGACGCTCCCCGCGAATGGCTTGGCGAGCAGTTCTTCATGGATGCCGAAGAGCTCAAGGCGACAGACCAAGACTCCTACGACCATGAGTACATGGGCCTTCCCGTGGGCCTCGGAGGAGACGTGTTCGACCGCGTGGTGTTCCGAGAGATCACCGACGCGGAGATAGCGTCCTTCGACAACCTGCGCCTCGGGCAGGACTTCGGCTGGTACCCAGACCCATGGGCATACACCATGAGCGAATGGCAGCCCGGATCGCGCACCGTCATCACGTACTTCGAGGACGGCGGCAACAAGCTCCAGCCCAACGTGCAGGCCGAGCGCATCATCCAGTCACTCGTGTGGAGGGACCAGCCCAGCGCCGACCCCGCGTACCACCACATCCCCGTCATGTCGGACGACGCAGACCCGACCGCCATAGCGGCCCAGAGAGACACGGGGGCCAACGCTCGTGCGGCTGGCAAGGGAAACATGCGCATGGCCTCCTACCGGTTCCTGCAATCCGTCACATGGGTAATAGATCCCGCACGCTGCCCGAAGCTCACCAAAGAGGTGCGTGAGATGCAGTACGAGCGAAACAAGGACGGCGAATGGCTCAACTCCATCCCAGACGGCAATGACCACTGGGTGGACGCGACGCGCTACGCCTTCATGCGCGAGGCCCGTTCCCGCTACGCCTATCGGGCGACACCGGAAGCAGAATAGCGCCGACCGAGAAAGGCGGCGCTTATGAAACCGTATGAATCGCGCGTTGTTGACGAGTACAGGCAGCTGGTTGACCGCATCAAGAGACTCAAGACCCTGCTTGAAGGCTGGGACATGCTGAACTTTGCGCCGAGCTGCACCTACGACCAGCTCACCTGTCAGCTGATGGCAATGGTTGGCTATCTCGAATCCCTCAATGCAAGAAACGACTTGAAAGAGCTGGAAGCCCGTAACCTGATCGAGCTGAAGCACATAGTGGTGGCGGTGGTGCCTCATGGCCATCGATGAATTCCAGATACCGGCCCACGTGAAGAAAGCCATCAAGGAGGCGGGATACTCCGTTCCTTCGAACATGGACACCTACATCCAGCAGTGGTTCGACTGGTATTCCGGCAAGGACGACTTCTACAAGATCGACTATGTGGACACCAACGGGCGCAAGCGCAAGCTCGACCGCCTGAGCATCCGCCCCGCGAAGCGCGTGTCTGCCGAGTGGGCTTCACTGCTGCTCAACGACGACACAGAGATATCCGTGGACTCTGCCAATGCCAACGAGTGGCTTCAAGGCTACATGGACACCTCCAACTTCTGGCCCACCGGGCAGATGATCGTGGAGAAGGCGTTCGCCATGGGCACTGCCGCCTGGGCGCTGTGGTTCAACGTCGACGACGAGACATCCATCAAGATACGCCGCTACGATGCGCGCATGGTCGTGCCCCTTTCGTGGGACGAGGACGGCGTGAGCGAATGTGCCTTCGTCACCAGGGTATCGGTCAAAGGCAAATCGGCAGACCAGCTTATGATGCACGTCTTGGAAGATGGCACCTACCACATCAAGACGATGCTGTTCATCGACTCGCGCCCGGTCAACCCGGAGAGCGCCGGGGCATTTGACGACCTCGACACGGGCTGCACCACGCCGACGTTTGGGATCATCAGGCCTGCCATGGAAAACACGGTGGTCGACCTCTCGCCTTACGGCATGTCGGTTTTCGCCGATGCGGTGGATGCGGTCAAGGCCGTCGATCTGGCATATGATGCCATGTTCGAGGAAGTGGACCTCACGAAGGTGCGTGTGTTCATGGACGAGGCGATGATCGACGTTCGAACCAGCGACGGCAAGGTCGTGCCGATGCCAAAGACCGATAATCGGTTCTTCCGCAAGCTTGCAGGCAACGACGCGGCGAAGAACTTCATGGAGGTGTTCTCCCCCGAAATCCGGATAGACCCGCTGCGTCAGGCGTTCGACGTGGCATTGGCCGAGCTAGGGGACCTCTGCGGGTTCGGACAGCAGTACTTCGCCCTGGAGAAGTCAGGCGGGCTCAAGACGGCCACCGAGGTCGCAAGCGACAACTCAGCCCTCATGCGCAACGTCCGCAAGCACGAGAACATGATACGCGGTGCCATCCAGGACGTGATCACATCCCTTCTCACTTGTGCGCGAATCCACTGCGGCGCTCCCATAGAGGATGACTTCGGCCCCGTCACCGTGACGTTCGACGACTCGATCATCACCGACACGCAGGCCGAGAAGAACATGATGATGTCGGAGATAGCGGCGGGCCTTGTGCCGAAGTGGAAGTACGCGGTGGAGTTCTACGGCATGTCGGAGGACGAGGCGAAAGCCGCCCTGCCATCCGAAGAGATCGTGGACATGGGCTTCTGATGCTCGATCCCGACTACCTCGAACAGGCCGGAGAGAAGGTCGCGAGCGTCTACACGCAGATCGAGTCAGAAATGCTCGACTTCCTGGCCCAGAAGATGATCGACGGTGACGTGGCGGGCCAGCGCGCCCAGACGGCCATACACCTGCTCTCGCAGAGCGCCACATCCCAGCTTATGGAGATCGTCGGCAGGCACGAGCGCGACATCGACGCCGCCGTGAAGGTCGAGGTATCAGACGCCCTCAGGCGTTCCGACGCCGACGACCTGGCACGCATCAAGCAGGGCCTGGGAGTCGTCCTTCCCTCCGTCCCCAGCCGTCAGATGGCGGCGACGGTGGCAGGGGCGAGAGACATCCTGTCGCGGCAGAACCTCCTCATGGCCGAGGGCGCGAAAAACGCGTTCATCAAGCAAAGCCTCTGGGCCGTCACGCAGGTGAACACAGGGGCCATGACCACTGAAAGGGCGCTGCACATGGCCGTCCGGCAGCTTGAGCGCGAGGGAATATCCACGATCACATACCGCAACGCCAAGACCGGCGCGCAGACAGTCCAGAACAAGGTGGACGTGGCGATACGCCGCCACATCCGCACCCAGATAGCACAAGACGGCATGAGGTTAACAGAGCTGCGCATGGACGAGGCGGGGGTGGACTTGGTAGAGGTGTCGAGCCACGGAGGATCCCGCCCATCCCACGCAAGGTGGGAGGGGCGCATCTACTCACGCAACGGGGACAAGACCATCGGCGGCGTTCATTACCGCGACTTCAAGTCTGCGTGCAACTGGGGCGACGTGGCAGACGGCATAGGCGGGGCAAACTGCCGCCACTCGTACGCGGCGTGGTTTCCCGGCATGGAGCGCACGTACCGCCCCAACCCAGAGCATCCGAGCGGCAAGACCAATAAGGAGGTGTACGACCTCACGCAGAGGCAGAGGGCCGGGGAGAGGGCCATCCGGCAGACCAAGCGCGAGCTCTCTGGGGCGCAGATGATCGTCCAGAAGACTAAGGACGCAGACGCCATGGCCGATACCGCCAAGCTGCAGATCAGGCTGAGAGACCAGCAGTCGGCCATGCGCTCACTGATATCCGACAACCCCAAGGTGCTGCAACGCTCTCCGCGCCGCGAGTGGGCCGGAGACATGCCGAAGGTCAAGGTGCCCGCGCAAGGACGCAAGAGAGCAGCGAGCTCGAGCCCCAGTAAGGGAGGGAGCGTCGACACGTTGGCCGGAGTGCAGCGCGGGAAAGAAATGGCATTTGAAAAGGCAGACGGCAAGAAGGCCAACCCGAACTACGGGCAAAAGGGATATTCGACCAATTGCCAAAGCTGCGTCGTCACATATGAGGCCCGTCGCCGAGGATTCGACGTCCAAACGCTCTCGCGCAACGAGACAATGGAAAGGCTGTCCCATCAGACGAACCTCGCGTGGATAGACCCTTCCACCGGAAAACATCCTGAGTACATGACGAGCGAGAAGGTCAAGAACGCGTCACAGTGCAGGGACTGGCTTGACGGAGTGATAGAGAAAGGCAACAGGTACACAATTGAATTCTCATGGAAGGGACATGGCAACACGGGACACATCGTCCACATCGACAGGCTCGACAACGGAAGGATGCGAATATACGACCCGCAGTCTGCCAAGCAGTTCATAGACGAGGACATAGTGACGAAGACCTACACGGCAGAGGAGATCGAGAGACGCAAGCGCATTCTCGGCGCACGCTCGAAAAGGGCCAAGCAAACAGCAGCCGTCAAGAATGAGTTTCTTGACTACCTGCGCGAATTAAGGTATGAAGTAAAATCATATGGGATAAAGTTCTCAACCGCTCCAAAAGTGCTGAGAGTTGACAACATGGAGTTCGATCCCGATATAGCAGGCAACATCATGGAGGAGGTCAAATGAAGTCGCGAGCAGATGTCCTGAAGTTCGCCATAGAGAACGGCTACGACGGCTGCGACAAAGACCTCCCATGGCGAGGATATGAGGTCTACTCCCCCATCGTCAACGAATTCGCATACATCGGCTTGCCTCTCGTCATCCTCGTGAAGGGCGATGACATCCGGCTTTCAACCGACAGCGAGTGCTTCGCATACCGGCATGAAGCCCATCCGGAGATATACGCGGGCAACTGATCGACCAAGATAATACGATTCACTCTCAAAGCCGTCCTCCGGGGCGGCTTTTTTCATGCCCTCGTCCATTCGGCGACACCTCATAGACCATGAACCTGCTTGGGCAGCGCAAAAGGCCCACCCAAACCGCGCAGGGAAGCGCGCAAACAAACCTGGGAAAGGAACAGGCATGGAAGACGACCCGAAGAATGAAGAGCAGGACCCCAAGGAACCCGAAGAGGGAGCGGAAGAGGGCAAGGGCGCAGAAGACCCGAAGCCTTCCGACCCCAAGGAACCCGAAGAGGGCCTGACGGACAAGCACGGGCAAGACGCAATCGCCAAGGGACGCTACGACCGCGACATGAAGGCCAAGGACGACGAGATCGCCGACCTCAAGAAGCAGATCGCAGAGTCCTCGAAGACCGAGCAGGGACGCGCCGATCTGGAACAGAAGATCGAGGCCCTGGAAGGCAAGCAATCGGAGATGAAGGCCGACTACGAGCTGAAGCTCGCCGGATGCACCGACGACAAGAAGTTCAAGGCGGCAAAGAAGCTCTTGGGCGACTACGAGAACGACGTGCCGAAGCTCAAGGCCGACTATCCATACCTGTTTGCGGAAGAGAAGAAGAAGGGCTCCACCGGCCTGAAGCCGGAAGGACCTGTCGGAGGCGACATCGACGACAAGCTCGACCGCGCCTTCGGCCTCAAGAAGTAAGGAAGGCAGAACATGGCTAACAGCATCGGAAACGCAGTGGAGAAGTTCACCAGCCGCCTCGACAAGGTGCTGGAACAGGAAACCTGCACGTCCGACCTCAACATGAACCAAGACCTCGTTGGCGAGCTCTCCGGAAACGGCAAGATCGAGATCGCCAAGATCGCGATGGACGGCCTCGCCGACCATACGCGCGGCGGCGGGTTCGTGAAGGGCGGCGTGACCCTCGATTGGGAGGTCGTGCAGCTTGAGTTCGAGCGTGACCGCGAGTTCGACATCGACGTGCTTGACGACGAGGAGCGCATGCTGATCGTGTCCGCCAACGTCATGAGCGAGTTCGCCCGAACGAAGGTCGTGCCCGAGGTGGACGCCGTCCGCTTCGCACGCCTCGCTGAGAACGCCGGAAACAAGGTGTCGGAGGCGTACACCGACCCCACGGTCGCCCTCGACGCGGTGCTGCTCGGCGAAGAGGCCCTGCAGGACGCAGGGAAGGCCCTCTCCGAGTGCATCCTGTACCTCACGAGCCACATGAAGACGATGCTCCGCAAGGCCCAGCCGTGGCGCATCGACCAGGGACAGTCCCCCAGCGGGAACTTCGACACGTTCGACGACATGCGCATCAAGGTCGTGCCGTCCAACCGATTCCAAACCGCCATCTCGCTGCTCGACGGCAAGACCGCCGGAGAGGAAGGCGGCGGCTACGCGGTCGCTGAGACCGGCAAGGCCATCAACTTCATGATCGCCCATCCCGAGGCGGCGTCCGCGATCACCAAGCACGAGAAGCTGCGCTACTTCTCCCCCGACGTGAACCAGGACGACGAAGCCCACAAGTGGCAGTACCGCCTGTTCCACGACCTGTTTGTGTACGAGAACAAGAAAGACCTGCTCTACATGAGCAACGTCGCCTAAGGAGGAGACATGCGCACAGTTGGACTGACGTTCGAGAAGGGCAAGAAGGCCCCGAAGAAACCGGCGCAGGATGCCGAGGCCAAGAAGGCAGAGGCAGTTGCCAAGGCCGAGGCCGAGGCCAAGAAGGCAGAGAATGGCGCTTCCTAGCGTCACATACCCCGACTACCAGTCTGTCGGCGGCAAGCTGTCCGAGTCGGCGTTCAACGCGTCACTTCGGGCGGCTCTGGCCTCCGTCAGGGAGGTGATCGGTTTCAACGAGCCGGAAGTCATCGAGCAGGAAGACGCCTATCTCCGCGCCGTCTGCGCTGCGGCCGACGTGGACGCGGCATACGGGGCTTCCGGCGGCGTCGGAGAGGGCTTGGCGAGCATGTCCATAGGCTCGTTCTCCGCGTCTGCCGCCTCTGACGGATCCGGCGTCTCGGCGTACGACATCGACATGCAGCGCCGCATCAGGCAGGAGCTTTCGGGATCGGGCCTCCTGTTCCAGGGTATCGGGTGATCGCATGATCCAGATACCCAGGAGAGAGCTGCCAGAGACCATGGAGGTGCGCGTCCCCGACACCGAATCCGACTACGGCGGCGCTTTCCTCGACCCCGTGACGATCACCCGTGTTCGCTTCGAACGCAAGGAAGCCCTCAACCCGTCAGTCTACAAGCTGGCTGACGGATCGCAGGGCCGCATCTGGATAGATGCCGTCAACTCAGAAGGCGCGTTCGAGGTGCCGAAGGGTGCCAAGGTGCAGATAGGGAATGCCAGCATGCAGGTCATCGCATGCGAGACCTACAAGGTCGCTGGCTCGGTGCACCACTGGGAGGCCGATGTCAAATGAGCAAGCCAAACGTTACCGTCGATCTCTCAAAGATCGAGAAGCGGTACTCCAAGGACAGCCTCAAGGCCAAGCAGGCCGCCTTCGCGCAGAGGGTGGCGTTCGACATGCGCGAGCATGTGCCTGTCGACGAGGGCACCCTGCGGGATTCAGAGCCGCTTTCGTCCGACTACGCCAGCGGCAAAATCATTTGGAACACGCCATATGCCAAGGACAGGTACAACGCTGACAGCGTGCGGACGGTGAAGAACGCCAAGGCGTCTCCCCATTGGGCCGAGGTGACCAAGGCCGAAAAGCTGGACAGCTGGAAGAAGATGGCGGCGGGTCTGCTCGGTGATGACCGCGTGACCATCGGAGGCTCGGAATGAGCCCCCGGAGCATCGACATAGTGGACGTGGCCTCGAAGAGGCTCAAGGCAAAGGGATACGAGGGAGTGGGCGTGAAGCGCCTCTCCGACGTGTCGGAGAAGGGCGGCATCGCCGTGCGCCGCATCCCATCCACCACGACCGGCAGCTACTTCGACGGAGCGAGGGACGTTGCCTACCTGTTCCAGGTAATCGTGGCCCGCGAGTCGGAGGTGGAGGCCATAGACGAGTGCTGCGAGATCGGCGACACCCTGCCGACAATGGACCTCGCAAGCGAGAACGGCACATACCGGATCACGTCTGTGGCCGTCTACACAGACCCCCAGGAACTTGAGCTCAGCGAAGGCGGGTTCTACGTCTGGGAAGTCAGGTTCAAGGCAATCATCACAACGAAAGGCAGGTAACCATGGCGGAAGACATCGCGTTTGCGCCCAACTACACCAACATCCTAGAGATCGACATCACCCCCACCGGAACAGAGCACACCTGGGCGTGGGTCGGTCCGGGCATCAGCAACATCGTGCCAGACGGCAACGAAGAGACCGACGAAGACTTCTACTGGGACGGCTTCGGCATGAAGACGACCGACGTCAAGGGCGGGCAGATGACCCTTGCGGTAGAGGGGCACCGGCTCGTGGGCGACCCGGCACAGGACTACGTGCAGAGCCTCGCTCTCTCCTACGGGCAGGCACGCAAGACCACGGCACGGCTCACCGATGCAACGGGAGACGTGATCGAGGGCAAGGCCACCCTCACAGGCATAATCCCCGGCTCGTCCATCGGCGACGCGAATTCAAAGGGAGACTTCTCCTTCGGCATCGCGTTCGACGGACGCCCAAGCTACACGCCCGGAAACGCCACCACGTTGCCGGAGAGCGTCACGGCGCAGGCAGTGGCAGTGCAAGTCGGCGCCACCGTGGCAGCGTCCGCCACCATCGCCCCGACGACCGCAGGCGGCAAGCTGCTCTACGCGATTGAGGACACCTCCGTGGCGACCGTCGACATGGACGGGAAGGTGACCGGGGTGAAAGCCGGAGACACGCGGCTGACGGTCCGCTGCGCCGCAAAGCCGTCCGTGACCGTGCAGGTCGATGTGACGGTCAGCGCCTAGGCGACACCAGACATAACCTCTCCATCGGAGGGCGCGGGCTTTCGTGAGCGACCCGCGCCCTCTGCTTTTCCTGACGCTCACGGCTCACGAAAGGACACGGCATGGCGATCATAGGCGCGAAGAAGGCTTACGAGGACATCTGGCTTGAAGACCCGGCCACGAACCCAGACACCCCGCACTGGCGAATCCCCATGGACGACAAGAGCATCGACGCGCTCATGCGCAAGGTGGGAAACGCCATAGACCGCGCACACGCCCTCTCCCAGCAGGAGGCAGGCGCATTGACCGAGGACGAGGCGACGGAGGCGCGAGAGCAGATCGTGCGGCTCCAGAAGCGCGTCATTGTGGCGTTCTTGGGCGTGGAGGGGTATGACGAAATCCTCCGGTGGCTCTCGTCTGACGATAACCCGGTCGATCCCAAGGACCACATCATCGCAATCGGAGACGTGTTCGCCGCCCTGCTCCTCGTCCTAGAAGACCGCGCGACCTCCAAGAGGCTTCGCAAGGCCGGGGAGATACTTGAGCGCGAGGCGGACAAGGCACGCAAGCGCCCCCGCAAGAAGGGCCGCAGGTGATATCCACCTCCCTGACATCCGAGCATGTGGAGCTGCCAGACGGGCGGCTCGCATACCCATACCCTTTTCGCGGCGAGCAGGTTCTGATCCGCGACGACGCCATGAGCATGATCACCGCCGTCAAGGCCCTCACCGACGACGACATGACGCAGGAGGAACGGCAGGACCAGTTCGTGGGATCGTTCTTCGCCGACCCTGCGGGGGCGTTGACCTCGTGCGACTACGATCCCCGCACGTTCGCCGAGCTCGTCAACCAGGCGGTTTGGGACGTGTGCGGGGTTGACCTCGACGGAAACCATGAACACGACGAGCCGCTGTGGGACATGGACGAGGACGCCGACCTCATAAGGGTGAGCTTTCGCACGGCCTACGGCATCGACTGGGACCGGGCGCGGAACATGGTCACGTTCGCGGAGTTCTGCACGATGTGCGCCTGCGCGCCGTACGAGACGCCCTTGGGCCGCGCGATCCACTTCCGTGACCGCAGGACCCGACCCAAGCCCACGAAGCACAACAAGCAGGAGGTCGCCGCCTGGGACAAGGCGCATGCGGCGTGCCGCCTTGGTAAGAAACGCTCACGCACCGGAGGAATGCAGCAGAAGAACGCGGCAATGAACGACGTGTTCTCAGCTCTCAAACAGGCAGCTATGAGGTGAGCAGATGGCAGACGGAAGCGTAGTAATCGAGGCGATACTCGACACGGCCAATGTGTCGAAGAACGTAAAGAACCTGGGAAGCTCTCTCAACGGCATCTCATGGAAGAACCTTGCGGCAGGAGACGACAAGGCGAAGGCCCTCTCCGGTTCCTTCAAGGCGGCCGGAACGGCTGCCACCATATCCCTCACAACTCCAATAGTGGCGGCAGGAGCGGCGGCATTCGGCCTGGCTTCGAACTACGAGCAGGCAACTTCGCGCATCCAGGCGGCTTTCGGCGGCACCAGAGAAGATGCCGAGCAGCTGTCACAAGTTGGCAAGGGAATTTACGAGAACGGCTTTGGTGAAAGCCTCGATGCTGTCAACGATGCCCTCATAACCACGAGGCAAAACCTGGGTTATATGGACGACGCCGACATGAGCTATGTCACCCAAGCAATGATCACCCTGTCTGACACGATGGACATGGATGTAGGCGAGTCAACGCGCGGAATCAACGCCCTCATGATCGGATTTGGGATGTCGGCCAAAGACGCCACAGACCTGTTCGTTGCAGGCGCGCAAAACGGCCTCAACTACAGCGACGAGCTAGGCGACAACCTTGCGGAATACGGCCCGAGGTTCGCGCAGATGGGCTTTTCCGCAGACGAGTATTTCCGAATATTGCAGGGCGGAGTCGAATCTGGCGCATACAACCTCGACAAGTGCAACGACTTCCTGAACGAGTTTCAGACATCGCTCGCCGACGGAAGGATGGACGAGCAAATCGGGAAGTTCTCCGCCAGCACCCAGGAGATGTTTCAAGCCTATAAAGATGGCTCAGCCTCGGGCAAAGACGTGTATAACGCGATCATATCAGAGATGCAGGGCATGACCAACGAGACGCAACGCGCCCAGATCGCATCCGAGCTGTGGTCGTCGCTCGGCGAAGACAATGCCATGGCAGTTCTCATGGCCATGGACGGGTCTGCCGATGCGTATTACAAAGTCGGCGACGCTGCGCAGGAAATGTGCGACACGGCATCAGACAGCTTCGACAACAAGATGACTACTGCACTACGTGAGCTACAGGGATCAATCGAGCCTCTTGGAGAACCGCTCCTCAACATCGCGACCAACGTGGCGGGAGTCGTCAAGTCTTTCGCGGAGTGGTTCTCGTCCATAGGATCAGATGGACAGACCGCCGTATTGATAGTCGCCGGAATCGTGGCGGCGTTTGGTCCCATGCTGTCTGCAGCGGGAACGATGGTGACTTTGATCTCCACTGTCAACTCATTCAGGGTCGCCTCAGAAGGAGCGAAAGCCGCACAGCTCGGGCTCAATGCGGCGATGTCTGCAAATCCGGTCGGCATCGTCATCGCCGTGGTGGCCGCGCTTGTCGCTGCCGTCATCTATCTCTGGAACACCAACGAGGACTTCCGCAACGCCGTGATCGCCGCGTGGGATGCCGTCTGCCAGGCCGCAAGCGCGTTGTGGGCATGGATAGACGCGAACCTCATCCAACCGGCGCAGGCGGGATTCCAGGCGTTCATGGACTTCCTAAACCTCCTCTTCACGGATCCGTTCGCCGCCTTGAGAATGGCCGGAGAAGGCATCCTGTCCTGGTTCGACTCGATGTTCCCCGGCGTGAGCACGACCATAGGCAACGTGATCACGGGGGCGCAGGCGTTCTTCACAGACCCCTTCGGGACGCTCGTGAGCGCCACCGGCTCGTGCATCGACTCCATCGACCAGACGTTCCCAGGATTCAAGGACTGCGTGAGCCAAGTCGTTGGAGCCGCCCAGAACTTCTTCGTCGACCCATACGGATCGCTCGTGACGGCCACAAGCGCCGTGATCAACTTCATAGACTCCATCTTCCCCGGATTCAAGGACACGGTTGCCTCGGTGATCGGAGGCGTTCAGGACTTCTTCCGGGACCCGTTCGCGCCGCTGCGCGATGCCGTCAATTCCATCATTCAGTGGTGGGCCGACCATTTCAAGCTGCCGTCCATCCAGTGGCCGAACATCACCCTCCCCCACTTCTCAATCCAGCCAAACGGATGGCAGATAGGCGACCTGCTGCAAGGCTCCATTCCCTCCCTCGGCATCGACTGGTACGCCAAGGGCGGCGTGTTCAACGGCGCGTCCGTCATCGGAGTCGGCGAGGCTGGCGCGGAGGCCGTCGTCCCGCTTTCGGGACGCAGGATGCAGCCCTTCGCAGAGGCGATCTCCGGCGAGATGGGCGGCCAGATCGACTATCAGAAACTTGCTGCAGCCATCGTCGCTGCGCTCGCTTCGGCGATTGACGGGACACATGTGCGGCTCGACGGCAAGGCAACGGTTGGAGAGCTTGTAGTCCCATTGGCCAGGGCGCTGGCCACACAGGAAACGAGGGAGAGCAGATGACCGGACAGCTGACAATCGGACAGTACAAGACCTACGACGATTTCGGGCTGAGGCTCTTGATGTTTCCCGAGCTGTCCCCACCGGCGGTGAAGACGAACCTGATAGACATCCCCGGCGGGAACGGCTGCATCGATCTCACCGAGTCGTCCACCGGAGACGCGACATACGAGAACAGGGTCTGCTCCTTCGAATTTGACATTGAAGGCGACTTCGAGGCGACAAAGACGAAGGTTTACAACGCGCTCCATGGCCGCAAGTTCGATTATGTGATCCCCAGCGATCCCGACTACACGTATACGGGCCGGGTTTCAGTGTCTGAGGTTTCAGACATCCGCATCGGAAAAGGTCGCATAAAGCTGTCGATCGACACAGACCCTTTCAAACTCCTTGCGAACAAGACTTTCAGAGTCAACGCGATGGGCGGAATCGTCGTCACGCTCGACTCGGGGCGCAAGCCGGTATGCCCTGTGTTCGAATTCGCAAACGAGACACTTGTGGAGATGGGCGACACCTCGGTGAGAATGCAGGCTGGCACATACAAGCTGTCCGACCTGTGGTTCCGCGAGGGTGTCAACGGGCTTTATCTGAACAGCTACTTGGGTGAAGGCAACACGAGCATTGCGGACTTCGCGGACGACACCATCGGCGAGCAAGCCAACAAGAGAATTAGCGAGCTTGCGTGGAATGGGATACGCGGAGGGGCGATTGCGTTGGGCGACTGGGCAAAAGACACGCTTGCGATGCACGCAAACGAAACGGTCATCGAGTCTTCGTTCGCTGTACCGGCAGACTCTGAGCGATATGCGGTGTACATACAATACGATTGGAGAGATATCTGATGGCAACGGCAACGGAAAACCTCGGGCTGGTCAAGGACGCTCAATCCCAGAACTTCGCAGGATGGCTGGAGTCCATAAACGGCAATTGGGACAAGATCGATGATCTCCCTCTGCCAATCGAGCACAGCGCCAACTCCAAAATGGATTATCTCAAACTGTCCGATGGCACGGTGATCATGTGGGGCAGAATCGAGCTGGGAACGAGCTATCCCTCAACCACAGCATGGGGCACAGAGGGATTCGCTTCGGCTGAGTTCACGATCAATTTCCCCATTGCCCTCATATCGGAAAACCCAATCGTCATACCTCACGTGCTGTCAGTCGGGCCTAACGTCGACATATGGTGCCTGTCCACCAAGGTGACATATACGACATATGCTGGACGTCTGTTCGCACGTACCAACACAGCATCTAACAACAATGCCATCTCTCTCAATATGCTGATCATTGGGAAGTGGAAATAAATGTGGCGAGTCAGATACGGCGATCATGTGATCTATGACCCAAGGGATGAAAGCCTGGCGCTGTTGGACATGAAGGGCGAAACCGCGCTCAACGAAACGGGAAGCTTCGAGTTTTCCATGCCAACGACCCATCCAATGGCCGGGCAGATAGCATGTCTCCAAAAAGACAGCGAGATAACAGTCGAACAGGACGGTGACCCTGTATTTGTCGGACGTGCCATGTACACCGACGAGGGATTCTACGGCTCAGCAAAATACACCTGCGAGGGAGACAGGGGATACTTGAACGATGTCTGCCTGCCAGCGTACTCCACAGACGAACAATCAGTTCCAAACACCGTAGACGGGCTGTTTAACTGGTACATCGCACAATATAACTCACGCGTCCTTCCAAAACACCGCTTCACCGTCGGAATAAACGAAGGGGGGCAGCTCGACGCAAACAACTACATATCCCGCTCGAATTCCGACAATGCAAAGGTATGGACAGAGATCAAGGAAAAGCTGCTTGAAAAGCTCGGCGGCTTCATCCGAACACGACACGAGGGCGGCATCCGCTACATAGATTACCTCTCAGACGGAGGCAAGGCATGCGCCCAGCGCATCGAGTTCGGGGTCAATCTCCTTGACTACGCGAGAGCCACCGACTCGACATCTTTCTATACGGTCGTCATACCAAAGGGAGCTGATGACGAGGAGACCGGTGAGCCGGTCACGATAGAATCACTCGACGATGGACCTCTTCAGGATGGGTATGAAAAGATCGGAGATCGCATAGTCTCGATTGCTGGCGTGCAAAAATACGGAGTGATCGAAGAGGTGCTGAAACTCGATGATGCAACCACGCCGGAATACCTACTTCGCGCCGGTCTCCGAAATCTCGTAAACGTCAAGGTGGGCGACACCTTGGAGATAAGTGCGGTCGACCTCCACCAGATCGATCCTGGCATCGATCGGATAGAGCTTGGGAGCTACATCCGCGCGACATCGAAGCCGCATGGACTCGATGAGTACTTCCTGTGTGTGCGCTACCCATTCGAACCAGGCAAACCGGGATCCTCGACATATACGCTTGGCAGCACTTATGACACCCTCACCGGGAAGCAGTCCTCGCGCATCGCCTCCCTCAACGCGTCCATCAACGGGGCGTACGACGCCATGGCTCCCATATCGGCCGAGGCGAAGGCTGCCGCGCAGATCGCCGGTGCGGCGGTCACCGACTCCCATGACGAGTATGCGCTCTCTGACAGCAACAGCGACCCTCCCACGGACGGATGGGGCTCTGAGACCCCCGCATGGGAGCAGGGCCGCTATATCTGGCGGCGAGTGGTCACGGTCAAGGGAGACGGTAGCACCGAGGTGGGTGCGCCAGCCCTCATGACTGGCAACTCCGGAAGGGACGCCGCGACGTGCCGCCTCGACGCGACCAACGGCTTCGTCTTCAAGAACTCCGAGGTCGAGACCGTTATGGAGCCGGTCGTGTTCAACGGCCCCGTCCGAATAACGGACATTACCGCGCTCAGAAGCGCGTTCGGGAACGCCGCGTACATCGAGTGGCAGTGGAAGCGCATGGGCGACGAGGGCTGGCAGACCGTCGTCTCCACGGATTCCCGCATATCAGAGGACGGCTTCAAATTCACGCTCACGCCGGCAGACGTGGACACCAAGGTCGTCTTCCGCTGCATCGTTGACGACGGAAACTAGAGAGGACATCGAATGGCAATCATCGCACAGGACCAACAGACCGTCCTCGACGTGACGGACGGATACAGCGTCCTGCTCACGAACGAGGCTCACTCCTTCCCCGGGAGCGTCTCGGCGGCGCTGGCGGGCAGCGCCACTACCCAGATCGTCGTCATGAAGGGATCGGAGCAGGTCGACGCCTCCGTCGTGCTGTCGGAGGTGACCAAGCCCGCCGGGGTCACCGTGACGAAGGATTCCGACGCCACGGCCCCCACGCTCACCATCGCAGTCTCCACGAGCGTCACTGCTGACGGCGAGGTGGTCAT
Source organism: Actinomycetes bacterium (assembly GCA_023460315.1). Lineage (GTDB taxonomy): Bacteria > Actinomycetota > Coriobacteriia > Coriobacteriales > Eggerthellaceae > JAEWQO01. Next base: position 17,299 of record JAEWQO010000002.1, read on the forward strand.
CCCCATCCACGTGGGAGACCTGACCTTCACGAAGAAGTTCACCTTCTCGATCTCCTTCAAGGGAGCGACCGGCAACCCGGGGCAGGGGGCGACAAACGTCATCGTCGGACTCGACGCAATCGCGCTCGCCACGAACGCCTCCGGCTCCACCACGGCATCGCAGACGGTCACGGTTCCGTTCGGCGGCTACATCGGCACCGCCCGCGCGGCGGCCACTGCGGCCTCGATTCCTCCCTCGGGAGTGACCCTGACGGCCAACGCCGCCGCCACCTCGTCGGCGGACGGCTCTCTCACGTTCACTGTGGCGTCGGGGACCTCGCTCGCTTCAGGGGTTTCCGTTCCCGTGACGTACACGTGCAACTCAGCGACCTTCACCAAGGTCCTCACGATCACGGCGGCGAAGCAGGGGGCGGGGGGCGGAACCGGAACGGCGGCCGTGAACGCCGTGGTAGGAAACCAGGCCGTGACGATCCCCTGCGCCGCAGACGGGAAGACTTCGGCGGCGTCGACGATCACCATCCCATTCGCCGGGTATCAGGGCACCAGCCGCGTGGCGGCGACAATCGCCGCGTCCGGCCTGCCGTCCGGCATGACGGCCGGGACCAACACTGCAGCAACGACGAGCGCAGACGGGTCGCTGAGCGTATCGGTCGCGTCCGGCTCGACGCTCGGCGGGGCCGCGTCGGGGAACTTCACGCTCACGGTCACGGCGCTTGGCCAGACCTTCACGATACTGTTCACCTGGTCAAAGGCTATGACCGGCGGAAAGGGTGACAAGGGAAACGACGGCGACGATGCGATCACGCTCAAGATGGAGTCGAGCAACGGCCTCATCTTCAAGAACGACGCCATCGCGACGGTGCTCACGGCGCACGTCTATCAGGGCGGCGTCGAGCTCACGCCCGCACAGATCGCGACCCTCGGAACCGTCAAATGGTTCAAGGATGGCACCGTCATGGCGGAAACCGGGTCAACGCTCACCGTCGACGCCGGAGACGTGGACAAGATCGCGACATACAAGGCCGGACTGGACGACGGGAACTAGCCATGGCGATCATAGCCTCAGACCAGCAGACGGTCGTCGACGTGAGCGGCATCGCGTCGCTGACGCCTTATTACAAGCTGCAGTCGTCCACCCTCGACCCTCCCGCGAAGCCCACGGCGAACCCGCCGGCCGGCTGGGTCTCAACGGAGCCGAGCTACGCGGAGGGCAGCACAAACTCGCTCTACACATGCCTGCTCACGGTGTTCGAGGATGACACGTTCTCCTACTCGTCCGTGAGCCTGTCGAGCAGCTACGAGGCTTCCAAGCTCGCCTACAACAAGGCCGTGGCGGCAGCGAACGCGGCGGCTGCGGCGCAGACGTTCTACGGCGCGAGCAACACCGCAGGCGGGACGGCGGCGAAGGTCCCGGCGTCCACGGTGGCGGGCTTTACGCTCCACGCAGGCGTGACGCTTTCGGTGAAGTTCACCTATGCCAACACGGCGGCCTCTCCGACGCTCAACGTCAACTCGACGGGTGCCAAGGCGATCAGGCTCAACGGAGCGGCGTACGCCTACTGGCCAGCCGGGGCGACGGTGACTTTCGTCTATGACGGCACGTACTGGCAGGTCTCGAACGTCCCGCTCTACGGGGCGACGTCGACCATCGGCAACCCGGCCGCCGGCAACGTCTTCACGGACGAGTCGGGCATGAGCGTACGCCAGGGCTCAACGGCGCTGGCCCGCTTCGAGCAGGACCTCATCGACCTCGGGATAGACTCGGCGTCCGCCCTCATCAAGATGTGCGCCGGCGCTCTCACGATATCGGTGGACGACCAGGGCCGCGCCTCTCTCCTCGCGCCGGAGAAGATCATCCAGGTCGGGGGCGCGAACGGCGCGTACGTCTACGCCGGTGCTGCGTCGAACTACGGGTCGCTCGGAATCAACACCTCGGGGACAGTGCCCGACTACGGGGCGGGCACGCTCACGGAGCTGGGATCAACTTCCTCCAGGGACGGCGGCATCAGCATCGCGCGCCTCGGCCTCTTCTCGCCGTCGACGGCGGGAGGCAAGTCAAAGGCAGAATTCGAGGTCGAGCAGATCGTCTATTCCGGGGCCGTCGTCCCGAAGCTCTTCGTCGGCACCAAGGTGGTGACGGTGGGGACGGGCGAGAACGCCGCCCGCCTGTGGACGCAGGCCGAGTTCGCCGCGGCGTTCGGCCGGGCGTTCGATCCGGCGCGGGACTTCGTGGGCTTCATGAATGCTGACGGCGCTGCCTCCGGGGCTCATATCCAGGGACCGACGTATCTCTCCGGCGAGCTGTGGATGGTGCAGGACATAACGGTCGGGGGACCGACCGCCACGCGCGTCAACTACCTCGTCGCGCTGGGCCAATAGAGAGAGGATCGATATGTCAGTAGAGCTCATAACCGGGCATGGGGGCACCTACCACGTGGACTCCCCGGACGCCGGGGCATACAACGCCTGTGTCGTCGGGAGCGGCAGCTACATCCTCTCGGGATGCGCCTGCGCGATGACGAGCCCCAACGTGGCCCATGTCGCCGCGGGCGAGCTGCTGCTCGGCGGCAGGCACGTGCGCGTCATCGCGGGCGAGGACCTCGCCATAGACAACGGGACCCAGGGCCAGAAGCGCCGCGACCTCATATG
>JAEWQO010000003.1 GCA_023460315.1 Actinomycetes bacterium
GAAAATCGCCAGCCGCGAAGAGATGCAGGTACTCGGCTTCGGCATCCGTACGCGGGAGAATGTAGCGCGTGATGAATTCTTCCGCATCCGACATGAGACTCTGCAGAACCGGACGCTCGTCAGCATCTCTGAGCATGGGGAGGAGCTGATCGTCGAGCTCCCGCTGCCTGTCCGCGAATCTCTCGGACCTTCCCTCGAACGGCAGCGGAAACCTGGCTGAAAGCGATGCATGGAAGAGCATCGACTGATGCGCGAGCTCGTCATCGCCATCGTCGTCGAAGTGCCTGCCAAGATTGGATATGTCGTACAGGTCGCGGATCTTCACGCGGTCGAAGAATGCCTTGACCTTGCCTCCGGCGAGCTCGATGTCGTCAAGCATCAAGACCTCTGCGTCGGGTCTCATTGCGCATGCATGCAGAGTCGGGACGATGAGCGGTGAGCGGTTCATGTAGATGCAGTCGATCTTCACATGATCGGCACCCCAGTCGCCGTGATAACGCAGCATGAAGGTTCTGCCAGCGTGTCCGCCATCAACAGAAGAGACACCGTAGCCAAGGGCGTGTCCCAGCTCTCCTTCCCGTTCTCGATGTCGGGTCTCTCCGCAAGCATGCGTTCGCGGTCAGGCGACCCGATGTAGGATACGTCAATGTCGACCGAAAGCCTTGGCATGTCGAGCATGAACAGGTTGATGGCGGTGCCCCCGTGCATGGCGAGCCTGCCGCGCAGAGCGGGATGGCGGTCCATCTCCTCGAGCAAGTCGAGCAGCCTCTCGACCTTGTCCACGGTTCTGGGCTGGAACCCGTCCATATCTACGAGAGCCATGACCGGACCTCCTTGTCCTCCTCGGGCAATCTCATGTTCCATCCCTTCGACCACCCTCTGGCGGCATAGGAGCTCTTGTCGAGCTTTGACACGACCCCTTCGCATGCGGCACGCAGCATATCGAGCGTGCCATCCTGCACCTTCCACTGCTCGGCCTTCTCCTCGAGCAGCCAGCCGACACGGGCGGCCATCGAGGCGCTCTCGGCCATGGCCAGCTCCGCGACACGCACGGTATCAAGATAGGGCATCGCGGAGAGGGAGCGGATGACCTCCTCGATGCCGCCCGACCACTCCGGATGCTTCAGGCAGTCGACGAAGGTCTGCTCGCGGCTCGTGGCGAGCACGCTTCCGAACGACCTGCCCCTGATCCTCTGGGTCGTCAGCCCGTTCTTCGCGGCGTGGGGAACGTACCTGACATCATGGAAGGTGAACGGGGTCTTCGCAGCATCCGTCCTGAAACGGCACTCGAATCCGATGTTGTGGGCCACGCCATGCGCCTCCAGGGCGGAATGGTACGAGAGCACGGCATTCGAGTCGAGGGCGGTCACGACCTCATAAGGGTCAACGCCGGTGCCCTCAAACCTTCCGGCATTCGAGGCATACATCCCTCTGCGAACCCTCTCGACCGCATTCGACGCAAGCGCCAGTTTGAGCTGCTGCTTCGCCGACATCTTGGAATCGGCGTTCTTGAGAAGGCCCCCTGTCAGGAACACATGATGCGTTGATATGTACTCGCTGAACTTCATGCTTACGTATTATACCGTTAAGGGTAATAAAAAACTACCTTTTCATCGGTAGTGTGTAAGTATTTTCTTGCACATCGTTCTGGCGTCGGAGCACCAGAGCTTGCGCTTATTCCCACTCAATGTCCTTCGGTGATGTTGTAGCGCTGTTTGAACTCGTCCATGGCGAGGGGCTTTGAGTAGAGATAGCCTTGCGCGATGGGGCATCCTACTCCCCGAAGCATCTCGGCCTGCTCCTCGGTCTCCACGCCTTCGCACACCGTCTGGATGCCCAGGGCGTTCGCCATGCTGACGACTCCCTCCAGAACATGCAGCATGCGATCGGTGCTCTCGGTCTTGGACAGAAAGCCTCGATCGATCTTCAGGACGTCGATGGGGAGCTTTCGCAGCAGGCTGAGGGATGAATAGCCTGTCCCGAAATCGTCCATGGCCAGGCGGAATCCCTTGCCCTTCAGCGATTTCAGAATGCTGATGACGGAATCCTCGTCAACGGTGAACACGCTTTCGGTGATTTCCAGCTCCACATGCTCGTGCACGATGTGGCACATGTCCACCGTGTCGATGAGCCTCCGCTCGAAGTCGTTGTGCAGGATGGTCACCCGCGAGAAGTTGACTGATATGACCAAGGGAGTCTGGTCGTTTTCGGTCGTGAGCGGATAGACGTGGCAGATGCGGTCGAGCATGAAGAAGTCCAGGTCGACAATGAAGCCGTTCTTTTCGAACTGGGGAATGAACTGATCGGGAGGCAGGAAGCCCAGCCTGGGCGAATCCCATCTGACCAGTGCCTCTGCCCCGACGATTTCCTGGGTGGTGAGGTCGACCTTCGGTTGGAGGTAGGGGAGGAACTCACATCTGCGCAGGGCTCCCACCATGAGATGCTCGATGCGGTCCTGCAAGGCGAGCGTCTGCCTGAAGCACTCGTCAAAGAAGGCGATGCCCCCCACCTTCTTGCCCTCCTTGAGCGCGACGGTTGCGTTGCCCACCAGCAGGCCTATGTCCTGGTTGGGGTCGGTCACTTCGCAGACTCCGTAGCTGCAGGACAGCAGTTCGGAAAAGTGCAGGGCGGGATTGTCCTTGAGCGCCCGGTCCACCTCGCGTGAAAGGGTTTGCACGCGTTCGGGATCGTTGAGCAGGAGCAGGACGAAATGATCTGCGTTTGCGCGTGCGGAAAGCTCGCCTTCCTGGCAGGCCTTTGCGAAGATGCGGGCGAGGGTGGAGATGAGCTGGTCGCCCGTGGAGCGGCCATACGCATCGTTGATGAAGCGGAAGTTGGTGATGTTGGTGTAGACCACGAGGAACGATCCGGGCGCGGCGGCCTTGATGGGTCCCTGTGCCCGCTTCTCGAACTGCATGATGTTGTCTTGGCCGGTCAACGAATCCGTGTAGAGGGCCTTCTTGGTCCTGCGGACCTGATCTCGGTCCAGAAGAAACATGAGGCCGAATGCGGCCATTGCAAGCGCCAGGCAGAGGCCGAGCGTCAGGGCGAAGTCGCGTTCGGCTCGCCGTTGCGCCGAAAGCGCCATGGCGTCTGCGAGGTCGACCTGGGTCTCGCTCATGGCGAGGAGACGTTCCACCGATCCTTCACCGGCATCGAACTTGCCCATCTCGTCCTTCATGAGGTCCCACTGAGCGTGCACCGCGTCGAGGTCTGCGATGAAGGCGTTCGTCGCGTTGTCCTTTATGGGGCGCGAGGCTTCCAGGCTTTCGAGGGTGGCAATGAGCGTGTCGACGCGCTGGATGGCCTCATCCTCCGACTGGCCTGAAAATTCCAGCTTGGCGGCGCGCTGCACCTGCCCTCGGATAGCTCCCGTGTCGTTGAGGATGCTGACGTAGTTTTGCATTTGAAAGAGCAGCCCCACGAGAAGCGCGACGCCGAAAACCCAAGCCGTGATGATGAAGGCGTTCCGTCTTTTCATGACATCCTCGCTGGTGTGGAAAAACCGGCATGTTCGTCGTCGATGGCAGGGCGGGCGACCGGGATGTCGGAGAAAGACGAAAACCCTCTGGACGAGGGTTGGTCAAAGGGAGCGGCGGCGTGATGGCGCGCGAGCCGACTCTGATGAGATCCGAGATGCATGGTCCCTGCGCTGTCATGAGAAGGTCCGATAGGTGACCACTATTATAAAGCATGCAAAGGATACATTGCCGTCGATCGGAACGATTAGAATTTACCGCAATCGGGTCGTCAACTTGGGCTGAGGGTGGGTCGAACCGTGATGGATGGAACCAACAACCGATGGGGATGTCCTCCGGAAGAGGCTGATTGCTAACAGTGCCGCCGCCTCATTTCCGTATGAGCCTTCTCGCGCCGTTGGCGGCCAGCACGGCGCCGCCGCCGATGGCGAGCAGTCCGGGGCCCGGGAGGATGAGCAAGGGAACGCCGATGATTGCAAGCGCGCTTCCGGCCACCAGCTGGATGGCTCCGCCGATGCGTCCCGTTCCCTTCCGGGAGGGCTTTTCCACGTCGCGTTGCCGACCGTAGTGGGGAGCGTGGTAGGGGGTGCTGGCATGCGTGGCCCCGCCAGGGGTTTCGGTTGGATTCTTTCCGCCGGCCTGGTTTGCCGATGCTCGGCTGCTGGAGTGGCCGATAGGTTGGATTTCGATGGGCGTGGTGGGGTTCATGGCATGGTTCCTGTCCCGTGCTTGAATTGCGGTTTCGTGTCGGTGCCGCCAGGCGGCTCGACATGATTGTTTCGTGTTGCGGCGTGACTGGCCGCTTGTGCTGCCGTGGCCGTCTGGCTGCCCGGCTTGCGCTTCAGGGCGATTTGTCGTCCGATGCCTTGTGCGCACCTCTGATTATACGGACTCAGAGGGAGACTCCGTGGAGGGTACCGTCTCGTCACCGATCGGTAACGAGACGCTCCCGGTTTCTCCAAAGCTCTTGTTTTTTCCGGGTGCGCCCTGTGGAAAAGGCGCGGTTCGCGGTCGCGGGGTTCCCTTTGCCGTCAACATCTTTGTCCGAGGATCGCGGTGAAGCGTCGCCGAAGCCCTCAAGGATCTAAAACTCTCTCATTTCCCTGTCCCGTCCTCCGCCTTTGCGATACACTGATGCCGACAGCTTTGTTTGTTCGCGTTGGGGTGTTTGTTTGTGTAAGGCTCGACGAGTGGCTCGCGCCTTTTATATAGACAACGAGAGGCGCAGGCCACACAACAGGAAAGTTGGTGGTCAACATGGCAGCTCCTGCTACCGAACACGTGCGTAACATTGTGCTGGTCGGCCAAGACGGCGCCGGCAAGACATCGCTCGCCGAAGCGATGCTGCACGTCTCGGGTCGTACCCCTCGCATGGGCACGACCCACGACGGGAAATCTTACCTCGACTATGACGAGGAAGAAATCCGGCGCAGATTCACCATCGGCACATCCCTTGCTCCCATCCCCTACAAAGACTATAAGATAAACCTGCTTGACACGTCGGGGCATCCTGATTTCATCGGCGACACGATCGCCACGATGCAGGCGGCCGAGATGGCCCTGTTCGTTGTGGACGCCGTTGCCGGGCCCCAGGTCATGACCACCAAGCTTTGGCACGAGGCAGAGAGCATGCGCCTTTCCCGCGCCGTGTTCATCAATCACATCGATCGCGAGCATGCCGATTTCGACACCGCCATGGCGCTGTTGCATGCGCGGTTTGGCTCCCGACTCGGCTCCGTGACCATTCCCATCGGCGTTGACGCTGATTTCAGGGGCGTCATCGACGTCATTCGCATGAAGGCGCGCTATTTTGACGAGGGAGCAGATTGCGAGCGGGTCGAGGACATCCCGGCGGCGTTTGCGGACGTTGCCCAGGCGGCACGCGAAAAGCTGTGCGACCTTGTGGCTGAAGCCGATGACGATCTCATGATGAAGTACCTTGACGGGGAGGAACAGCTCACGCAGGAGGAGTTGGAGCGGCTGTTGGACAAGGCCATCGCCCAGGAGCTGTTCATTCCGGTGTTCGTCGGGTCGACCATCATCAAGCAGGGGATACAGGGGGTCATGGAGGACATCGCCACCTATTTCCCCCATCCGCGCCACCACGGCCGCTTCCGTCTGGCAAATGGAGAGGAAATCCTTGTTGACGAGGCCGGCGAGCCTGCGGGATTCGTGTTCAAGACCGTGTCGGATCCCTTTGTCGGGCGGCTGAGCTACGTGAAGGTCATTTCCGGCGTCCTTGAGCCGGGCATGGAATTGATCAACGCCCGGACGGACAAGAAAGATCGCCTGGGACATCTCTATGTCATGATGGGCAAGGAGACGACCGACGTGAAGAGTGCGAAGGCAGGGGACATCATCGTCGTGCCAAAGCTCACCGACACGCGCACCGGCGACACGCTTTCGAAATCCGGAACCGTTGCCATCGACCCCTTCCCGCTTCCGGTTCCCCAGTATCCCGTTGCCATAGAGGCCGTCAACAAAAAGGACGAGGACAAGCTTGGGGTGTTCCTTGCCCGTTCGGCAGAGAACGATCCGACGCTCCTCATCGACCGCAATGAGGAAACCCATCAGACCATCGTGATGGCTATGGGGGAGGCGCAGGTCGAGACCTTGCTTGCGCGGCTCAAGGAGCAGACGGGAGTCGAAGCCCGGCTTGTTGCCGTGCGCATTCCCTACCGCGAGACTATCCGCAAGACGTCTGAGGCGCAGGGCCGTCACAAGAAGCAGACAGGCGGATCGGGCCAGTTCGGCGATTGCTGGCTGCGGGTGGAGCCGAATCCGGGTGCAGGATATGAATTCCTTGACGAGATCGTGGGGGGAAGAATTCCCCGGGGATTCATCCCCGCGGTTGACAAGGGGGTGCGGGAAGCCATGGCCGAGGGCGTCTTGGCGGGATATCCCATGGTGGATGTCAAATGCGCGGTCTACGATGGCTCCTACCATTCGGTCGATTCCAATGAGATGGCGTTCAAAACCGCGGCTCGGATTGGCTTCCGCGCGGCGTGTGAAAAGGCTGAGCCCCTTCTGCTTGAACCGATGGCAGATCTCGATGTGATGGTGGGGGAGGAATATGCCGGTGCCGTCATGGGAGACGTTTCAACTCGGCGTGGTCGCATTGTCGGGACGGATTCCAACGATCAGGGAGAGACCGTCATCATGGTGCGTGTGCCCTATGCGGAAGTCGTTGGGTACACGAAAGACCTGCGGTCCCTCACGCGCGGCAGCGGATCGTACTCCGTTCAGGTTGAAGGGTACGAGCCGGCGCCCGCCGATGTGACCAAGAGGCTCGTCGAGGCATACCAAGAGGCGCGGTCTGCGGGAAACTAGCAGACGGGGGCGCCTGAAGGGAGCGGTTTGTTCAGGCGCCCCTCTCGTATGCTTTGACGTCTTCTTTGGAAAGCCGTGCCCGCGCGCAGGCGTCGTCGATGAGATGACCGCTTTTGGCGAAGTCGACACTCGCTGTGCCGGCGAAAATTGCCAGTCCGAGACCAGAACACATCATGGCAGCTCCCACGATGACGTTGCCGGTGGGAATGATGCCGTTCGTCTCAAGCCACGATTTTCCATAGATGATCACTATGATGACGGCGATTGCCGCGGCGCATTTGATGACGTCCTTGCGACGGTTCGCCTTGAGCCTCTGTATTTCCGCGAGGGCGTTTTCCCGGCTTTTTGCTTTCTTTGACATGATGTTCCTTCCCCCTTTGCCCATCCGCGACCATTGCGCCACCCCTGCTCCCTGCAAATTAGGGAGATGCCCTCCGGAGCATCGTTCATCCAGGGGATGCCACGATGCTCCGGAGGGCGATGCAAGCTCCTTGGTTTGAAGCCTGTCAATCCAAGGCTATGAGGTGACCGCTGCCTTTTCGGAATCCGATCCGGCGTCGTTCTGCGTGCACACGCGCCGTTTGCGCGCCTCCAACATCTGCATGTCGCTGTTCCATTTCTTTGAGAAGGGCAGGACGTCGAGCGTGGCGACCACCGACAGCACTCCCATGACTATGAAGACGGATAGGCGTTGATCGGCACCTCCCACGGCGACCTGGACGATGATGTTGAGAATGGACCCAATGGTGATGGCGAAGTTCGTCAGCGAAAGATTGAAGGGATAGTTCTTTGCCCCGAATCGCTGCCGAGCGAACGCTGAGGCGACGACCGGGACGCCTCCGTAGCAGAAGCCGCAGCACAGCGCACCGACGATATAGAGCGCGGAGATGCCGGTCACGAATGCCCCAATGATGCAGGCGCACGCGAAAGCCGCGATGAGGGCGTCGACGAACATGGTTACCTTCACGTTGGTCTTGTCATACAGCAGTCCGATCACCACGCGGGCGATGCCGTTGCATGTGGACACCAGGCCGACGAGGAGCGTGGCGAAGCCGATGTCCAGACCGACGAGTTGTGCGTCGGAGGCAGCGTTGCCGATGGTTGCCAGGCCGATGGCGATGACGATGACGGCCCAAATCCAGTACACGTAAAACGTGGGCGATTTAAGGGGAGCATCCTCGTCGCCCGGATCATACCCCCCGCTGACCGCTTTCTCAGGTGCGACGAGCGCGACGATGTCGGAGGGCGGGCGCCTCAGCGTCACGGCAAGCGCGATGACGATGGCGCAGGTGATGATGCCGATGCCCGCGAAGACGGTGCTCAGGCCAACGGCGGAAATCAGGTTCACCGACAAGGTGCCCAAGATGAGCGAACCCAGGCCGAATCCCATCATGAGGATGCCGGAGGAAAAACCCACCTTGTCGGGGAACCAGACATTTGTGGTGGCAACGACTGTGTTGTAGCCGATGCCGACGGCCAATCCACCCAACGTTCCGTAACAAAGGTAGATGACCGCGATGTTCCCTGTGCCGAACAGGGCGGTGCCCACAAATCCGCACAGGAACATGATTGCTGCGACGACGAGGGTCCCGCGCACCCCCAGCCTCCTCTCGATCTGTGAGCCGAGTATGGCTCCCAGGCAGAACATGATCATCATGATGTTGAAGGTGAGCGCCACCGCGCTTTTTTCGAGTCCGAACGTCGAGCACATCGGTGCCACGAACATCGAAAACGCATAGATGAGTCCCAAGAACAACAACGTGAGCGTGGACAGGGCCAAATAGAGCATGCGCTTGCTCCTTATCTGGCCGACGGTCATATCAGACATAGATCCCCTCTCTCCGGTATGGTGCCGCGGCACGCGGGTGTGTCCCAAGCGTCCGCGATGCTGTATGAATTGTACCGGTTGCGGTCGGAAGAATATACAGCTGTGCGTACTAGGTCTTGCCGATTTTCATCCTCACGAGGGTATGAGGGGGTGGTGTAAAAGGGCGGCGCGGGTCCGGTGGCGGCGGTTTTGAAGGGGAGATGCGTCTTGGCTGTCGCCCGAGGGGGGGAAGGGGGGCAAGGAAGTCTCGATGCATGCGATTTCCTTGCCGACGGCGGTTTCCAGAGGAAGCGTCCGTTTGAGGAAAAAAATGAGAGAGCCGGAAAGCATCCCGTTGCTTTCCGGCTCCTGTGTTTCAGACCTTCTCCATTATAAGATGATATCTAGTATTTATCAAGCTTCTTGAGAAAGGTTTTCAAAGAGACGCGTTTTCGAAGGGGAGAGTTGATCCGCAAGCTGCACCAAACGGCTTGCTGAGGCATGCTTCATGAGGGCATTCAGATGGCGGTGCCCTGCAATCGCTTGCTTGCGCCTCAGCTGCATCCTTCCGTTTCGAGGGAGGGGTGGCTGACGATCCTACTTTTCTTTGCAGGCGTCAACCATGTTGATGATCTCTTGTTTGGAGTGCACGTCGAGCTTGCGGTAGAGGCTTTTCAGATGGGTCCTTACGGTGTTTTCCGAAACGAACAGCTTCGCGGCGATGCCCCGGGTGGTGTTTCCGGCCACCAGCCGTTGCAACACCTCGGTTTCGCGGTCTGTCAATCCGTGTCGCTCTGCCAAAAGGCCAGCTCGTTTCATAAGTTCTTCAGCAAGGATCGTGGATACGCTCCGATTTGCCATCATGTCTGCCGGCTTCGTGGCCGCGCCCGCTTCCTCGATCGCCTTGTTTCGCTGCCTGCGTTGTGCAACGGCATACACCATGGCCAACACGTAGAGCACCACCAGTGCGCAGATGGTAACCGTGGTCGTGTCCAGCGCGCGCAGGTGGTAAAACACGCAGGCGAGGAAGGTCGCCATCGCCATGGCGAAATACACGCAGAAACTGCAGAGGGCGAACATGAGGGAAGAGGGACAGGATGATTCTTTTGCCAGGTCGACACTGGTTGCCACGGCCAGTTCCGACATGGCGACAAACAGCGCAAACAGAAGGGAGGCACTTACGACTGCCGCTGAATTCCCCAAGGTCGGAACGAGTACTGAAGCGGTTGCTATCAGGGGGAATACCATCACATACAAATTCAGGGTATTGACGTGTCTCACGGTTCCTTTTTTCCCGGGGAAGCCGAACCAATACAGAAGCAGAGCGGAGGCGAGCATGAACAGACCTATGCCGCCAATGACGTTCAAATCCGATTTCTTATCAAGACTCATGAGAACGGTGGTCCTCATTATTGCCAGTGCAAAAGAAATCGCTGCCATGCAGAGCAGTATGGGCCAGGAAACCGATCGGATGACGGTGCGCTTGTTCCTCTCCGCCAGCATGCCCCTTTCTCGCCCTGTGCCGCAACGCTGCTTCCCATCGCTTTTCCTCTGGACTAAAGCCAGACAGAAGAAAGCAGATCCGAGCGCCATGACGGTAAAAAAGACCCACGGGAATACGCCGCCTATAACGCTGGCGACGACCATCAGTGCGGAACTCAGCATCATGGACAGCAAGATGATCTGCACGCTTTTTCTTCCTGTCGTCCGCATGAGGATGATGCCCCAAAGATAGAAGAGGCTGCCGCTGGACAAACCGATGACCACGGAGGTTGCGATGATGAGGGGCTCTCCGAAAGGGGCATTCGCCCCCATCATGCGAAGGACGAAAAAAAGATCGGTTGCCAGTATCATCGCGATGGTCGATGCCAGACAAAGGGGGACCGCTGTCTCTCTCTTCTGCATGCCGAACAGCACTGCTATTCCTATCGCCATGCTGGCGCTCTGCGGCACGGTTTTGTACTGCAGCGTGCCAAGCAGGGTGATGCCGAGCGTTTCCATCCAAGGCAATCCACCCCAGAGGATCATGCTCAAGACGGTGAGAAAGCAGGCGGTGCCGATGCAGGCGAGCGTATGCAGACGCACCTCGCTCGAGTCGTGCTTTTCGAGAAATCCTCTCATCCCCTCACCCTCCTCCATCCACATGATACCGGAGGAGTGCGATCTCGGGCGAAGGAAATTGCACGAGCAAGTAGGGTTATGCGGCAGGATTCCAGGAGGGTCCAGAATCTCACATCGATCATGTGATGCCCTCATTTGCCGGGGGACTTTAGACTTTACTCGTTCGCCATCAGGTGCAACAAGGGGAATCATGCCAATCGACAGGAGGATTTATGGAGAACAAAGCGAACATGAACCGCAGAGGCTTTTTAAAGGGTGCGGCATTCGCCGGAATCGGCGCGGCAGCGCTCGGCGTGGGGCTTACGGGGTGCACGCCATCGTCAAGCAGTGAAGGCGACGGCAAATCTTCTCACGGCTCTTCTGACTATTCGTTGGAAGACGCGTTGGCCGGAACCGGAACAAGCAAGATCGTTCCGGGCGACGTATCGTTTCTCGGTGAAGCGCCGGAAATCGACGACGACGAGGTTGGCGAAACGCTGTCCTGCGACGTGCTGGTCATCGGCGCGGGCATTTCGGGCATAGCGGCGGCTCGCTCGGCTGCCGAGGCGGGCGCCAAGGTGATCGTTCTGGAGAAGAACGCCGACATCGAGATTCACGGATTCGGTTGCGGCGTGGTGAACAGCACCTTCGCCCGTGACCTTGGATGTGAGGTCAACCCGCAGGACCTTGTTCGCGAGTTTGAGCGTCGCAGCTATACCCGGGTCAATCTGCCGTTGGTGAAGCTGTGGGCGCAGCATTCGGGCGAATGCTTCGACTGGTACAGCGGGGTGGCCGACGATTTCGTGAAAGAAAACATGACGCTGAACTACTGGCCCCTCTATCCGCAGCACGATACTGCAGCCGATCTGGAGCCGACGTTCATCGGGTGCATCGATTTCAAAGAAGATCCCCTGAAGACATTCGACGTCGCCCCTTGGAGGAAGCTTGGTCTGCTGAACCAGCAGGCGGCCGAAAAGGCGGGTGCCGAATTCCGCTTTTCTACCGTAGCCCTGAAGTTGACCGTTGATTCTGACAACAAGGTCACGGGCGCCTATGGCAAGGATGCTGACGGCCAGTACATCAAAGTGGATGCCGACAGGGGCGTCATTCTGACCACGGGCGGGTTTACGCAGTTCGGTGCAGGAAGCGAACTGATGCACAAGGTGTTCTGCCCCACGACGTACAAGAATTATCTGCTGGCCACACAGACCGAACCGCAGTGGCAACCCATGTTCACGGTCAATCCCGGAACTATCATGGGCAGCACGGGAGATGGGCAACTCATGGCTTTGTGGATTGGCGCCGAGATGGAGCCGTGGTCTGACGTTGCAATGGCTTCCTGTGAAACAGCCATTGGCGGCACGGTGGCGTTGACCGTCAACCAAAAGGGGGAGCGTTTCCACAATGAGGACATCGGCATTTGGGAAAAGCACGATCAGGTATTTCGCCAACCGGGCAAGATCTGCTACGACATCATTGATGCCAACTGGCGCGATCGCCTTCCCTATCAGGCATGTGGTCACCGCAACTTCGATTATCACGATCATCAGGTTGCCGCCGGGTTTGACGGCTTTTCCTACGTGGACAAATTCAACGAGGAATTTCTGGGCGCTGTCGGCAAGAAAGAGGGCATCACGCCGAGCTTGGACTCCCATGCCGGCAAGGTGTACGCCGCCAACACCCTCGAGGAACTGGCTGGCTACATTGGTGTGCCAGCCGACACGTTGAAGGCGACGGTCGACCGCTACAACCAAATGGCAGCCCAGAAACGCGACGATGATTTCGGGTGTGACCCCCAGAAGCTGTTTCCCCTCAACACGGCTCCCTACATCGCTTGCAGCGCTGCGGCTGCTCCCGCGTTTGCGGCTTATGCTGGCCTGAAGGCAAATGGCAATCTTCAGGTTCTCAACAAAGAGGGGGAGGCAATCAAAGGCTTGTGGACTGCGGGGAACTGCTGTGGTGGTAAATTCGGACCCGGATACTTCACTCCGATGCCTGCCATGAACCATGGTCCGGCCATCACCCATGGCTACTATGCCGGAATGAATGCCGCTCAAGCCTAGGCGACATTTTCACCTGAACACGCGGAGTGCCGGTCAAGAAAGCCGACGCTCCGCGTTGTGTGTCTTCTTGCAGCTTGACGCCCGTAGGCAAGCCTTCTATGCGGCGGATTGCCGCGGCGATTTTTGCCGGGTGGGCTGTGCGATGGTTTTTGTCACAGTGGGGTCCCGCATGAGGTATCTCAGCAGGTTGCTGCGGCTGATGGTGCCGATGACCCTGCCGTTTTCGGTGACGGGCAGGTGTCACGCTACTTGAGGAGGGTTTCCAAAGAGGCGCGGTCTTGCGCGCTCCACCCGTCGCCGTCTTTCATCCGTTTTTCTTTCGGTCGCGAGCATTTGGCCTGAACCAGGTGGGGCAGCGCCTTGCTCGCCCGGCGTGCCTTCCGCAGGATTGAGGCGAGGCGAGGCCTCACGGCCTGCGTATAGGCTATTTTGACCAAGGGTCCGATGGCGAGAAAATTCACCGCTCCTGCCATGACGACGGAAATCGGGGCATGCGAGAGAGCTTCTGTCCAGGTGAATCCTTCGGGTCCTCGGGAGACGAGCGTGCCGAAAAAGGCCATGATGGTGGCCATGATGCCGACATTGATGGCTGTCATGGCCAGCGTGCGCCTGATGCCGGAAAGAGAGGGCGGAACATGCGGCACGATGCGGTCGACAAGGGGATTCGCCACAAAGACGCGCACGGCGAACGCGATGCAGAACATGAGGGGGTACTCATACAAGGCACCGGAAAGTTCGGCGGACGGAGAGCCCGTTTGCCCGAGAAGCGTGTTGATCGTCACCATGCACGACGACATGAGCAGCACCATGAATGCCTGGAAGACGATGCGTTCCTTGCCGGAGGTTGGCGGGACGATCTGGCCTCGGAGACAACGGAGGTAGGCAGTGCTGGGGGCATCTCGATTCGGGCGTGCGGAAGATCTTGGGAGCATGGTGTCCTTTCTTGTCGTTGAGCGTTGCGGTCGTTTTGCCTGTGCGTTGCCGATGGCAGCGCACAGGTTGATAAAGCCCCTGTGTTCACCGGGGCTTCAGCGGTTTCGATCATGGAGTGAAAGGAAGACCGACACGCTCGGCAGCCGAGAGTGTATGCGTCTTGCACCATGTCACGATGATGGAAAAACGGGCAGCGCATCGTTGCGCTTGCGAATCCGAATGATCGGATGACTCCAGTATAGGGCATGGCTGCTCGAGTAGTTTCCAGGAAAGGCTCGGCGGCAGGAACTCTCCATGAATGCCGCGCAGATGCCGGCTTGTCGGTTCGCTTGCGGTTGGCTTCCTCGTCAGCCTATGCACCGCCTTCCTTTCTGCCCCGGTCGCGCACCTTGCCGCTCGGTCTTGGAAGGGTTTTCCTGCCGACGCTCACGCCTCCGTTGCCGCTGCTTTGGAAGCGCGCTATAATTGCAATAGCCAAATAACAGACGTGATCTATCAGATGAGAAGAAGGGAAATCATGGAAACATACTACAAGCCGGAAGATCTGGGGAAATTTTCGACGATGGGGGAGGAATCCCCGGAACTGTGGGATCTCTATATGGCCTATTACGGCAAGGTGTTCGAGGAGGGCGCCCTTACGGCTCGCGAAAAGGCTCTGATCGCCCTTGCGGTTGCAGCCGCGGTGCAATGCCCCTACTGCATCGATTCCTACACGCAGTCGTGCCTGGAGAAAGGCGTCACGGAAGACCAGATGACTGAGGCCTTCCATGTGGCGAACGCCATTCGCGGCGGTGCTTCGCTCGTGCATGGCGTGCAGATGAAAAACATTGTCAAGCAGTTGGAAATGTGATCTTATGTCCGTGACCGACAGACAGGCTCAGGACATCATGGACTCGTTTCCTCCCTTCCAGGAGAAGACCGATGAGAAGACGCGCCATACGCGCGACCGGTTGGACGTGCTGCAGGTCAATGTCGGGAGGCTTTGCAATCTGGCTTGCCGGCATTGCCATATGGAAGCGGGGCCGACCCGCACTGAGATCATGTCACGCGAGACGCTTGGCCACTGCTTGGAAGCGTGTTGCACTCACGGGTTCAAGACCCTTGACGTGACGGGCGGCGCGCCGGAAATGAATCCTGATTTTGAGTGGTTTATCCGCGAGGCTGCCGCACGCGGAATCGATACCATCGTTCGTTCCAACCTGGTCGTCCTGCACGATGAGCCCTATGCGCATCTGCCGGCCGTCTTTGCGGAGCTGGGCGTGACGGTGTTCGCATCGTTGCCCCACTACGCCAAGCGTGCTGCCGAACGGCAGCGCGGTGCGGACACCTTCGATCCCGTCATCGCTCTGATGAGGAAGCTCAATGCCCTGGGGTATGGAACAAACGGCGATCTGGTGCTGAATCTGGTGTATAACCCCGGAGGAGCATTCCTGGCTCCTGACCAGAAGGCTCTTGAGGACGAATATCGCCAGAGGCTCGCCGCCGACTTTGGCGTCACGTTCGACAATCTGTTCGCCATCGTCAACAATCCCTTGGGGCGGTTTGGAAACCGGTTGTTCGAGACGGGGAATCTCGAAGGCTATATGGGGAAGCTCGTCAACGCATTCAACCCGGGGGCGGTTCCCAACATGATGTGCCGCAACCAGCTGTCGGTGGGGTGGGACGGCTCCCTGTACGATTGCGATTTCAATCAGGCAGCAGGCCTTTCCTGCCTCAATGGCCTGACTATTGCCGATTATGCCCGAGACGGGGCGCTGCCCCTGCAAAGGGACATCGCCTTCGGCAACCACTGCTATGCGTGTTGTGCCGGTGCGGGCAGCAGCTGTGGCGGGTCGACGACCTGAGGGGCAACGGGGAGGCGAGGCACCCGTTCTGCCGTGCGCCGATGCCTCGCTTCTCCCTTTTGGGAAGGGACGGAGTGCCGTCTCTTCCCCGGTAAAGAATATCGGCCGCGCTCATGTCTGACGCTGGGGGAGCGCGAGGATGAGGTGGATCCGGTTGCGTTTACAGGTCAATTGAGAGGCCGTCGGCCGCGGGACGGACGCGGCCGCCGTACTGAGCCAGATACTCTTCAAGTTGGACGAGGGTGATGGGTTCGTCGTAATGCATGGCCAGATGGGTGAGATAGAGCGTGCCCGCATCCAGGGAGAGGCCTTCCTCGATGGTTTCCTGCACGCTGTGGTGCGCCTCGGGTGACCAGTTCTTTTTCCAGAACGTTGCGTCGAGCGCCATGATATCGACGCCGCGGATGCGCTCTGCCGTTTCGGGGGGAAGCTTGCCCGTGTCCGAAGCGTAGAACAGCCGCGTTTCCTCCGTCTCGATCAGATAGCCGTAGGTGCCGGGGGCGTGCGTGACGGGCAGCGCGGTGTAGCTCACTCCATCGATCTCGACCATCGCGAACGGGTCGAGCTCATTCAGGTCGAGGCAGTACGTCATGTAATGGAATTCGCGGCACAGGCTCTCGAGCGTAGGCACGCTTCCGTAGGTGGGCAGCGGCTCTTTTCTCACCAGCTGCACCAAATATTCCAGCTCTCCCAGCCCCCCGACGTGATCGAAGTGCGCGTGTGTGTAAAGCAGCTTGTCAATGTTGCGCACGTCCTCGCGAATCAGCTGGTGGCGAGTG
Source organism: Actinomycetes bacterium (assembly GCA_023460315.1). GTDB lineage: Bacteria > Actinomycetota > Coriobacteriia > Coriobacteriales > Eggerthellaceae > JAEWQO01. Next base: position 16,336 of record JAEWQO010000003.1, read on the forward strand.
TCGGGGGGCGTGTCGATGAGCACGGTTTTCTGGCCGCGTACCATGACGCCGCAGTCTCCCCGCCGTGCGCGCGGGTTGCTGCGGGCTTCCTCGCAGGCGGGGCAGTTGCAGAAGAAAGCTGGCACACCGCAGCCGGCCCCGGTTCCCATGAAGGTGAAAACGTGCTTCTTGTTACCCATGCTTTTCTCCTCGGTCTCTGTTGCCGGTCGTCTGCCAGAAGATTGACCTCGTCTAATAATAGCGCTTTCCATCCAAAAGGAATACAGCGGCTTGGGGTTCCTGCGCCACGCGTCTTCCGGCTTGACGGGCAAGGGGTCTGCTGGTTCGGGCAACTGGTGGGCCGAGGTGTCGAATGTCGGTTTGTTCGACGGCTTTTTTGCCACAAAAGGGTTGTTGAAGGTGGTAGGTTTTTTTGGTAATGGTTATAATCAAGTAGCTGACTCAGTCAAGTACTTGTCTGTAACTAACAATGAAAAGGGTGTTTCAGATCAGGTCGGTCACGTTGGCGAAAGGAGCCGAAACAGGGTGACGCATGCCGTCACGAGTGATGATTCGCGTGGGGGTGCGAACAGATATGCGAGATATTCTGTGTGGAGCGGCATCTCGCCGAACGGCGGGATACCTGGACGAGCGGTAGAGGGTTCAGACGGGTCTCGGTCGAGTAGTACCAAGGGGCCTATCTGTTTGCTCGATTTAAAACTCCTAGTGTGATGTGTATGCCGGGAGTCTCTCCTACACTTTCAGAATGGTTCTCACGCACGTGAGTCGTTGCTGCGGTCTTGAGGCATGCGATCATAAAGTTGGGCGAACCGGTAAATGGACGAGAAGAAGAGGGGAAGGTAGATGACGGAAATCGATATCCACGCTCCCGGCGTAGAGATGGTGAAGTCGCTGTGCTACTTCTGCCACGCGAACTGCGGCGTTCTTGCGTACGTCAAGGACGGCGAGGTGATCAAGATCGAAGGTGATCCCGATTACTCGAACCAGAGTGGGCTGTGCTGCCGCGGCACCAGCGCACTTTTGCATCTCAACCATCCTGCCCGCATCAACCACGCGCTGAAGCGCGTGGGCGAAAAGGGTGAGGGAAAATGGGAGAAGATCCCCTACGATCAGGCAATTCAGGAAGTCGCTGAACGGCTGAACCGCATCAAGGACGAAAGCGGGGCCGAGGCGGTGGCCACGGCGGGCGGCACCACGCGAACCGATGACTGGGCGCGCCGCCGCTTTCTGAACCAGTTCGGTTCGCCGAACGGTTTTCACAACGCGCTCCTGTGCTGGATTCCCACGTTTATGGCAGAGACCTGCGTGGCTGGCTGGTCGCCGTTCGAGACGGATCTCGGTGGGGCGCGATGCTTGATCCTGTGGGGAATGAACCCCGGGGCATCGACTTTGGGCGGCATGCGTGGCTACACCGATCTGCAAAAGACCGGCATGAAGATCATTGTCGTCGACCCGCGTTACTCCGAGACGGCTTCCAAGGCGGACCTGTGGTTGCCCCTGCGTCCTGGCACCGACGCGGCTCTCGCGTTGGCCATGCTGCATACCATCATCTACGAAGGACTGTACGACTACGATTTCGTGCGTGACTGGTGCGACAGCTTCGACGAGCTCACGGAACACGTCGCCGAGTACACGCCTGAATGGGCCGCCCCCATCACCTGGCTTGAGCCCGAGCAGATCCGCAATGCCGCCCGCCTCTATGCCATGAACAGGCCGGGCTGCATCCAGTGGGGGTGCACGTGGGACCAGATCGGCCGCGCTTCCACCACGGGCAGCCATACCATTGCTCTCATCCGCGCCATCTGCGGCAACCTGGACGTTCCTGGCGGAGACGGCATGCCCGGCCCCGCGTTGGGATTCCTGACCGACGAGGAGATGGAGGCCAACGAATGCCTCCCCGAGGAGCAGAAGTCGAAGCAGATCGGCTCCAACAAGTTCAAGCTCACCTCGTGGCCCGGCTATCAGCTCATCTCCGACAACGCCAAGCGCACCTGGGGCAAGACGCTGCCCACCGAATGGTTCTGCGAGGCCCATGGTCCGAGCGTGTTCAAGGCCATCATCACGGGTGATCCCTACCAAGTACGCGCGCTCATCGTGAACGCGACCAACCCGGTCAATTCCTACGGTGACGCCAAGATGACCCTGCAGGCCCTGAAGCAGTGCGAGTTCCTGGTCACCGTCGACTACTGGATGACTCCCACGGCGCTGCTCTCAGACTACGTGTTTCCGGCAGCCGGCGCCCTCGAGCGACCCACGATCGTCACGCATTACGGCGCGACCGACTCCTTCATGGGCGGCAAACGTGCCATGCAGCCCAAGTATGATCGCCATACCGACATGACTTTCTGGCGCAAGCTGGGGCTGGCCTGCGGCCAGGACTCCGAGATGTGGCCGTGGGAGACCGAAGAGGAGGCCTATTACCACATTCTGGAACCCTTGGGCCTTCCCATCAGCAACTATAACGAGTTCGTCGACTTCTACCGCATGTACTATCCGCCGTTGCATCAGAACAAGTTCATCGCCAACGGCGGCTTCTGGACGCCTTCCGGCAAGGTCGAATGCGATTCAACCATCCTGCGCGAGCTTGGCTATTCCGGCATGCCGACCTATATCGGCTGCATCGAGAACGAGATCGACACGCCGGAGATTGCGGAAGAGTACCCCATCGTGCTCACCACGGGTGGTGGCTTCATGCCCTATCATCATTCCGAGCATTTCCAGATGCAGGGCATCCGCTACCTGTACCCCGATCCCTACTTCTCCATCAACCCGGACTTGGCCGAGAAGCTCGGCATCGAATACGGCGACTGGTGCTGGATCGAGACTCGTCGCGGACGTATCAAGATGCGCGCGAACGTGGAGCCGGAGGTCGACCCGCGCGTGGTGTTCGCGCCGCGTGGCTGGTGGTTCCCCGAGCGGGACGGCTCTGCCGACCTCGACAATCCCTTTGGCTGCCTGGAGTCCAACGTCAACGTTCTGACTTCCGTCGACGACTGGGACTGTGATCCTATGGGCGGCTCGTGGGCGAACCGCGGCCTGATGTGCAAGGTGTATCGGTGCGGCGAGTTCGACAAGGAGTACAAGCCTTCCGACACCCAATTCTCCATTCCGGGTTCGTCTTCCGAGCCAGGCGTCACGGTCATGCCGAGCGATCAGAAGCTCGCGCGAGAGCCCATCCCGTTCGAGATGCCCCAGCCGCCGATAGAGGTTCCGGAGGGCTATGAGTACGTGTGGCAGAGCAACAGCCTGTTCCAGAAAGACACGCACTTCCGTCTCGACGAGTCGGGCTGGCTTGTCAACCCGCGCAACAAGAGCTACTACGACGCGTATACCGGCTGGCGGTACGATTCTGAGAACGAATGCCTGGTCGACGACGCGACCGGCAAGATGTACACGATGGATCGCGAGGAAATCGTCTTCGTGGCGGGCATCCGCTGCCATGTCGGCGAGGCTGCCGCTCCCTATGAGATGCCGGAAAACCTCACCTGGAATGCGGAGTTGGGCTATGCCACCTTGGGAGAGCTTCCCTATGTGTACGATCCCGGCAGCGGCTGGCTGATCGATCCCGAAACCAATGCGTACCATGATGCCAATTACGGATACCTGTACGACGCGGAGCAGGGCAATCTGCTCGACGAGGCGACGGGCAAGCGCTATGACATGTCGTATGCGCCCATCGAAGCGTAGACACCGAGGAGGAAGGATAGAGATATGACTCGCTATGTTATGGTCATCGACCAGCGTCGTTGCATCGGTTGTCATTCCTGCACGGTTGCCTGCCGTACGTGGAACGACCTGCCGCTCGACATCGTGTACAATCCCGTCGTCACCGAAGGCACGCAGGGCATCTGGCCCCACGTCCATCGCAGCTGGACGCCGACCCTGTGCATGCATTGCGCCAAGCCCGCATGCGTGCCCTGCTGCCCCACCGGAGCGAGCCAGCAGGACGAGGACGGCACCGTCTGGGTCGACTCTGAGAAATGCATGGGGTGCAAGGTGTGCGTGAACGCCTGCCCCTACGGCATGCGTGACACCTCCAAGATGGAGCCGCGCCTGCACCAGTTCGTGCGCAAGTGCACGTTCTGCCGCGACCGCCGTCAGATGGATCCGAGCGCGGAGCCCTATTGCGTGCAGACGTGTCATCAGAAGGCGCGCATCTTCGGCGACCTGGATGATCCGAACAGCGAAGTGTCGAAGCTCATCGGTTCCGTGAAGACGGAACGTCTCTTCGAGGACCTCGGCACCGACCCCCAGATATATTACATTCCCGAGTTGGGAGGCAGGGCATAATGAGACATCATTACTGGGAAGCACCCATTGTCATCTACCTGTTCCTGGGCGGCTTGGGCGGTGGCATCATGTTCCTGTCTGCCGTCTTTGACTTCTTCATCATTCCCGGCGTGTCCGAACTGTTTGCCTGGCCGATGTTCATAGCCTTGGCATCGCTTGGGGTCGGCTGCTTCTTCCTGGTGTTCGAACTGGGCCAGCCGCTGGTGTTCTGGCGCGTGTTCACCACGGCCACGGCCATCATCAAATGGGGCGCCACGCTTCTGACCTTTGCCCTGATTGCCGGCTTTCTCTGGTGGGTCTCGTTTCTGCCTTGGGAGTGGATCAGCGGCCTGGCCGGTGCTTTGGCCGGCGCGCGGGGCGTGCTTCTGGCCATCGCAGGCATCGCCGGGTTCGGCATCATGGTGTACACCGGCGTGATGCTGTCAACGCTGAAGGCGCATTCGTTTTGGGCGACGCCGGCGCTTCCGGTGCTGTTCACCATTTCCGCCACCTCGACCGCTTGTGCCGCCATGGCGCTCAGCGTGGGCGGCTGGCCGGTCGAGTTCAGCCTCGTCTATGCGGTGGCGGAGGAAATCATCCATACCCTTCTCCATATTGTGGACATCGTCTTGGTGTGTGCCGAGATCACGGTGCTGCTCGTCATGGTGCTGTCCTTCTTGGGCGCAGGAAACCAGACGGCAAAGGCTGTCGCGCTTCGCTGGGTCAAGGGCAAGACCGCTCCTCTGTTCTGGATTGGCATGATGGGCTTTGGCCTGGTTATTCCCTTGGCCATGTATATCGGCGGAGGAGACTCCGCGGCCTCTGAGATCGTTGCTCCGATTTTGATCCTGTTCGGCGGTCTGCTGCTTCGTTATCTGTGCGTGTATTCTGACGAGCGCGCCGAGATTCCGGGCGAGAACCGCTACTACCATCGCCTTCCGGACAACGATGCCCCGTTCATCACCAAATGGAAGAATGGGGAGAATCTGTACTAAACTGTTCGTGAGGACTGAAACGTCCAGTGCGGCTGTGCTTTTGCGGATCGGGGGTCTGGCTTAAGGGTCGGACCCCCGGCTGCGGTTCTGACCGCATAGGCAAAAAAAGGGGGGAACATGGAAGACTATGTATTTGATGACATTTTGGCCGGGAGCACCGTGTCGTGCACGTTCCCCCGCCTTGATGCGCAGGTGGAGGCCTCGGGCCGGCCTCGGCGCGTGCGTACGCTGTTCTTTCCCGGGTGCTCCTTCATCAACTACGGCCTTCCTCTGGTGAAAGCCGTATATGATCTGCTTTCCGACGCGGGCCGCGTCGAGGGGATTTCGCTCCTTTGCTGCGGGAAGATTCTGAGCTTCGAGCCGGACGGCACGGCGGTTCGGACGGCGTTTGAGGGCCAGCTGCGCGATCATGTGGCTGCGTCGGGAATCGAGAGAATTGTCGCTGCGTGCCCGAATTGCGTCGCGGCGTTACGCAAAGCCTTTGCGAGCGACGAGCGTACCTCTTCCGTCGAGATCGTCGCCCTTCCGAAGGAGCTTGCCGCTCTCGGCTATCGCATCGATGCGGACGTGGCGACACGCATGCTGGCCGACGATCTTGCGGCGGGCGGGACGGAAGTCCTCCCTGGCACCCCGCCGTTGTTCAGCGTCCATGATTCATGCCCCGATCGTAAGACGGGAGAGTTTGCCGATGGCTTGCGTGCCCTCACGCCACCCGGCCTTTTCGTTGATCCCGCGCATGTCAGGAGACACTCGCAGTGCTGCGGCTCGCTCGCCCGTGCGGCGGGGAAGGTCGAGCTCGCAGACGCGCAGGCGCAAAGGCGGGGGGACGAAGCCGTCGAGGCCGGCGCCTCTGCCATCGTCACGGCGTGTGTGAGCTGTGCTCATCTGCTTTCGGCCTCGCAGGACAAGGTGCCGGTGTTCCATTACCTCGAGCTGCTGTTCGACTGGCGCATAGCATGGCGGGATGCGGACGCGTATATGAAACTGCGCTTCCTGTTTGACGAGGCGCTGGGAGCGGAGGAGCCTGCGGATGGAGGACGGCCGTTCAAAGGCCTGAGTCCCGAACAGGGGAATGACGGGCATCGCAAGGGGCGCGATGCGTGATGGCGCGCGAGATTCGTCGCACGAATTGCCATTTTTGCGGCTATTGCTGCGCGTTCTCGGCGACGGTCGAGGACGGCCGCGTCGTCGACTTGGTTCCCGACCCGACACGCTATCCTTATGACGACGCCGTGCTCCGGGGCTGTCGTCGCTGGCGGATGAACCTGGATGTGCTCGATGGTCCCGATCGGGTGAATTACCCCCTGCGGCGCCGGGGAGAGCGAGGCTCTGGCGCATGGGAGCGCGTGAGTTGGGATACGGCGCTTGACGACATTGCGGCGAAGCTGCGGACGTTGGCCGAAAAACATGGCCCCGAGACGTTGGCCAGCGCCATCGGCGGTCCCCATGCGTCGTTCTGGCCGCTGCACCGGTTCATGAACCTGTTCGGCTCGCCGAACAACATGGGCATCGGGCAGATCTGTTGGAACCCTCGCATCTGGATGGACGCAATCACCTTTGGCTGGACCGTGGAGGCGGACATCGTTCCGGGAGTGACTGACTGCCTGTTCATATGGGGCACGAATCCCGCGCAGTCGGATAACTCGGCTTTCTGGCGCTCTCTCATCACGTTGTCGAAGACCGAGATGCCGCTTGTGGTCGTCGATCCGCGGCGGACGCAGGTGGCGGCGCTCGCCGACCTCTGGCTGCCCGTGCGGCCGGGGACCGACATCGTGCTCGCTTTGGGGCTTCTGCACATCATCATTGAGGAGGATCTGATCGACCGGCCGTTCGTCGAGCGGTGGTGCCATGGGTTCGACGAGTTGGCCGCACAGGTGGCCCCGTATGACGCCTCGCGCGTCGCCGAGGCGTGCGGCGTGCCCGCTGACGATGTCGTGCGGGCTGCCCGCCTGTTTGGACGTGCGCAGGCCGCCGCGCTCGTCTCGGGTCGTGGCGTGGACCAGGTGGGGGCCAACGTCGCACCCACGCACCGCGCCATCTGCTGCCTTCGCGCCGTGACGGGAAACGTCGACAAGCCCGGCTCCTGCGTGCTCGCCGAGGCGAGTGACTTCGTTTCCGAGATGGAGCTGGAAATGACCGACTCCCTTGCGCCGGAGCATCGCGCCCGCTGCCTCAACACCCCGTACACGCCGTTGCAGTGCTATGACGGCTACGAGCGGGTTCGGAGCCTGACGGAGAAGCTGGGGCGCACCCTTCCCGCCCGCTATCTGACGTCGGCTCACCCCGACCTGGTGCTGCGGGCCATGGAGTCCGGCAGGCCCTATCCTGTGCGCGCGCTCATCGTGAACGCAACGAACCCGCTGTTGACCTATGCCGACACGCATCGCGTGTTCAAGGCGTTCAGGAGCCTTGACCTCATGGTCGTGCTCGATTACTACCTGACGCCAACCGCGAGCATCGCGGACTATGTGCTGCCGGCCGCAGGTGCCATCGAACGTCCGGTGTTCCAGGTCCATGGCGGTGTGGCCAACATTGGCTACGGCGGTCCGGCGGCGGTCGATCCCTATTATGAACGCCGTACGGACTATGGCGTCTTTCGCGCTCTCGGTCTGCGGTTGGGACAGGAGGACTCCTGGCCGGAGGAAACGCTTGCCGACGCTTTCGCCGCCCAGCTCTCCCGTGCCGGCATGGATTGGGACACGTTTTGCCGGCAGGGCATCTACTGGCGGCCTCCCGGCTATGCGAAACATGAAGAGCCAGGTCCTGATGGCAAGCCGCAGGGATTCGCGACGACGACGGGCAAGATCGAGCTGGCAAGCGAGTTCTTGCCGACGATCGGCGGTCCTCGCCTGCCGACGCCTGCCGAGCCCATCACGCTGTGTTCGGAAGAGCTGCGTGCGCGGGCGGCGCGGGAGGGCGGCACGCGCCTGTCGATGATCACGGGGTCGCGCAAACAGCCCTATAATGCGTCAATGTACTTTAACAATTCCGTGTTCCGGGCGCAATCGCCGCATCCGGTCGCCGAGGTGAGCCCGACGACCGCTGAGCGTCTGGGCCTGATGCCGGGGGATCGGGTCGAAGTCGCCACCGATCACGGTTCGGCGCGGTTCGTGTTGGCGGTCGCTCCGATGCGCGACGATCTGGTGAGTGTCGACTATGGGTGGTGGCATCCCGAGTGGGAGCCGGGCGCTCCCGATTTTGGGGGCATAGGGGAGTCAAATGTGAACTGTCTGACGACATTTGCCAGGGAAGAGCCCCTGATCGGCACTTGGTCGTACAACGCCCTCGACTGCATCGTCCGCAAGACCGATGAACCTCTGAGTTGGGAGGGTAGCGGATGAGCGTCCTGTTTGGATCGATTGGGGCACCGGGCGGAACAGGGGATTCCGGTGCTGCCACGAGCCGATGAGACATGATTAACGTGCGGATTGTCCGCTTAAGAGAAGGAGAGTATCGTGACAGACAAGAAGCAGGCGCTGCTGGTGTTCAGCAAGCCTCCTATCCCGGGTATGGTCAAAACGCGCCTGACGCGCGAGAACAACGGCATCTTGAGTCCTGAGCAGGCGGCTGAGTTCTTCAAGCGCAGCCTGTACGATGTGAGCGAGCTTTCGATGCATGCACTCATGGAGCTGCAGCGTGAGAATGACGCGCTTGTCGCCGAGGATCCGACCGCAGACCGGATCGTCTACGACTTCTTCGTGTCGACGACGCCGGCCGCCAATGTCGAACTTATGCGGGACACCTATGACGCCATCGGTCCCTGGCCTCTGGAGATCCATTACCTCACGGACAAAGGGGCCACGTTCGACGACCATTTCGACGATGCGTTCTCACAGCTGTTCGACAAGGGGTACGAACATGTCGTCTCGGTGGGAGGAGACATTCCCACCATGCCGAAATCTCACATCATCCAAGCGTTCCAGTGGCTCGATTACTTCCAGTCGCAAGGCACTCCCGGATTCGTGCAGGCGCCCTGCCAGGAATGCGGCACTTCGCTCGTCGGCTTCAGCGCCAACACGCCGATGGATCATCAGGACATCTACTACAACCTCGATGGGCGGGCTGCGCTCGACGGCTACATGGAGAAGCTTGAGGAGCGCAATGTTCCTTCCGCCTACCTGTCTCCCGTTGCCGACATCGACGAGAAGACCGATCTCGCGCATGCCATATCGTGCATGCGCGCCATTGCCATCGCGGCCCGGAGCCAGACGGACCTGTTCGTGCCTCAACGGGTGCTGGACTGGGTGGACTACATGGGTATCCGCGTCTCCACCCCGCCGAACGATGAGCATGATCCACGCCAGTACATCGATGAGGCGGAGTGAATCCATGGAATCCGAACGGCGCGTGCCGCTCCATGGGACGACGGCCCTGTGCCCGCATTGCCTTCGCGAGCTGAAAGCCGACGTGTACGCAGATGAGGAGGGGACGGTGTGGATGGAGCGCACCTGTCCTGACCATGGCAGGGTGACGACGCGGATGTGGCCGGATGCGGACCACTATCGGTGGCTCCGGTCGGAAGCGTTCGCGCCCACGCGTCCCGATCCTGCGTGCACCATTCCTGTGACGGGTCCCTGCCCGTTCGGCTGCGGCACCTGCGGACGGCATGAGCGCCGCGGCACCTTGTTGGAGATAGAGGTCACGCGGAACTGCAACCTCCATTGCCCAGTGTGCTTCATGAGCGCGGAAAATGGGGAGGGCGATCCCACCCTCGACGAGATCGACGCGATGTATGACGTCATCTCGAACGCCGTGGGAACCGATGGTGCTGTGCAGATAACCGGCGGCGAACCGACCTGCCGCGCGGATTTGTGCGACATTATCCGCAGAGGCCGCGAGAAAGGCTTCTGGGGCATCGAGGTCAACACGAATGGCCTGGTGATCGCGGGGCGCGACGGCTACCTCGAGCAGCTGGTTGCCTCGGGGCTGACGGGCGTGTATCTCTCCTTCGACGGCCTGACGGGCGACGTGTATGAGGCGACATGCGGACGGGACATCCTGGATGTCAAGCTCAAAGCCATCGAGCGATGCCGCGAGGTGGGCATCCAAGTGGTGCTGTCGGTGGCGGTTGTGGCGGGATCGAATGACGGTCAGCTGGGAGACCTGTTGCGCTTCTCGTTGGAAAACGCTGACGTGGTGGCGGGCCTGGCGCTCCAGCCCGCGTTCACCTCGGGCCGTTTCGATGCGGAACGCGCCATGCCTCTGTCGGCGGGAGATGTCATCTTTCAGCTTGCCGAGCAGTCCGACGGACTGTTGGAGCCCTACGACATCTGGCCGTTGGGATGTTCGAACCCCCTCTGCGACACCGGGGTGTTCCTCGTGCATGGCGAGGTGCCCGAGGGCGTTGCGCCCCATCCGTCGGGCTTCTATCCGGCGACGCGTGCGATGACGGTTGACGAATACCATGCCGGATACAGCCCGGACAGCCCTCAGGGTTCGGTGTTTCTCGACATCCTTGCCGCGCGGGGCGTCGAGGTGAAGAGCGGGCTTTCCGTCATCATCATGAACTACATGGATGCGGTGTCCATGGACACGCAACGACTGCGCGAGTGCAGTATGATGGTCACGGTGCCCGATGGGCGTGCCATACCGTTCTGTTCGTACCATTTGACGGACACGAATGGACGGCGCGTGTATCCGCCCTGGTGCAAAGAGGAGCTGCGCTAGAGACCGCATGAAGGGGCACATGATGAAAGAGGAGGCGCCGCATGGCGAACGGAAATGAAGTCGCATACGCCATCCGTATCGATAGGGAGAGTTGCACGGGCTGCGGGCTGTGTGAGGCATTCTGTCCGGTAAACGTGTTCGAGATGGACGGGCGCGATCCCCGGGCGGTTCGGCCGGAGGATTGCTGGGGATGTGAGACGTGCGCGGGGCAATGCCCGGTGCACGCCATCCGGATCGAGGCTTCTCTGGCGACGCGGGCGGCTGCGGCCAGCCGGGAGATCGCCCCGCCGCTCGATCCGGCCGTCAAGAAGCAGTATCGGGAATGGGCCGAAACGATGAAGGACATCCTCGGTCTTCGCTGGCATCCCGTTGCCATCTCCCTCGTGAAAGCGGGGGATCCGCTTCCCGATGTGCCCCTGCCGGAAGAGAGGCTCCGCTACTGCCAGTCGCTCATGGCGGCCCGCCGCGGACGGTGTCTCATGATGCCGGCCAATCGGCATGCCTGTCCCGACGGCACGTCGATTCTGGGGCTGACCCCCATGCCGGAGAAACTGGCGTCGGGGGAGCTGTACATCCTCTTTCATAAGCTCGACTCGGTGGAGGCGGCGAAGCGCATGGTGCATGAACGTCCCTGCTTGGAGCCGCGCACGGTCGATGCGACGGTGGTGTGCCCGCTTGACGACGCGCGCTGCGAGGCCGATGTCATCGCCGTCATCGCAAAGCCGGAGCAGATGATGTGGCTTTCTATGGCCACCTCGTATTACACGGGGCATCGCCACGAGTTCCACGCGAGTGGCTACAACGCCCAGTGCGTCGAGACGACGCTGCTTCCCCTGACGACGCAGCAGATCAACATCTCGTTTGGCTGCTACGGCTGCCGGGCCAGCTCCGACGTGGACGATTCCATGATGATGATGGGCATTCCCGTGTCGCTCATGCCCGAGGTCATCAAGGGATTGAAGGAACTTGGCAAGCGGGCCATCCCGCAGTCTCGCGACAAGATATACCTCCCGCCGTTCTGATTCGTGGCGACGTGCGAGGCTGCTTGGTGTGGTTTGGCGGTGCAGGGGGCGCGTGTGACGGCGCGCATTGCGGGGAACGTCCCGTGCCCGGTCTATCGTTCAGGAGGATTCATGGCCGACGAACTGTTCCGTATCCGCGATGCGCGGGAAGATGATCTGGAGTACTGCACCTCATATGCCTTCGCGGAGGGCATGGGCGGCATCGACAGCACGGAAAACCTCCGTGTGGCGGTTGATGACGTCGACGAGGTGGTGGGCTTTCTGCGCCTCACGTTCGACGAAGACGGTGTCGCCCACGTGAACCCGGTGGTGACGTACCCGACCTGGCGTGGCGTAGGGGTTGGCCGCGCGCTGGTTGAGGACGCGCTCAGGAGGCAGGGGGAGTTGCGGCTGGTGTCGCGCGGATCGAGCCTGGCGTTCTATGAGGCGCTTGGCTTCGTGCCGGTGGACTGGGCTGACATCCGCGGCGAGATCGTGGCCGAATGTGACGGATGTGACCTGTTCGACGAATGCGGCCCCGTTCCCTTGGGAAAAAAGTTGTTCTAATGCTGACTTTTTAAGTATTCAATTTAATTATATAATGATTATTATTAAAATTGAAGTTGATGCGAAGATGCTCAAAGCATACGTTCAAAGCAGCTGATTTCGATGCGCCTTGCGAAAGGAGACAAGCTATGAAGGATGTTCCCAAAACGCTGGTCCGGAACGATGCCTCGGGCGTTTCGTGCATCGTTGCGTACTGTGGCACTTGCCTTTGCGGCCAATACTACTGACACGCCGTTTATCTTTGGTCTTGCCTGTCAGCAAAGTGCCGACAGGAAGCATCGTGCAAAATAGGACTCTACCTTTTCCTATGCAAATTGCACATATAATACCGGTACGGCGATCGTTCGGTTACACGGGTGTCAGAGGGGGAGCGTCTGTACAGAGGATCTTGGATATCCTCTAGGCGTTGGGGTTCGGCAGAGTGATGGATCGGCCATGAAAAATTGACCGAGCGCCGATGCGACGGCGTATTGCTCCTTGCGGTTCCACAGCCCTTATTGCAATCGCGCGGTTAACACTCGGGGTCGTTGGAGTCCTGATAGTATTCGGGAGGGGGCTTCCTTCGAAATCCGCCAAAAAGAAGGGGAGGTTCATGAAAAAGCGCGTAATCGTCATTTCGTTTCTTGTTGTAAGTGTGGTCTTTGCGGTAGTGCTGTTTTCGGTTTACCGCATAGAGGAAGTAAACAAGAACCTTCACTCGTCAACTCAAAGCGAAGCCGACGCTTTAACGGGAGGGAGTCGGGATTCTTCCGACATTGTTCAATTCGATCACTCTCTGGGCGACTCCATAGACATATCGGGGAAAACAAGCAATAAAAAGACCGCTTCAGAGGGCGTCACCGTCGAATTCGATAACTTTCGCATTGTGGACACGAGCGATATCATGGACAAGTATCCTGATTGGATGCCGTTGTTTGGCCCCTCGGGAAATAAGTATGAGGATCCGAAGTATGCAGTGGTTGACATGACCTTGACCAATTCGGGTCAAGAGGCATCGCTGGTGCCGTGGTTCAAGTTGGAGGCTGGGTCGTGGTCAACAATCGTTGCCCCCAATGAAGTCTATTTATTGAATGACTATAGTCAGGGAGATGAATTTATGGTCGGTCCTGGAGAGTCAAAGACGCTTTACGCAGTATATGAATTATGGGAGCCGACCTTTTCGAAAGACCAATGGAAGGATGTATACAACTTGGAGTATCAGCTTGTTTTGGTTGATTATCCTACTAAAATAGCCGTTCGGTGTTGGTAGTCAGATGACGGCTCTCTTGAAAATTGAATTGAGGCGAGCTTTTTTCAATTATCGATTCGCTGCTGCGCTTGTTCTGGCGATCGTCATTGTCATTGCCCATCTTGTGTGGTCGGTCATTCCGGCATCGTATGAGCAAGAGATGTATGTTGACCTGGTAGGATATCCCCTCTCGGTGTTCAACAGATGGATAGGCGGGTGGTCTGGGTCTGTTTTCCCCGCACTCTTCTTTCTTGTTCTCCCTCTGTTGGTGTGTCTGCCTTATTCCGATTCCATCTATGTTGACAGAAAGGACGGATGGGCTGCTCAAGCTATATCGAGAAATTCGGCGCGGTCGTATTATGTCTCAAAATTCGCAACCGCTTTTGCGGTGGGGGTTGTCGTTTCATGCGTGCCGCTCATGCTTGATTTCTATTTGACGAGCCTCTTTTTGCCCATGGGGCAGCCCAGCGCGGCATCGGGTCTCTTTCCCATTTTTCCCTACTCTATGTGGGGGGATATCTACTATTCAAATGCATTTCAGTATACGGGCATGTATCTTGCTCTTATTGCAGTGACGTCAGGCTTGCTCGCGTGCATCCCTCTCTCTTTGTCTCGCGTGCTGACAAACAGAGCAATAGTTTTATGCTCTGCTTTTTTTCTTTGCATTGTGCTGGAGTATCTTTTCGGAAGCGGGGATTTCGTCTTTCTTTCACCCTCAACGTTCATGAGACCGGACCAGCCGCAATGGGGACTTGAATTTCCTTCCATCGCTCTTACGTTGGGCGTTGTGGGGGCGGCGGAGGCAGCGGCGCTTGTCACGTATTGGCGGGCCGATGAATCGTTATAGCGCATGGGCTCGTGAGTGCCTGCTGTTCGTGCAGTCGCATATAGTCGGCTTTATTGGGGTAGCGATCATGCTTGAGGCGTGTATCGCCGTGGGGCATTCCTTGGTATCCACTTTTGCAGATCACGCGGGAGCAAGGGTGGGGTTGGTCGATGGCATGCTCATGCTGGTCGATCCTCCTGCGGGGCTTCTGTCTCTTCCTCAAGTTATTTTAGGTCCCTTGGCCATTCTTGTCATCTTGGTGCAAACCCAACACGATCATGCCTATAACGCCGAAGTGAGGCTGGGCTCAGCGGGCCTGTGGGCAAAAAAGGCGTTCGTGGCTTGTGTGGTGGCAGTCGGGGTTTCCTTTCTCTACTTTGTCTTGTTGACCGTCTCCAGCCTTGAGCGCTATGCCATATTTGCGGAGTCGGGTGGCTCATCAAGCCTGCTGCATCTTTTCACGGGGCTGTTGGAGTTCCCCTTTCCCTCTCTGCTTGTGGCATTCTGCGTTACAGGGGTGCATTGCCTCGTGGTGGTGTTGTTCGAGGTCGCGCTGTTTCTCCTTTTGTATAGGATAACGAAAAACGGTTTCCTTGGATTTGCATCCGTCGTTGTTTTGTCCATGGTAGCGCTGATACTTCTGAACTTCCCGTCTGCGTTCGGCTCGGGCTATTACTTTTTTGCGACCGACGACCATCGGGACCTGATACTTGTTGTCGGCTTTTCGGCATTGGTTCTCGGTGTTCCCCAGATTATATATTCAAGCAAAAGGAGCCGGCATGATAGTTGAAGTCGAGGCGTACACGAAGACGATCAAAAAGGCCACGGTGCTCGATTCCATCACGCTCAGTTTGAGGTCGGGTCTGGTATATGGCATTCGAGGGGAAAATGGGTCGGGCAAGACGATGCTGTTGCGTGCCCTTTCTGGCTTGATCCGCGCAGATTCCGGTCGCGTTGTTATTGATGGCAAGACGCTGAAAAAGGATATAGAGTTTCCCAACAGCATGGGATTGTTGGTGAATGGACCGTCGTTCATCGGCGCCTATACGGGATTGCAAAACTTGAAGATACTTGCATCGATCAAGCAGGTTGTTGGATGCGCGGACATCGAGCAGGCTCTGCATGCGGTGGGGCTCGATCCCGACGACAAGCGGCCCTACTCAAAATACTCTTTGGGAATGAAGCAGCGTCTGGGCATTGCTTGCGCAGTGATGGAGCATCCTGACCTGGTGCTGCTTGACGAGCCATTCAATGCCCTTGATGCGCAGGGGATCGAGTTGGCGAAAGCCATCATAAGCGCCGAAAGGGAACGAGGTGCGCTCGTTGTCGTTGCTACTCACGACAAGGGTGAACTTGAAGGCATCGAGGACATCAGCATCATGATGAAGGACGGGAAAGCCTCTGCCGTCACGGCATGCCAAGGCGCGGTTGCTCCTGCCGAGGAAAGACTTGCATGATCTTTCCGGCCATCATGAGAAGGACTTTGAGATTCGATCTTTTTAATATGGCGGCACAGTCAAGGTTATGGCTTGTGGTGGTAGGTCTGTTGCCCTTTGTCTCTCTGGCACGGCTGCTTATTCAGACCTCCCATGCCTTCGGTGCGGCCGCCGATCTTTCGGCTGTAGATCTGCTGATCTTTTTCTCGCGGGGATCTGAGGTGTTCGTGCCGCGCGATGGGGCCGTTTTTATTCTTCCGATGGATTGGCTGTTCGCTCAGGTGGCTCTTTTTTTCGTAACCGGCTTCTATTCGGCTCGCACCTTCCATGGCAGCGGGGCCCCTGCCATCTCGCGAATTGGGAGCTTGCGTCGATGGTGGACATCCCAATGTCTTTGCGTGGCCATTCTTGTGACATGCTTTTACGCATACTGTGCGCTGGTGTTTTTAGGGTATGGGCTCATCAGCGGTGGCCCGCTGCTTGCTATTCACCCCGATCTCATCTTTTTTGGGCAGGAAGCCAATTTAGCGCCAATGCTCGATGGCACAATGGCCCTGGCGCTGGTCACTCCGTACGCGAGCTCGCTCCTGCTTTGCTTGTTCCAGCTTGTTCTTGCGCTGGCGATGGGTGCCCCGGCAAGCATAGGGATGATGGTGGCCTACTTGGCGCTCTCCGCATATGCTCACGTGCCTTACTTGATGGGCGACTATGGGATGCTCATGCGCAACGGTGCGTTTTTTTCGGGAGGGATGTCAAGTTCTGAAATCCTTGTAGCAGAGGGCGTTGCTTGCGTGGTCTGTGTCCTGATCGGATACCTTCTGTCATCCCGATGGGAGTGTCTTGATGCAGGTTAGGCAACCGTTTGGGAGTGATGCAGCAAAGTGTGTGGAAAAGCCTGAAGGAAAAGCCTGAAGGAGGAGCCTGAGGGAGGAGCCAAGCAGAGTCTCTTTGATGGGGGAGCGCTTTTCCTTTCACGTACGGGGTGGACGGGGTTTCCTGGGGGAAAGCCCCTGCCAAGACCGCTTTCGACAACGGAGAAGCAGCAATCGGTGGCTTCATTTTTGGCGTCTTGCCCACCGGCTCTTTATGGAGCGGAGCGTCGGTGTGCCGCTTTGGCGCTTGGGGTAGCTCCTGAGCTGGTTTCTTTAAATCGAAGGGCCGCTGTGCCGGCGATAGCGAACGTGTCGTGTTGAATGCAGAGCAGGGCGTCGACCGACGAGATGCGGCCTTTGCCATCGCTTTCGCAGCGGGTGTGGGCTTCGGTGACGAGGGCGGTGGTCAGCAGATGGTCGCCCGCTTCGCGGATGTCCTCCACCTTGCAGGCGAGCCATGAGAGGGCGCCTGCAACCACGGGAAGTTCTCCGTCTGCGCTTTCGTTTCCGTCTGTACTTTGCGGCTTGACGAGCTGGTGCGCGAGGCCTTTTCCCTTGTCTTCTCGATATCCGGAGCCATTTCCGCAATAGGCAGCCGCTTCGATGGAATCGGAAGCCCGTGCGTCAAGCACCGACACGGAAAAGGCTCCCGTCGCGCGGATAAGGCCCATCGTGTGTGACTGCGCCCGCAGCGCGAAGGCCAGCAGAGCGGGGTCGTGGGAGATGGGAGTGATCCAAGCGACGGTGGCAAACCCCGTCTCGTTTCCGTCGTGCGCTCCGATGATCACGACGGGCCGAGGGTTGAGCAGCGCGGCGACATCCCGCCCTGTCACCTGTCGATAGGGGGAGGCCATGGATGCCGCTTATTCGTGTGAGCAGAGGGGTGTGTCGGGCAGGTCAATGCCGAGCGCGCCGGCGGCTTCGGCTCGCAGTTCCTCGAGGGTCAGCTGATAGCAGGCGAGCGCGTCGATCCAGCGGCGGAGGCAGTGGCGTCCTTGATCGGTGAGGGTGAACAGGCGCTTGGCCGAGCCTTCTTCGGGAGTGTCCCAGGCGGACGTGACCAAGCCACTCTCCTCCATGCGCTTGAGGGCTCGATAGATGCCGGTTGCGTCGGGCTTCTTTCCTCCGAACATAGGGGATTGGGCGGCCATCTGCACGATCACATAGCCGTGCAGCGGCTTGTCCGACCGGGCGAGCAACGTGAGAATCGTGGGTTGCGAAAGGCGGTTGAGCGACTTGCCGAGCTCGGCGCATTCCTTGAGGTCCTCGTCGGTTTTAGGATGGCAGCTGCTCCACATGGGGTGGTCCCTTCTCGATTTCGATGCTCCCTGCGTCAAGAAAAACGGCGCCTGTTCGACTATGGCATCTATGCTAAACAAAACAACCACTATCATCTCATAACTATTTGCTCATTGCCATTACTTTCTTTTCTTCGCGCTTCGCTCGTCGCTTGCGGCCGGAGGGGGAGGCTCCGAAGCCGGCTTTCCCGCGCTGCGAGATTTGTGCGCTGCGAGCCCCCTCATGCTTCCCCCTCCCATGATTGCGAACTTCGTGTGTTCTGGAAGCCCATTATGCTTGCGGGATTCGTGTGCTTTGCGAACCCTCATGCTTTGCGAGATTTGTGTGTTCTGAGAGCCCCCCCCATGCTTGCGGGATTCGTGTGTGCTGCGAGCTTCGCGGGCTCTGCGAACCCTCATGCTTCCCCCATGCTTGCGAACTTCGTGTGTACTGCGAGCTTCGCGGGCTCTGCGAACTCTCATGCTTCCCCCATGCTTGCGAACTTCGTGTGTGCTGTGAGCCTTTCGCGCTCGAGAGCCTCTCTTTGACGTTTTGCCTCGCGTTTCGCTTGGCTTCCGATTTCTCTTTCGGCTTCTGGCTTCCCTCTTGGTTTCTCGTTTGGCGGGAAAGGATGTTGGGTGGGCCAGGCGCTTTGCGAGCTCTTCTTATCCTGAAGACTCGTCTTGGAGACGCATGCGAGGGACGAGGAGTCTTTTTTGGAGGGCGTGCGCTCTCTTTTCCCTCCAATCCGGCAAAATGTCCAATGTCCAATGTCCAATGTCCAATGTCCAATGCCAAGTTGCCGAGCGGCAAACTGTCGAACGCCAATGCCAAGTCCGGCCGCGCTGGTGCAGCCGAATGTCAAGCTGCCAAAAGCTATGCGACGAGGTATCTTTCGTTGAAACAAGAACAAATGTTTCACGTGAAACATTCCGACGGTTCGCAGCTTCCAGTGGTTCGCCAGCGGGTCGTGCAGCACCTGGCTTGCCAATGTCCCGGACAAGCGGCATCTGGTTCGCCCACGTCCCGGACAAGTGGCATTTGGCGGGCTCCTATCCCCGGACGAGCGGCATTTGGCCTGCCCCGTCCCGGGACGGACGCCGCCACGGCGCAGGCGGATGGCGGCGGGCGCTCAATTCTCAAGGGGAGGGCGCCGCGGCTCCCGGTGATGCCCTCGGGCGACGTAGCGATGGCCGAAAAAAGGGGGCAAATGCGCCAAAAACGCGCCAATCTCGCGTGGCGCTGCCGCTTTTCGTCTTGCCGGCCTTGCGTGGTGCGGTTGCTTTCCGTTCCGTCTCGTGGATATCCGTCGGAATGTTCGCCGTCTTTCCGGTGCCGTTCGCAGTTGAATTATGGTCAAAGGGGGGAGAGCCTTGCCTCTCCCTTGCCGGATGTTATACTTCCGTACGAAATAAACTGACTAGTCAGTCTAAAAAGGTATCGAACGATACCCGCAGGCATGGACAGGAAGTTCCGATCGGCGGAAGACGCGCTTGAAGTCGCTCGCCTCTCAATGACGATGGATGTATCAGAAGGAGACAAGAACGTGGTTGAAACAAAGGAGGCTCGGTGGCAGACGCACGTGCCGCAGGGTCCGGAGTCGGGAACCTTCGTGCGCAGCGAGAGCCAATTCTCGAACGCTCCCTATATGAGTGCGCAGAAATTGGAGCTTCGCACGCTTCTGGGGTGTGCCTATAGCGGGGTTACGGTCGACGTGCACAAGGGCGAGGTCGTGGCTGTGCGGGGTCGCAACGGCAGTGGGAAGACGGCGCTCCTGCTCACGTTGTCGGGCAGGATGAAGGCGACGGGCGGCACGTTGACGGTGGGTGGGTTCTCCCTGCCTCGGCAGCGCTCCAAGGTGGAACGCCATGTCGGGTTGGGCCTGTTCCATGGATTGAACGATCTCCAAGAGAGCCTGACGGCATCCTATGCGGTCAGCGCCGAGCTTCAACTGCACGGTCGCAAGGCCAATCGTGAGACGGCGAAGGCTTATCTGGAGGAGTGGGGACTTGACGGCAGCGCCAATGTGCTCGTGAAGGACCTCACGTCGCAGCAGCTTGCTCAGCTGGGTATTGCGCTGGCTTTCGTCGGCAATCCCGATGCCGTGGTCGTCGATGACATTGAGGGCCAGCTGACCATGGCGCAGTCCGAGGGCCTCATGAATGCGCTGATTGGCCTGTCCCGCGAACGCAATGTGGCTGTGGTGGTGGGCGTGGTCGAGCGCAGCCTTGCCGCCATGGCGGATGCGACCGTTTATTTGGCAAAGGAAGGCGAGTGATCATGGCATTCAAAGGACTGCGCTTTGCCGGGCTCGAATGGAAGAACATCACGGCTTCAAAGGTCATGTGGGTGGTCATCGCCGCCATCGGCATCATGCCGTTGCTGTATGGCGCACTGTACCTCGCTGCGTTTCAGGACCCCTACGCTCGGTTGAACACGGTTCCCGTTGCGGTGGTGAATGAGGACCAGGGAGCGGTCATCGCAACCGAGCAGCGCAATCTCGGCGAGGATGTGGTTGACGAGCTGAAGGACAATGACGAGGGCTTGGAATGGAATTTCGTGTCGGCGGATGAGGCCCAACAGGGCCTTGAAGACGGCACCTATTATATGGTGTGCACCATTCCCTCGAACTTTTCTGAGAGCGTCGCCTCTGCGGAAACAAGCGATCCCGAGAAGGCCCAGCTGCTGGTGAATTACAACCAGAGCGAGAACATGCTGGCATCCCAGATTGGCGAGACGGTGTGGAAAGAAGTTCGCACGAAGGTGAGCGACACTGTTTCCCATGAATATTGGGACACGGTTCTCAACCGTGTGGCTGATTCTGGCAAGGACATTCAGACTGCAGCAGACGGAGCGGGGACACTCGAAGACGGCTTGACGAACGCCCATGACGGCAGCCAGACCATCACGACCAATCTTGGCACGCTTTCCGATGGTGCGACGTCGCTTGACGGAGGTCTTGTTCAGCTGCTCAATGGTACGATAACCCTCAAGCAGGGCACGTTGTCCCTGGCGTCGGGGGCAAGCCAACTCAAAGCCGGCACCAGCCAGGTCGCCGAGGGGGCGAAGAGCGTTGCACAAGGCGCGTCCCAGCTCAAGAGCGAGGGAACGGACGCTGTTTCCAGCGGTGCAAGCCAAGTGAGCAGCGGTGTGCAGCAGATGGTTGAGAGCATGGGATCCCTGGTCACGGGACTGGGATCCGATGACGACTCGCAGACTCTGATCGGCGGTTCCTACGCACTCCAACAGGGCATCGCGCAAGTCAACCAAGGGGCCGTCGATGCGAAGAACGGGGTGGACCAGATAAATTCTGGCGTCAAGGCGTTGTCGAACAAGGTGACGGAAGCCAAGGCCGGGCTTGATTCCGCATATGGCATCCTGTCCAATCCCGATGCCACCGAAGATCAAAAGCAGCAGGCACTCGCCATCATCAAGGGCGTCTCTGACGGCATGGGGACCTCGGGTGACACCGGCAGCTCCACGGTGCAGGGTGCGCTGGGGACCATCAGCTCCTCGCTCGATGCCGTTTCTGGCGGCCAGAGCGCTGCGGGCGATCCCTATGGCCTGACGAAGCTGATATATGCGACCTCCGACGGCGGGTCGGGCACGCTTGGTGCGGGTGTTGCCACGTTGCATGACGCGCTTTCGAGCACGAAGGACCAGCTGGTCTCGAAGTCGTCTGATCTTCAGAGCCTCTCATCGGGCGCTGCGCAGCTTGACGACGGCGCGTCCGAAGTGAATGCCCGTATGGCTGAACTTGCGGACGGCGCCTCGCAGCTCTCATCGGGCGCTTCCCAGGTTGACGACGGTGCTTCCTCCGCCGTGTCCGGCGCTGGTCAGCTCGATGACGGTGCCTCCCAGCTGCTGTCCGGCACCCAGTCCGCGGAGGATGGGTCTTCCCAGATTGCCAGTGGCGCCAGCCAGCTCGAGGAGGGCAGCGCCACGTTGACGGCGGGCCTCTTGGATGCGGTTGACGGCTCGTCCACCCTGCAGTCGGGTCTTGCCGAAGGAGCGGAGACTGCGGCAGACCAGACCTCCAACATCGACGGCAAGGCCGATGTGATGAGCGACCCGGTCGAATTGGCGAACGAGTACTACACGACGGTGAAAAACTACGGCACGGGCTTCGCGCCCTACTTCATGGCGTTGGGCCTGTGGGTTGGGGGCTTGGTGGCAGGATTCGTGTTCAAGCCGCTCAACAAGCGGCTCATCATCTCGGGCGGCAACCCGGTCATGGTGGCGTTCTCGAACTATCTTCCCATGGCGGTCTTCGCGCTCATCCAGGCGACCCTGCTTATGGTGGTGCTGCAGTTTGGACTCCAACTACAGATAGACAACGTTGCGGCGTTCTACGCCATGGGGTATTTGACGGCCCTCGTCTTCACGGCCATCATGCAGTTTCTCATGGCGGCGCTTGGATTCCCCGGGAAGTTCGTGGCCATCATCCTGCTTATGTTGCAGCTGACCGCCTCTGCGGGCACGTTCCCCATTCAAACCACGCCGGATTTCTTTCAGATCATTAACCCCTACATGCCCATGACGTACGTGGTGCAAGGCATGCGCCAGATCATGACGGGTTTGGATTACGGCACCGTCGCCTTCGACTGCTTTGTCCTGGCTGCCGTTGGCCTCGTCTGCTTTGCGTTGACGGCTTTGGTTGTCTATCGGAAGCGCACCGTGCGCATGGATGACTTGCATCCGGTGCTGCAGTTGGGTTAGGCTGGTTTCATGATGAAAAAAGGGGAGCATACGAGCAAGGCTGACGCGACGCGTCAGCTGTTGCTTGACGCGGCGCTCGCCGTGATTGGCGACAAGGGGTATTCGTCTGCGACGGTGGATGAGATCGTTGATGTGGCGGGCGTGTCGAAGGGTGTCGCCTACTATCACTTCAAGAGCAAGGCCGACATGGCGGCAAGCATCCTCGAGGAGGGGATGGAGGTTCTGGTTGAAGAATTCGAGCAGAGTGCCGCCAACGCGCCTGACGCTCCCACGGCGCTCGCAGGGATGATCGAGCGCTTTGCCACGACCATCTACAAGAACCGGTCGTTCGGCCGGTTCTTCGTGGCGGAGCTGTGGCGCGAGGGGCGTGCGTGGTCGAATGCCATGCGCGGCTACGAGCAGAGACTGCTGCAAGTCATCGAAGGGCAACTTGCCCGAGGCCAGGTGGAAGGCATCATCCGCCCGGAGATAGACCCGGCCTTCGAGGCGGTGGCGCTGGTGGGAATGGTGCTGACGACCACGCTGTACTACATCACCGGCGACGCTTCTGCCACGGACATCGAGCCTCTGGGCAAAGATGCGTTTATTGAGCGGATTTGCGACTTCGTCCGCCATGCGAATGCGCCCACGGGGCTCTTGGCCTAGAATATTCCAGAAACGACCCCGCGTAGCGCTCCTCTGCTGGTGCTGTCGGCGTGGCGCGGTGGCGTGTAGGCGACCAGCGTGAGGAGCGTTTTCTATGTGCGGTATCGTCGGATACACCGGTTCCCTTCCTGCGAAGGACATTCTTATCGAGGGATTGCAGCGACTTGAGTATCGCGGTTATGATTCGGCGGGAGTGGCCATCGAGCAGGACGGTGAGCTCAAGGTCGTCCATCGCAAGGGCAAAGTGAGCGGTCTGGCTGACGCGCTTTCCCAGCTCGATCTCACGGGTCACTGCGGTATCGGCCACACGCGTTGGGCCACGCACGGCAAGCCGAGCGAGCGCAACGCCCATCCCCACACTTCGTGCGGCGGCCACATCGCCGTCGTTCACAACGGCATCATCGAGAACTATGTCGAGTTGCGTGAAGAGCTTGCGTCGCGGGGCCATGAACTCACGAGCGAAACCGACACGGAGGTGATCGCCCATCTGATTGAGGAGGCCTACGTCGACGACCTGCTTGAGGCCGTCCACAGTGCGACCGGTCGCCTGATAGGAGCTTATGCGCTGGCCGTGGTCTGCGATGCCGAGCCCGGCACCATCATCGTCACGCGCAAAGACTCTCCGTTGGTGGTTGGAGAAGCCGCCACGGGCGCCTATGTCGCCTCCGACATCATTGCCATGATCGACGCAACCCGCGATGTCGTCATCATGGGAGACGGCCAGTTCGCCAAGCTGACGGCAACAGGTGCCGAGTTTTTTGACCTGGGAGGCGAGCGCATCGATCCCGAGGTCACCCATGTGGACTGGGACATCGACAGCGCCGAGAAGGACGGCTATCCCGACTTTATGATGAAGGAGATCCATGAGCAGCCGCGAGTCATCAGAGACACGCTTGCCGGCCGCCTGGTGAACGGGGCCCTTTCCATCGACGAGCTGAATTTGTCTGTCGAGGAGCTGGATCTCATCGATCGCGTATACATCATTGCCTGCGGGACCAGCTACCATGCGGGCCTCATCGCGAAGAATCTCATCGAGGCCTGGGCACGCATTCCCACCGAGGTCGAGGTTGCCAGCGAATTCCGCTATCGCAACCCTATCATCACGCCGACGACGCTGGTCGTGGCCGTGTCTCAGTCCGGTGAGACGGCTGACACCTTGGCCGCCATCCGCGATGCGCGCGTGAAGGGGGCGAAGGTGTTTGGCGTCACGAATGTCGTGGGATCTCCCGTGGCTCGCGAGAGCGACGGGGTCATCTACACGAAGGCGAACAAGGAGATTGCCGTGGCCTCCACGAAGTCGTTCTTGGGCCAGGTGGTCAGCCTCACGCTGCTGGCGTTGCTGCTGGCGCAAGTTAAGGGGAAGCTTAAGACAAACCAAATTCGCCTGCTGTTCCGTGAACTGGCGGACACGGCCGAGCAGGTGGGACGCATCGTTTCCGACACGGCCGCCATCGACGAGGCTGCCCTGGCGTGCAAAGATGCTGCGAGCGCGTTGTTCATTGGCCGCGGGATGGGTGCTGCCATCAGCAAGGAAGGCGCGCTCAAGCTCAAAGAGATCAGCTACCTGCATGCCGAAGCCTACCCGGCAGGCGAGATGAAGCATGGTCCCATCGCGCTCATCGACGACGGGTTCCCGGTCATTGCCATTGCCACGCAGAGTCCCGTGTATGGCAAAGTGGTGTCCAACTTGCAAGAGAGCAAGGCTCGCGGCGCGATGATCGTTGCCGTGGCCACGGAGGGAGACGAGGACATCAAGCGGCATGCCGACCATGTCATCTATATCCCCAAGGTGCGCGATGAGTTTTCGGCCATCACGGCCAGCGTCCCCTTGCAGCTGCTCGCACGATCCATTGCCGTCGCCCGTGGCTGTGACGTCGATCAGCCTCGCAACTTGGCGAAGTCGGTGACCGTTGAATAAGGGCCAGGAATCCATTGACGCCGAATCGGTTGCAGACGCTGCGAAAAATGCTTTCGCATCCGTTGAAGGTGCGGTGGGATTGGGCGTTGACATCGTGGAGATTGGCCGGATGAAGGACATCCTTGCCCGCACGCCGCGCTTTCGCGAACGCGTTTTCTCTGAGGAGGAGCGTGCGTACTGTGACGGCACGGCGACGCCCGAAGTGCATTACGCGACGCGTTTTGCGGCGAAGGAGGCGGTGCTGAAGGCTCTTGGCACCGGTTTTTCCTGCGGCATCGGCGTGCGCGATGTGGAGGTGCGTCGCAACACTCGGGGCCGTCCGCTGGTCGTGCTGTCGGGCCGCGCGAAGGAGATCGCGCGCGAACAGGGCGTGCGGGAGTTGCCCCTCTCGCTTTCTTACACGCATACCGATGCGGTTGCGTGTGCCCTTGCCCTCACCGATGACGCGGCGAAAGCCGCGGAGCGGCGCGTTGACCCGCGGGAGGAACTGGCGAAGCGGTTCAAGAGCGCCCGTTCCCTGCTGGACGAACTCGAGCCGAAGACCGCTGCCGGGCAGAATGGTGGCCGCGGCAACGAAGCCTGAGGCTGAACGGCGGGGCATTGGGCGAAGGGGGCCTGGTTCGGGGGGCTCCTTCGCAAGGGAGCTCTTTCGCAAGGGAATTCCTCTTGCATTCTTTCCTGCATTGATGGAAGCGCGGCTTCGATCCCTGTCGCGGCAGAAGGGCTTTGACCGCCTGCCGTCGTCGGGGGATGTCGTCACCTCTGGTTCTTGGGACAATGATTCTGCCGGCTTCGGTGTAGGTGTCGGCGCGTCTGCGGTATACTGGCGGGAACCACAAAGCAGCCGTGCGGCATGCAGGGCTTTGCGATGAGGAGGCTCCTTTCCATGACGGTCTGTGAATACTCGAAAGACCATCTGGTGGCGCTTTTACCGCTGCCGGATCAAGACGCGAACAAGTACACGCGGGGGAGACTGACCGCAGTTGTCGGCAGTGCGCGCTATCCGGGGGCTGCGTGTTTGGTCGCGGCGGCGGGCCAGCGTATGGGGGCAGGTTATACCGAGGTGATCACCGACTCCTCGGCCGTTGCCGGCATCAGGGCGTTTCGCCCTTCGCTCGTCGTCCGATCATGGGACGGCTGGAAACCTGTTTCACCTGCTCCAGCTTCAGACCTCAGCTCCGGCGCCGGTTCAGGTTCCGACCCCGATTCCAGCTCCAGCCCCGATTCCGATTCTGGTTCCGACTTCAGTCTTAGTTCCAGCTCCAGCCCTAGCTCCGACCTCGACCTCGGTTCCAGCCCCAGCCCAAGAGCCTCTTTTGGCCTTGATGCCAACAATGTCGACGCTTCTGATGTCGATTTCTTCCCCAACGTGGACTCCGGCGCCGCACCCGTTTCTGATTCCAGCCTTGAGCTTGACCCGGCACCGGGCCTCGATGTCCTCTTCGCCCCAACTCGTCCAAGAAAGCCTCACGCCTATGTCGTGGGGGCGGGGTTTGATGCCCAAGATCAAAAAGCAACTTCCCTGGTCTATGCGGTGCTCAAGCATGCGGGTGTTCCCGTGCTCGTCGATGGCGGCGGATTGGGCGCACTTGCGACGAAGAAGGGGCAGCGTTTGCTCAGGAGGCGTTTCATTCTGGGTTGGCCCACGGTTGTGACTCCCCATGCCGGAGAAGCCTCCCGCTTGGCGGTTGTCTTCGGTCTCCCTGTCGATGATCGGGCGGAGCTCGCACGCCTCATTTCCCTGTCCTTTGGCGTTGTCGCCGTGGTCAAAGGTCCCGACACCTTCGTCTCGGATGGCGAACGCACCGTGCTCATGGCCGAAGGGACTCCGGCGCTCGCGAAGGCTGGCACGGGGGATGTGCTCGCTGGCATGATCGGGGCCCTGATGGCTCAGGGGCTCGCGTCGTTCGATGCCGCGGTGCTCGGCGCGACGCTGCATGCCCGTGCGGGCTGTGAGGCTGCCGAGCGCTTCACCTCCATCGGCGTCGTAGCCGAAGACGTGCTTGATGCCATCCCTTCCGCCATCAGGGGATTGATCTTGTCTGACGGGGACTAGAAATGCTGGCCAATGCGGCACGCTGCTCCTCTTCGCCCGCATTGCGCTGCGCTTATCGGCTCTTTTCTCCTGGCATCGCGCCTGCTTCTGCCGCTGTGGCCGACCCTTCTCGGCTTGACGTGCTGCTGCCTTCGCCTGCCCGTGTCCCTATCAAGGCCGCCTCATCCCAGCATCGTGAAAGCATCCGCTGTGTCGGCGAAAATTACAACGGACAATGCCGCAACTGCCGTCTCATCCCAGCATCGTGAAGGTATCCGCCGAGGCCATGCGCTAGGGTCACGGTTGTTTGAAACGTGACTCCGACCTTCGGTAAAACGGCCCTTACGGTGCGATAACGGATGTTTGACATCGCGTTTTGCTCCGCCCGTTGCGCTACAATGAAGCGCGTGAGCAGCACCTGATCTTCATGACAATCGAATCACGATCGAAAGGTTCAGCATGGATGTCACAAGAAAGCATGACTGGGGTTTGGTGATAGCGGGCATTCTTCTCATTCTCTGCTCGTTTATTTTTATCGCGATGCCGACCTTATCTCTGGTGACGATGACGGCAATCGCAGGCGCTGCTTTTCTGGTGTCCGGCGTGTTTGACATCATCAACTACGTTCGTTTCCATAAGTCTATGAACCTGTCTGGATGGGTCATCGCTTATGCGGTTCTCGACATACTCATCGGTTTCATGTTCCTCGCTCAGCCGGTCGCGCTTGCTGCGGTGATTCCCTGGATCGTCGGCGCCTTCTTCATCGTGTTCGGCGTGTTTGAGATTGTCGGGTCGTTCAGCGTCAAGAAGATGGGAATCTCCCTGTGGGGCTGGACGCTCTTTTCCGGCATTGTCGGTGTCTTGTGCGGCCTGACGTTCTTCTTCTCTCCGGCGACGCTGATCCTCTTCCTGGCGGTGTTCGTCATCATGCGTGGCGTGACTCTCGTCTTCTACGGCTGGAACACCGACAAGGCGTTGGTGTAGGTTTTCGGGCCTTCGCGTCACGGTGTTTCTCGGCCGTGCTAAAATTCTCATGAATCGATCAAGAAGGCCCCGACAAGGGGCCTTCTTCCCGATGCGGAACGAAATGCTCGGACAATGGAGATGACCATGGTGGATGCAAACACGCGGCATGCTGGCGGTTCGGAACGCGATTCGGCGCTCGAAGACCGGCACGCGTCTTTCGACGGGCAAGTTCCTCGCGACCAGCGGGCATCCGTTGACCAGCAGGCGCTTCTCGACGAGCGGGCGCTTGCGGAGGCGGCAAGCGATCCCGGAGCCCGCATCGAGCATCTCCGCCGCGAGATCGAGCACCACACCTACCTCTACTATGCCGAAGACGCGCCCGAGATATCGGATGGCGCGTTTGACTCGCTTGTGGGGGAGCTGCGCGAACTGGAAGCGGCACACCCTGAATTCTATGACGCCGACAGTCCCACTCAGCGCGTGGGTGGCTACGTCGGCGAGCAGTTCGCTCCCGTGTGGCACGAGCGACGCATGTATTCCCTCGACAATGCGATGGATCTGACAGAGCTCGACGCATGGATGGATCGCGTTGAGGAAGCTTTCGGCCGCATGGTTCCGATTGTCTGCGAGCTGAAGATAGATGGTTCGTCCATCGCGCTGACCTACGAAAGCGGTCGCCTCATGCGTGCCGCCACCCGGGGCGACGGCACCACGGGAGAGGACGTGACGGCCAACATGCGCACGGTGAAGGATGTGCCGCTTCGCCTGCGAAAGGGAGCGCTCGACGACATTGTCGACGTTTCGGCTGCCGTTGAGCTGCGCGGTGAGGTGTATATGCCCAAGTCGAGCTTCGCCTCCCTTAACGAGGCGGCCGAAGCGAATGGCAAGCCGCCGTTCGCGAATCCCCGCAATGCGGCCGCTGGCAGCCTGCGCCAGAAGGACCCTTCCATCACTTCCCAGCGCGACCTGTCGACGTTCCTCTATGCGATTGCGGACGAGCGGGCGTTGCGGGTGGAGGGACAGTGGGAACTCCTGCAATGGCTGCGCAAGGCGGGCTTTCACGTGAATCCTGATGTGGAGCTTTGCGAAAGCAGGGATCAGGTGCACGCGTTTTGCGCTCGTGCGATCGAGCGTCGCGAGGACCTGCCCTATGAGATCGATGGCGTCGTGGTGAAGGTCGACTCGTTCTCGCAGCAGGAGTCCATGGGCTACACGGCTCGGGCCCCCCGGTGGGCCATTGCCTTCAAGTTTCCTCCCGAGGAGAAGACGACGCTTCTTCGGGGCATCACGGTGCAGGTGGGGCGCACGGGCAAGCTCACGCCGGTGGCCGAGCTTGACCCCGTGGTCGTTGCGGGCTCGACCGTTGCGCGGGCGACGCTGCATAATGCCGATGAAGTGCAACGCAAGGACGTGTGCGTGGGCGACACCGTCATCATCAGGAAAGCGGGCGACGTCATTCCCGAGGTTTTGGGCCCCGTCCTGTCGTTGCGCCCGCCCGATGCCGTGAAATGGCATATGCCCGAGCTTTGCCCCAGCTGCGGGTCACCGGTCATCCGCGAGGAGGGAGAGGTCGACTTTCGCTGCATATCCATCGATTGTCCGGCCCAGGCTCTCGAGCGCTTGCTGCATTGGGCAAGCCGCGGGGCCATGGACATCGACGGCATGGGCGAGGAGATCGTGTCCCGCCTGGTTGAAGCGGGTCGCGTGACCGATGTGGCCGACTATTACACGCTCGACGAGGTCGAGCTGTCGACGCTCGACATGGGACGGGTGAACAAGGCGGGCGAGTCCATCTGTCTCGGACAGACGGTGGCGCGCAAGCTCGTGGCGGCCATCGATGCCAGTCGCGGTCGTCCGTTCGCTCGTGCCCTGTTCGGCTTGGGCGTTCGCCATGTGGGGAAGACGGTTGCCGAGCTTCTGGCCAAAACCTACCCTTCCGCCGCCGCGCTCAGGGACGCCTCGGAGGAGAGCCTTGCCGCCATCGATGGCATTGGGCCGAAGATAGCCCGCAGCGTGTACCTGTTCTTCCGCACTCCCGACAATGTGGCGGTTTTGGATCGCTTGATGAAGTGTGGAGTGACGCTTGAGGACGAGGCGGCTCCGCCCGGTGCGGACGTGCCCCAGACGCTCGAGGGCCTCACGTTCGTTCTGACCGGAAGCCTGGTGGAAAGCGGCATGACCCGCGATGAGGCCGGTGCGGCCCTCAAGGCCAGGGGGGCGAAGGTGTCAGGCAGCGTGTCCAAGAAGACGAGCTATGTGGTGTACGGCGAGGCAGCTGGCTCGAAGTACGACAAGGCGGTTGCTCTTGGGGTGCCCACCCTTGATGAGAGGGCTCTTTTGAACGTGCTGGAGACAGGCGAGGTGCCCGCGGCCAAGTGAGAGGGCCCGGCCCACGGAGCCGCTGGCGTGCGCTTTGCGGGTCGTTGCTGCGACGAGGCATGGCGCCAACGGCGATTTCGACGGAGAATGCCCGGGGGAATGCCCAGGGGAATGCCTTTTCGGCTTCTCGGCGCATCGTGCTCTCGGCCGGCATCCGAGTGGATGGCGGGTGCAGGCCTGCCACCACGCCTCCTGCCTCTGTTGGGCAGACGGCGTGCCACGCCGCTGTCAAGAATCCGCTGTCCTGTTTCCGTCCTGTTTCTGAGAGGCATATAAGGCTCAGTCGGCAAGAATTATGATTGACTATATACTATCAGAAGAATAATATTGACGGTGCATGCGCGACATTCGAGGGTTTGGGAATGCGGGCGTGCTGACGGAGGACAGAGAGACGCACGAGGGAAAGGAAGGGGTCTATGAACAAGCGTATTCGCGCGATTCTTGCTGCCGTATGTGCATTTGCCCTGGTTGGGGCATTTGCATTGATCGGGTGCTCGTCGGGAACGGAGCAGAAGACCGAAGAGCCGAGCACGGATCAGAGCGAGCAGCATGAAGCCGTTGAGTTGCAGGTGTTTGCCGCCAACTCCCTGTCGAAGGCCATGGAGGACATCCAGGCACTCTACAAGGAAAGCCACGATTGGGTCAGCTTTGCCGATACCCAATACAAATCTTCTGGAGAGCTGAACGAAATGCTGGGTGCCGGCTCCTATGCCGACGTCTTGGTCTCGGCTTCCAAAGGTTCCATGGACACGGCGGAGGAGTCGGGCTACATCGACGAGGGAACTCGTTTCGACATGTTCGTGAATGATCTGGTGATCGTCTCGAAAGAGGGCTCAGGCCTCAAGGACGTCACGTTGCAGGACATCGCTGACGGCAAGTATACGGTGAGCGTGGGCGACGAGTCCGTTCCGGCTGGCAACTATGCTTGCCAGGCGCTTTCCACGGTGGGCGCGTATGCCGATCCGTCGGGCAAGACCGGCGCTGACATCACCGGCAAAGGCGGTCAGTTCGTTGGCATCACGCCCGTTCTGGACACCTCGGTGGGCAATGTGTGCAAGCACGCGCAGTCAGGCGACGTGGACGTCGCCATCGTCTACAGCTCAGACGTCTACCGCTTCGGAGGCGTCGAGATTGTCGGCACCATCCCGGATGATACGCATAAAAGCATCGTGTATCCCGGCGCCGTCACCAAGGACAGCAAGCAGGCTGAGGCTGCGAGCGACTTCCTGCAGTGGTGCGTCACGGATGCCGAAGCCAAGAAGGTTTGGCAAGAATGGGGTTTTGAACTGGCTGCCTAACACGCATGCCGCAGTGATCGCGCATGGAAGCCGCGCGGCTTCCGAAATCGCGTACAATGCAATGAGGATGGACGAAGCAGCTGTCCATCCTCATTTTGACGATAGAGGGGTGACATGGCTGGCACATGGTTGAAAGCCATCGCCGGAATCGCAATTGCAGCGGTGATGGCGACGTCAACACCGCTTGCCGCATGGGCAGACGAGGCCTTGGGCGACGTGGAGAGTCCGCGCACGCAAGGGAATGCGACCGACGGGCAGGCGCTGCAGGAGACGGGAGACTCTTCGTCCGGAACGTCTGCGCAGGATCAGGACGTGGTGGTTTCGGCAGAAGGCGACGCAGCGCTCGCGGAGGGCAGTACATGGGCGGTTGACGAGTTCACCCGCGCTCAGGTGGGCAGCAAACGCGCCGTTGGCGGAGTCGATCGCGGGTACACCTACTACGTGGGGGACTCGGCCGGCAACCTGTCGGCGATCAACGCGGGATCCTATATTGTGGTCTATGTTCCGAAAGCCTCTGCCGACGAGTTCGGCATCGACGTCACGAGCGAGGACGGCCAGGCCGCTTTGCGGAATTACCTCGTCGCGCTCGACGACGGCAAGGCGCAGGGAAGCTCCCGCCTGTCCGAGGTCGACGAATGGTTTTTCACGACCGATCAGTCTTTCGAGGTCGGCGGCGTGCGTTATGAATTTGACCAGGAGTTCGCGTCGGGAGAGTTTTACGCCTGCGTCATCGGGACCGATGGCAGCGACGTGACCGATCGGTCGAATCCCGCTTTCGTCAACCTTGTGCATGCGGACTTTGCCCGTATCGTGAGCGCGGAAGACGCTGACATCGTCCTTCCGGCGACGGGCCTTGCGGCTCTCGGCGAGTTTCTGGGGGGCATCGACTACAGTCCCCTCTGGGTGACGCTCAAGACCACGGGTGTCGCTATCGTCTTCATATTCGCGCTGGGTTTGGCGGCGGCGTACTTCAGTTTGCGCATACCGGCGCGCGTCCAAGATGTGGCGGATTCCATTTTCACCATTCCCATGGTGCTGCCTCCCACGGTGTGCGGCTTCCTGCTGCTGCTGGCGCTTGGCCGCAACACGGCGGTTGGCCAATGGTTCATCGACATTGGGTTTCCCCTTATATTCAGCTGGCAGGCCACGGTGATTGCGGCCGTGGTGGTGGCGTTCCCGCTCATGTATCGCAGCGCGCGCGGCGCGTTTGAGAGCCTTGACTCGAACATGCTCGACGCGGCTCGGACGCTCGGCTGGTCAAATCGAAAGATATTCTTCAAACTCATGCTCCCGCTGTCGTGGAGTTCCATCGCAGCCGGCACCGTGCTGTCATTCGCCCGTGCTCTGGGCGAGTTTGGCGCCACGTTGTTCCTGGCGGGCAATTATCTGGGCATCACGCGCACCATCCCCATCGCCATCTATTTCGAGTGGATGAACGGCAATACCGATGTGGCCATCTTCTGGACTGTGGTCATCATGGTATTCAGCTTCGTCGTCATCCTGTTCATTAACCTGTGGAGCAGACGAACGACGAAATACCGCCGCGGCGCGGAAGAGTGAGGAGGCCTGCCGATGAGCCTTGAGGTTGACATAAGGAAGTCGTTCCCTTCGTTCTCGTTGGATGTCACGTTTGATGCGGAAGACGAGACGCTGGGATTTCTGGGCGCTTCAGGATGCGGGAAGAGCCTGACCATGAGATGTATTGCGGGGATCGAGACACCCGACGAAGGTCGCATCGTGGTGAATGGGAACGTGTTCTTCGATTCGGAGCGCCGGATCAATCTCAAACCCCAGGAACGGAAGACCGCCCTGTTGTTTCAGGACTATATGTTGTTTCCGAACCTGACTGTTGCCGAAAACGTGGGTGCGGGCATTGCGGGAGGAACGACCCGAGCCGAGCGCGATGGCATCGTGGCCGCCGAGCTGAAGCGCTTCGGCTTGGAAAACTTTGGGATGCGCTATCCGGCGCAGTTGTCCGGTGGGCAGCAGCAGCGGGTGGCTTTGGCCCGCATGTTGGCTGCCCGGCCAGGCATCCTCATGCTGGACGAACCGTTTTCTGCCTTGGATGCCCATCTGAAGGGGGTTCTCGAACAGAACCTCGTGAGCCTGTTCGATGCGTTTCGTGGCACGGTGCTCTACGTGAGCCATGACATCGACGAGGCGCTGCGGTTTTGCGACCGCATCGCCGTGGTCGAAGCTGGCCGCATCATCGAGACAGCGACAGGCGATGACCTGGTGAACCGTCCTCAATCCGTCGCCGGCATCAAGCTGTCGGGCTGCAAGAACGCCACGCCGGCCGTCTATGTGGACGACCATCATGTGAGGTTGCCCAAATGGGGGGTGGAAGTCCAGACGGAAAGCCGCGTCCCGCAAGACGTGGTGCATCTGGGCGTCCGGGCATTCTTTTTGCAGAGGACCGACGGCCCCGGGCAGAATGCCTATCGGGTGCGCGTCGACCGCGTGAGCGACTCCCGTTTCGAAAGGACTGCCCTTTTGGGCTTTCTTGATCGCAACCATGCGGAGGCGCCCACCGTCGAACGTGATGAGGATGAGATGAAATACCTGCATCAGCATCTGTTCTGGCGCGTTGACAAGCTGGTTGTGCCTGCCGATGAGCTTCCGCAAGAGGGAGACGAGCTGTGGATACGCATTCCCTGCGATAAGGTCTACCTGGTGTCGAGATAGCCGCCGTCCTTTGGACTATAATGGTCTTCGGATCGAGTGAACGAAGGGGTGCACATGAAAGATTCGCATGGCCGTGTTATCGACTATCTGAGAATATCGCTGACGGATCGCTGCAACTTCCGCTGTATCTATTGCATGCCTGAAGAGGGCGTGCACTCCTTGGCGCATGACGAGATATTGCGCCTCGAGGAGATTGAGGAAGCCGTGCGCGTGGCCGCAGGCATCGGCATCCGCAGCGTGCGCCTGACAGGCGGAGAGCCGCTTGTGCGATTGGGCGTCGTGGATCTGGTGAGTGCCATTGCCCGCATTCCCGGCATCGAGAACATCTCCATGACCACAAACGGGGTGCTGCTGCCGAAGATGGCCGTCGACCTGAGGAATGCCGGACTTTCCCGCGTGAACATCTCTCTTGACACGCTCGACCCCGAGCAGTTCACCTACATCACGCGACGCGGGTCGCTTCAGCAGACGCTCGATGGCATCGATGCCGCGCTGGAGGCGGGGTTTAATCCGGTGAAGATCAACGCGGTCGTCGTGCGCAGCCTGAACCAGGATTACCTGGCTTTCGCCAAGCTGTCCATCGATCGGCCTCTGCATGTCCGGTTTATCGAATACATGCCGGTGGGCGAGAGCTCGGGATCCGACGGTTGCGGTTGGGGCGAATCGGATGTCGTTCCCAACGAGGAACTGCTGGGCATCATCAATGAGCGGGCTGTCGACGAGGGCATGCCCGAACTTGTTCCGGCCGGTGACGAGAGCCCGATCGGTTGGGGCCCGGCGCGCTATTTCCAGTTTCCCAACGCTCAGGGAACGGTGGGATTCATATCGCCGCTGTCCCGTCATTTTTGCAGCGCGTGCAATCGTTTGCGCTTGACCGCTGACGGCAAGCTTCGTCCCTGTTTGTTCTCTGACGTCGAGTATGATGTGCGCACGGCCTTGCGATCGGGTGATGCACAGGCCGTGAAAAGCGTGTTCATGCAGGCCTTGGGGGCAAAGCCTGACGAGCATCACGGCAAGGTGGGCACCGAGCGGGGCATGAGCCAGATTGGCGGATGAGGGCTTTTGCCAGCTTGAGACCAGCTGCTTTGCGTGGCGAACGGAGACGACCAAGGAGAGTTCCATGACCGATCAGAATCTGACCCATATCGACGAAAAGGGAGAGGTCCGCATGGTGGATGTCTCTCAAAAGGCCGATACGGAACGCATTGCCGTGGCCGAAGGCTTCATTTCCATGCGGCCTGAAACCCTGACGCTCATCGTGGAAGGCTCTGCAGCCAAGGGAGACGTGCTGGCATGTGCTCGGGTGGCTGGCATCATGGCCGCCAAGCAGGCGAGCGCTCTCATACCCATGTGCCATCCGCTCAGCATCACGAAGGCGAAGGTCGATTGCGCTCCGGTTCGCGAGGGAGAGCGCGACGACGGCCGTGTTGGCATCCATGTCACTGCCATGTGCGGGGTCACGGGCAAGACGGGCATCGAGATGGAGGCCCTCACGGCAGCGGGCGTAGCATGCCTCACGATCTATGACATGTGCAAGGCCGTCGACCGTGGCATGGAGATCGGCGACGTTCGCCTGTTGAAAAAGGATGGCGGCAAGACGGGCCTTTGGGAGCGCGAGGCGTAGGCTGTCCGGGGCCTGGGACGGGAAGCCTGGCGATGCCCCCGTCCCTGCCGGGGGGCATTTTCCTCCTCGCCCATGCCTTGAGCACGGGTTTTCTTTCTTCTCGCGTTCTGGCGGCAGGGTGAGGAGGACGTTTTTCGCCCCTCTCCCGGTGCTGTGCCGGGGAAGACGTCACGGACGGGGCGCTGATCCTTCATCCTCGGAGAATTTTCCTGAGATCAGCCCCTTGGCAACATAGGCCGCTGCGCTTGCTGTGGCGGCGAGTCCGATGAGCGCGGTTCCCAGAAGGTTCGAGTCACTGGTTTTCGCCAGGCGCTTTGGCTGGCTGGCGAGGGATACCGTTTCCTTTTTGACAGACTCTTGGCCATTCCCTCCTGCGCCACCGTTCCCTCCCTGCCCGCCATCAGACGTTGGATTCGGGTTGGGGTCAGGGTCGGCGGAAGCGGTTTTCACTTCCAGTTCAAATGAGGGCCGATGGGCGTATCCTGCCTGGTAGATTACCGTGTAGACGCCTTCTGACCCGGGCGTGAAGCGGTAGGTCGCAGTTCCGTCGGCAACACGGCTCAAAGTTTGGAGGGACGGGGCAGCCCAAGCGCCCTTCACCACCTCGACGCTTTGTCCGTTCGGATCGCTCACGAAGGGAATGGCTTGCACCTCGTTGCCGCCGCCGTCGACGAACGACACGGGTGGGATGGCATAGGCGGTGCCGACGGTTGCGGTTCCGATGGCATCTGCGTCAGGCACTTCCGCCGCGACGGAAACGGGTGCCGACGCCGCGTAGAGGCTGTCCACCTGATCGGCAACGGCCACGCCGGGCGTGAGGCGCGCGAACGCGACTTTACCCTTCATGGGAACCTCCGCCCTGCCTGATGAGTTGGTGTCCGCTCCCACATACCAGCGTGTGGGGGTTGCCGAGGG
Organism: Actinomycetes bacterium; assembly: GCA_023460315.1. GTDB lineage: Bacteria > Actinomycetota > Coriobacteriia > Coriobacteriales > Eggerthellaceae > JAEWQO01. The sequence goes on from JAEWQO010000003.1 coordinate 53,659, forward strand.
AGCGGGGATCGATCCGGGATTGTTCAGCTGAGAGACCAGCTGGCCATCAAGGTAGTATTTCATGGTTTGACCATCGAACGTCGTGACGAGATGATGCCAGATTCCCGGCAGCACGACCGCGTTGGTTGATTGGTAGCCCGATCCCACGTTCATATACTGATGCAGCAGGGGGTTCGCGTGCAGGGGGTTGTCGCTCGAGGGATCGAGAGGGCCGTAGTAGCTCAGATCCTGGCCTGCGTTCTGGGCGCTTGAGAACAGGTCGAAGTATCCCGATCCTTCAGGAACCTCTGAGAATTGGAACAGGACTTCGATCGTTTCCGATTGGGCGATGGCCGCGTAGTCCGCTGCGGAGAAATCATAGCCGACGGCCGAGGTCCCATCGAAGAGTGCGACCTCGACTCCGAAGGCGGGTTCTGCCGCGTAGGAGAGGCTGCCGGTGGGCACTGCGTTGTGGCCGGTTGAGGAGACGTCCGCGGAGCTTCCCGTTGAAAAATCGATGGACAGCAGGGGTTCCTCAAGTGCGGGCACCGTTTTCGTCGCCGTGTGAAAGGTCGTTTCTCCGATGAGCGACTCCTTTCCGAAGGCGTTCTGCGCGTAGGCGCGCACGAGATAGTCGCTGTCGTCTGAGAGGGCTGTCCCGAATAGGGGGCGGGCAAAGATGGCCGGTTGGTTCGCGACTGCCTTGTAGTAGTCCGTCATGAAGCGGGCGTCGTAGGTCAGCGTGTTCTGTGAGGCGATGTCGTAGATCTCGATGCGATAGGCCATGACCACGTCGTCCTCGAGTCCTGCAAGGTCGGGCGACACCTTGTCGGCGGTGAGGGCGAACGACGCGGTGCCGGCCGTGATGGACTCTTCGGGTATCGTGACCGATGCGTCTGCGTCGACGAGGGGTGCCAGGCTGCGCGCGGCCATGCCGCTGTGCGTATAGCGAAAGCCTGCCGCGCCGGCCTGGGGGTTGATCGTCCAGGGCGTCCCGAGGATGGCGCCATTGCGAAAGTCCATCCGATAGACGGTGACGACATTGGTGGACGGATCGATTTCGACGAGTTCGCATTCGTTGGCGTCTTGCCCGGCGTCGGGATGCCCTCCCGTGTTTCCGACGTCGTCGGCTCCGCATTCCGCCATCCAGAAGTTGTTGGCGAAGGTTGCGGTTTGGATCAGGGTGAATCCGTCGTCCTGATAGATGGAGCGAGGGTCTGCCAGGGGGATATGCGTGTGGCCTGAGAAGTGGATGATCTGGGGATAGTCTGCGGCGAGCTCGCGGTAGAATGCCATGTCGTTACCGGAGCGGTCTGCACTGTCGGTGCCAAACTGGCCGTTCCAGCTTCCGCCCTCGCTGTACCACACGGTGTTTCCGAAAGGGTGGTGGGTGAACAGGAATACGGGCTTCGTGGCGTCTTCGGCAACAGCGGCCGCGATATGCGTGCGGAACCAGTCCTGACGGTCTCCGTACCAGCTGTTGTCGTAGCCGCCCGGATGGGCTGACGCGGCGATGACATGGTAGCCACTTCCCGCCGTCCCGTCGCCGCCGATGACGAAGTCGCAGTCGGTTTGCCCTTCGTTCTTTCCGCCGGGAATCTGAAAGGAGCCGGCCACCTGAAGCTTGGAAGAAAGGAAGGTTTTGAACTCCTGCTGGGCGCGCTCCTTGTCTCCGCTCCAGTTGTAATACTCGTGGTTCCCCATGACCATGCCGAGGGGCTTCCTCACGCTTGCGTTAAGCAGATCGGCCAGTTCGGAGTATTGGTCGGGATGCCCCGAATCGGCCGAGTCCCCGACGAAGAAATGGGCATCGAGGGCGCTTGTGACCGAATAGAGGGCATCGAATGCTGCGGGGATTTTGTCCCGGTAGTTGTTTTGAGACCCCGCGCCGACATGGGTGTCGCTGTGCACGGTGAATCGCACCTTGGTGCCAGAGAACGACGGCCACGAGGAAGGCGTCGGTGCAGGGGTGAACGCGGCAAGGGCTTTTTGGTCGGGAAAGACGAGCATGCCTCCTGCGGCGCTGATGCCGGCTGTGGCTGCCAGCTCGATGAATGCACGGCGGGTGAGGCCGAACGTGTTGTTCTCATAGGCGGTCTCGAGGTTTCGCTGGTCCATGATGTCCTTTCGTCGGTGACGGTGACGGTGACGGTGACGGTGACGGTGAAGCGTGATGGGGATGCGCGATCAATCCTACTCGCGACGTGTCAGCGGAATGCAAGCGGACCGTCATGACCGGGTAAGGCTTTCGTACGAGCTGCGTAAAGGGGGCCGTCCTGCACAAACGAGCTCGAAGTGAGCCTGCCCCCTGCCCGCAGGGAACTGGCGTGCAGGGGGTAGGCTGCGTCGGTTGCCTCGCGGCGGCGCAATGCGGCCACTTGACGTTTCTTCGCTTGGGAAATAAAATTACAAATGTTATATAACGGTTGTCATACTAAGGAAAATCGAGGGAAGCGTATGCCGAGGAAACACGTCGTTGGGAATGAAACGATACTTGATGCTGCCTTTGCCCTGCTCCGTTCCGAGGGGGAAAGGGCCCTCAACGCCCGCCGCATCGCCGAGGAGGCGGGGTGTTCTGTGCAACCCCTCTACTCGGCGTTTGGTGGCATGGATGGATTGATGGACGCTTTGCGAAGCCGCTGTGAGGAATGGCTTGCGGTCTTTGTGGAGAAGGGAATGCCGTTGGGCGCGAATCCCTTTGAGTCGATTGGCCTGACTCACGTGCGGCTCGCCCGTCAGGAGCCACATCTCTTCTCGTTCCTCTATCTTTCCAAAGCCCATCCGTTTCATGGCTTTGCCGGCTTATATGCCGATGTGGCAAGGGCGGACGTCGAGGCGTATGTCGCCGACACCCCGGACATGTCGCCGGAGAGGGCCCGCTGGATATATTTGAAGATGATCCTGTTCACGCATGGCATTGCTTCCTTCATAGCCACCGGGGCCGCCACGTTTGACGAGCGGGAAGTTCATGAGCAGCTCGACGATGCCTTTTGGGCATTTTTGAACGGCATGGACAGGAAGGGGCGTGCGGAATGAGAGTCCTTGTCACCGATCTTTCCCATGATGACGTGGCCAAAGTGGAGAACGCGCTTGCCTGCCCGTTCGATGTGGTGGTCGGCCCGGAGAAGTCACGGAGCGCGCGGTGTTGCACGGGGTGCTTCGGGTGTTGGCTCAAGACGCCAGGCGTTTGTGTCATTCCTGATGGGCTTCGTGACATGGGGCCGCTTTTCGCGGCCGCAGACGAACTGTGGATCGTGAGCGACGGCACGTTCGGCTCGTTGAGTTTTCCTGTCAAGAAGGCCCTCGACCGTGCCCTCGGCTATCTGCATCCGTATTTTGAAATCAGGAATCAAGAGATGCATCATCGTCGCCGTCATGAGAACATCCTGCATATGCATGTTCTTGCCTACGGGTGCCAAAGCGCCCTCGAGCGTGATGCGGTGCAGGAGATCGCGCAGGCCAATGCCCTCAACTACGACGCTGACCTCAGGGAGGTCTCGTTTTTTGAAGACGATCGGGCGTTGATCGAGGGAGTTCCCCTGTCTTTCTCGGAGACGGACACCTCGTCGAGGGAACCAGGTGACGTTTGCCGGACCGCTGACGTTCGTGGCAAAGTGTTGCTGATCGGGGCAAGCCCGAAAGCGAAGGGTGGAGCAACGGGCGATCTCCTCACCCTTCTGGCATCAGACCTCGAGTCTCGGCAGATCCCGGTTGAGCGGATGTCCTGCCGAAACGAGAGGGAAGCACGCACCATGCCGCGCGATCATTTCGATGCGGTGGTTCTTGGGTTTCCGCTCTATGTGGACGCGTTGCCTTCTCACGTGGTCGCGCTTGTCTCGTCTCCCGAATTCGCCGCCGCTGTTCAAGGCGCACGTGTGTATGCCGTGTCCAATTGCGGTTTCTATGAAGGGCGCCAGATCAGCCCAGCGTTCGCGGTTCTGCGCAACGCGTGCGACGCTCTTGGGGCACACTGGTCGGGAGGGGTGATGGTGGGCGCCGGCGGCATGATTGAGCCGACGCAGGCTGTGCCCTGGGAACGATGGCCGAAACGCCGCCTTTCTTCTGACATGAACTACCTCGCGGCGGCCATTGCCGAGGGCCGTCCGTGTGGATCGAAGGTTTCAGGCTTCCCGGTGACAAGAACCCTGTATCGCATCACGGCTGAAGCCTATTGGAGAAGAGTCGCAAAAGAGAACAAGGTTCCAGATCTCAATGCGCGTCCCACCGTCCATCTTGATGCGCGCGATTCGCGATAGCGCATCGCCGGCTGTCGCTGTCTGCGGCGGGAGGATCCAGGAGGCGAGGGCGCCTGGCCGCGCCTCCGCTCAGGGGGCACGCTTCATGTGCCCCCCGCTCTTTGCTTCCCGCCCAAGGCATCCCCTGCGTTGCTCCCTGCGTCTCGGATGCGCGTCAGCGTTTCCCGCCGTTCTTCTCTGCCGCATTTTCGGTCCCGGCGCGGCGGTGTGCTAGAATATCCGGATGATATCGCTGTGTGGAAGGAATCGGTATGTCAGGGCATTCTAAATGGGCTACAACGAAGCACCGCAAGGCGGCGCAGGACGCCAAGCGCTCCGCCTTGTTCTCCAAGCTGTCGCGCAACATCACGGTGGCTGCTAAGGAAGGCGGCGACCCGAGTCCTGAGAACAACGCCTCCCTGGCGGCCGCCATCGAGAAGGCTAAGGGCTACTCCCTTCCCAAGGACAAGATAAAGACCGCCATCGATAAGGCCTTCAGCTCAGGCAAGGATGCCGCGAGCTATGAGACGGTCGTCTATGAGGGCTATGGACCGGCAGGTATCGCCGTGTACTGCGAGGCGCTGACCGACAACCGCAACCGCACCGCTGCCGACGTCCGCAGCGCGTTCTCCCATGCGGGAGGCAACCTGGGCACCTCGGGTTCGGTCGCGTTCCAGTTTGAGCGCAAGGGCCAGATACTCGTTCCCCAGGAGGTCGAGACGGGCGACAAGAAGCAGCCCACGAAGCCAAATGGCGCCGCAGCCGACGAGGAGGAGTTCATGCTCGCCGTTGCCGAAGCGGGTGGGGACGACTACGAGGATGCCGGTGACGAGTGGGTCGTCTACACCGCTCCGGGCGACCTCATGGCTGTCAAGGTGGCCCTCGAAGAGGCGGGTGTCGCCACCCGCGGCGCCGAGCTGACCATGGTCCCCACGACTCCCGTGGAGGTGAGCGTCTCCGATGCGAAGAAGGTCATGCGCCTCATCGATCGCCTCGAGGAGCTTGAGGACCTGCAGAACGTCTACCATGTCATGGACATCACCGAAGAGATTGCGGCGGCGCTGGACGAGGAATAGGGGCCTGTGGAGTAGGAGCCCATCCGCACGGGTCCGTTGCATAAGGAAAAACGAAGGGCCGCCGCGACACGATTGCGGCGGCCCTTCGTTTTGGCCATGAGCCCGGAGGGGGGAGGGCTCATGGCCGACAAAGCTGGTTGTCACACCGCGCGTCCGGCATCATTGCCGGCGCGTATGGCGAGCGCGATGTTGAACGGTTCTGCACAGTCGCCGACCGCGTAGGTTTCCGACGCGGAAATTCCGTCGAGGAGCGACGTGTTGGGCAGCATGTCGGCCGCGTTGACGATGGTGTCGCACGCCACGGTGACCTCGGTTCCCACCTCGGTTGCAACGGTGATCTGCCCGTCGCCCACCTGCTTGATCGAGGCGCTTGGCCACACCTGCAGGCCCAGGGAGTACAATGCCGTGGTCATGAAGCGTTGGGCATGCTGAGACTGCTGCTTGTCCAAATCCTCGTTGGGGCTCGGGGTGACCATGGTGACGCGCTTTCCGCGTACTGTCAGCCACAGGGCGGAGTCGAACGCCTGGGCATTCGAGCCGTATACCACCACGTTGTCGCCGATGTCGGCCGTGAGGAACTGCTCGAAGTCAACCACCTTGACGCTGTCGTTGCCGCTGACGTCGAGGGTGTCGCGCAGGCCGCCTGCTGCCAAGATCACGGCATCGGGGGCCTCGGAGCTGATAAGCGCCGCATCGACTTCCTTGCTGAGAACCACGTTCACGCCGTAGACCTCGAGTTGCCGTTCGAGATAGGCTTTGAAGTCATCCAGATTCTCATGCGGGCCCTTGACGCTGCTCGCGAAGTCCAGCAGACCGCCGAGCGAGCCCTTCTTCTCGTACAGCGTCACCTCATGCCCGCGTGCGGCCGCGATGCGGGCGGCTTCCATGCCGCCGGGGCCGCCACCGATGACCATGACCTTCTTCGCCTGGTCTGCGGCGGGCAGCTCGTAGGTTGCGGGACCTCCCTCGCGCATGACGCGCTGGGTGAGGGCGTTGACACGGCAGTAGCCCATCGCGGCGTTCATTTCGTTGCTGCCGATATGACAATGCAGGCACCGCGTGCAGGGGGCAATCTCGTCGCTGCGCCCGTCGCGGAGCTTGGTGACGTAGTCGGAATCGACGGTCAGGGGGCGGTTCATGACATAGAAGTCGCATTTCCCGTCGGCCAAGGCCTGCTCGAAGAAGTCCGGTGCGTGAGCTGGGTCCATATAGGTGACGGTGCCGCAGGGGATGCTGAGGGCCTCCTTGTAGCGAGCCACCACGTCAAGCAACATGCCAGCACCGCTGTGGTTGCCGATGAGCTGCCCTTGGAAATGCCGCGAGAAGTCCCACTGCGTACCGTAGCCGGTCGCGCCTTCGATGCCGTTCAGGATGAAGTACAGGTCGCTGCCGAACTGGCAGGGATGGTTGCCCAGAGGACCCAGGCGCAGATGCATCGAGTCGCAGCCTGCCTCCTCGAACATCTTGGCGAACTCAATTCCTTCTTCGATCGTGTTCACCTTGTTGTGGAACGCGGTGACGTCCTTGTCCATCGTCATGAGGGTGGCATCGTTGGTGAGGTTGTCGTTTTCTTCGATGCAGTCGATGAGCACCTGGACGATGAAATCTTCGCCGCAGGCCTGCTTGATCTTCTCGATGCATTCGACGACAAAGCGGCCGCGGTTCTCCAGGCTTCCGGCTCCGTACTCGTCGGTGCGGGCATTGTGAAAACGGGAGAGAAAGTGGGCGCCGAGGTTGAACCCGGCGGCGTTGATCTCGATGGCCTCGAAGCCCATCTGCTTGAGGCCTTGGGCGAGCGCCACGGCATCGCTTTGGGCCTGAGCTATCTCGTCGACCGTCATCTTGGCGACGACGCCGGACTGGGCCCACTGGAAACCGAGATGAGCTCCGTAGCCGGCGCACTCCTCAACCAGGCTCTTTCCGAATGCCATGGCTTCGTCGGTGATCTTGTTGTCTGACAGCATCTCGCCTTCGACCCAGATCATCTCCACGCCGCCCTTTGCGAAGTTCACGTAGTACTCAGAGAGCTCCTTCGTGAATCCGGCAAGGTAGCAAGCCGACCCGGCTGCGGATTTCACCATGCGGTTTCCGATTTCGATCGAGCCGATCTTCAAAGGTGAGAACAGCGTCTTGAAATCGGTGGTGCTTTGACGATAGTCGTAATCCTGGGGGTTGAGCTGGGCTGCAGAAATGAGGCCGCTTTCGCCCGCTGTGCCGGTGCCCGCTGAGGCCCCGTTGCCGTCTTCCGCGGCCTGCTTGGGCGCGCATCCCGTGAGTCCCGCGCCGGCCGCTGCAACGCCGGCAACCCCTATGCCGGTGAGAAATTGGCGTCTTGATAATGTCATACTCAATCTCCTCTTCCTGATGGTCGTTCTTGCCCTCCTCCGGCCTCATCGCCGGTGACGAAAGCATGCTAGCAAGGTTGTCTGTGCTTCCGCTTCACACCTGTTTGGTGAAATGAGCCTGGGTGGCGAATGCCGGTGAGGAGGACCTAGCAGAAAATGCGAGGTGTCCGCTTCACACCGGATTGGTGAAAACGGCTTCCAAGCGCGTCTGCGGTGGAAATCTTGCCGGTGCGAAGGCAAGATATGCGATACTGAACGTGTCTTTGCAAGGTCTGGGCGGTTGCGATGTCTCGCGCGACACCGGTGCCAGCGGCAGCGCAAGGAGGGTGCGAATTGCCGGACGCTTCCACACATGAGTCGAGTTCGTCGACCTCTCTGCGCATCGCTGCATGCGTTGGATACGCGCTGCTTTTATTCTCATGTCACCTGACCGTCTGGGGAGGCCTCCAACTCACCGATCGCACCGGTCTCGCGCTCATTCCTTTGTTGAGCTGGTGGACGGTTCCCCTACTCCTTGCCATGGGTGCGGTGCAGCTGGCGCTCGGTGTTCTCGTGTTTCTCCATCCCCTCGTCGCGGGTTTTGGCCAAAGCCGCCACATCGTCTTTCGTGCCGTCTCGTGCGTGGGCTGCGCTGCTGCTCTTGCGGGGTATGGGCTGGTGGTTGCTGGTCCATCCGCGTCCGTCTCGTCTGTGTTCGCGGGCGGGATAGTTCTCGGTGTGGGGATGGGCCTGCTGTTTGTGGCTTGGGCGGCAGTGCTTGCGCGCTTTTCTGTCCGCGACGTGACGACGCTTGTGTTGGTAGCTCTCATCGTCTATGCGGCCTTGGCCCTTGTCTCGGGATATCTTTCTCTGCCGATACGGGAAATCTCCTTTGTGCTGTCGGCTGTCGTCTCGGTCGTCGTGCTTTTGGCTATTGTCGCCAGAATACGAACAGAAGGCGAGGGCTGGGCTCTGCATGTTTCCCTGCCTGCTCATGACGGATATTCTTGGATACGGCCTCAAGGTGTCGGAGGCCTTGCGAGAGAGGCTCTCGTGGCGGTGCGCAATCCGCTTTTCTGTGCAACGGCAACCGCTTTCGCCGTTGCCATCACGCGGACGATGACGCTGAGTTCGCGCCCCGATGCCGTCGGAACGGCAGGTGCCCTCTGCTTGGTGATCGGCGCCGCCGCCTCGCTCGCGGCACTGCGGCGGCGCCGGGGCAGTCAAGCGGCTTTGCTGACCATTCCCGCGCTGTTTCGCATCATGTTTCCGCTTGTGGCGACACTCCTGCTGGCGTTTCCGATCGGTGGAGAAGGCTTTGAGCAGGTGGCAGGGGCTGCCGTGTTTGCCGTGTACCTCATCGTGTCCGTTCTCATGGTTCCTGCCTGCATCGACACCGCCCAGCGAGAAGGGTTGCGTGTGGCGGCCGTATATGGTCTGTTTGCAGGCATGGTGCACCTCGCGTTTTCAGGTGCGACGTTTCTTGGTGTGCGCCTGTTTGCCGAGGGGGGAGGTTTTGGTGCCACGACCTCCCTTGTTGCCACTCTTCTCGTGCTGTATGTGCTGGCCATGGCTTATGCGCTCGTGCAGCGCCGCACACGGGGAGCAGGGGATCCGCTGGGAGTTGTGGGGAATGCTGATTTGGATGACCGTACACTAGCGTCGCCTGACGTATCCAAGGACGAGGCTGGGGCGCCCGAAGGCTCGTCCTTGGATCTGCCGGATCCCATTGAGCGGCGCTGCCTCATCCTGGTGGAACGCTTTGGCCTGAGCCCGCGCGAGACCGATGTGCTGCTCGCCTTTTCCCATGGCCGCAACGTGTCATATCTGGCCGAGCAGCTGTGTCTTTCTCCCAACACCATCCGTAGCCACAGCAAGACGCTCTATACCAAGTTGGGAGTCCATAGCAAGCAGGAGCTGCTCAACCTTGTAGAGAACGCCGAGGAACCTTCCTGAGGTATGGGGTGATTTTCTCGCGTCCTTTCAAGAGTGCAGTGGGATGGTGCGCGGCGCATGCCGTGGTGCTCGTCGCGGGTCTGAGCCGCGTTTGAAATTTCGTCTCACTTTGCCGATCTGAGGAGATTCCTCCGAAGCCCATCCGGTTTTGTGGTAGGATTGGTGCGAACATTCGTTTGCAAGCTATGAAGAAGCCCTTGATGCGGCATGCGGCGTGGAGCGGCGGGAAGGAAACGATGGCGCGTACGGAACGGACGATTCTCGGCATCGATCCCGGCTTGGCCAACACCGGGTGGGGCATTGTGGTTCAACAGGGGTCTTGCCTGTCCTGTGCCGCCTACGGCTGCATCTCGACTCCCGCCTCCCAAACTTTATCCTGTCGCCTGGGAAAGATCCATGAGCAGATGGGCGCGGTCATTGCCCGGTTTCGGCCAGGGTGCGTTGGCATCGAGACCGTGTGGTTCGGCCAAAACGTCACTGCTGCGTTTGCCACGGGACAAGCACGGGGTGCAGCGCTCGTGGCGTGTGCAGAGCAGGAACTCGATGTGGGGGAGTTCACCCCGCGGCAGATTAAGCTTGCGGTCGTTGGAACGGGAACGGCCGACAAGGAACAGGTGCAGTACATGGTCAAGCAGCTGCTTTCGCTGGATCGCGAGCCTCGCCCCGATCATGCGGCCGATGCCCTGGCTGCCGCCATCTGCTTCACGACCCACGACGGGCTCGCCGCATCGGCCCGGAAGGCTTTGGACGCGCCGGATGCGGACTCTGGCTTTCGACGGAAGGGATTGCCATGATCGCTTTTCTCAAAGGACGGCTTGCCGGGAAAACTTCGACGACGGCTTATGTCGAGGTGAACGGAGTCGGGTACGCGGTCGGCATGTCGCAGGCGAGTCTCTCCAGGCTGCCGGAGAGCGGTGCTGCGGTGGAGGTGCAGACCTACCTTCAGGTTCGTGAGGACGGCGTGGCGCTGTATGGCTTCATGTCGGTCGAGGAGAAAGCCTTGTTCGAGCGTCTTATCGGGGTCGCCGGCATCGGGCCAAAAGTGGCGCTTTCGGCCCTGTCCGCATTCACGCCGCAAGCCCTTGTGGCGGCCATCATGTCCCAGGACGTTTCCAGCGTGCAGAAGATACCGGGTGTTGGCAAGAAGACGGCTTCCCGTATCATCCTCGAGCTCAAGGGGTCGCTTGACCAGGGTTTCGAGAGCCTGTTTGCCTCCGACGATCCGACATCGACGACCGATGAGGCACTTCAGGGTGCGCACGAGGCGTTGCTCTCAATGGGGTTCACCGCCGCAGAGTCGGACCTTGCCTTGAAGGGGGCTCCGAACGCCGGCGACGAGGGCGTGCTGCTACAATACGCGTTGAAGCGTTTGGGTTCTTGATAGATGGTGCGGGGCGCGGGTGCCCGACGATGGGGCATACGGCTTTGAAATGGACAGGGTGGACATGGATTCGCATGGCGTCAGAATAGAGGGACTGGTGTTTGAGTCGGATGAGGCGGTGTCCTCGCTCGACTCCAGCCAGCCCTTTCCTGAAACGGCCCGCGGGACGGACCCCCGGGCTCGCACCATGTCGTCGGATCTGCTTGAGGACGATCTGGTGCTCGATCGCAGCTTGCGGCCGAAGCGTTTGGGCGATTATCTTGGTCAGACGAAGATCAAGGAATCTCTCGCCATCCTGATCGAGGCTGCTCAGGCACGCGGCGACGTTGCAGACCATATCCTGTTTTCGGGACCTCCGGGCCTGGGAAAGACGACGCTGGCAACGGTCGTCGCCAACGAACTGGGAGCGAACATCAAGACGACCAGCGGGCCTGCCATAGAGCGCACGGGAGACCTGGCCGCCATCCTGACCAACCTCGAGGAAGGAGACGTGCTGTTCATCGATGAGATCCATCGTTTGAACCGCGTCGTCGAGGAGGTCCTCTATCCGGCGCTCGAGGATTTTGCCCTTGACATTGTGGTGGGGAAGGGACCTGCTGCGCGTTCCATCAGGCTTGATCTGCCGCATTTCACGCTTATCGGGGCGACGACCAGAACGGGGCTTTTGACCGGGCCTTTGCGTGACCGCTTTGGCATTGCGTTTCGCCTCCAATATTACACGCCCGAGGAGCTTGCATCCATCGTGCGGCGCTCGGCATCCATTTTGGACGTTGCCATAGAGGAGGACGGCGCTCTCGAGATCGCCCGGCGCAGCCGCGGAACGCCGCGTCTGGCAAATCGTCTCCTGAAGCGGGTGCGCGATTGGGCTCAGGTGCGCGGCGATGGCGAGATCAACGAAGACGTCGCAGCCCAAGCGCTCAGCTTCTTCGAAGTTGACGCGCTTGGCTTGGATGCCACCGACAATCGTATCCTTGAGCTTCTCGCGGTGCAATTCTCCGGCAGGCCGGTCGGGTTGACGACCCTCGCGTCCGCGCTTGCCGAGGATCCGGATTCTCTCGAGGATGTCTATGAACCCTATCTCATGCAGCAGGGTTTGATGATTCGCACGCCGAAAGGACGTCAGGCAACTTCGCGCGCCTATGACCATTTGGGCATAAAGATGCCGGGCAACGAATGAACGTCTCCCCGAGCATAGAAAACAAAGGAGCACGCCATGCTTGAGCAGGACTATCTCATGCGCATCGTTTTGCAGTTTGCGGAGATGATTCGCCGCAGCTGGACGAAGGCCCGCGACGAGCGCGATCCGAAAGGTGCGGCCGACATGCTCGAGGATGCGGTGGGCGAGGCCACCGACATCGATGGAGGGGTGCTGCTGTCGCTTGCACCCGAATCGATTGCGAGTGTCATGCAGGTTTCGGGGGTCGATCCCCGTGTGACGGAGTACATTGCACGAAGCCTGTTGCTTGCGTCGGGGTACCTGCGTGAGGCGGGAGAGCATGCGCTTGCTGCTGTGCGCGAAGCTCAGGCCCGTGCCGTTGCGACAGCCTACGGCATTGAACTTCCCGGCAGCGTTGAAGAGCTCGAAGATCTGTTGAGCGAGATCGATCTCGGCATGGTCGAGTCATCTGAGGGCGCTTCAGGCTTGCTTGACAGAGAGGTGAATCACGCGACCCCGTCTGCCGGCGTCGTGCAGGAAGCGGAAGAGGGCCATTTGCATCCTGAGGGCATCGATGAGATATCAGGATGGCAAAAAAGACAGGAATAACGTGATTTGCAATCTTTTTTCGTTTGAATTAGTGTAAAGTGTGCATGTGCCCTCGAGGTGAGGGCGAGTGTTGCCGCCATGCAGCACGCAGTGTTACCTCCTTGAAGAGATCAGGGAGAGGAAAGAGGATTCAAAATGGCGGAAGGTACTGTTAAGTGGTTTAATCCCGAAAAAGGCTATGGGTTCATCTCTCAGAATGATGGCGAAGATCTCTTCGTCCATTTCTCTGAAATCAAGATGGACGGGTTCAAAACCCTCGACGAAGGTTCTGCAGTGCAGTTCGACGTCACGACTGGCCAGAATGGCAAACTCCAGGCAAGCAACGTTACGAAGCTCTAAACACAGGTTTTACTTAGCATAAAACCGAGATGGCCTCGCAGTGCGGGGCCGTTTTTTTTGTCCTTGCTCGGCGCATGGTCACGATCAGCGCCGATCCTTTGGCCTACGGCATCAAGTTTCCAAGAATGATCTGACCTGTTTGATGCCTGCACCGCCCGCGTTTGGCGAGATCTGCCCCGGGTGACACGCTTTCCCTGTCTGTGTCCGATCCTCAATGTCGGGTGCTCGGTTCAGTTCCAGCTGTCGATTTTCTGAGACACCGCAGGAAGTTTCTGCCGTTTGCCGCGGATTTCGGCGCTGCTGTGAGGGATTCGATGAATCCCTTTTGGCCTCCGCTGCCAAGCTTCGGGCATTGCCGTCGGATTCTCGATGATCGACCTGCGCTTTTCCCTCGCGAGATCCCGGGTGATTCCCTTTCTTTCCCCACGCTTTCTCCGCGATTCTTTCCCTCCCTTTCTGGCTTTGCCTCTGCTGCAGGTCCTTTCTGCATCGACACCACGACCGGCTATCCCGACAAGACGGCCTTTCTGGCTTTGCCTCTGCAGCAGATCCTTTCCGCTTGGAAAGGCCTCCGCTTGCCTTTCTCCGAAGCGGATTTTCCTGGCATTCCGGATGCCCTGTCTAGGTTCCTCTGTCCGTATGAAAGGATAGACGTTCCGAAAGGATGGACGTTTTTTTCGACTTGGAGGAGTGATGGCTTTGAAATTGGAGCATGAAATTATCCTTCGACGGAAGGAGGTTGCAAACATGCAGGTCAGAGGAGTGGGGGAAACCGATAGGTCAACCGCCGATCGGATGCGCTCGCCCCAAGTGCGCAAAATGAGGCGATTGAGCCCTCAAAGTCGAAAAAAGTGTCCACCTTGGAATCTTTGCTTGGGAGCTCCACCTGGCAGTCTCGTCTGGGAGCTCCATCTGGAATCCTCGCTTGGGAGTTGGAGATCCACCTGGGAGCTCCGTCTAGAATTCTTGCATGGGAGCTTCACTTGGAAGGTCCCCCTAGAAGTTAGAAGTTTCAGATGGAAGCTTCGCTTGGGAGCCTTGTCTGGGATCCACTTGGCAGTCTCGTCCGGGAGCTCCATCTGGAATCCTCGCTTGGGAGCTGGGAGCTCCACCTGGGAGCTCCATCTGGAATCCTCGCTTGGGAGTTGGAGCTCCACCTGGCAGCCTCAGATGGAATCCTCGCCGGGGAGCTCCACCTAGAAGCTCCCTTGAGGAGTCTCAGATGATGAGCATGGCATCGCCGAAGGAAAGGAACCGGTACCGTTCGTTCACGGCATGCTGATAGGCGGCCATGATATGGTCACGCGTTGAGAAAGCGCTCACCAGCATCATGAGCGTTGAGCGCGGCACGTGAAAGTTCGTGATCAACCCATCGATGACATGAAACGGTGATCCGGGCAGCAGAAACAGTGACGTCGCCGCACGGTCACGCGCGACGATCGTTCCGGCGTCGTCGTCCCACGCGCTTTCCATGCTGCGCACGCTTGTTGTGCCCACGGCGATAACGCGCCCGCCGCGTTCCTTCGTCTCATGGATGGCGTCGACGACGCGCTGGGGCACGGTGTAGCGTTCCGTATGCATGTGGTGGCTCTCCGCATCTTCCTCGGAGACGATGCGGAATGTGTCAAGACCGACTTCGAGCTCGACGGTTTCCCAACGTATGCCGGAGGCTTTCAGCTGATCGATGAGCTCCGGTGTGAAATGGAGGCCGGCCGTGGGCGCCGCAGCTGAACTCTCGCGATGCGAATATACGGTCTGGTACAGTTCCTCGTCCCCGGCATAGCCTTTGATGTAGGGGGGCAAGGGCGTGTGGCCGACGACGTGCAGCGCTTCGTCAAGGGAAGGGAGCACGGTGGTCAGGCGTGCGATGCGTTGTCCCTTCTCGGCATCCTCCGCCCAGTCGACGATCTCGGCAGAAAGCGCCACGGTGCCGTTTCCATCCATGAAATCCACGGTTGCGCCTGTTCCGGGTTTGAGACGTTTGCCGGGGCGCACGAGCACTTCCCAAAGTGCGCTCGTGTCCGTTTTTTCTTCTCGGCCAAAGAGTTCACGCAAGAGCAGCAGTTCCGCTTGTCCGCCCGTTCCGCGTTTCGTGCCCAACAGCCGTGCCGGCATGACGCGCGTTTCGTTGGCGACCAGCAGGTCGCCGGGACGCAGATAATCGACGATGTCGCGGAAGATGCGATCCTTGACCGCGCCGGTCCGTCGGTCCATGGCCAGCAGGCGGCATCCGTCGCGTTCGGCGGCAGGCTCCTGTGCAATGAGGTCTTCGGGCAAGTCGTAGGCAAAGTCAGATGTCTTCATTAACGGTTCTCTCTGTGACGCGTTCGCTCGGCGTGATTGGAATGTCCCATTATAGGCATTCGTTGATACGGGCGCCATGGAGGGGAGACTTCGACAGCGATAAGCCACGGGCTTTTGGGAAAATTGTACGAAAATCACCAAAATGTTACCTGGCAATGCCCTATGACGCAGGTGTGCTGCCTCCATCGTCTAACGCAAGGCTGCGCACCCGGTCATCACGATTAGCAGGGAGGGTGCAGGTGTGCTGCCTACATCGTCTACCGCGAGGGTATATTCGCAGGTCGCAGTTTGCCAGAGGGAAGAGCAACACCCCCAACAGGTAACATTTCATTGATTTTCGTACATAAGGTACGGTGTTTGCAGAACAGTGGCTGCGCCAGCTTGCCTCTCGCCAGCTTGCCGCCCTTGCCCCTTGCCACCTCTCGTCCTTGGCAGTTACTCTCCCTTGTGCTCCCGCAGGGCCTTGAGGATGGCATGCTTCTCGGCCTGCTTTGCGGCATAGGCGCGTCGTTCCTCCCGTTTGGCGATCCGCACTGCCTCTTCGGCCGCGCGCTCCTGGGCATGGGCTGCGCGCTTGGCGGCGCGATCCTCGTCCCGTTGGCGTTTGCGTGCCGCGCGCTCGTCTGTGGCCTCGCTATTCGAGAAGCGGCAGCCGCAATAGTTCTGGCGGTACATGCCACCCTCGCGACTGCGGCGCGTGGCCTCGTCGTAATACGGACGATAATCCTGGAACAGGGCCTGGATGCCCGCTTCGTCCGCCGCGCGTTCCAGTTCCTCACGGATGACATCCGTGAACTGGTAGGGACTCACGGAGAGCGTCGTGCCCAACGTGTCATATCCCTTTGCAGCAGCGTAGGCGGCTGCCTCCTGGAATCTCAGGCGATAGCAGGCGCGGCAGCGGTCCTTGCGTTCCGTGGAGCTGGCAGGATTGCCTTCGGTTCGGGTAGAAAGGCAGGGGATGGGCGACGTGGCCCCGACGCGCTTCACTGCTTCCTCCCATGCCGAGGGATCATAGGCCCCCTCGATCACGGTCACGTCTTCGCTTTCTGCCCAGGTGCGAAGCGTTGACAGCCGATGGCGGTACTCTTCGATGGGATGTATGTTTGAGTTGGCGTAGAACACGACGGGTTCCCGGCCGGCGGCGCGCAGGAGGCGAATGGGCTCCAGCGAACAGGGGCCACAGCAGGCATGCAGCAGTAATTTCATCGGACCTCCTCGCATCTTGAACGTCGAACTATGGCTGGGGCAGACCGCGGACTTTTGATCCCCTCTCGCCTGAGCGCAGGAGTAACGGCAGCTGCCTGTGGTCCAAGGGCGTCGTGCCCGGCCTGCCATATCGGTCGGTCGATCCCGCGTCGGATTGAGTTCGGAAATTCCCGACGCGCCCCGGATGCAACTGGCAGTTCTCGTCGCCCACCAAGGGAGAGCATGCTCAGTCTCTGGTCCCGGTTTGACGGAGACGCTTCTCCGAGCGTAGCGATTTCATTGGTTTTCATGAGCTCCTCCGCTTGTGACGTATACTACCATGATCTGAGAGGTGCCCGCACACGACCAAAGGAACAACGCAATGGATGAACGTCTCGAGCTTCAGAACGAACCTCCCGCGCGAGCGTATCGCGCCGTGTTCTTCGACCTGGACGGCACACTGCTGCCCATGGAGTTGGAAGACTTCCTCGGTTCCTACTTCAAGGCGATCACCCAGTTCGTTGATGCTCACCAGCTTGATGCGGAAACGTTTTCAGCCGGTCTCAAAGCGGGCATCGGAGCCATGGCGAACCATGATGACGGACGCACGAATTACGACGTGTATTGGGAGGAGTTTTTCCGGCAGGCAGACCCCGATGCCGCAGACTGGAACGAACTGCTGGCAGGTTTCTATGAGCATGATTTTGGCAAGGTTGGCGCCGATGTGGTTCCTGACCCGAATGTCGTGCGCGCCATACATACCTTGACAGCCAAGGGATATCCGCTCGTGCTGGCCACCATGCCCATGTTTCCCCGGCGGGCGGTGCAATGGCGTCTGTCTTGGGCGGGCGTGGACCCTCGTGACTTCTCCCGGCTCACCTCCTACGAGAACTCCACCTCGGTGAAGCCAAAGCTTGCCTACTGCGCCGAAAACATGGCGGCATGCGGAGTGAGGGGTGAGGAGGTGCTCATGGTGGGAAATAACACCGTGGAGGACCTGTCGTTTCTCAAGCTTGGCGCCGATGCGTTTTTGGTGACCGACCATCTGCTCGATCCGGTGGGGTACGACTTGGCCACGGTCAGGCACGGCAGCATGGCCGATTTCGCCGATTGGGTTGAATCCTTGCCCCTGTGTGACAATCCTGCGCACGACATCGATCCCGGTGTCGTGGACGCAGACGCTTGCCTGGCAGCGCTTGGACTCGCAACAGCTGGCTCGGCCGATGATGCCGCTTCGGCTGGACTTGACGCGCAGCGGGCCTGCGGCAAGGGTGCTTCCGCGTCGACTGCCGAGGCCATGTCGGACGCGCTGGACGCGGCGAATGCCGCAGAGCCGAGCGCGTAGCCGTGGCCCTGTTCGAAACCACCCTTGAAGCTCAAAGCGGACATGCCCGTGCGCTGACGTACGAAACGGCGCACGGCGCCTTCCAAACGCCGATGTTCATGCCGGTGGGCACCAGCGCCACCGTCAAGGGGATCACGGTGCAGCAGCTGCACGATCTGGGCAGTCAGGTGGTGCTGGCGAACGCCTACCACCTTTCCTTGCGCCCCGGCGCCGCTGTGGTGGCAGAGGCTGGCGGCGTGCATGAATTCATGCACTACGATGGGCCCATGCTGACGGATTCCGGCGGATTCCAGGTGTTCTCTCTCGCCGACACGCTCAAGCTCGATGAGGAAGGGCTCACGTTCCGTTCCATCTATGATGGATCGAAGGTTCGCTGGACCCCTGAGAGCAACATGGCCATCCAGGAGCAGCTGGGCGCGGACATAGCCATGCAGCTTGACCAGTGCACGCCCTATCCGGCCGAACGGGCATTTGTGGCGAGCGCCGTTGACCTCTCGGCAAAGTGGGCCCGGCGCTGTCTGGCGGCCCACACGCGTCCCGACCAGACGCTCTTCGGCATTGTGCAGGGCGGCATGGACCTGGACCTGCGCCTCGAGTCGATTCGCCGGCTGCGAGAAATAGAAGATGACAGCGCGAGGGAGGGCGGTCGCCGCTTCGGCGGCTTCGGCATCGGAGGCTACTCGGTGGGCGAGGACCACGAGGTCATGTTCGAAACGCTGGGGCAGGTCGCTCTCGCGCTGCCCGAAGGTCGGCCGCGTTACCTCATGGGGGTGGGGAATCCCACCACGCTCGTGAAGGCCGTGCACGAGGGCGTGGACATGTTCGACTGTGTGCTTCCCACGCGCACGGCGCGCATGGGCACGGCGTTTTCCAGCGCGGGCCGCATGAACATGCGCAACGCGAAATACACACGGGACTTCAGCCCTCTTGATCCCGCCTGCTCGTGTCCCACCTGTCAAAATCACACGCGCGCCTACATTCGCCATCTGGTGAAGCAGGGCGAGATGCTGGGCGGCATCCTGCTGTCAATCCATAATCTGCACTACCTTATCGACCTTATGCGCCGTGCGCGCGAGGCGGTGTTGGCGGATGCCTATGAGGACTTTTACCAGGAGTGGATGGCGAGTCCCGCCATGCGAGACTATTAGAAGAGGAAGAGGAGCGCCCCCGGGGACAATGCCCCCCTCTTTTTCCTTGAGGGGGCGTGTTGTGCAGCGTGTATCTTTGACCTAGAACAATTAGCGGAAACGTGTCCGCACTGGAACATTTTGTGGCACAATAGGAACGTCGTGCGAAAGCGTTTGACGATGCGCCAAATGAGGGGCATCGCGTAAAAGGCATCCTTGAAGAAGTAAGGAAGAAGGCACTATGGCGACAGCCAAGAAGGCGAAAAAGGCTACCCGGTCTGCCGACCGACGCAACATATGGCTCCTTGTTATCACGACCTTGCTGGTTATAGGGTCGGTGTTCATGTTCACCCCTCCGCAGGAGAAGATCAACCAAGGCCTTGACATCCAAGGCGGCCTGTCGGTTGTACTGACGGCAAAGGGAACCGACGGGTCGACCGTCTCCACCGATGACATGGAAAGCAGCCGCGCCATCATCGAGAGTCGCGTGAATGCCCTCGGCGCTTCCGAGGCCGTCGTTCAGGTGCAGGGAACGAATCAGATTCTTGTCCAGATACCGGGCCTGTCTGACACGCAGGAAGCGCTCGACACCATCGGGAAGACGGGGCAGCTTGAGTTCGCCCGTCTCGACTCCTTCACTGACGATGACGTCAAGACCAAGATCGAGAACGGAGAGTATGGCAGCAACGCCACCATTACCGACGAACTGGGCAACTCCTTCCCCTCCGGCGAGACCGAGAACCTCACCGTCGAGAGCGGGACTTACACGCCGCTTGTCACCGGGCAGAACATCACGCGCGTTCAAGTGGGCAAGGCCTCTCAGACGTCGTCGGACTATGCGGTGGATGTCACGCTTGACTCCACCGGTGCGGCCGCCTTCGCGACCGCCACGGCTGACCTCGCTCCCTCGAATGGGCGGATCGTCATCATCCTTGACGGCGAGGTGCAATCCGCTCCGGCCGTGGAGTCTGAAATTCCCAATGGAGAGGTCTCGATCACGGGCAACTACTCGCTCGATGAAGCGAAATCGCTCCAGACCGTCCTCGAGAGTGGCTCGTTGCCGGTGAGCTTCGAGTACGCGCAAAGCCAAGTGGTCGGGCCGACGCTCGGCCAGGATGCGCTTTCTTCGGGCGTGCTCGTGGCGCTTATCGGCCTTGCGGTCGTCATATTGTATCTGCTCTTGTTCTACCGGGGGCTGGGACTGGTATCCGCTGCTGCCATGGTGGTTTTTTCGATTCTTTATCTGGGCGTTCTTGCCACGCTTTCGGCGTTTCATCTGTTCAGCCTCTCCCTTGCCGGCATTGCGGGCATCGTGCTCACCATCGGCATGGCCGCCGACTCGTCAATTCTCACCATGGAGCGATTTCGCGAAGAAATCCGCATGGGCAGAAGCGTTCGCGCCGCTTCGATCACCGGTGTCAAACATGCCATTTTGACCTCAGTCGATGCTGACCTCGTGACGCTGGTGTCGGCTCTTTCCCTGTTCTTCCTGGCCTCTGCGAGCGTCAAGGGCTTTGGCCTGACGTTGGCGTTGGGCATCGCTTGCGACATCGTGATGATGCTGGTGTTCAAAGCTCCTCTCATCCGCCTGCTCGCGCCGCGTTCCATTGCGCGCCATCCTGACTTCTGGGGCACGAGGGACAGCCTGGTTGCCGCAGAAGGCTACGGGGCTTTGGCGGCAGCCGAAGGGGTGACCGTTGGCGAGGCCGAGGCTGGCGAGGCTATGAACCCTGCCGAGAGCGAGCGCCTTGCGACGCGTCGATCGGGGGAGTCGGGCGATGCTGCCGCAAAGGCGGCGGAGCATCCTCACGGCCGATTCATCAAACGCGACATCAACTTCCTTGGACACCGGCGCGTGTTCCTGACTATTGCGGCAGTGCTTGTGTGCGCGTCCGTTCTTGTGGTGGGCATTAAGGGCATGAACTTCGGCATTGAGTTTGTCGGTGGCACCTCCATCGCATTCCATGGCACCGATGACGTGACTATCGACCAGATGCGTTCGGCCTTCACCGAGGCTGGCGAGCCCGATGCCGTCATCCAGACGACGAACGCCGACGGGCAAGAGGGCTTTTTGGTGCGCACCACCACCACGAGCGCAGAGGATGCCACTTCGCGCGCCAATCAGGTTGCAGACAACTTAGGGCTTTCGACGGGCAGTTTTGAGGTGACCACCATCGGGCCGGACTGGGGCGCGAGCGTCATCCAGTCATCGGCCATCGCCTTCCTCGTGTCCATCATCCTCATCATCATCTATATTGCCATCAGGTTCGAGTATAAGATGGGCTTCATGGCCGTCGTTTCCCTGCTGCACGTCCTCGTCATCGTTGCAGGCGTGTATGCGCTTGTGGGCCGTGAGGTCAATCCCAACACCATCGCGGCCTTGCTGACCATTTTGGGATACTCGCTCTATGACACTGTTGTCGTGTTCCACCGCATCAATGACAACATGAAGGAGGGTGACATCAAATGCACGTTCATGACGATGGCGAACCACTCCATCAACCAGGTGTTCATCCGTTCCATCAACACCACGCTCTCCTCTCTCATTCCCGTGCTCGCCATGCTGTTCTTCGGCGGTGAGACGCTGAGGGATTTCGCATTCGCCATGGCCATCGGTCTGGCATTGGGCTCATACTCGTCCATAGCGGTGGCGAGTCCCCTTTATGCCATGTGGAAGACGCGCGAGCCACGCTTTGCGAAGCTGCAGAAAAAGTACGGCGATGAGATCGGTCGCTTTGAATTCTCGAGTCCAGCCATGCCTCCGGCTCGCCCATCCGGAAAGACTGCGGGATCCGGCGCTGAGGGTCGCCCCTCAGGTGGCGGCGCTTCGAACGCCACGCCGAAACCGTCGAAGGGCAAGGGCCGTAAGCCCACACGCAAGAGATAGCATTCGCCGCGCGCACTCAAGGGATGGCCTTGGAACTTCAGGGCCATCCCTGCGTTTTGGGGCCCTTTTGGGGGGCATTTAGCAGGCGACCGCGATGGGGGCACGAGACGTTTGAGGCTGCCTGTGCCGCCGCCTGTCCCCCTGCTCCGCGTGATTGGCTTGAGCTTGGCACCGAGCCTGACGCCTTCCTCCTTGCTCTTTTGTGCGGATGGATCTGACCGGCTTTCGGCGACGGAGGCAGATGCCCGCGGAGCGCGAAGCGCGTTTTACCGCTTGCTTTCATGCGGCATGCCGTCCGGTTGAATCGGCAGGTGACACCGCCCACCAAGCGCGCGATATGATACTCTGAATGGAAATGATATTTTCGAGAAAGGGGCCGGTATGCGCCAAGGAAGCGCTCCTAATTTTTGCCCACCCACCGAAGAAGGCGTTACCGTTGTGCTGGAGGACGAAGAGGGGGAGCAGGTTGAACTTGAGTTTCTCGGCGTCATCTTGCATCGAGATCGCCGGTATGGGTTCTTCTTTCCCCTGTCCGATGTCGAGCCTGTCGGGTCGTCTGGGGAAATTGTGCTGTTGGAAGTGACGGAACTTGATGAGGACGGTCAGCCTTCGGGATTTGAGCTTGTCGAGGATGAGGCTGTGGCTGCCGAGGTGTATGAAGACTTTCGTGTTGCCACGCATGAGCTCTATGATTTTTCAGACTGAGATTTCGTGCATTGGAAAGGACCCCGTTCCCGGTGGGGAGGATGGGGCTTGATCTTTTGCGGTCCGGCACGGCGGAGGGGCTGGATCGTTCGACCGGCGTTATCGGCCGAACTGATCCCAGCCGCCGGGGGGCATGACCCTTTCTGACTGGGCAACGGCAGCGAGATACATGATCTCCTGATTGATGGCACGCTCCAGCTCGCAGACATCCTCCTCGGTCTCTGCCATGTCGAACAGATTCGCTGTTGCGCTCTTGATCGTCTCCATGAGTTTTTGGTACTCAGCACTGCCCATAAAGGCATCCTCCGATTGCGTCTCTGCTGCGAACTCGTCGTTCACATAAGTGGCCTACATGGCTATTCTGTTTGTCTGTCCCGTGGCAACAGTGTACGACTTTTCCAGAAAACGGGGGGCTGAGTTCAGGATGGTCTGCAATTCGTTGAAAACCCTGCACAATCTTCTTGCTCAGCCCGCCGGAAAGACCTGTCTTCGTGAGCCTGGGGCAGTGCTGCCGTGTCGACCGCCTCCCATTCGACGAGTTACCATTCGACGGGCGTCCAGCTTCCGTCGATGTCGCACAGCCACGCCTTGGGTTCCGTGATGGAGAAGAAGGTGAGCGTCCTGTCGTCGGGTCCCTCGTAATGCTCGCCAATGCCGGTCATGTGCGCGTAGCCCGCTTGTCTTATGCCTTGATCGGCCCGATCCTCCAGATCGGCAATTCCTCGCAGGATAATCCATCCGCTTCCGGGCTTCCATGCGGTCAGCTCAATTTTTGGGTTTGCTTCAAGCTCCCGATAGACGTCTTTTGTCGTGGCCGTACAGAGCCAGATGCATCCGTCTCGCTCTGCGACAAAACTGAACGGACGCACGTGAGGCTGGTCTCCCTCGCAGGTGGCCAGGTACCAAGCGGGAACGCTGGCCAGATAGGTGGCAACCATCTTGCTTCCTGTCATGGTGATTCTCCTTTTTGCCGTGGCTTTCAAGGCCGGTTTCAATGGGGGATGAGGTTTGATAGGCCGATGCATAGTTCCATGAAGGCGACAGTTCCGGCTGCGGCCGTGTCGAGACGCGAAAAGGTGAGCGGATGCAGCCTTGTTCGTCCGGTTCCTCCATGGTAGCAGCGAGCGTCCATGGCTGATGACAGCGTTTCCGCGTGCCGAAAGGCGCTCGTGAACAGAGGAACGACCAACGCGCTCACGAGACGAGGCCCTCCTCTGAGCGGATTGGCTGAGAACGACGCGCCACGGCTGATCTGGGCATGGTAGATGATGCCGAACTCGGTGACGAACTGAGGCAAGAAGCGCAGGGCGATGCCCATCATCAAGGACAGCTCATGGGCGGGGACGCCGAGGCGGGCCAAGGGATGCAGCAGGCGATCGAAGGCATCGGTTATATCGAGGGTGGATGTCGTGAGGGTGAGCAAGCTTATGCTCAGGAGCAGGAGCAGGACGCGGATGCCGATGAAAGCCGCCTGCAGTACTCCCTTCTCGCTGATGCGGAACACCCACCATTCGAGCAGCACGGCGCCGCCTTGGACGAAGAACACATTCAACAGTGCGGTGATGACGACGACGAACGCAAGTGGTGCGATGGAATGCAACGCTGAGCGCAGGGGTATCTGTGCAAGAGCGTAGAATCCAAGGACGAAGATGGCGCACAGGGCAAGCCCATAGAAGGTCTGTGCGGTAAAAATGACCACGATAAGTGCCAGCGAGAGCAGCAGTTTTGCCCGAGGATCCATGCGGTGGATCGGGCTTTCCCCCGGGTAGTAGCGTCCAAAGACGGCGGGGCTAGGCATGTTCTCCCCGCTTTCCCGCCGTCATGGCATGATATTGTCTGGCCAACGTGTCAGCGAGTTTTTCGGCATCATAGAGCTCTGTCTCCAAATCAAGTCCTGCCTCGCGCAGCTCATTGGCGAGCCCTTGCGCCGCGGGCACGCCGAGCCCGATGCTTCGCAGCTCATCGGCATGAGAAAACACTTCCGCCGGGGTGCCGACCATGAACTGCCGGCCCGCGTTCAGGACCAGGATGCGATCGGCGAGCCGCGCGAGGTCGTCCATCGAATGCGACACCATGGCAATGGTTAAGCCGCTCTCATGCAAGTCTGCGATGAGTGAGAGAAACTCTTCGCGCGCAACGGGGTCGAGTCCTGCAACGGGCTCGTCCAGGACGAGTATCTGTGGCTCCATGGCCAGTATTCCGGCAAAAGCGACTCTTCGTTGCTGGCCGCCTGACAGCTCGAACGGACTCCTTTCTCCAATGTCGTCCGCGTCAAGACCCACGCTTGCGAGCGCGTTGCGGACGCGCGAATCGATTGCGCTTTCGGAGACGTCCATGTTGCGTGGGCCAAACGCCACATCGTCAAGCACGGTTGCGGCGAACAGCTGATGCTCCGGGTACTGGAACACCAGTCCCACCTGGCCACGGCAGTCTTGTAGCGCCTGCTTGTCGGCCAAGTCGCGCCCGTCAAGAAGCACGCGACCCCGGGTGGGATGCAAAAGCCCATTCATATGTTGGATAAGCGTGCTTTTACCGCTGCCCGTATGGCCGGCGATGCCGAGGAATTCCCCGTCGGCGAGCTCGAAATCGATGCCCTCGATGGCCCACCGTGCATCCGGCTGCGTGCCCCATTGGGGATCCCCGTATGTTTCCAACGACGGAGTGCTCTTTTCGGTCGTTGGAGAACCCTTTTTCCGGGACCGGAAGCCTCTGCGCTTCTCATGTCCGGTATCCAGATAGGAGTAGCTCACGCGTTCAAAAGCAATTGACATAGCTCCTCCTTCAACGTGGATGTGTTAACGTGCGTTCTGATGGGGACGCCCCGATCCTGCAGAAGTCGGGACAGTTCGCAGGCAAACGGCACGTCGAGATTGAGACCTTCGAGTACGTCGGCATTGACGAGCACCTCGTCGGGGGTGCCGTCGCGCGCGACGCGCCCTGCATCAAGCACGATGACGCGGTCTGCCAGCGTTGCCTCGTCCATGAAGTGCGTGATCATGACCACGGTCATGCCCTGTTCGTGCAGCTCTCGGCAAATGCGGAGCAGCCCGTTGCGACCTCGCGGGTCCAGCATTGCCGTCGCTTCGTCGAGGATGAGGATGGAAGGATCCATGGCCAGCACGCCGGCGATGGCGACGCGCTGCTTCTGACCTCCTGAGAGCGAGCTCGTCTCATGCTTGTCGAAACCCTGTAACCCGACGCTTGCCAAGGCATCGGACACCCGCCGCTGCAGTTCTTCGGATGGAATGCCCAGATTCTCGGGACCGAAGGCGATGTCGTTTTCGACGAGGCTTGCGACCAGCTGGTCGTCGGGATTCTGAAAGACCATGCCGGCATTGCTTCGAATGAAATACGTGGCCGACTCATCGGCGGTGTTGCGGCCCAGCACCGACACGGTTCCTTCGTCAGGAACGAGCAGCGCGTTGATATGCTTGGCGAGCGTCGATTTGCCCGAGCCGTTGCCGCCGAGGATGCAAACGAACTGCCCCTGTTCGATGGACAGTTCGATGTCGTCGAGAACGAGAGTGCTCCCATCATAGGAGAAGGCGGTATGCGAGAATTCTATCACGCCAGTCCTTTCGGTTTGTCGGCGGAGAAGAGGGGTCTGGAACGGGAACGTGGGATGCTACCTTCCTTTGACCTGCTTCTTCTTTGGGGTCATGAGATTTGACACACTCTTGTACACGATGATGGTCAAAACGGCGTTCAGCGTGGCCTTCAGCAGGTTGAAGGGGGTCAGAATGGGGATGATCATGGAAATGACCGCCTCCAAGGGCACGCCGAGGTACAGAGGAGTGATAACCAGATTCCCGAGAATTGCCATGACGGTGGAGGCGATGACGCCCAGCACCAAGCCAAGTATGGCACCTTTGAACGTGTGAAGCCGATGGTACACGATGGCTGCGGGAACAACGAAGCCGGTGACCACGAGGATGGTCATGATGGCACCTGAGAAATCTGCCAGCAGGATGCCGTGGATGACGGCACCGACGATGCCGACGGCCAAGCCCGCGCCCGGACCGAAGGCGAACCCGCACACCATGGCCGGCATGGCCGAGGCGTCGTATTTGA
Source organism: Actinomycetes bacterium (assembly GCA_023460315.1). Taxonomy (GTDB): domain Bacteria; phylum Actinomycetota; class Coriobacteriia; order Coriobacteriales; family Eggerthellaceae; genus JAEWQO01. The sequence goes on from JAEWQO010000003.1 coordinate 80,338, forward strand.
GCCATGCTACTCCGGGCAACAAGGGAAACTCGATAAACGACAGCAGCACGCCGATGGCGCACATGAGGGCCATCGTGACAAGCTGCCTCGTTCCCCATCGGTTCGTATTCGTGAAGGTGAGGTTGTCTGCGCCGTTCTCTTGGGGCGTGTGGGTGGCTTTCATGGAAACTCCCTTTCTTTCTGCAGGCCGCTGTTTGTTCGGGTCAAGTTTTCCGGCCTGGAAAGAAGACGAGCCCGTATGAATTCATTCCATACAGGCTTCGTGGGGTCCATGAATGCACGCATTGGCGCTTTCACATGGATCTCTGCCTCTTCCATCCGGACTGTGACCGTTGGTCCCGGAATCTAACCGGGTCAACCCGAGGACGGGCACCACTGTCTTTCGACAGATGAGAGCACGCCGCACAGGCTCGCGGACTTGCGGTCTGCCGGACGCCCTTGCGTCCAACTTCCGCTTACCGCCAGTGAGGAGTTTCACCTCGCCCTGAAACAGAATTCATTGGCGCATATTGTAGCGATACAGAGGGCGGAGCGCAAGCGTGGGGATCATAGGCCAGCGGCAACGTGGAGGGGAGGGGTTGGTTGAGGTTTGACTAGAGAGGTTGTTGAATCAGGTTGGTGATGTAGATCGCCAGATGAGAGACCGATAGTCTGATCCGATCGATGCAAATTGCTGAAACCCGGTATGGCTTGCAAAACAGGCTGCAGGGTGGATGACGGCCTTGGCGGTCGGAAGCGGTTGACGGGATGTGCTGCCATATGCGCGCAAAGCATAGGCAATAAGCACAAAACCGCCGATTATTGCGCTTTGGGACTGTTTGAGGTCAATCTCGAGAGGAGACCTTCCTCTGCTGCATCACGAAATGCCTGATCGTGGTACGGGAGAAAATGCTTGTTCTCTCCGACGCAGGCCTCTCGGCCCCCTTCGTGCACTAATCGATGATAAAAGAATTCGGTGTGCAACGGCTGGATGCTCAGGCATTTTGCACTTTTCAGAGGGCCGCTCGCTGATTTATTGACAGATTCTGCAGGTTGTGGGGATGGCGCCCCTTATAATCCTTTACTTTAGCGCGCGAAAGCGTTTCTGCCGAAACGGATTGCCTTTCTGCCACTCGGTCTCGGCAGCAGCTCTTTCGTCATGTCTGGGAAACCCGTCAGAAGAAAGAGGAACTTTCTATGGACATCGTCCAGATCATCCACGACATCGATGCCTTCGTCTGGGGGCCTCCGATGCTCGTGATCCTGTTGGGCTCGCATCTGTTCCTGACTTTTCGGACAGGAATCATTCAGCGAAAGCTGCCCACTGCCATCAAGCTTTCGGTCACTAAAGATCCAGGGGCGCAAGGCGATATCAGCCAGTTCGGCGCGCTTGCCACGGCTCTTTCGGCCACGATTGGCACGGGCAACATTGTCGGTGTCGGCACGGCAATCTTTGCGGGCGGTCCGGGTGCCGTGTTTTGGATGTGGCTCACGGGCGTGTTTGGCATTGCAACGAAGTATGCGGAAACGTATGCGGGCGTGAAGTATCGCGTGAAGGACCATAAGGGGAATATGCTCGGTGGCGCCATGTATGCATGGAGGCGCGCTTTTCAAAAGGACGGCAAGACTCCTTGGTGGGGCATGCTCGGAGCGGGCGCCTTCGCCCTCTTCGCAGCAATTGCCTCATTCGGCATTGGGTCGGCTGTGCAGGCGAGCGCGCTGACGGACGTTCTCGTTTCGAACATTCCCGGCATCCCTCCTTGGAGCATTGGGCTGGCTGTCGTGGTTTTGGTGTCCGTCGTCATCTTTGGCGGGGTGAAGTCCATCTCGCGAGTATGCGAGAAGCTCGTCCCGTTCATGGCTCTTGCCTATGCGCTCGGCTGCCTGGTGATCATCGGCATCAACGGGGCCTATGTGGGAGATACGATCGTCCTGATAGTCGAGAGCGCCTTCACGCCCAAAGCGGCCTTTGGCGGTGCGATCGGCAGTGGGTTGATGGCCGCATTGCAGTTTGGAGCCGCACGCGGCCTGTTTTCCAACGAGTCAGGCATGGGATCTGCTCCTATTGTGGCAGCGGCAGCCACGACGCGCAATCCAGCGCGTCAGGCGCTCGTGTCCATGACCGGCACGTTTTGGGACACGGTCGTCGTGTGCGCGCTGACCGGCATCGTGCTGGTGTCGACGATGCTGGCGCACCCCGGCCTTCTGGAGACCGGCCAGGTTCAGGCTGGCGCTGACCTGACCAGTGCGGCCTTTGCCTCGATCCCTTACATTGGCACACCTATCCTGGTGTTCGGCATGGTTCTCTTCTCGTATTCCACAATCTTGGGGTGGTCCTATTACGGCAATCGCTGTGTCACCTACCTGTTTGGCAAGCGTGCAATCCGGCCGTATCAGGTGCTCTACGTCGCGGTTGCGTTCTTGGGGGCAGTCGGCATTGGAGATCTGGTGTGGACCATTTCCGACATCACCAACGCTTTCATGGCGCTGCCAAACATCATCATGGTTCTCCTGCTGTCGGGAATGATTGCCCATGAGACCAAGCACTATGTTTGGGACCAGAACCTTGATGAGATTGACGACACGCCGATTCCGCTGCTCGAGTCGAAGTAGGCAAGCATGGTCCCTGCGATCCTCGGGTTGCGGGAACCGTGCCTTTTGGGTGATGCAGGCTAAAAGCTTTGCCTCACAAGGGGAATGGTCTGCTCGATTGCCTTTACCGCCCGGTCGATTTCTTCCCTCGTGTTGTAGAAGGCTACCGACAGCCGTGTGGCGGTTTCGATGCCCAGCACGCCGTGCAAGAAGGGCTGCGCGCAGCTGTTGCCCGATCTGAGCGCGATGCCTTTTTGGTCGAGCATGATGCAGAGGTCGAGAGGGTGCACGCCGTCCACGCTGAAAGAAAGGCAACCGCTGCGCCTGTTTGGAGTTCCGAGGATCTGAAGGCCCTCAAGAGCCAGGAGGAGGCGCTCGGCGTGGGCGAGGAGCTCGTCTTCGTACACTCGGATGGCTTCGCGATTGCAGGAAGTCAGGTAATCCATGGCATGCCCGAGCATGATGGCTCCGACATAGTTGGGGGTGCCTGCCTCAAGCCTCAAGGGGACGGGCTGCAAAGTTGTTTCTTCTTTGCGGACGACATCGACCATTTCGCCGCCGTATTCGGCGGGTTCAAGCAGGTCGAGTGCTTCGGGCGTGCCATAGAGCACCCCGATGCCCGTGGGCGCCATCATCTTGTGTCCCGAAAAGCAAAGATAGTCACATCCCACATCCTGCACATCCATGAGCACATGGCGCATCGCTTGGGCGCCATCGAGCAGGCACAGCGCATCGGCATCATGGGCGATTCTCACGATGTCGCGGAAAGGCGTGACGGCACCGGTGACGTTCGAACAGCAGGTGGCGGCCACGATGGTGGCTCCCTCTGCGCAGCGTGCGAGATCCTCGAGGTCGATGTCGCCGGCTTCATCGAGTCTTGCCACCCGGAATGTCGCGCCTGAGCGCTCGCAGACTTTCTGCCAAGGGACGTAATTCGAATGGTGCTCCAAAGCGGTTGTCACCACTTTGTCTCCTGCCTTCAGCCGTCTGGACAGGCCCGAGGCAACCATGTTTATCGAATTGGTGGTGCCCTTGGTAAAAACGATGCAGTCAGGATCGGGCGCGTTCACGAATGCTGCCGCTTTGGCGCGGGCGTGCTCATAGGCCGTTGTCGATAGAGACGAGAGGTGGTGGAGTCCCCGGTGGACGTTGGCATTTGCGGTCGCATAATGATCGACCAGGTGGTCCAGCACCGGTTTTGGGATCTGCGTGGTGGCGGCGTTGTCAAGATAACAGAGGGGGTAGGAGCCAACGCTCGTGTCGAGGATGGGGAAGTCGCGACGAATCGAGGAGACATCAAGGGCGCTGGGCATCGGCTTATCCTTTGGCATGCTCGCGCTCCCCTTTTCTGCCTGAGCCCTTGTTGGAGACGAGATGGTAGAGTGCGCCTGACAGATGAGAAACGGTTTCCAGCCCGGCGGATTCTTCGGGAGACATCGTGACGCCGAGGGCCCGTTGCAGCGAGAGGGAAAGCAGCACCTTCTTGACGTCGGTGGAGCTCTGGTTCGTGCAGGTAGTTGATGCCTGCGCCAGCTTTACGCTCCGGTCGTTTTCGCGCAGTATCTTCTCGATGCTCGTTTCGGCGAGGTCGAGGATGACGTCGGATGTGCACTCTTCTCTGTCGAGCAGGAACTTGCATCGCACGTATTCGTGTACGGTCTCGTCAAACGCTTCTTCGGTTATGCCGGGCCTCTGCAGTGCGGCCACCGCCTTCTCCGCCTGGATTTCGGCTTGCTCCATTCTCTCCTTCAGGTGAGGCATGGCTGCTCCTTCCTCCGCGTTGGATCTGACGAACTCTTTAATGTGCGCTACGATCGACTTGATGCCCGTGACACGTTTGGAGTCGAACACCTGAGCAAGTTCCGTGCGCGCGATGAAGTCGACTTCGGTGGCGGCAACGACTGCGAGAGGCTGACCGTCAAACATCTTCCGCACTATCCCCAGAACCCCACGCACCATGAGCGTGTCGCTGTCTGCCTCGATGCTCAGATGACCGTCTTTCGCTTGGAGGTGAAGCCACACCCGCGACTGGCAGTCCCGCACCAAGGCCTCGTCGTTCTTTTGGGCCTCGGGCAACTCGGGGAACGTGCTCGCATATTCGATCAGACACGTGAACTGGTTGAGGGCGTCTCCTGCCTGGGCGAATTCGTCGACGATGGCGTTTTGGATGATGTGGGGGTCTTCCATGGGCTCTCCTGGTGCCGAGGTGCGTCACGATGCGCCGCCGCCCGATGGGGCGGCGGCGTGGGCTTTCATGGCAAGGGGGCGTGAGGTCGGACGGATCGCTCGGCCTCTTGGCAAGGGGCCTTAAGCCTGTATGACCTCAAGTCCCAACAACTCGCCCAGCTCGATGATCTCGTCTTCGAAATCTCCGTATATAAGAGGCATGTGATTGCCAACGGCCGCCTGCTTCTTGAAGAAGTCCTTGCTGTCCTTCACCTGGAAGAACACGCCTTCTGAGCAGTTGGTGTCTTCGTAGCCGATGCCGTCGACCACCGTCCCCTTCGAGACGAACAGCTTCTCTACCGTCGGGTCGACGCGGCACATGGTGATGACTTGGCCGGCATCCTTGGCGAAATCATAGCGGATGGTGGCACCCCAGCCGCTATGGGCGAATTCGCGGATGGCATATTCGCGCACGGGCGCATCGAACGCGGTCCAGCGGCGATTCGGCACGGAATGGAAGGTGAGCACGACGTTTTCGAGCGTCTTGAGATCCACCATCTTCTGGTCGACGCTGTCCGGATTGAAGAACAGCGCCTTGGGAAGCGGTGCGCGGACGCCGTTGCGTATGGGACTGGTGAAGCAGTTCCCCATGTATGAGGGACGGCGGCCAATGGCCTGGAGCATGATCTTGGAAATGACGGCTCCCAGATCATATTCGCAGGCAGAGGGCATTCCTTCCTCATTGTTGAGCGCATGGTTCAGACACATGGTGAACTGCTTTTCATTCAGACGGCGCGTTGCGCACAGATCGGGGCACGGAGCGGTGAAGCAGTTGCATTCGTAGGCATCCATGAATTTGTTGATGGCATAGCGGGCCTCGACCGACTTGCGCACCATCTCTTCGGTCATGTCGCATTCGACCGCACCCTCGATGAGATCCTTTGTCTGCTTCTCTATTTCCACCCGGTCTTCTTCGGTGAAATTAAGCCCTTTGCGTCCGGGGGTGCAATGGTTTTTCATGGGGTCGTCATAGCTGGTCTGGTCAAGCAGTTCATGAGCGCTCAGATAGCGAAAACGGGTGCCGAGCTTTGCGGTGACCTTTTCGGGGTCGATGATGCTGTCAGGCGAACTGACCGAAACGGTCGAGACCATGCGGGTGGCGCACAGCACCTTTGCTTCGCGTAACGCCTTGCGGGCTCGGAGCACATTCATGTAGGCGGTGGCGTCTTCCCACGCCTCGAAAGAATAGAATTCCAGGCCGCGCGCCAGGAATTCCGCCGAGGTGATGGCCGATGCGCAACAGGCCTGCGTGATGGCGCAGGGCTTGTTGAATCTTTGGGCAAACTCGAGTGCCAGGTCGTACGGGCGGCTTGCGTATCCGATGTAGTACAGGTCAACTTCTTCGCGGCCTTCTCCAAGCTTTTCCAGCATCTCGTCGGTCGTGAGGAAGTTCTCATCCCGCTGGACCTCGACCGGGTCAAGCAGATTGACGACATCAGCAGGCATGGCCTCTTGGAGCTCCCGGTACCAGCTCTTGAATTTTTCAGCGGCCATCATGAGGTCAAAGTCCTTTTCCAACTGCATGCCCTCGCCGAAGCGGCAAGGTCCTTCGAACTTGTACTCGTGGTAGAGCGTGAGGAACATCGGTTTCACATTGAGACGGACATCGTCAAGCTTCTTGATCGCCATGGGGCTTCCTCTCCTCTTCGGGACCCGTTTCCCGGATCCGGTCTTCTCCCTGTGCCCCAGTGTAGGTCCGCCTTGTCTCCGTCGTCATTGGCCGGGCGGACTACAATCTGCGAAACGTCATTGTGCCCTTTGCACAAAGGGGGGAAATCCCGTCTCATCCATGAGCCGATAGGCGACCATGAGGTCGAAGCGCAGCGTGGCATTCGACAGATCGATGCCGAAGGTCTTCTCCAACCGGTCGACGCGGTATTTCACATTGTTGCGGTGCATGTGCATCTGGTCTGCCACGATCGACGTCCTCCGTTCGCCGTGGAGGTAGGTGAAGAGAAACTGGTAGTTGTCGATGCCATGGAGCCGATCGTAGGCGAGGATCTCTGACAAAATTTCGCATCCGGCAGTTTGGAGCGCCAGGTTGGTTCCGCCCTCTTCACCGGCTTGGCGAGCGAGATGTTCAACGAGGCAATCGTCGAAGCAACGGATGCGGGGAAGCGTTCGGGAGCTATGGAGGTCGCGGGGCAGCGACATTCCCTGTTGGGCGATGGCGGCGGCCGCATGGGCCTGGAGGTAGGCTGTGCGTGCCTGAGAGAGAAAGGAAAATCCCGCGCTTCTTCCGCAGAGGACGTCGTAGCGTTCGAGAAGCCGCTCGAGCCTTCGAGACATGGCCTTTTCCTGCGAAGGGCACGTTCCTGCCGTGCACGACCGCGCGCAGGCCTTGTTGCGGCAATTGAAGCACAGGATGATGGCCTGATTTTGATACAGCATGACTTTGGCCGGGGCTGCTTGGCGGGCAAGGTCGACGATGAGGCGTGCGGCTGGCAGCGATTGTGCGTCGACATCGATGCAAAAGAGGCAGAATCGCTTCTCATAGGGAATGCCGACAAACCCGCAGCGCTCTTGGATGGCAGCATCTCCCTCCAGCCGCCCCTCGATGAGATCGCGCAAAAACATGTCGGTCGCATTGCCGGACGGCTTGTTTTCCGGATAGTCGCGCTTCGCGTAAAACTCAACGCGCCGCAACAGCAGGGAGAATGTGTCGAGCAGCCAGCCATCGGGCTCAAGCACGTTGCACATCATGACCACGATGAGGGAAAATGACCGCTTTGTCTTGAACGAGTACACGACCGTGACGTATCGGCAAATCTCATGGGACTCATTCTTGATGAATCCACTTTGAGTCGACCAGGGTTCGAACCGTTTGTTGAGCTTGAATTTCTTGATGTTGTCCTCGGTGTGGTAGCCGTGCGCGATCAGCTCGATGGTCACCGGATCGTCGCAGGGCACATCGCGGGAATGGGCGAGAAGCTTGAGCGCAGGATCGACCACGACGAGATGGTTGCGCATGAACGGAGTGCTCAGATCCAACAATCCTTGAAGGCCCTCGTTGGCTATGACGGAGTCATCGAGGGATTGCTCCCACGAGCGATACCTCAAGAACATGTCCTGCAACGGACCGAGCATTGCTTGCGCCGAGATGCCGTCGGGCAGGGCGAGAGCAGCACCCGTCGTTTTCGTTTGCCCCACTTGGATGAAGGCGAATTGTTCAAGGTCGCGTTCATGGGGCTCCATCGTCGAGTCGAACACGTACAGCAGCGTTGGCCGGAGCGGGCCCCCATCGTATATCCTCACATCCTCGACGGGGCGAGTCAGGTCAAAGGTGCCGCGTTCGAGCCGATGCGGTTTCTCCCAATCGCTGCTTTCCAACTCATGGGCGATGATGCGAAGGGTCAGACTCATGGGGTGCTCCTTTTGCTGGCGCGTGAAGCTGATGTTGCCGAGCAATTTTGAAGTCTAGCGAACAGCATGGAGGGAAAGATCGTTCTGGAGGAGTGTTTTTCTCGACTTGCATCGATCTTGGAGGGTGATTCTTTTGCTCTGCAACCCGCACAACCGGGCTTTCGGGAGGCTCCTCTGTGCCAAATGCACAAAGATGAGTCCTCAACGATGGGATGCCCGCCCAGTGACAGCATGGGTGGCGCCCCGGTACAATCGCGGCAACCAGCATGGTCCCGCGGGCCTGGTTCGGGGAGCGTGTCCGTAAAGGCGCGCTTTACAGACAGAGGAGGATCTATGGGTGAGAATACTCGTCGCTACGTGCGGCTCGCGGCAGCATCTCTGATAATGATCTGCATTGGGATAATCTATATGTGGAGCGTGTTCGGGGGATTCGTTATCAAAGAATATGGATGGACGACGTCCGATTCGGCGTTGACGGCATCGATAATGATCGCCTGCTTCTCTATTGGCGGCCTGGCGGGAGGAAAGGTCCAAGACAGAATTGGTCCGCGCAAGGTCGTCATCGCCGGCACCATAGGATTTTTCGCCGGCGTGTTCTTGGCGTCGTTCGCCGTGGCACAAGGGCCGGTCATGCTGTACCTGTGCTTTGGCGTGTTGGGAGGATTTTCGGTTGGATGCATATACAATTCCACCATGGCCTGCATCCAGAAATGGTTTCCTGACAAGATCAACGTGGCCATGGGGGTCATCGTGACCTGCTTTGGCTTGGCGACGGTCGTGTTCAGTCCCGTTGTCACCGCGATAGCGAGCGCAGCGGGCATCGAGCGTGCCTTTCAGATTGTTGCGGTCATTTTTCTTGTTGCCTGCCTTCTGGGAGCGACAATGATCAAGAATCCCGAGCCGGGGTGGACGCCTGAGGGGTTCGAGCGCAAAACAGCCGATCTGTCAGCCTATCAATACACGTTGAAAGAGGCGTTGCGGACACCTCAAATGTGGATCATCTTTTTGACCATCTGGTTTATCACGGCGGGATTCTTCACGTTCAATCCCATCTTGAAGCAGCTTGCCGTTGCCCGGGGTCTGGACGACGCCGTCGCGACGGCGGTGGTCATGGTGACAGGCTTGGGCATGGCGTGCGGCCGCTTGTTCTTTCCCCTGATCGTGAACAAGGTCGGAAGGCGGAACACGGCACTTGTTTTGGCTGTGTTTGTGCTGGTGACTGCCTTGGGACTCATCTATGCCACGGGATATGCGTTTCTCGTCCTCATCTTTTTGGCCGGCGCGGCGGCAGGTGCTCCCGGTGCAATATGGCCGACCTGGACGGCCGAGAATTTCGGATTGAGGAACAATGGGGCAAACTATGGTTTCGTTTTGCTCGGTATCGGCATTTCGTCACTGGTTTCGTACACCATCGCCAATTCCATCGCGCAGGCGATGGCTGGAGGAGCTGACTTCGTGTACTTCATCGTGGCGGCGGTCATGGCGACGTTGGCGATCATCTTGATCGTGGCGTTCAGGCCGACCCGTCACAGGGAGCAAAACCAAAACTAGTGTCCGACCTCCTTGCGGCCATGCGGTATCATGGCCGTATGGAGAACGAACGAAAAACTTTGGCGATAGTCGGCGGTGGCGCTGCGGGATTGGCCGCCGCTATCGCCGCCGCACGCGAACTGCACGCGCGGCGGCGGGCGGGGGAAGCGGACGCCGTTCCGGTCGACGTCGTGGTGTATGAGTCCGACGAGCGCGTGGGGCGGTCTGTCTTGGCAACGGGCAACGGGCGCTGCAACTTTTCTAACGCGCGCATTGCCGCGAATCTCTATCATAACGGTGAGTTTGTCTCGCATGCTCTCCTCGAGCTTCTCCGTCGGCACGAGGAGAGCCGCGGCGGAGCGTCGGCTTGCTCGCTTGAGATGCATCCCGTCGGTGAATTCTTCGCCGATTTGGGGTTGGTATGGCGCGAAGACGGCGGCGGGCGGCTCTATCCTTTCGCAAACAAGGCGTCAAGCGTGCTCGATGTGCTCCGCTCCGCCGGTGGCCGCCTGGGAATCCGCGAGGCGTGTGATTCGACGGTTACCAACATCACGCTTCCGACGCACGAGGGAGAGCGGTTCCACCTTCGCCTTGTCGGCGGCGCGGTCGAGCATGCGCAGGCCGTCATCGTCGCTTGCGGTGGCCATGCGCGCGGCGAGGTGCTGCCCGCCGCCTATGCACCGGGCCCGGGCCGTCCGGTTCTCGGGCCTCTGAGGACGGTGGAGGCCGTGGTGAAGCGTCTTGACAGCATTCGCGTGCGGTCCTCCCTCGCGCTCATCGGCCCGGATGGCAGGGAAAAGGCAAAAGAGGAAGGCGAGCTGCTGTTCCGCTCGTACGGAGTGTCCGGCATTGCGGTGTTCAACCTGTCGCGCTTTGCCCGGGAAGGTGACGCGCTGCTTGTTGATTTTCTGCCTTTCGAACACGAGGGAGAACGGTTCCTGCTTGCTCGCCACGCGCGCATGGCTGCGGACGGCCTGTCATTCTCGTGCGAGGATTTTCTGCGCGGTCTGCTGTTGCCGCAGGTGGCGCGCGCGGTGATCGAGCAGGCCGGACTGCGTCCCTCATCTTCGTTCGGCCGGGAGGACGTGTCGCCGCTCGCCGCCGCACTCAAGTCGTTCCGCCTTACGGTGGCGGGCATCGGCGATCCCCGCCAATGCCAGGTCACCCGTGGAGGCTATGAGGTTGCCCTGTTCGATCCCCGCACGATGGAATCCCGGCGCGATCCCGGACTATACGCGGTCGGTGAGGCTCTGGACGTCGACGGGCCGTGCGGCGGATACAATCTGCACTGGGCCTGGACGAGCGGTATCCTTGCCGGGTGTGCCGCGGCAGAGAGGCTGGCCCATGCTTGAGGTGTCGAACGTGAGGCTCCCCCTCGACGCGGGGCTGCCCGATGCGGGGGATGGACTATCCAGGGCTGCCGCAGCCGCACTGGGGGTCGCGGTCGCCGACGTGCGGTCGGTGCGCATGCTGAGGCGCAGCGTGGACGCGCGGAAGAAGGGTGACGTCCATCTTGTGGCCACGTTGGGGGTCGGCCTCGTGGACCCAGCGGCGGAAGGACGTGCTCTTGCCGACGCGGCCGCTCGGACAGCAACGGCCGCGAAACGGAACGTGAAGCTTCACGAGCCCTATGAGCCGCTTCCCATTCCCGATCTCGCCGCCGCGTTCGAGGCAACCGGCGATGCCCGTCCAGTTGTGGTTGGAACGGGGCCGGCGGGACTGTTTTCTGCGCTTTTCCTGGCGCGCGCCGGCCTGAGGCCGCTTGTCCTTGAGCGCGGTGGCGATGCGGGCGAGCGCCTTGCCGCGGTCCGTGCGTTCGATGCGGGCGGCGGCCTTGATCCGGTGACGAACATCCAGTTCGGCGAAGGCGGCGCGGGCATGTTTTCCGACGGGAAATTGACCACCAACGTGAAGAATCCCCTGACGCGGCATGTGACGCGCTGGTTTGTCGACGCCGGAGCTCCTGAGGAGATACTCTGGCAGGCCAAGCCTCACATCGGCACTGACCTGCTGGTCAAGGTGGTGCGCGCGCTTCGTCGGCAAATACAGGAAGCCGGCGGGGAGGTCCGTTTCCATTCGCAGCTTGCGGGCCTGCGTTTCTCGGACGGTGTGCTTGCGGGCATCGAGATGCTCGACACGCGCACGGGTTCTCTTGGATGGATGGATGCCGACCGTCTGATTCTGGCGTGTGGACATTCTGCGCGTGACACGTTCGAAGCCGTCTATGCGGCAGGTCTTCGCATGGAGCAGAAACCGTTCTCGGTTGGGGTGCGCATCGAGCATCGTCAAGACGCGATCGATCGGGCTCAGTATGGGAAGGCTGCCGGCCATCCTGCGCTGGGTGCCGCCGACTACAAGCTTGCCGTGCATCTGCCGAGCGGGCGCGGCGTATACACGTTCTGCATGTGCCCGGGTGGGGAGGTGGTGTGTGCGGCTAGTGAGGAAGGCGGCGTGGTGGTGAACGGCATGAGCCGCTTTGCCCGTGAGGGACGAAACGCCAACAGCGCCCTGCTCGTCAGCGTGGGGCCGGACGACTTCGACGGTCCTCATCCGTTGGCTGGCGTCGAGTTCCAGCGGCGCATGGAACGGGCGGCATATGAGAGCGCACGGGAGTCCGGCGGAGCTCCCTACCAGGCTCCCGCGCAGACGGTGGGGGATTTTCTGGCGGGTTTGTCCGGCACGCCGAGCCTGAGGGTGCGTCCCAGCTACGCGCGGGGTGTCACGTGGTGCGACCTGCATGGGTGTCTGCCTCCTTTTGTCGCGGATGCCCTTTCCGAGGCATTGCCCCTGCTTGACCGTAGGCTCCATGACTTTGCGGACGGAGATGCTGTCATGACGGGTGTCGAGACGCGGAGCTCCAGTCCCGTCCGCATCGTCAGAGATGGGAGCTTTCAGGCAATCGTCGACGGCGGCAGTGCAGAGGCGTCCTCGGATGGAGGCGGCGATGCCGCAGGATCGGGCCTGTATCCCTGCGGGGAGGGCGCCGGCTATGCGGGCGGCATCATGAGCGCGGCGTGCGACGGACTCCGCGTCGCGCAAGCGCTCGCGCGGACCTATGGGGAGCTTTGCTGACGGCGGTGGCGCCTGTGCCGCAACAAGGAGGCTCCATGCTGTGCCCCTTGTCAACTGTTTGGTCTCATTCTTGGGGGAATGCCGATGCAGTCTCGCCTTTCTCTCTTTCTGCTGGCATAATCGGATGCGGCGAAAGACGAACGGACGAGAGGAGCGGCGATGACCGTCCATCAGATGCGTGTTGCGGAACGCAAGCTGTCGGAAGGCGAGGCGCGCGAGATTCTCGAAGCGGGAGAATATTGCGTCATATCCACCGTCGATGATGATGGGATGCCCTATGGCGTGCCCCTGTCCTACGTGATGATGGACGGTGGGCTCTTTATCCATACCACCGCCACTTACGGGCATAAATTGGATGACTTCGAACGTGACGATCGGGTATGCGTGACCGTGGCGACTGAGGTGGAGGCATGCTTCGAAGACGACTTTCTCACCTCGCGCTACGCATCGGTCATAGCACGGGGCCATATCAGGCGAGTGGAAGACGACCTTCTCGTCCGCCAAGCCCTCGTGGCACTGACCATGAAGTATCTTCCAGAATACAAGCATGAGATTGGTCCGAACATGGAGCGCGATCTGTCCGAGACGGCCATCTGGACGGTGAACTTCGATGAAATGGTGGGCAAAGGCGCCCGGCGTTTGAAAAAATGACAGCCCTCTTCCCCTGCAATGTTGGTGCGGGGCAGGCAATCCACACTGTCTCCCGTTGCCGGCTTGTCTATTCTCTTCCGCATGGCGACTTTACTGCTCCGTTTGCGGGATTATCGAATCGCAGGATTGCCGCTGTGTTAAAACGCTCCAATGCCGGTTTCGCCGGTGCTTGAATAAAGGAGGCACTCGTGCTTTTTGGCTTTCCGCCGGTTCCCTCCAGGGAGGCATGTGGCACGGCACGCGGCTCCAAGGCCGCTTCTTCCAAGGTGATTCGACTTTCGCCCGCCATGGCCCTGGTTGCCATGGGCGTGGTGTATGGCGATATCGGCACCAGCCCCCTGTATGTCATGAAGGCCATCGTCAACGGCAACGGTGGGGTGGCAAGCATAACTGAAGACACCATCCTCGGGGCCCTTTCACTCATTATATGGACGCTGACGCTGGTTACGACGGTCAAGTACGTCATCGTGGCGCTGAACGCCGACAACCACAACGAGGGCGGCACCTTCGCCCTTTACAGCCTGGTCCGCCGATACGGCACGTGGCTGGTGCTTTTGGCGATGGTCGGCGGTGCGGCGCTCTTGGCCGATGGCGTCCTCACGCCTGCCGTGACGGTGACCACTGCCGTGGAGGGATTGAGGACCATCAGCCTGGGAAATGCGCTTGTGGGCGACGGGCAGTTCGGCGTGGTTCTCATCACCATCGCCATCTTAAGCGTGCTTTTCTTGGTTCAGCGGGCCGGGACGTCGAGCATTGGCAAGGCATTTGGGCCCATCATGACGGTCTGGTTCCTGTTTTTGGGCGTGACGGGGCTTGTGGCCATTGCGGGCGATCCTGGAATTCTGCGGGCTTTCAACCCTGTGCGCGGAATCATGTTTCTGGTCGGTCCTGACAATCATGCGGGCTTCATGGTGCTGGGCAGCGTGTTTCTCGCCACCACTGGCGCCGAGGCGCTCTATTCGGATATGGGCCATGTGGGTAAAGCAAACATCCGCGCTTCCTGGCCGTTCGTGAAGGTGTGCTTGATACTCAATTATCTCGGACAGGGTGCATGGCTGCTCGCCAATTCGGACAATTCCACCTTGGCGGCCATCGACGACATGAATCCTTTCTTCGAGATGCTTCCGTCAGATTTCCGCCTGTTCGCGGTCTTGCTTTCCACTGCTGCCGCCATCATTGCCAGCCAAGCGCTCATCACCGGATCTTACACGCTCGTGTCTGAAGCTGCCCGCTTGAACCTCATGCCCCATATGCGGTTGCGCTATCCGTCCAAGACCAAAGGACAGATATATATCCCGCTGGTCAATGCGGTCATGTGGATCGCTTGCATTGGCGTCGTGGTGCTTTTTCGATCTTCTAGTCAGATGGAGGCGGCGTATGGTCTGGCCATCACGCTCACCATGCTCACGACCACCATGCTCATGGCCGTGTATTTGGCGAGGGTGAAGAAGCGACCCGTCATCTCGGTGCTGTTCTTGGTGGCGTTCGGCACCATAGAGACGGCGTTCTTCCTTTCAAGCTTGACAAAGTTTCAGCATGGCGGCTACGTCACGGTGCTTATGGCTTCAGCGCTGCTGTTTGTCATGATAGTATGGCGTCGTGGCACGGCCATCGAGCGTGCGCAATCCATTTTTTTGCCGATCAGGAATTATATCGATCAGATCGCTGCGCTGCACGGAGATCAGCGCCTTCCCCTGTTGGCTGACAACCTCGTGTTCCTGACGAACGACTCCGAACCCGGCACGCTGGATCGTGACATCCTGTATTCGATTCTGGACGGACATCCCAAGCGGGCTCGAGCGTATTGGTTCCTCAATGTGATTGTGACCGAGGAGCCCTACACGCGGTCCTATGCGGTCGATGATTTCGGCACTGACGATGTGTTCAAAGTCCAGCTGCAACTGGGCTTCAAAGTCGATCAACATGTCAATGTGTACCTGCATCAGATTGTCGATGACCTCATTGAGTCGGGCGAGCTTCTGCCGCAGAAGCGACGGTATTCGATTCTCGAGCATCCTGATGCCGTGGGCGATTTTCGTTTTTGCATGATTCGCAAGGTGCTTGCTTCTGACACCGATATATCATCCAGCAACCGCCGCATCATGGCGGCCAAATACGCGATTCGCCGTCTATGCGGATCGCCTGCTCAGTGGTACGGACTGGAGTATTCCAGCCTGATATTCGAATATGTGCCCTTGTTCGGGCGTTCCCGCTGCACGACACGCCTTGAGCGAGTTCCGCTTGATTACGTCATCAGGGAGCTTCGTGAAGATGATGAAGAAGACGAGACTTCCGACCCGTCATCCCCGCTTCCTGCCGATCACTCGCAAGGGCAGCATACAGGCTGAACCGATTCGAAAGTTTGGGCACTGTTTGTCTGGCCCTGCATGGCGGTGCGCATCTTGCCGCCAGGTGCGGGGCTATCGGTCAACATCTTACCCCGTGCCATCTCGGCCCGTTCTCATCCTTCGCCCAGCTCACTCTCCCAATCGAAATCGGATGGAGGCTCGGTTGGGAAGTCGTGCTCGCGTGAGGGAGCGTCTGGAAGGCCATTCCAGGAGCAGGATTTCATGTCCACATGGTCATGGTCAGAGAAGGACACGCCCTCGTCCTCGAGCATCTTTCGTTGCACGCCGGGACCGCCGAATGCGTATCCTTTGCACAGGCTGCCGTCCTTGAACACGACGCGATGGCAGGGGATATGGTTGACTTCTGCGCCGGGGTCGGGATTGGCATGGAGGGCATAGCCGACGAACCTTGCTGACCGAGGGGATCCAATCAAGCGTGCCACCTGCCCGTAGGTGGAAACGGACCCCTCGGGGATCTGTCGCACGACCGCGAACACCTTGCTTGAAAAATCGCCCATCCTTCGTTGGCCTTTCGCTCGCTCCGCTGAACTTCCAAACAAATCATACTGCATTGGAAACCGTGAAGAAAGGAGACGCGTATCCATGGGGAAAGGGAGGGGCGGGGGAGGCGTGTTTCCTCGCTGGCATGTCGGGGACGGCTGAAGCGAGCGGCGGTTGCGAAAGACTGTGCTTGTCGAGCGTTTTGGCTCCCGACCGGTCAGGCCTGGCGTTTGAGGCTGTACTATGTGGGCAGGAAAAACGGCTGGCCCAGCAGGTGGCGCAGAGGAGGCCCCTATGGCGGGAAAGGTATACACGAAGACGGGTGACACAGGTGAGACCTCGCTCTATTCGGGGGAGCGGGTGTCGAAGTGCTGCGCTCGGGTCGAGGCGTACGGCACGGTCGACGAGCTTCAGGCGTCGCTTGGATTGGCACGCGCCTTTGTCGTGCATGCGGATGTCAAGCTGGTCATCCGCGCACTACAGGAGACGCTCGTGCGGGCAATGGCGGAGCTGGCGACGGTCGGCGGGGAGCCGCGCATTCTTGAAGGGGACGTCAAAGAACTCGAGCAGACGATCGATCGCTTTGCCGCCCGCCTCCCGTCGGCGGCTTCTTTTCGAATACCCGGCGATTCGGCGGGTTCGGCCGCTTTGCATGTGGCTCGCACGGTGGCCCGAAGATGCGAACGCGCCATCCTGCTGAGCGTCGAGCAAGATCAGGTGGTGGTGACTCCGGCCCTGCTCGCGTTCTTCAACCGGGTGTCTGATTTATGCTACATGCTCGCGCGGTTTGAGGATGAGGCTGAGCGGTAGAAGCGCAAAGATGGCTTGCTTGTCGCGAGGGGTCTCCGAACCGCTGGTTGGCCCTTTGCCGGGCGGCGGACTGCGTGCGCGACATTGATGCTAGAATGTCCACCAACACAATAATTGGCACGGATGGCTGCGCCGGGCACGGCGCCGGGTCGCCGCAAGGCATCCTGAGGGGAATGCGGGTGCGAATCCTGCGCTATACCAGTAACCGTAAACGCAGATGGTCGGGGATGCTTCCGTTATGTAGCGGAATCCTGCCCAAATGAAGCGAAGTCGGAACACCTACCCATCACACCTCGAGCCCTGGAAGAGAGGTTCCGATGACCGTCGGTTCTTTAGGTTTATGCGCCCGCAAGGGTGTCGCTGTAGTCTCCAAGAAGGTGACATCTTTATTGCTTGCCTTTGTGCTGACAGTGGCTCTTGTTCCGCATGTCGCATGGGCAGACTCGGGCGAGTCCGTCCCTGCAACGGCTGCGCAGGCGGATCAGAACCTGTCTTCTTCCGGCGGTGATTCATCTGCGGTGGAAGCAGGTGAGGCGGCGGAAGTCAGCGGGGGGAGCTCCTCGACTGAATCGAGACAGGCCAATGACGGACAGGACGATTTCGGCTATTCAGATGCCGCGGAAGAGACGCAAGCCGCTTCTGGCCTTTCCGGCACAATGGCTTTTGACTCGTCCGGGGCTGATGTGGATAGGGCCTCTGGAGTTGCGGTCCAAGACGCTTCACCCCTTCTTTCGGCATCCGCCATGGCCGTGGATGAGGATTCGTATGTTGTTATTCAGGACACGCAGGATGAGGATTCCTCTTACGACAGGGTTACGGGAGCGATTTCGGCAGGAACCGAACTTTGGGCCAACGTGTATGATTCTTATAGCGACGATGTGATCGATCATGATGAGGCGTGGACGTACCAATGGATGTCCTGTCCGACGAAGTCGTCGAATGTGGTCGACTATGTGGCGATCGATGGCCAGACCTCGCAGAACCTCGCTGTCACGAACTCCCTGGCCGATCAGATTGCGGGTTCGTACCTCATTGTCAAGGTGTCTGCCGACGGCCGGGATTATTACGGGCCTGCCACATGGTCTGGTTTCAGCTCTTCGAATATTCCTGGTCCGGTTCTTGGAGCGGGCCAGGCACGGCTGTCCTCCGTGAGTCTTGACAAAGCTTCTCCCCATGTTGGCGACACGATAACGGCCACGGCATATGCGGGCTATGGTGTGCCCGTGACATCGGAGGTGGAGGTGACATACACGTGGTCAGCCTCCACCTCTCGGTATGGAACGTTCACCGAGATATCTTCTGGGCAAAGTCCCTCATGCGTGATTGGCGAGGATCAGAAAAACCACTATATCAAGGTTGAGGCGAGTGCCGGGTTCAATGCCGTTTCTTCCATGACGAGCGATGCCGTCCTCGCCGAGGGTGCCGTCCAGCTTTCGGGGGTTGAGCTCGTCAAGCCTGCCACGACCGAGCTGGGGACGACGCTTGAGGCCAAGGCCTACACGGGCTCGTCCTATTCGCCGACGTATGTTGCCGACGGCGTGACCTATACGTGGAAGTATGCCGAAACCACGAGCCCTTCGTATTCGACCGCTTGGACGACCATCGCGGGTGCGACAGGGGCAACGTTCACGGTGTCCGATCCCTTCTATGTGGGGAAATGTCTCTCTGTTTCAGCCAATGCCGGAGCCAACACGGTCGATTTCGGCTATCCTTACGGATACGGCCCGTTCAAGCTCGTCGGTGCTGTTGACATCTACTCGGCGAGCCTGAACACGTATGCCGTTGCCGTGGGCGACACCATAACCGCCCAGGCAAAGGAAAAAGGCTCAACAGGCAGCATCGATTCGAGCAAGCTCACCTATCAGTGGCAAGTCAGCACAACGAGCAAGACCAGCGCGTTCTCTGACATTCCCGCTGCGACTTCTTCCAGCCTCACGCTTGATTCCTCATATCAGGGAAGCTATGTCCGCTGCCTCATCAAGGCCAAAGTGGGAAGCAGCTCGTATTCCACGACTGCCACCAATGCGGTGGCTCCAGCTGGCTCGATCAACGTCACCTCGGTGTCATTGGACAAGAGCGGCAAGGTCACGGAGGGAGACGTCGTTGTTGCGACGGCAAAGGCATCCTCCCAGGACGTGACCTCGAGCGACAAGGTTTCCTGGTCGTGGTACTGGGGTGACACGGCCTCCAGCGTTTCGACACCCATCGAGGGAGCTACGGGCAATTCCCTGGAAGTCACCAGCGCCCTGCGAGGCATGTACCTCAAGGCATGCGCGAACGGCGGCTATAGCGATGTTGTGTCATCGGCGGCCGGGCCGGTCGTTCCCGCCGGTGCCGTTGAGCTTTATAAGGTGGAGGTTGCGGGAACGGCGAAGATCGGCTCGACTCTGCAGGCGACTGCTTTCAAGAGCTTGGCATCGCCGGTGTCCGCCAACGATGTGGTGAGCTATCAGTGGCAGTATTCCAATACGAAGTCGACATCCGACAGCAGTTTCTCGGACATTGTTGGAGCGACCGCTTCAACCTACACCATCGGCGACACCATAAACGGCTCCGCCTCGACGGGCAAGTATCTGCGGGTCAAGGTGACGAGCGACGGCAGCGTGGTCAGCACCGCGAAACCCTACTATTCCGGTACCACGCAGCCCGTCGATCCTCTGGGACCCATAACCCAGGCCGGTGAATACGCGCTTTCTTCGGTCGGCCTGACCTCTTCCGCACAGGCCATGCAGGCAGGTGCTACCATCACGCCTGTCGCGAAGGTCACGAGCGGATATACGGAGACGGCTGCTCCCTCAGACGCAAAGCTCACCTACACCTGGTATGTGGCCGATTCCGCATCGGGAACCTATCGGGTGCTTGACGGGGGCTATGATCCCTTGGACGGCGTTCTCGCGTTGAGCGATGCGCTGCGGGGCAGCTATCTCAAGGTCACCGTGTCGGCTCTTGCCAACACCGTCTCCTCGTCAACGCACCAGGTCGTCGGACCAGGCGAGTACGACCTGCTTCGCGTCACCTTGAATCCTTCGTCGGGGGATCTGCTCACCGGTGGGAGCATTGATGCCACGGTGCAAGCGAAAAGTCTGGCAAGCGCGACTTACGGCGATGACGTGACGTCGAAGGTGTCCTTCGAATGGTCGGTGAGCGATGACAGGGGAGGGCCGTTCGTTCCTCTCGCAGGTGCCTCCTCCTCTTCGCTGACTGTCCCGCGTGAGGCGGCTGGCAAATACCTCAAGGTCACGGCAAGCAGCGGGTCCTCGTCGGTCGAGGCTGTTTTTTCTGCCAAAGTCATTGATGCGGATTCGCTTGAAGGTGTGGCCAAGAAGCTGCAGCAGGCCTCCTTCAGGGCGAATCCTGTCTATGGCGTGGATTCCACGGTCAACGACTTGGTCAAGGCGAAACTCGTCGAGCTCGGCTACACCGACGTGGAGGTCTCCACGAAGGCGGCTGAACCCCGCCGTTCCGACAGCGCTGCAACGGTCGGCATCTCCACGGCAGACGATGACACCAACGGGACGATCACCTATCTCTTCATGGACCCCAGCGAGGCGTCGAGCACGTTTTTTTCCTATACCCAGCTGCGCCAGTTCGATTGCGTCTTTGAGCTGTCGCGGGGAGGTGAGACCTTCGATTTCGAGCCCTCTTATCCCGTCACCATTCCCTGGAATGACGACCTCTTCGAGGAGTTCCTCGAAGAGGAATCATCATCGCTTGCCGTGGGTCTCTCTTCTGGAGACATCGCTGATGCGGTGACGGGGGACCTGACCCTGCCGGCGAAGCTCACCGATTCGACAGGGTCGAGCAAAACGTGGTCAAGCGTGTCCTGGGACACTTCCGACGCTTCTTTGGTGCAGATCGATGGCTCAATCTATGAGGGGTACACGGGCAAGGTGACCCGTGCCGCGTCAGATCGTGTCGTCACGCTCACGGCGACCATCTCGGCGGGAGCCATTTCCTCGTCGGGCGGTCCCGACACGACCATCACCAAGACGTTCGACGTGACCGTCAAGGGAGACCCCGACAAGGTTGCGGCTGAGCAGGCCGCTCTCGCCCAGAAAGTCGGGGACGGTTTCACCTACGATAACCTCTCCTACAGCGATACCGGCGCTGCTGTGGGCCAAAGCACGCTTGAGGGCGACATCCAGCTGCCCACGCCCAAGACGATTGGCGTGGACGGCAAGTACTATGCGGTCACCTATGCCGCCTCATCGGATTCTGTTGTGGTGAATGGCTACCGAGGCAATGCGTATCGGCCTCTGCCGGGCTCGGAACCTTCTTCCGTCGACATCACCCTGACGGTGACTGACAAGTCGAATGCTGAGATCAGCGCTTCAAAGACGCTGTCCTTCAACGTGTCTCCCCTGGATGCGGAGGATATCACGGCCGAGCTTGCTCTCATGCAGGACGCCAAGGCAGGATATTCGGCTGTGTTGGCGAACGGGCAGTCGGCCGATGCGGTAACGGGAGATCTCCGCACCTTTCAGAAGGCGTATCGAGACAGTCAGGGCAACCTTGCCTGGGCGTATGACGTGACGTCTGCCGACGCGGCAGGCGCGGGCATCGTGACCGTCGACCTTCCCGGGTATGACCCGATGGGAACGGCCGGATGGCGCGTGTTCAAATCGAGTAACGCCGGGGTGGTGTCCCATGAGAGCCTTCATGTCACCCAACCCCAGTACGATACCGAGGTGACGGTGTCGTCGTGTCTTTCGAGCGAAAAATATGCCCGCTATGCACAGCTGTATGCCGATGATCCCACCTGGGGAGCAACGTTCTCGCAGCTGGCGGCGCAGAGCGTCACGGCCGCGTTCACCGTTGCGGGCACCTCGGGGCAGGTTGACCCTCACGTCACGGCCACGTGTTCGGTGATCGGCGCTGACAAGAGTGGTAATCGGGAGACATGGGCGGCGGCATCTCCCTATACGCTCGACAACGGGGCGACGGCGGCCGACCTGTCCGAAGCGGCCTTCATGCAGGCGGGCCTTGTGGCCGACTTCGACCCGAACGGTGCTTATGGCTGGGCGCTGAACACCATCACCTCGCCTTACGATGCGGGACTGACGCTCGGCTGGGACGAGCCGACGGGGCGGTACTGGCAGCTTTTCATTAACGGCGAGGCCGCAACGGTCGGTGCCTCGGGCTACACGCTGCAGGCGGGCGACAGCGTCATCTGGTACTACTCAGGCTACGGAGATCTTGCTCCCACCGACCAGCTTGCAGTGACGTGTGAAGTCATCGGCTCTGACGCGTCGGGCCTCTCTCAAACGTGGGCGTCTGCGGGAAGCTATGAGATGAACGAGGGTTCCACAGCGGCCGATTTGTCTGAGGCGATGTTCGACCGGACAGGTCTCGCTCACGAGGCTGACAATGGCTCGTATGGCTGGTTCCTCGACACCATCACCTCTCCCTACGATGCTGGGCAAACGCTTGGCTACGATGCTTCGACGGGCAAGTACTGGCAGCTATTCATCAACGGAGAGGCCGCAACGGTTGGGGCGGGGAGCTACGCGTTGCAGGCGGGTGACAGCGTGGTCTGGTGCTATTCCGCTTACGGAGAGAGTCTTCCTGATTCGGCTGAGGTCGTGGTCGATCCCGACGCTCCTCGACCGAGCTACGATTCCTCGTGGCCAGGCTACGCGAGCGGTGCAGCCGGAGGGGCAGTGGTGGTCTCGCCGACTCCCACGCAGTCCACCAGCCTTTCGTGGGCCTACGACTATCGCGAAGATGCCTCTGCAACCTCCGGTGTGTCCGATCCGCTCATCGTCAACGGCGACCTCTATGTGGTTGCGGGAAGCACGTTGCGCAAGATCGATTCTGAAACTGGCAAGGTTGAGGCAACCGCAACCATAGGGACGAACATCGGGTATTTTTGTCGCCCCGTCTACGATGACGGCGTAATTATCGTTCCGACCGATGACGGGAGTTTAGCTGCTTTCACCGCCGATGCTCTAACCTGCGTGTGGAAGACGGCTGCGCTGACGGATGCGGGAAACGCGCTCGACTATCAGGCGCTCTCGTCCTTGACTGTGGGGAATGGCTGCGTGTATGCGGGCTTTACCGTGATCGGAGCGGGAGGCGTTGGCAAGGTGGGGACGCTCGTATGCGTGAGCATTGCGGATGGTTCCGTCCTGTGGCAGAGGACGGATGGTTCTGTGCAGTCGGATTCGTCAGCGGGTTACTATTGGGCGGGCGCTGCCGTCTCGGGCGCTGACATTTTGATTGGGGATGAGTCTGGAGAAATGAGGCTCATCGACGGCATGACCGGTGAAGTCAGGGCACGTGTGTCTCTTGGCGCGGCGTGCCGTTCGACCGTCGTTGCCGTGCCGGACGGCGTGTCGGGATCGGAGGACGCGTACCTTGTAGTTACCGTTGACGGAACGCTTCACAAGATAGTTCGCGAGGGTGATGCGTTGTTCTCCGGAGGGTCAGTCAGATTCGCGAGTGAGTCGAGCTCAACTCCTGCGGTGGCTGACGGCATGGCCTTCGTTTGCGGCGTCGACGCCGAGGGCTATGGGACGCTTTCGGTCATAGACTTGTCCACCCTGTCTGTTGAGCATGCTGTACGGGGCGATAAAGGAAAGGCCCAAAGCGCTCCGCTTGTGTCTGTCCAGCAAAGCGGCACCTATGTGTACTTCACGTGCAATGGGTATCCAGGCGGCATGTATGGCTACCGCCTTGGCGATGATGCCGCGTATGCTCTCTATGTGCCCGATGCTGCATATCAGCAGTATTGCACGGCTTCCGTAGTGAGCGACAAGAGCGGAAATCTGTACTACACCAATGACTCGGGTATGCTGTTCGCCCTCGCTGGCCAGCAGGGTTCCAGGGTGACCTTCGAATCCAATGGCGGGACCTCCGTTGCGTCGCGCTTCGTCGCACTTGGCGCGACGGTTTCCCGACCTGCGGATCCGATGCGGGCCGGGTATTCCTTCAGCGGTTGGTATTCGGACGAGGCATGCACTCAACCGTGGGATTTCGATGCACCAGTCAGTGCCTCTTTGACGCTCTATGCGAAATGGGCTGCGCGCGAGGTGCCCGGCAGCGGAGGCGAGGACGCTGCCACTTCGGGAAATTCGCTGGGGACGGTGCCTGCTGCACATGTGCCAATCGGCCAGGTTGCTGGCTCGTCTGCGTCGAGCGAGGATGTTCTGAAGGATTCGAAAGGCGCTCTCTTGTCGAGGGACGTTCAGGGCGGAGCCTCTGATGGGCAGGGCACTGGGATGTCTGAAGCGGCGGTCGAGCAGGGAATGGTGAATCCTTGGGCGGTTGGCGGCATCGGTCTTGGCGTCGTCGGCTTGGCGGTCGCGACGGCCTATGTCATTCGTTCACGCCGCCGTGGCGGGGAGGCCTCGTGATGTCGAAGAATGCTGCCGATCAGGATGGCGTCCGCATCGACGAAGCGGCACGTCAGGTGACCATTTCGGGCGGGCCAACGGAAGAGCGTTCTTCCGCGCGGCAATCAGGGCCTCGATCGACTCGCCGGTTGTCGGGGCGACAGAGGGCCTTGGTCGCCGTTGTCGGCGCGCTGTCGATAGCGCTCATCGGCGTATCGGCCTGGTTCCTGTTCTTGCCGGGTGATTCGGACTCTCTGACCGATGGCGTGCTACAGACGACGGTTCAGCCATCTGCTGGTGACGAGGCGGTGCGGGGAGAAGCCCAGGGAAATGATGCGGAGGGCAACGCGAGCGAGCGGGACGAAGGCCAGGCCGGCCAGCCGAGTGGGGAGCCGTCGGGTTCCTCCTCGAACTCATCCGACACGCAAGAAAACGCAGGCTCTTCAACGGGCGCATCGGGCGATTCTGGCCAGCAGCAGTCCGCCACGGTCACCGTGTCGGTTTCCGTGTCGAGTGCGGCCGTTGGGAACCCGGTGTCTGGAAAGGCGAATCCCACCTTCAACCAGGGGGCGACAGTGTATGATGCCCTTAAGGCGACCGGTCTGTCGGTCAATGCCAAAGATTCTCCTTTTGGCATTTATGTCGCAGCAATTGGAGGCCTGGCGGAATTTGACCATGGCGGAGATAGCGGTTGGAAGTATTTCGTCAATGGCGTCGATCCAAGTTATTCTGCGGGATCCTATGTTCTTCAGGATGGCGATGTCATCGCTTGGCGCTATGTTCTCACGCAGGATAGTTGATGCTGGAGTATCATTGGATGGGTTCCCTCTATGAAGCCAACAGCACTCGACATATTCCACCCCGCCGTGCAAGGCTGTTACTTCGCAGCCGTTCTCGTGCTGTCAATGGTTGCCTTCCAGCCGGTCTGCATCCTTATTTCCCTGTCTGCGGGGTTCGCCTATAGCGTGTTTCTCCGTGGCTGGCGGGCGAGCGGTCGGAGTCTGTTGTGGCAGGTACCGCTCATGCTGGTCATCATGGTGGTGAATCCCCTGTTCTCGGCATCGGGGTCGACGGAGCTTTTTCGCATCGGTGTGCGTGCCGTCTATCTTGAGAGCTTGGTCTACGGCATGTGCATGGGCGCTTTGCTGGTCTCAGTCGTCCTGTGGTTCTCCAACGCCTCGCGCGTGCTCACCATGGACAAGGTCATGGCACTTTTCGGCAACGGTGCGCCGACCATCGCCCTCATGCTTTCCATGGCCGCGCGTCTCGTCCCCCAGTTCGTGCGACGCGGCATCGAAATTGACACGGTGCAGCGTGCCTGCTCTGGCGCCCGTCCGCGCAGCGCGCGGGAACGGACCTCTTCTCGCATCAGGCTTTCCTCGGTACTTATGGGGTGGGGCATGGAGGATTCTCTTGAGGCGGCCGATGCCATGCGTGCCCGGGGCTGGGGTTCGTCACGCAGGAGAACTGTCTACAGCCGCTACCGCTTCCGCACGGCAGACGCCATCGCACTGGCCATCGTGATCGCATTCGTTGCCGTGAGCGCCTTTCTCGTCTGGATCGCCTGCGCGCAGTTCACGTTCTATCCGAAGCTGAGCACGCTTGCGCTATGGTGGGGCTACGTGCCCTATGCGGTTTTCCTGTTGTTGCCCATGGGATTGCAGCTTGCAGAGGAGATCAGGTGGATGTGATAGAAAGCGCTTCGAACGAGGAACGGAGGCGGGGTGACGCGTCGGATCGCTCCCTGTCGCCAGCCATTGAAACGGCATGCTTCTCGTTTGCCTATCCCGGGTGTGACCCCGTGTTCGAGAGGCTGGACTGGCGGGTGCCTCGAGGGTCGTTCGCGCTTCTTGTGGGTGCGACGGGAAGCGGAAAGACCACGCTCCTTCGCAATCTCAAGCCCGAGATCGCTCCCGTGGGCGATCGGTGGGGAACCGTCCAGGTGTTGGGGAAGTCCCTTGACGACTGGGATGAATCTGAATCGGCTGCGGGCATCGGGTACGTGGCCCAGAGTCCCGAAAATCAGATCGTGTGCGACACCGTTTGGCATGAGCTGGCGTTCGGCCTGGAGAATCTTGGGGCGTCGCAGGATGCCATGCGGCGCCACGTGGCAGAGGTGGCGCACTTTTTCGGCATCGAACCGTGGATCCGCGCATCGACTGCCGATCTCTCAGGCGGGCAGAAACAGATGGTGAATCTGGCGGCGGTTTTGGCCATGCAGCCGCAGGTGCTGCTCCTCGACGAGCCGACCGCGCAGCTGGATCCGGTGGGGGAGAAGAATTTTCTCCATGCCCTGTTCCGCATCAATCGGGAGTTGGGCATTACCGTGGTGGTGGCCACCCACGCTCCCGAATCCATGGTTGACTACGCGACCGGGTGTTCCGAGCTTGAGGAGAGCGGGATGAGAGAGGTTTCTCTCGACCGTTTTCGGCCCGAGGGAGCCGAAGGGTGGGCGAGTTTGCACCTGCCGCCGCGTCCTTCGGATCGCAACGGGTGCGACACCGCTGCTCTCAACGGAAGAGCTGTCTCTTCTGCGGCGGATGCCGAGCTGGCTTGCGACACGGTTTCCAATCCCGCAATTGAGGTGCGTGCGGCGTTCTTCCGCTATGCGAAGGATGCCGCGTGGGTGCTGCGAGGGTGTGACCTTTCCGTGCGCGCCGGCAGCCTGCACGCGATTGTCGGCGGCAACGGCAGCGGCAAGTCAACGTTGCTGCGGCTGGCGGCCGGCGTGCTCAAGCCCGAGCGGGGACGGGTGCGCAATGCGCTTTCGCGGGCTCAGGCACTTGTGCCACAAGATCCCAAGGCGCTGTTCGTGTGCGACACGGTTTGGGAGGAGGCGGTCGAATGGCAGGCGCGCTGTGGCTATGACGATACGGCAGCGCACGAGGCCCTGGGCGCGTTCGGCCTCGACGGCCTATTGGGCCGTCATCCCTTCGACCTTTCCGGGGGGCAGCAGCAGAAGCTCGCGCTCGTCAAGGTCCTGCTCACGAAACCGGACCTGCTCCTGCTCGACGAGCCGACGAAGGGCTTGGACGTTCCCTCGAAATATGATGTCGCCCAAAAGCTGCTTTCGCTTGTCCGCGGAGGGAAGACCATCATGCTCTCGACGCATGACCTTGCCTTTGCCTCGCAGGTTGCTGACACGGTGACCATGCTGTTCGATGGCGAGGCTGCCTGCACCGAGCCGACTGACGCCTTCTTTGCGGGGAATCTGTTCTATCGGCCCTCCTATGACGGGTTCCTGCGTTGCTTTGCCCGGGGACATCGGCCTGCCGTCTCCTTCCCGCAAGGCGACAGGGGACAGGGCGGGGAGCCGCCATGCTAGCTGCGGCGTTGCGAAAGCTCGAGGTGCCCTTTCTCGTTGCGGTGCCGTTGGCGTTGGGCCTGTGCGCGTATTTTCAATTCGATCAGACGGCCCTGCTCACCCTCGGTGTCGTCATGGTGGCGATGGGCGTGTTCTTTGCCAGCTACGAGGCATCGCGTCCCGCATTGCGCCAAATCATGCCTACGGTCGTCCTCGGCGCGCTTGCGGCTGCCGGACGCATGCTGTTTGCTCCTTTTCCCAGCTTCAAACCGGTTTCCGCAATTTGCATCGTCGCTGGCGTCGTGTTTGGACGCCGCAGCGGCTTCATGGTGGGCGCGCTTGCGGCGCTCGTGTCGAACTTCTTTTTCGGCCAAGGGCCGTGGACTCCTTGGCAGATGTATGCGTGGGGGCTCGTCGGATACGGTGCGGGCGTGCTTGCCGATCGGGGAGCCTTTGATCGCAAGCCGGTGGTCTATGGGTACGGGTTTTGCTCGGCCATGCTCTATGGCTTCCTGCTCAACTCCTGGTATCTTGTCGGATTCGTTCATCCCATCACCTGGCCGGCCGCTGTTGCCACCTATGCCGCAGGCTTTCCGCTCGATTGCGTCCACGGGGTGGCTACCGTGGTGTTCCTGCTGGCCATCTTCATTCCCTGGCGAAGGAAGCTCGAACGGATCAGGCGCAAGTATAATCTCGTCGCCGACGGTTCGCGTCCCTGATCCGTCTTTCCTCAGGCCTGCCCTGACGCGTTTGCTGGGGGAGCGGCATCCGTGCCGATGCGGAAAACCCGTCTGCCAGTCAGCCGTCTCCGTGCCTTGGAGGGCGGGAACCGCTGCCAGTCCTCCGCACTTCCCGCCTTCTCAAGGAAATTTTGGGCAAAAGGGAAAATATTGATGGACGAAACCATCTCGCTCCGGTAACATAAGCACTCAAAAGTTAGCCAAAGCTAATATTTTTGGTTTGATCGGGATTGATCGGTGGCGAAAACAGCCCTGTTCGCCGTGGTCGAGGAACGGTGGGCTTTGGGGAAGGTTCTCCCATTCGTCTCATTGAGGAGATGCTTATGGATTCAGCTGAGGGGCGTGTCTATTCTCGCCTGATAGAGCCGGTGCGGGCAAAGATGGTGCTGGGAGTCATCATGGCCGCCGTGTCGGCAGTATGCTCGTTTGTTCCTTATGTGGCCATAACGCATGTTGCACAGCGCGCCCTGGCGGAAGGAATTCCTCCTTTCGAAGAGCTTGTGCCGTGGGTCGCGCTTGCGATTGGTGGCGCTTTGGCGGGTCGGTTCATCTTCTCCCTGGCCACCGGCATCTGCCATGTGGCCGATGCGGACTTCCGCGTCAATGCGCGCACCATCCTTATCGACCATTTGGGAAAGATACCTCTTGGTTGGTTTTCAGACAACAGCTCGGCCGAGGTCAAGCAGGGTGCGACCGACGACGTTCTCAATATGCATCAGTCGGTCGGGCATGCGCCGGTTGATGTTACCACAGCCGTTCTGTCTCCCGCCCTGCCCTTGCTCTATCTGTTTGCCGTCGATTGGCGCATGGCGTTGATCCTTCTGGCCTATTTCGTGCTGGTCGTGGGAGTGGCTGCTCCGTTCATGTTCAAGGATTTCGCCACCCTCAACGCGCGCTACAACGATTCTGTTGTGGAGTTGTCGGCTGCGACGGTGGAGATGGTGGAGGGGATATCGGTCATCAAAACCTTCGGGAACGCCAGCCGCGCAAGTCGTCGCTTTTCGGAAGCGGTCACCAACCTCTCCAGAATATGCTACGTGTGGACGAAAAAGACCGGCGGTCCGTCAGCGATCATCTTCGCCTTGTTCTCGCCGGCCTCCATGCTGGTCGTGCTGCTTGCCCTAGCACTCTGGTTTCTCTCCTCAGGATGGACGGACTTGTCACATTGCGTGCCGTTCCTTGTGCTCGGCGTGGGGGTGCCCTCATCGTTCATCAATCTGTTCTCGACGGTTCGGTTTCTTCAACAGTCTCTTATCGCAGCGGGGCACATTGGATCGATTCTCGCCGTCCAGCCGCTCGAGGAGCCACGCGAGCCAAGGACCGTCGCCGAGAACGATTTGACCCTCACGTTCGACCAGGTCTCCTTCTCATACGGAGAAGAAGCGCCGTTGGCACTGCGCGAGGTGGAGGCAACCCTTGAACCCGACACGGTCGTCGCTCTCGTGGGGGCGTCGGGCTCGGGCAAGACGACGTTTGCGCGTCTGATCCCCCGTTTTTGGGATCCCACCGGCGGTCGCATTGCCATCAGCGGAGTCGGCTTGCGCGAGATGGAGACGTCGCATGTGCTGTCCAAGGTTGCAATCGTCTTCCAGGACACCATTGTTCTGCGGGAGTCCATCAAAGACAACATTCGCCTCGCTCGGCCCGACGCGAGTGATGAGGAGGTCGTGGCCGCTGCAAGAAGCGCCCAGATCCATGAGCGCATCAAGGAGCTTCCGCATGGCTATGACACGGTGATCGGGGGGGACGAGGGCCAACTGTCCGGCGGCGAGCAGCAGCGCGTTGCCATCGCCCGTGCCATGCTCCAGGATGCGTCGATCCTGGTTCTCGACGAAGCCACTGCACATGCCGATCCGGAAAACGAGGTGGCCATCCAAGAGGCTCTGTCGAACCTCGCACGGGGAAGGACCACGGTGGTCATCGCCCATCGGCTCAACACCATCGTCCATGCCGATCAGATACTTGTTCTGAGCGAGGGCCGAATCGTCGAGCGGGGACGTCACGACGATCTTGTCGACAGCGGGGGAGTCTATGCCGCCCTTTGGAAGTCTCAGCAGATCGAAGGTGGTGTGAGATGATCGTCGAACGAATTGACAAGCTCGCGGGCATGAAGACCGGCACGAGGCTTCAGCTCCTGCTGTATGTCTTCTGCGGAATCTTGGAAGGCGTGATTTACGTTTTATTGCTGCCCCTTCTGCGTTCGCTGGTCGCGGGGGACTATGGAGCGGCCCTTGGCCAGCTCGTCGTCGTGATCGTTTTGGGCATTGTGCATTGCTCCATAAGCTATCTGGCAGATCTCAGGGGTTATTTCGTGGGCATCGATCAGGTAAACCAGTCCATTCAACGGCGGGTGGGCGACCATGTGGCGAGGTTGCCGCTGGGGTGGTTCACCGGCGAACGCGCTGGGCAGATATCGACGCTTCTCAGCAAAAACCTGCAGATGGTGATGAACCTTCCGAGCATGTTTCTCAAGCAACTCACCCTGTCCATTACAACTCCCTGCATTGTCGCCCTCCTGTTCTTCTTTGTTGATTGGCGCATCGGCCTGGCCTTTGTCGTCATGGTGCCGTTCTTGGTCGTTGGTGCGCGGGCGATGCAGCATAATGCCGGAGAGGGCCATCGCGAAGAAGAAAAGGCTAATTCTGAGCTTGCGGCCCGGGTCCTCGAATTCGCCCATGCCCAGCCTGTCCTGCGTGCGTCGAGCCGGGGGGAGAAGGGGTGGGCGCCTCTGGAGGGCATCGTGCGCGGCGAGCGTGAGGCCACCATTGCCACGCTCAACAGGACCTCGCGCCCTATCGCGCTGTACACGCTGGTGATTCAGGTCATCTTTGCCCTCGTGTTCGTGGTGTCGACCTACCTGCTCGGCGACGGCTCGCTCGATCTTGCCTCATATGTTTTTGTGGCGGTGATATCCTTGCGCTTCATCGATCCGCTCCAGCAAATCGGACAGCAGGGGATGGCCATCCGCGTCGCTCGCAACGCCATCGACGAGGCGGAGGACATCATGGATGCGCAGCCTCTTGCGGCACCCGAGGCTCCGTGCGAGCCACGGGGATCGGCGGTCGTGTTCGACAAAGTCGATTTTTCCTATGACGGCAAGCGCGCCATTCTCAAACAGGTCGATCTTGCGTGTCCCGAGAAAAGCCTGACTGCCCTTGTCGGGCCTTCGGGTTCGGGCAAGACCACGCTCACCCGCCTGATTGCCCGGTTTTGGGATGTGGATGCAGGAAGCGTGAGCGTAGGAGGAGTCGATGTGCGCGACCTGAGCACCGAGACCCTGATGAGCCAGATATCGATGGTGTTTCAGGACGTGTACCTGTTCGACGGCACAATCGAGGAGAACATTCGGTTGGGTGCGCCTGACGCGAGTCGCGAGGAGGTGAGGAAGGCTGCGCATACGGCACGCCTCGACGAGGTTGTGGCCCGGTTGGAAAAGGGTTGGGACACACCGGTCGGAGAGGGAGGCAGCCGCTTGTCGGGTGGCGAGCGTCAGCGTGTCTCCATCGCCCGCGCTCTGATCAAGCATGCTCCCATCGTGCTGTTCGACGAGGCGACGGCTGCGCTCGACGCCGAGAACGAAGCGGCCATTGCCGCCGCCATGAGGCAGTTGTCCGCGACGAGCACCGTCATCGTGATCGCCCATCGCTTGTCCACCGTGGCTGCAGCCGACCAGATTGCCGTTGTGGAGGAAGGCCATATCACGCAGCTTGGCACGCATGTCGAGTTGATTGCGCGTCCTGGCAGATATCGCTCGTTCTGGAACGAGCGGGAACGCGCGGAGGGATGGCATCTGGCCAACGAGTGAATGGTCGGGATGGATGACATCCCGATGGCGGGCATCAAAAAGGTGCGATACAAGCGGCGAATGAAGATGAACAGCGAGGAAAGGAAGTGCTTGGATCATGGCAAAAGTTATCCAATCGTCAACCCCTGTGGGGCGGGATGCGTCGGCGAAGGCCTCTCCTTGGGGCATCAAGGAGGTCATCACCACGGTGCTGCTAAGCGTTTTGATCATCGTCCTTCAGTTGGCAGTGGCCTCCCTATCGGTGTTCAGCATCGATTTCTCGATGGTGGCATCCACCGCCCTCGCCTGTTTTGTGGCTGCGCCCGTTTTCATGTTGATGACCATGAGGGTAAGGAAATTCGGGACGACCATCATCCTCGCCGCCCTGACGTCTCTCGCGTTTTGCGCGATGGGGAACTACTGGTACATGGTGCCCTTCTACCTTGCCGGCGGCCTCGTCGTCGATCTCATGCTGCTCAAGCAGGAGTGGCGCATCGACCCCAACAGGGTCTGCCTCGCGTGGACGGTTTACAGTGCAATGTATGTCGCTTCGTCCCTCCTGCCCATTGCCATCAATGTGAACGCCTATGTTGAAGAGGCCACGACAGTGCGCATGCTGGACCAGTCTTACATCGATGCCTATCTCTTTTATTTTGGCCAGGTGGAATGGATTGTCGGCATCGTTGCCCTGACTGCCCTCGGCGGCTTTCTCGGCTCTTTGCTGGGAAAGAGGATGACGCGCAAGCATTTTGAAAAGGCGGGAGTGCTCTGAGATGCCTCCGATGATCGAACAAGGGATGACTTCTGCTCTCGAGTGCGGCACGGGGCGGGATACGGGCTTTTCGGTCGGCACCAAGATGGTCGTGCTCATCATTGTGGCGGTGACGCTTTCGTATCTTAGCAACACGTGGTTTTCGGCGGTGCTCGTCGGCCCTCTGCTGGCGTATGTGGCGCTGGGCGGGAAAGCGGCGCTCGCGCGGAAGCTGCTTGTGTCCTATGCCCTGCTGTTTGTCCTGTATGGCGCGATGTCCCTTTTCGATCTGAGGATTGCAATTTTGTCTCCCGTCCATATTTTCATGGCGTGGAAGGCCTTTCCCGCGGTCATTGCCGTCGTCGCCTTGGTGACAACGCCGCCGGGATTGATCAGCTCGTTTTTGGCGAGCTTCCACGTTCCGAAGAAGCTCATCGTGGGCATGTTGGTGATATTCCGCTTCTTTCCGACCATGGCTTCCGGGATGCGGCGCCTGGGAGATTCTCTGAAGAACAGAGGCCTTCTCTCGTTCAGGCAAGTCGTGGGCAATCCACTTGACACGCTCGAATATCTGCTCGTTCCCCTGATGATGACGCTCATCAACAGCGCCGATCAGCTGGCCTCTTCCGCAGTCACCCGCGCGGCAGAGGCCCCTACGAAGAGAACGAGTTACTATCAGAGGACCCTGAGGGCGTCCGACTGCCTCTGCGTTGCCTCGTTTGCGATCCTTGCCGCCGTGACTTTGTGGATGTCATCTGGCGGGATGACGGGGGGCTTGGCGGGATGAGGGAACGCATGGTGTCGCTCGAGGACGTGAGCTTTTCCTACCAAGGCTCTCCCGAGACGATACGAGGGGTGTCTTTGCGCGTGAGGCGTGGCGAATGCTGTGTGCTTCTCGGCGGTTCGGGAAGTGGAAAGACGACGATCATCCGCCTGATCAACGGCCTGGCGGGTGGCTACTACCGCGGCATGGCGACAGGGAAGGTGCTCCTGAACGGGCAAGCCGCTGGCGATCTGATACCCTGGCAGCGTTCTCAACTGGTGGGGAGCGTGTTTCAGGATCCCTCCTCCCAGTTTTTCTCCAGTCAGCTGGCGGGCGAGGTGGCTTTCGGGTGCGAGAACCTGGGCTTCGAGAACGAGGCGGTGGTAAGGGACACCGATGAGGCGATTGCCCTGCTCGGCCTTGATTGTCTGCGCGATCGGCGGATAGACCTCCTTTCGAGCGGACAGAAGCAAAAGATCGCGGTTGCGTCGGCCCTTGCCCCCCATCCCCTCATCCTTGTCATGGACGAGCCTTCGGCAAATCTTGACGAAGGTTCGTCGTTCAGGCTCGGAACCACGCTCCGCCTGCTCAAGGAACGAGGCTTCACCCTGATCATCGCCGAGCATCGTATCGCTTACCTCATGGACGTCGCCGACTCGTTTTACCAAGTCGATACGGGATCCATACGAAAGTCGCTGACGCCACGGGATGTTCTTTGCCTCTCGGCGGATGAGCGCCTGACCATGGGCATACGGTGTCCCAATCGAGTT
Source organism: Actinomycetes bacterium (assembly GCA_023460315.1). GTDB lineage: Bacteria > Actinomycetota > Coriobacteriia > Coriobacteriales > Eggerthellaceae > JAEWQO01. The sequence goes on from JAEWQO010000003.1 coordinate 114,856, forward strand.
GAGAAGCCCCTTTTAAAAACTCCTGCGGTTACTTTGCCTGCCGCCTCCGACGCTTCTGGGCGGATTGGAACGACGGTCGAGGTCGCCGGCCTGAGCCTGTCATATGGGCGCAAACGGGTCTTGGCAGACGTGAGCTTCTCTCTTTCGGGCGGTCAGATACTCGCACTTACGGGGGAGAATGGTGCCGGAAAAACCAGCTTGGCGCGTGTTCTTGCCGGACTGAGAAAGGCGGAGGGAGGAAGCATCGCCATCAACGGCAAGCGCTTGGGTTGCCGAGACCTGCGAAGAGAGGTGTGGTACAGCTCCAATGACACGGATGCGGGGTTTTTCACGGCGAGCGTTGCCGACGAGGTCATGCTGGGGATTGAGCGCAATGACGAGAATCTCGCTCATGCACGGAGCGTGCTTGAGCTTTTGGGGTTGTACGAGCTGAAGGAGCGGCATCCCGCTGCCCTGTCTGGCGGGCAGAAGCAACGCCTCTCGATTGCGTGCGGCCTGGTTTCGAGGCGTCCCGTCATCATCCTCGACGAACCGACGAGCGGACTTGACTCCATCAACATGACCAAGCTGGCCCGCGCTCTTGAATTTGCAGCGGATCAGGGGCGTGTGATTATGGTGGCCACGCATGACCACGAGTTCATGGAGGCATGCTGCGGCTGGGAATTCGCTTTGGGGCGGCGCTGATGGGCGCGCCGCGCGCCGCTCCTTGTCGTTGGCTTCGGGGCCGATAAAAGACACCAGAGTCCCGAACGGAGGCTCTGGTGTCTCCCGCCGGCAGCGATTGGCGGAGGGTCGCCGGCATCACCGAATGTGATGCCTGTGACGTCAATGCCGCGCAAGTGCTTCTCGGCTGTTCCCTTGCCGGCGAGGCGTCTCATGCATCGTCGGGGTTCTTTCGCTCGGACGATGCATGAGAAGGAACGCAGATCAATGAGAGCGTCAGGCTGTGGCGGAGGCTCTTTTCCGTCCGTGCGCCTTCTTGACTGCAAGCACGATTCCCCAAGCTATCAGTCCCAGCACGATGACGGAGGCGCCCAAGAGGGCGTCGTCTGCCATGGCAGCCGGATCGGTCAGCTCGATGAACGGCTCTCCTTCAGCGAGGCAGGCGAATCCATCGACGACCCACATGAGGGCGGCTCCTCCGTATATGAGGGCGAGCGTTCCCAGCCGATATTTCGCGGCTGCTGCCGGCATCAGGAAACGCAGCATGGTGGCGATGACGGCTGCCGCTGCCGTGATGACGAGCGTCATGGCCTATGCTCCTTCCCGGCCCAATGCGGTGCGCAGTGCCGGGATGTGGTCGGCTGCGAGCACCATGACCACCCAGACCGCCGTCACCAAGATCGCCATTCCGATGCCGACCGTTGACATCTCATGCAGCATGGCTGCCGTGTCGGCCGGGTCGGCCATGGCGGTGAGAAACGGCGGGTAAAATACCACCTCTCCATGCCAGATATGCTCAAGAGCCAGCAATAATGCGCCGCCCCAGAGCATGGCGGTCAGCCAGGAAAGCTTCACTTTCCAAGAGAACCTGCCATCTTCTGAAACGGCGGGAGTTCCTTCTGCCTCTTCTTGTGTCCCAACGCGGCGCTTTATGATGGTTGTGATGATTGCCTCGCCAGTTGGAACGAGAAAACAAGCCATACCGGACTCCTTTCTCTGTCGTTGGCTGCCCCGTGCAGCCTTATGGGGTGCATCATACACCAGAAATATTACGAAATTAAAAAACGTAACAAATACTTTGCGAATGGCAGTGAGGTTGGGTTGAAGGCGTCGGAGCTTCGACGCCAATGACGGGACGGCTTTGAATGTGCTCAGGCGGATGGGGCCATAGCTGCACGTGACATTTGATTCTCCATGAGAGAGTGCTACAATGCTACCCCGCCCCCGCGAGGCGGTTGTATGTGGATTGCGACAAGACGTGACCGAAGGCGGATGTGCAGCGGATGCCGTCGATGGTCTCGCAAAGAGGTAGCATCACCATGCCTAAAAGAGTGAAAACGATGAATGAAACGGCTGCGGCCCTGTTGAATGGCGAGCCGGCCATCTTCCCCACGGAAACGGTCTACGGCCTAGGAGTGGCCGTCGGGGCTGCCGACAGTCCGGAAATCCTTTACGACATCAAGGAACGAGACCACGGCAAGCCCATTGCCTGGCTCATTGCCGACCAAGGCGATCTCGACCGGTATGGAAAGGTCGTTTCCGACTTTGCGCGGGCGCTTGCACGCACGTTCTGGCCGGGGCCTCTGACGCTTATCGTCCGGGCGGGGGATGCGGTTCCTCCGGCGTTTCGTTCGGCAGAGGGAACGATCGGTTTGCGTATGCCCAACAACGACTGCGCCCTTGACCTCATTCGTGCCGTGGGCAAGCCGTTGGCCACCACGTCGGCCAACCGATCGGGCGGCAAGGCCCCGCACTCTTTCGAGGCCCTCGATCCCGTCCTGATGGAGCGGGTCGCAACGGTGCTCAGGGATGTTGATGACAAGGGCAAGAGCGGGGTGGCGTCCACCATCATCGACTGCACGGTGGAACATCCCGTCATGGTGCGCGAGGGCGCCATCTCCATTGCCGACATCCAAGCGTTATCGTAGAGCCTCGCCCCTTCCTTCCGTCCGGTATAATGGAGGGTATCATCATGCTCGGGGAGGGGTATTTATGACTTCATCTGATTCTGCTTCGGCGATCGGTTTTTTATCTCACGACGGGAAGAGCCAGATTCGCGGGCTTGTCTGGCAGCCGGTTCGCGCGGCTGGCTCCCGCGACGCATCTCCGCGAGGCATCGTTCAGATCGTGCATGGCATGTCCGAATACGTGGGCCGCTATGACGAGTTTGCCCGATTCCTTGCAGGGCGCGGTTTTGTCGTGTGCGGCACCGACCATATCGGGCACGGAAAGAGCGTGGCGAATCTCGAGGAATTGGGGCGTATGCCGTCACGCGGAGGCAAGGATGTGCTCGTGGAGGATGTCCATCAGCTTCGGCTGACGGTTGCCGCGCGCTATGCGCGCCAGACTCCATATATCCTGTTCGGCCATTCCATGGGCAGTTTTATCGTACGCTCCTATCTTGCCCGCTCTGGGGAAGGGGTTTCCGCCGCCGTGCTTTCGGGCACAGGGCAACCGCCTTTTCTCCTGTCGAAGGCGGGAAACCTGATGGCTCGACGCATTGCCTCCTTCAAAGGCGATGACTATCGCAGCACGTTTTTGGATGGGCTCGGCGCGGGCTCATTTGCGAAGAAGATTCCCGATGCCCGCACTCCCTTCGATTGGCTATCGACCGATCCCCAGGTTGTCGACTCATACCTTGCCGACGACCAATGCGGGACGATGTTTTCGGCAGGGGCCTATGCGACGTTGACCGAGCTGACGGCTGACGCCGTCTCACGCAGGCTTGCCTCAAAGATCCCTCACGACCTGCCGTTGCTGTTCGTGTCTGGTGCCGACGATCCGGTGGGGGATTTCGGCAAGGGCGTGCATGAGGCGGCCGAGTTCATGCGTCGTGCCGGCATCGAGCGGGTGGATGAGATGCTTTATCCGGGCATGCGGCATGAGATTCTCAACGAGCCTGGCCGCATGCAGGTCTATACTGATGTCTCGCATTGGATAGAGGAGCACGCATGCCGAGCTACATCATAGCTCTCGACCAAGGCACCACCTCATCGCGTGCCATGCTCGTGCATGCGGAGGGCCGCGTGGTCGCCACGGTTCAAAATCCATTCCCTCAGCTGTTTCCCCAGCCAGGCTGGGTGGAGCATGACCCTCGCGACATCCTGTCATCCCAAATGGGCGCTTTGACCGAGCTGCTGGTGTCTCACGGCTTGGGGCCGGCGGACATCGACTCCATCGGCATCACAAATCAGCGGGAGACGACGGTCGTGTGGAATCGGGAGACGGGGCAGCCGGTGGGCAACGCCATCGTGTGGCAGTGCCGTCGAACGGCCGGCATCATCGAGGAGCGGTGCGGAGATCCCGCCATCGCTCAAAAGATAACGGCAAAGACGGGACTTGTGCCCGATGCCTATTTCTCGGCCAGCAAGATAACCTGGATACTCGACAACGTGCCCGGCGCCCGTGAGGACGCCGAAGCTGGCAAGCTCGCTTTCGGAACGGTCGACAGCTGGCTTGTCTGGGCCCTCACCGATGGCGCAGTGCACGCGACTGACGTGACGAATGCCAGCCGCACCATGCTGTTTGACATCCATGGCATGAAATGGGATCCCTGGCTGCTCGATCTGTTTGGAGTGCCCGCATCCATGATGCCGGAGGTGCGCGCGTCGTCGGGCGAATTCGGGAGAACGGCCAATCCTGGCATCGTTCCCGGCATACCTATCTGCGGCGTTGCGGGGGATCAGCAGGCGGCGCTGTTCGGGCAGTGCTGCTTCGATTCGGGGCAAGCCAAGAACACCTATGGCACCGGCTGCTTTTTGCTTATGCATACGGGAGGGCGGGCAAGCGTGTCATCGCACAACCTCATCACCACCGTTGCTGCCAGTGCTCCGGGGACCGAAAGCCCCGAATACGCCTTGGAGGGAAGCGTGTTCGTGGCGGGTGCCCTCATGCAGTGGCTTCGTGACGAACTGGGCCTCATCGACAGGGTGTCAGACACGTCGGCCATTGCCCGCGAGGTCGAGGATTCAGCTGGCGTGTACCTGGTGCCGGCTTTCACCGGTCTTGGCGCGCCCTATTGGGATGCCGATGCGCGAGGTGCCCTCTACGGCCTCACGCGCGGAACCACGCGTGCTCATCTCGTGCGGGCGGCGCTGGAGTCCATGGCCTACCAGGTGCACGACCTCGCGGTGGCCATGGAGGCCGATGCCGGCGTTCCCTTGAGCGTGCTTAACGTGGACGGTGGGGCGTCGGCGAACGATTTTCTCATGCAGTTCCAGTGCGACATCTTGCGAACGCCACTGCGTCGACCTCAGAATGTGGAGACGACGGCGTTGGGCGCCGCCTTTCTCGCAGGGCTGTGCACGGGATTCTGGGAGAGCAAGGATCAGCTGCGTGGCCTGCGTTCGTCGGACGACGTGTACGAGCCGGGCATGGCCGAAGGCCGGCGCGAGACGCTGTTGAAAGGCTGGTCCGATGCGGTTTGTCGGACGATGGGAATTTCGCTTTCCTGACGAACGAAAAAGGCGGAGAACGGGATTTCTCGTCGGCGCCATCGAATCGGCGGAGCGAAACGATTTTGAAAAGAGGACGGTCTAGAATGAGAATCAGCATCGCCAGCGATCATGCGGGCTTCGCCTGCAAGGGGTCGCTCGTGTCTCACCTCAAGAGCTTGGGACACGAGGTCGTCGACCGCGGGCCAGACTCCGGAGACCGCGTGGACTATCCGGATTTCGCCGAGCGTGTCGCGCATGATGTCGCGCAGGGCATTGCCGATCGCGGGGTGCTCGTGTGCGGCACCGGCATCGGCATGGCGGTGGCGGCGAACAAGGTGGACGGCATCCGTGCCGCCAATGTCACCAGTCCCCAGTTTGCCGCTCTCGCCCGAGAGCACAACGATGCGAACATCGTGACCGTGTCGGCGCGGTTTGTGGACGAGGAGACGAATCGTGCCATCGTCGATGCGTTCTTGGCGACTGAATTCGGCGGGGGCCGTCATGCGGGCCGCGTTGAGAAAATATCCGCTCTCGAAAGGAAGTAGACCATGGCTCTCTCGTTCGTATCTCAAACCGATCCTGCGGTTGCCGACGCTCTCCGGCAGGAACTTGCCCGTCAGCGCGATTCCATCGAGCTCATTGCATCGGAGAATTTCACCTCTCCCGCCGTGATGGATGCCGTTGGCAGCGTGCTCACGAACAAGTACGCCGAAGGATATCCGCGAAAACGCTATTACGGCGGGTGCGAGAAGGTGGACATCGTGGAGGATCTGGCGCGTGATCGCGTTTGCGAGCTGTACGGCGCCCGCTTCGCGAACGTGCAGCCCCACTCGGGAGCGAACGCGAACCTGTGCGCCTATGCGGCGGTTCTCGAGCTTGGCGACACGGTGCTCGGCATGAGCCTCGACCAAGGTGGGCATCTCACGCACGGTTCTCCGGTGAATTTTTCCGGACGGTTCTACCACTTCGCGTCATATGGGCTGAACCCCGAGACGGAAACCATCGATTACGACGAGATGCTGCGCATCGCCAAGGAGGAGCGCCCGAAGCTGATCGTTGGCGGCGCATCTGCCTATCCCCGCATCATTGACTTCGAACGCATGGCCTCGATCGCCCATGAGGTTGATGCGCTGCTCATGGTCGACATGGCGCATATCGCCGGACTGGTTGCAACGGGCGCCCACCCCAGTCCTCTGCCTCATGCGGACATCGTGACCTCGACGAGTCACAAGACGCTGCGCGGTCCTCGTGGCGGCTTCATCCTCACCAATGACGAAGACATCGCCAAGAAGATCGACAAGGCGGTGTTCCCCGGCGGCCAGGGCGGTCCGCTCATGCATGTCATAGCCGGCAAGGCGGTTGCGTTCGGCGAAGCCCTCAAGCCCGAGTTTGGGGAATACATCGACCATGTGGTGGAGAACGCGCGCACGCTTGGGCAGGGCATGAAGGATGGCGGCCTGCGCCTGGTGTCGGGCGGCACGGACAACCATCTGTGCCTCGTTGACCTGACGCCGGCCGATGTCACCGGCAAGGATGCCGAGAAGCTGCTCGAGGGAGTGGGACTGACCACCAACAAGAACTCCATTCCCAACGAGCCTCGCTCGCCGTTCGTGACGAGCGGCATCCGCGTGGGTTCTGCCGCGGCCACCACACGCGGCTTTACCGCTGACGATTTCTACGAAGTCGGCCAGCTCATCGCCCGCACGGTGTTCAATGCGGACAACGAGGCTGTCCTGTCCGACATCCGCGCACGCGTCGATGCCCTGCTTGCCGCCCATCCCCTTTATCCCGAGCTTGACTACTAGGAGCAGACTTTCATGACAAAAGAGTACGAGCGCGTCACCGTCGTCGACCATCCCATGGTGCAGCACAAGCTCTCCATCCTGCGGGACAAGGAAACGTCGTCCAAGCAGTTTCGCGAGCTGGTGAAAGAGCTGGCGCTGTTCGAGGGCTATGAGGCAACGCGCAATCTCCCGCTTGTGGACATCGAGGTGGAGACTCCCATCTGTAAAACCGTGTGCAAGGCGGTGGGCGGCAAGAAGCTTGCCATCGTTCCCATTCTGCGCGCGGGCTTGGGCATGGTCGACGGCGTGCATGAGCTGGTGCCTGCCGCTCGCGTCGGGCATGTGGGAATGTATCGCAACGAAGAGACGCATGAGCCCGTCGAATACTACGCAAAGCTTCCCAAGGACATTGCGCAGCGCGAGGTCATCGTGCTCGATCCCATGCTTGCCACCGGCGGCTCGGCGAGCGCCGCCATCGCCTACTTGCGCAAGCAGGGCGTGCAGGGCACCATTGAGCTCATGGTCATCGTTGCCGCGCCGGTCGGCATCGAGGCGGTTCTCGCCGCCGACGACAACGTGCATATTTTCACGTGTGCCATTGACGAGAGTCTCAACGAAGCGGCGTATATCGTTCCTGGACTTGGCGATGCCGGAGACCGCATTTTCGGAACAAAGTAGTCAGAAGCCACCGGGAGGAAGCGCATGCCGCTCCTCCCGGTGGAAAAAGCCGGTTGCTTGGATTCCTGAAGGAGGAGGGAGCGGTATCCAAGCTCGGCGATGTATGGTCGAGACTATTGCTTCGATATCTCTTCAGCGGCAACATACCCCCACGTCATTGCTGACCCATGACTGTTGCCGTTGATGATGAGGGGATAGTCGATCGCGTAGCGTCCTCCCGAACAGTTTCCTATGGCATAGAGGCCTGCAACGGGGCTGTTGTCCTCATCGAGCACCCGCAGCTTCGTGTCTATCTCGATGCCTCCTGGCATGCACAGCAGCGATGGACCAAACTTGAGCGCATAATAGGGAGGTTGCGAAATAGACGTCAGCAGCTCGCGCCGCTTATGGTAGCGGGTGTCCTCCCCGGCGGCGACCAGGTCGTTGTATTCTTTGACTTCGGCCAGAAACGTCTCCTGGTCGACATCCATGGCGTCGGCAAGCTCTTCAAGCGTGTCGCAGATGAATCCCATGTTGTTTTTCACCGCATCGTCGATGATGCCTTGCGCAGTTTGCTGGTTCCACTCGCTTCCGGGGTTGCGCCGCATGTTGTCCCAGAATTGGCCGCCGCCGTACTTCAGGCTGGCGGGAACTTCCGTTGGCCATTTTGAGTCGAACACGCTCCAGGCGTAGTCCCCTCCGGGCTGTTCGAGGATGTTGAGAGATTTTGCCTGGATGTAGGTGTCCTCGTTCATGAAACGCTTGCCATCGGCGTTGACATACAGATAGAAATAGCACTGCTTCGTGTAGTGATTGGGGTGCATCATGGTGCAGATGGGAGTCGGCTCCATATGCCCGCCTGCCCACATGGCCATTTTGTGGCCATCTCCGGTGTTTGCTCCGGCAGGGGTGTAGAGGTTGACGGGTGCCTTTTTGGCCAGGGGGTCTCCGTATGCCTCCACCATCTCGGGATCACCCGAGATGTCTCCCGTCGCGAGGACGATCCCCTTCGTTCCGACAAAGCGCCGGTAGCCGTCGGGAGTGTCGGCCACGGCTGCCACGACACGATCGGAGTCGTCTTTTTCAAGCTGGACGGCAGGGCTGTCGAAATAATAGGAGACGCCCAGTTCCTCCGACTTCTTCCACAGGTAAAACACGATGTTTGTCATGTCTTCGGGCTTGTCAGCGAACTCTTCTGTGGCAAGGCACAGGTTCCAGCCCTGCTCTTCTTTGTAGAGCTCTCCCCGATAGGCGGTCAGCATGGGCGTGAAGGTGAGCTTTCCGGCCGCCATGTCTGCAGCCCAGTCGATCACCTCTCCCGAACGGTCGAGATACAGCATGATGAGCTCGGGCTTGACCCGGTTTCCGCATATGCGAATCCAGCGTTCCAGGATGTCCGTCTTCGAGGCATTCATGATGCCCGCTTCCGTCATCCCTTTCGTTTGGTATCCGGCATATCCGCCTCCTCTGCCGCTCGGCTGCGACATCTTTTCGACAACGACCGCTTTCAGGCCCAGTTCCGCCGCTCGCAGCGCGCACGTCACGCCAGCGATGCCGCCGCCCACGATGACGATGTCGGCATCGACGGTCTCGGTGATATCGCTTTCGGGAATTGGATCGGGCGCGACGCTCCACGAGTGGCCTTCGGTGCTCTTTTCGGAAGCCTTGCCTTCAGCGTCCGTCGTTGCCTGCGGTGCGCATCCCTGCATGCTGATGGCGGCTCCTCCGCCAAGCACGGCGGCTCCGAGCAGAAAGCTTCTCCTTGACAGTCCCTCACCCATAGTTCCTCCTTTGTTGGTCTCTCTGATAGCGAAGCGTGAAACGCCTGGCACAGAATCGCTTCGCGTACGGAATTTTTCCCCTTTGCGGCATGAAAGATAAGGAGGGTTTTGCACTAAAAGCAAAGATGGTATAAAACCTACTAGGCGAAAATCAGGGGCGTGACGTATAAAGATACCGGTCTGGTGCCGCTGCAGGTTGCGAGCGGACACGGCGGGACATCTGCCCTGGGAGCCGAGTCCTGCTTAGGGAGCATGCGGGTTTTGCGGGGAGACGGTTTTGGCCGGTTGGGGCAAAGAGCGGCTGTTGATCAGGGTGGTGAGGAAGGGGATATATGATCAGATCCGCAGGGATCAAGGGATTTTCCTATAAGCTCTTGGGTTTGGGCTTCTGGCAGGCCTGGTGGATGTTGACATTCAGAACGAATCACGTGATACCGGAATCCTTGGGGACGACGGCTTTGGCGGGAGGGACGTGGCTCACTCCCGGCTTGCTTTTGACGATGGCCACGACGGCGGGCTATTTCGTGGTCGCGTTCTGCTCCTATCGTGCCAAGAGAAATTTCAGCGAGAACGTCCTCTGGTTTTATACGGCGGCGGCTTCTGCCGCGCTGGGCACCTTGCTTCTGTCTGCCTTGGGGAGCATGGAGTGGCTTTTGGGCCTCGCCGTCCTTTCCTGGGCTGCTTTTGTCCTGATTTCTTTGGGAAATGCTCTCATACTGTGCATGTGGGGAGAGCTGTGGTCTTCTTTGGAGACGGCGCATGTGGGAAGAATCCTCTTCGCCTCCTATCTGTTTGCCTTTCTCCTGTTTTTCTCCGTGTCCCTGCTTCCTGGACCCGTCGTATCGTTGATGACATGCAGTTTTCCTCTGGCCTCCATGGCGGTGCTCTACCTTTCGCGCGACGAGCCGCGCCGCGCAGGGGTCCTGGTCAAATACGGCAGGAAAAAATCTGATGTGGTCAAAGTCGCCGTGTTCTTGCTGGTGCTGGGTGCCGCGCACGGCTTTACTCAGCGCGCTTTTTCCTTGGTGACTTCCGGCACGGGGGATATCCAGGCCTCTTTGGCGATCGATGCGGTTCTCCTCGCGGCTTTGGCGGTGGCCATCATCGTGGCGCAGCCGGAATACGAAGCGCGTTTTCTTTTCAGGCTCATCGTCCCGGCGGTCACCGCCGGCATGGTTCTGATGGTTGCCCTGCCGCAAGACCGTGCCTTTTTGGGCAACGGCGTGTTTCTCTTCGGCATACACGGTCTCGACATGTTGGTGATGTTGGTGGCATCGGACGTGGCCTTCCGATCGAAGATGCCCATAGCGACTTGCTTTTGCGCAAGCCTTTTCGTCGAACGGATGGGAACGACCATGAGTCAAGGGGCGTTTTATCTGGCTGTCGGCACCGGGCAGCTGACCCTTCCCGCCATCGATCTTGTCTTTGCCGGGTTCGTCATCGCCGTCGTCATAGGCGGGTCGGTTTTGTTCACCGAATATGATTTCATGCGCTTGTTCCAAGCAGAGCAGTCTTCTTGGAAACATGCTGGAGTTCTTGAAGAAAACTGCAAGGAGATAACGAGCCTCTATGGGTTGACGCCGAGGGAGGACGAAGTCCTTCTGCTGCTGGCCATGGGCCGCAGCGGCCCGCGCATTGCCAAGGAGCTCGTCATTTCCGAAAACACGGTGCGCAATCATGTGAGCAGCATATATCGGAAAATAGGAGTATACGACCGGCAAAGCCTTCTGGACGTCGCCAACGGGCTTGGGTAAACCCGCTCCTTTGCAGGTTTTGGCAGAAGCCAGGGCAAGGCTGTGCTAGCATGAGACATCTGAAATCGTCGTCGCGATTGTGGCGGGGAATATGCGGCGTGTGTGTTTGCTTTTGGGCCTGCGTTGTACGCAGCGAGGATACGACGGAGCGAAAACGAGCACATGCGAGCGAAGAGAGGGAGGTCCACAGTGGAGCCCGGAGATCATCGTCCCAGCTGGGATGAGTATTTTATGACCCTGGCTGCAGAGGTGTCCACGCGCACGACCTGTCTGCGCCGCGCGGTCGGCGCCATCATCGTGAAAGACCGTCGCATCTTGGCGACAGGGTACAATGGCGTGCCGACCGGCATGGCCCACTGTGCGCAGACCGGGTGCCTGCGCCAACAACTCGGCGTTCCCAGCGGACAGCGGCATGAGATATGCCGTGGCTTGCATGCGGAGCAGAATGCCATCATCCAGGCGGCGCGTTACGGCATCAACATCACGGGCGCGTCCATCTACATCACGACCCAGCCGTGCATCGTATGTGCCAAGATGCTCATCAATGCGGGGATCGAGGAGATCGTCTACCAGAATCCCTATCCCGACGAGCTCGCCATGGCCATGTTGGAAGAAGCCGGCATGAAATTGAGGATATATGAAGGAGCGGTCTCGTAGGCCTTTTCGCTGTGTGATTTGGGGTTGTTCCGGTATCGTATGAATGCGTGGAGCGGGCGCGAGGAATCCAGGGTCCTCCTCCGGACAACGGTGTCCAAGTGGGGGAACGGGACAGGGAGTTTTCTGCCCGGTTTATCCATCCATTCACCCGAAAAATGCAAGTTTTTGATTTCTTTGCAGGAAGGTGGTGAGAAGTTCCGTTATCATACTTGGCGGTTTCATATGGACACGCAGGGATGTGCGGTAGGGCAGAAAGCAGGTTATGGTAACAGCGATTGTTCTGGGTGCGCTGGCTGGATTCGGGGGTTTTCTTCCGTTGTTTTTCGGCCTTCGGCTGACAAGGCGGGTAACAGATACCAGTAATTTAGGCTCAATGGGAGCCTTGCTTCTTGGTGTTCTGGCTTCGTTTGTCCTTCTGTTTGGAACTGCCGTCATCTGCGCCATGGTTGCTCGCGATCTCGTGTTGCCGTTTGTTCTGGCCGAGGTTGTCGTTCTCAGTGTGGCCGCTATCGGTTTCGGTATCGGCAAATTTTTGCGGAAGTAGGATGGAAAGGTAAGTTACGTGAACCCTCTTGAAATGCTTGCGGAGAATGTGCCTCACCTCCAGGGGTCGTTCGATTCGGCCGTCGTCTTTGGCTCCAACGGAGTCGGGGTGACGCAGTACGTCTTCTGGATGATCATCGTCTTCATCATCACGCTTGTCGTGGTCATGACAGCGGGCAAGCGCTTGACGCTCGTTCCGTCAAACAAGTTCGCGAACATGGTCGAATACGGCTATGAGTTCGTGAAAAAGGACATGGGGGAGGGGGCCATCGGCCACGGCTACAAGCGGCATGTGCCGTTTTTGGCAACGCTCTTTTTCTTCATCCTCATCTCTAACTTCATCGGCCTCATTCCCGGCTTCAAGACCCCGACGGGCAGCATCAGCATCACCTGGGCGCTCGCGGCCATCTCGTTCGTGTACTTCAACTATTGGGGTGTCAAGGCGCACGGCGGCTGGGGGTACATCAAGTCCATCGCCCCTTCGGGTCTGCCGAAGGTCATGGTTCCGATCATTTGGTTCTTCGAGTTCATTTCCATGGTGCTGCGCGTGCTGACGCTGGCCGTCCGGCTCTACGGCAACATGTTTGCCGGCCATATGGTGCTTGGCATTTTTGCTTTGGCAACCACCGTGTTCTTGCAGGCTGCTTTTGACCCGACATCCGGCAATCTGCTGTTTGCCCTTCCGCCGGTTGCGTGGATGGTGTTTCTCATCGCGATGTACGCACTTGAGGTGCTGGTGGCGTTTTTGCAGGCATACGTGTTCACCATTCTCTCGGCAGTGTACATCTCTCTCGCGACGTCTGAGCATTAGGATGTCGCGCGGGCGCTTCCAAGCGCCCGTCCGTCGTTTGACCCGTGTCAAACGACGTGCTGCCCCGGCAGCATGAACATGGGTTTCACCGGCGCCTCCACCGCCGGATGGACATAAAGTATTCAGTGTTTTTGGGAACAGGCCCAAAGACGGTAAAAGGAGGAAAACTGTGGAAATTACACTCGCACTCGCCGCACTGAAGCTCGTGGGCTATGGCCTGTCCACGATCGGCCCTGGCCTCGGCATCGGCATCGCCTGCTACGGCTGCTGCGTCGCGACTGCCCGTCAGCCCGAATTGCAGGGCCGTCTGTTCACCAACTTCATCATCGGTGCCGCTCTGGCCGAGGCCCTCGCCCTCATCGGCTTCGTTCTCACCTTCATCGTGTAACTCGAGCCTTCACCGGATACGACGCCGCACAAGGCTTAAAAGGAGGTTACTACGTGAAAACCAGAGCGAAAAAAGCATCGGCCCGCATGGGCATCGCCGTGCTCGCGGCAGGCGGCATGACGTGTGCTTTTCCTGCGCTCGCGTTTGCCAGTGAGAAGGAGGGCATCGCGAACATCATTCCCGACATGATGGAATTCATTCCGATGCTCATCGCCTTCATCATCTTGGCAGTCGTCCTGCTCAAGTTCGGCTGGCCGAAATTCGATGCCATGCTTGAGAAGCGCGAGAAGATGATCAAGGAAGCCCTCGAGAAGTCGGAGGAGGCCCGTGTCGAAAGCGAGCGTGTGCTCGAAGAGTACCGCCAGCAGTTGGCCGATGCCAAGTCCCAGGCGTCTCAGATCGTCGCTGAAGCCAAGCAGACCGGCGAGGCCGTCAAGGCCGACATCACCGAGAAGGCACATACCGAGGCCAGCGCCATGATCGAAAAGGCACGCGTGGCCATCGAGGCGGAGAAGAAGGCCGCCGTGGCCGAGCTTCAGGGATCCATCGCCGACACGTCCATCGCCGTTGCGTCGCGCTTGATCGGTGACGACCTGAGCGATGCCGACCACCGCAAGATCATCGAGCGTTACGTGGATGAGGCGGGCAGCTTCAATGTCAACTAATCGCCTTGTCACCAAAGAGCAGGTTGCCGCCTATGCGTCCATCATGTTCGACGCCGCATATGAGGCAGGCGGACAGGACGGCGTGCTCGAGGTGAGGGATCAAGCGAAGGCGGTCATTGCCGCGATACGTGGCAATCTTGACCTCGCGTCTGCGCTCAAGGACACCGCCTACACGCCCGAGCAGCGCGGCGAGCTTGCCCGCGGCGTCTTCGGAGGTTGCAATCCGATACTGGTCGACGTGCTGGGCGTCATGGCTGAGCGCAAAGATTCCGAGCTGCTTCCCCGTGTGTGGGAAAGCTACGAGCAACAGCTGGAGGACAAGCTCAACATCTGCGTCGTCGACGTGACAACGGTTGTCGAACTTGACGATCGTCTGCGCGATAGCATAATCAAGAAAGCCGAATCCGAGTTGGGGATGAAAGTCGTGCTGCGCGAGCACATCGACGCATCCATCTTGGGCGGCATTATCATGAGCACGGGTGGCAGGCGGATCGACGCCAGCGTTTTGCTGCAGCTTGATCACGCCCGCGACGTGCTTAAACAATCAACAGATGGAGGTGAATGCTAGTGACTGAAATCACCGCACAGTCCATTGACGACGCACTGCGCACGCAGCTGGCGGCTCTTGAAGTAAGCGTTGATTCCCGCGAGGTCGGCACGGTCATCCAGATCGGCGACGGCATCGCCCGCGTCGACGGTTTGAAGAGTGCCATGGCCGGCGAGCTTCTGGAGTTTCTTGGCGAAGGCGGCAAGACCGTGTACGGTTTGGCTCAGAACCTCGAAGAAGACGAAGTAGGGGCCGTGCTCCTCGGTGACGTCACCGCAATCAAGGAAAACGATCAGGTTCGTACGACGGGCCGTATCATGGAGGTTCCGTCGGGCAAGGGCATGCTTGGCCGTGTGGTCAACCCGCTTGGCATGCCGATCGACGGCAAGGGACCCATCAAGTCCGACGGCATGCGCCCGGTCGAGTACAAGGCTCCTGGCGTCATCAGCCGCAAGCCTGTGCACGAGCCCATGCAGACGGGCATCATCGCCATCGACGCGATGATCCCCATCGGCCGCGGCCAGCGCGAGCTCATCATCGGCGACCGCCAGACCGGCAAGACGGCCATCGCTATCGACGCCATCATCAACCAAAAAGACCAGGACATGATCTGCATCTACGTCGCGATCGGTCAGAAGGCCTCCACGGTTGCCAGCGTCATGGAGACGCTTGAGAAATACGGTGCGGCGGAGAACACCATCATCGTGTCCGCCACCGCCGGAGATTCCGCCCCGTTGCAGTACATCGCCCCCATGGCGGGTGCCGCGATGGGCGAGTACTTCGTGTACAACGGCGAGGACGGCCAGCCGGCCGGCCCCGAGAATCCCGGTCGCCACGTGCTCATCATCTATGATGACCTGTCCAAGCAGGCGGTGGCCTACCGACAGATGTCGCTGACGCTGCGCCGTCCGCCGGGACGTGAGGCCTATCCGGGCGACATCTTCTACCTGCATTCTCGCCTCTTGGAGCGCGCGGTTAAGATGTCCGATGAGTATGGAGCCGGTTCCATGACCGCACTGCCTATCATCGAGACGCAGGCCGGTGACGTGTCGGCCTATATTCCGACCAACGTCATCTCCATCACCGACGGTCAGATATTCCTGACCACCGACCTGTTCTTCCAGGGTCAGCGACCTGCCGTCGATGTGGGCATTTCCGTGTCGCGCGTCGGTGGTTCTGCTCAGACGAAAGCCATGAAGTCCGTCGCGGGCACGCTGCGTCTTGACTTGGCTGCCTATCGCGAGCTGCAGGCGTTCACGCAGTTTGGCAGCGACCTCGACAAGGCCACGCAGGATCAGCTTAACCGCGGTGCTCATATGACCGAGCTTCTGAAGCAGGGACGGTACGTGCCGATGTCGTTCATGGATCAGTCTATCGCCATCTATGCTGGCGGCCATGGCTATCTGGATGATATTCCGGTGCCTGACGTCGTCCGCTTCCGTGGCGAGCTGCTCGACTATCTCCATGCTTCCAAGCCGGAGATCGTTGAGGCTGTCGCGAAGGAGAAAAAGTTCACCGACGAGACCAAGGCCGCCCTTAACGCAGCTATCGAGGCGTTCAAGACCCAGTTCTCTCCCTCGGTGTAAGGCAGGTAGCATATGCCCAACCTTCACGACATAGAAAGACGCATCAACTCCGTCAGCTCGACGAAGCAGATCACGCGTACCATGGAGATGGTTGCGGCTGCCAAGATCCGCCGTGCCACCGACCGTATGCAGGACGCGCTGCCTTGGGCCAATGCCCTTTCCGACATGATGGTCAGCACCGCCAAATATGCGCCGCTCGACTCCGAGCCACTTCTCGTGCACCATGACGAGGTGAAGCGAGCGGCCATCGTGGTCGTCTCGTCCGACCGTGGCTTGGCGGGCGGCTTCAACAGCAATGTGCTGCGCCATGCTGAGAAGCTCATCAAGGAAAAGGAGCGGCGTGGGGTCGAGGTTGAGGTCATCGCATGCGGCAAGAAGGCTATGGGGTACTTCAGCTATCGCAACATCAAGCCGGTCCTCTCGTTTCGTGACCTTTCTGCCGACCCGACCTATGCGGAAGCCGCACAGATAGCCCAATACATCGGTGCCGGTTACCGTGAGGGTAGGCTTGACGAGGCGATGATTGTGTTCAACCACGCGAGAAATGGCGCTGAGCAGGTCCTGATCGACCAGCAGGTGCTGCCCCTCACCCCTCAGACCTTTGCCGAGGTGCTCGGCATCGTTCCCAAGAAGGAAGAGGACGTTCTCGATCAGTACCGCGACAACGAGAAGAAGCTCGTCGGGGACGTGGACTTTGAGCCTGATGCCCAGACGGTCATGGGCGAGCTGATGCGCGCCTATATGCTCAACACGTTCTACTACGCGCTGATCGACTCGGCTGCGGCTGAGCAAGGCGCTCGGCGCACGGCCATGAAGTCGGCGACCGACAATGCTACCGAAATGGTCGAAACGCTGACCAGACTGTATAACCGCGTACGCCAAGGTGCCATCACGACCGAGATTTCGGAAATCGTCGGTGGCGCTGCAGCTTTGGAGGATTAAATGAGTGAACAATTATTGACAAGAGAGGAGCTCGAGGCTAGCAAAGGCGCGACTGGTCGCATCGTGCGTATCGTCGGTCCTGTCGTCGACGTAGAGTTTCCGCCGGATCAGATTCCGGCGATCTACAACGCGCTGACGGTCGATGCGAAGACCCTCGCGGGCGACATGCACATCGTCCTCGAGGTCGAGACGCACCTGCCCGGCAACCTCGTTCGCTCCGTAGCCATGAGTTCGACCGACGGCATGGTCCGCGGCCTTGAGGTGCAGGACACAGGCCATCCCATCATGATGCCCGTCGGCCCTGCGACGCTTGGCCGCATCTGGAACGTCATGGGTCAGCCGGTGGACGAGAAGCCGATGCCTGAGGTCAAGGGCTTCATGCCTATCCATCGCCCGGCTCCCGAGTACGATCAGCTGTCCACCGAGACCGAGATCTTCGAGACCGGCATCAAGGCCATCGACCTCATCGAGCCGTTCATCAAGGGCGGCAAGACCGGCCTGTTCGGCGGTGCTGGCGTCGGCAAGACAGTCATCATTCAGGAGCTCATCAACAACCTGGCCCAGGAGCACGGCGGCACGTCGGTGTTCACGGGCGTGGGAGAGCGCACCCGTGAAGGCACCGACCTTTACCTTGAGATGAGCGAGTCTGGCGTCATCAACAAGACCTGCTTGGTGTACGGGCAGATGAACGAGCCGCCGGGAGCGCGTCTGCGCGTCGGTCTGGCAGGTCTGACCGAGGCTGAGTATTTCCGCGATCAGGGCCAGGACGTCCTGCTGTTCGTGGATAATATCTTCCGCTTCACGCAGGCTGGCTCCGAGGTGTCCGCTCTGCTTGGCCGCATGCCTTCCGCCGTGGGCTACCAGCCCACGTTGGCCACCGAGATGGGCGATCTGCAGGAGCGCATCACGTCGACCTCCACCGGATCCATCACGTCGGTGCAGGCCGTCTATGTTCCTGCCGACGACTTGACCGACCCGGCGCCGGCCACGACGTTCACGCATCTTGACGCGAAGACGGTTCTGTCCCGTTCTATCGCCGAGCTGGGCATCTACCCGGCTGTGGACCCGCTCGAGTCCACCTCTCGCGCCCTCGATCCGCAAATCGTCGGTGATGAGCACTATCGCGTCGCTGTCGGCATCCAGGAGCTGTTGCAGCACTACAAGGACCTTCAGGACATCATTGCCATCCTTGGCATGGATGAGCTTTCCGAGGACCAGAAGCTGGTGGTGAACCGCGCCCGCAAAGCACAGCAGTTCTTCGGTCAGTGCTTCCATGTGGCCGAGCAGTTCACCGGCTTGCCGGGCAAGTACGTCAAACTCGAGGATACCATCCGCTCCTTCGCGGCCATTCTTGACGGCGAGTGCGATGAGATTCCCGAGCAGTGCTTCCGCATGAAGGGTTCCATCGAGGATGTGTATGCGGCCTACGAGCAGATGAAGGAAGAAGCGCATGCCTAAGATTCGTTGCACGGTAGCTATTCCGACGCGTGAGCTGTTCTCTGGCGAGATCGACTATGCGGACGTTCCTGGCAGCGAGGGCAACTTTGGCGTCATGAGCGGCCATGAGATGCTCGTCTGCACGAACCGTCCCGGCATCTTGACCCTGTGGCTTGATCCCGACGGGAAAGAAAGGCGCCGTTTCGCGACGTTCGACGGGTATGCCCAGGTTCATGAGGACCGCCTGACGGTTTTGGCCCGCATGGGCCATGAGCTCGAGACAATCGACTTCGACGAGGTTCGCGCCAAGGCCGAGGAAATGCGCGCGGACATTGCGGAACTTGAGAAAGATCCGCAGGGTCCCAATGCCGCGGCACTCGAATCCCAGCGGACACGACTCGAGTGGTACGAGTTCCAATTGACTCTGGAAAACGCTTCGTAGGTTTTCGAGTTCAAGCGAGGTCGAGCCGCCGCTTGCGGTTGCTCGTGTGTTTGAGGGCCCCGGGAAACCGGGGCCCTTTTGCACCCGGACCCCCCCGAACCCCCCGAACCCCCCGAACCCCCCCGAACCCATTACAGTAGAAATCAGCCCGTATCGAGCGTAGCCAGGGGCTTGGCGGCCCCGGCTGGTCAACAGCCCAGCCAGCTTTTGATCTAGTATGGCTA
>JAEWQO010000004.1 GCA_023460315.1 Actinomycetes bacterium
CCTGATTTTGGATGAAGGATGTTATTTGAACCTAGCATTAATAATCTAGCTTCTGCTTGCGCATCCTCTGATAAAGGAACGTGAACAGCCATCTGGTCACCATCGAAGTCAGCATTATATGCCGAACATACTAAAGGATGTAGCTTTAAGGCTCTACCCTCAACTAAAACAGGTTCAAATGCTTGTATACCAAGTCTATGAAGTGTTGGAGCACGGTTCAGCAATACTGGATGGTCCTTGATAACATCTTCCAATACATCCCAGACTTCATTTCTGACTCTTTCAACCATTCTCTTTGCACTCTTGATATTGTGTGCTAAACCATCATTTACTAACTTTTTCATAACAAATGGTTTAAATAATTCAAGAGCCATTTCCTTAGGTAAACCACACTGGAATATCTTAAGGTCAGGACCTACAACGATAACAGAACGTCCTGAGTAATCAACACGCTTACCTAGCAAGTTCTGACGGAAACGTCCCTGCTTACCCTTAAGCATATCAGATAATGATTTAAGAGGTCTATTACCTGGTCCTGTTACTGGACGTCCTCTTCTGCCATTATCAATCAAAGCATCAACGGCTTCTTGAAGCATACGTTTCTCGTTTCTAACTATTATGTCAGGAGCTCCTAAATCTAAAAGCCTTTTCAATCTGTTATTTCTATTAATAACTCTTCTGTACAGGTCATTCAAATCTGATGTTGCAAATCTTCCTCCATCGAGTTGTACCATAGGTCTTAACTCAGGAGGGATAACAGGCACGACATCCAAAATCATCCAATCAGGATGATTTCCAGATAGCCTGAATGCCTCTACAACTTCAAGTCTTTTTACAGCTCTAATTCTCTTTTGACCTGTTGAATCAACTAAATCATTTCTTAATTCCTTTGAAAGAGACTCTAAATCAATCTCCAAAAGAAGCTCTTTTACTGCTTCAGCACCCATACTTGCTTTAAAACTAAGTCCAAATTTCTCAACACTATCTCTATATTCTTTTTCAGTTAAAACTTGTTTTTTGGATAGTGGTGTTTGACCAGGATCAATTACAACATAGGATGCAAAATACAAAATCTTTTCAAGAGACCTAGGTGACATATCCAAAAGCAAACCCATTCTACTTGGTATACCTTTAAAATACCAAATATGAGAAACTGGTGCTGCAAGCTCTATATGACCCATTCTCTCTCTTCTTACCTTTGAACGTGTAACCTCAACACCACACCTATCACAAACAATACCTTTATATCTGATTCTTTTATATTTACCGCAATGGCACTCCCAATCCTTTTGAGGTCCAAAAATTCTTTCGCAGAACAAACCATCTCTTTCAGGTTTTAATGTTCTATAATTAATTGTTTCGGGCTTTTTTACTTCGCCTTTTGACCATTCTCTAATCTTTTCCGGAGAAGCCAATCCTATTTTTATAGAATCAAAATTGTTTAGTTCAAACATAGCTTATCTCCCTCCCTAAAAATCCTCATCGTCGAAATCATCACTAAGATCTTCATCAGCAAATAACTCATCTGTAAGCTCTTCTTCAAGATTATCTCCAGTACTGATGCTTCCAATATCATCAATATCGTCAATGTCCAAATCATCATCAATAAGAATATCATCTTTTAGCTCATCATCAAAATCATTTGTTAAAGCTGCTTCATCTTCTCTTCCCTCAATGTTAACATTCAGCTCTTCAAGGTCCTCTTCAACATACTCTTTAATTGCAATTTCGCCTTCCTCTTCTGAATAAACCTTAACATCAAGCGCTAAACTCTGAAGTTCTTTTATAAGAACCTTAAATGATTCAGGAATTCCAGGTTCAGGTATGTTTTCACCCTTTACAATAGACTCATATGTCTTAACTCTACCAACAACATCATCTGATTTAACTGTCAGAATTTCTTGCAGTGTATATGCCGCTCCATATGCCTCCAAAGCCCAAACTTCCATTTCTCCAAATCTCTGTCCACCAAACTGAGCTTTACCACCTAAAGGCTGCTGAGTTACTAATGAGTAAGGACCTGTAGATCTAGCATGGATTTTGTCATCAACTAGATGGGCAAGTTTCAAATAATACATATACCCAACTGTAACTCTATTATCAAACGGCATACCCGTTCTACCATCATAAAGAATAGTCTTACCATCAGGATCTTTTCCTGCCTGTACCAATGTATTTCTGATATCTTCCTCAGTTGCACCATCAAAAACCGGAGTGGCAATCTTCCAGCCTAATGCCTTTGCTGCAAATCCTAAATGCACTTCCAGCACCTGTCCGATATTCATACGTGAAGGTACGCCCAGTGGATTTAGTACTATCTCTAAAGGAGTACCATCAGGTAAGAACGGCATATCCTCTTCAGGTAGTATTCTGGAAATAACACCCTTATTACCATGTCTACCTGCCATTTTATCTCCAACAGAAATTTTTCTCTTTTGAGCAATATATGCTCTAACAAGTTGATTTACTCCTGGTGGAAGCTCATCACCATTTTCACGAGTGAACACCTTTACATCAACAATAATTCCTGATTCTCCATGAGGTACTCTAAGTGATGTGTCACGAACTTCTCTAGCCTTTTCACCAAAGATAGCTCTTAGTAATCTTTCTTCAGCAGTAAGCTCTGTCTCACCCTTAGGGGTAACCTTACCCACTAGAATATCTCCAGAACGAACTTCTGCACCTATTCTAATAATTCCTCTATCGTCAAGATCCTTAAGTGCTTCTTCTCCGACATTTGGAATATCTCTTGTTATTTCTTCAGGTCCAAGCTTTGTGTCTCTAGCTTCAGCCTCGTATTCCTCTATATGAATTGATGTATAAACATCTTCTCTAACAAGTTTTTCATTTATAAGAATTGCATCCTCATAGTTATAACCTTCCCAAGTCATAAAGCCAATAAGGATATTCCTTCCTAATGCAATTTCACCAGTATCTGTAGATGGTCCGTCTGCAATAATATCTCCCTTCTCAATAATTTCACCCTTTCTAACTATAGGTCTTTGATTTAAGCAAGTACCTTGGTTAGAACGCATATATTTGAGAAGCTTATAAACATCCTTTTTACCATTATTAGCTTTAATAATTATTTCATTTGCAGATACTTTATCTACCACCCCAGTATTTCTAGCTATAACACATACACCTGAATCTCTTGCTGCCTTGTACTCAATACCTGTACCAACAATAGGAGAATCTGCTTTTATAAGTGGAACAGCCTGACGTTGCATGTTCGAACCCATAAGTGCACGGTTAGCATCGTCATTTTCAAGGAACGGAATCATAGCAGTTGCAACTGATACCATTTGTTTTGGAGATACATCCATGTAGTCAATCTTTGTATTCTCAACCTCCAAAATTTGCTCCATGAATCTTGCAATAATTTTCTTAGAAATAAACTTTCCATTTTCATCTAATGGTTCAGTAGCCTGAGCTACAATAAATGGATCTTCTATATCTGCTGTCAAATATTCTATCTCATCTGTAACTATACCTTTTTCCTTATCAACTACTCTATAAGGTGACTCAATAAATCCATATTCATTGACTCTGGCATAAGTACTCAATGAACCAATCAAGCCTATATTTGGTCCTTCAGGCGTCTCAATTGGACACATACGGCCATAATGGGAA
>JAEWQO010000005.1 GCA_023460315.1 Actinomycetes bacterium
TCAAATGGCTGCGCATGAAGCGCAGGGCTTGCTCACCTTGCAGGGTTTCTGCTTCAGTCGTTTCGGTTTTGAGGGCTTCAGCTTCCACCTGTTGCGGGAACATGCGCTGGGCCAGTTCGTGCAGCATGGCGTGGGTTTCGCGGCTGGCGCGGTAGGCCAGGGCACGGTCAAGGGCATAGGTGACAGGCTGTATGCCCTGATGGGCCAGAGGCTGGAAGCGCACGGTCAGATCCCCCCAGCGCAGCAGGCTGCGCGTGGAGAAGGTGACTTCTATGGTGTTGGTGAGGTTGCCGGTTGATGCCTCACCCATGAACAGTTTGCGGACTTCATTGGCATAGTCCACCATAGTGGCACAGAGCGTTTCGGGCAGCGAAGAGAAGCGCTGGGACAGCAGCTTTTTCTCCACAGTTGCATCAGGGTAGCCCACTTCGCAGATGGTGAAGCGGTCGAGCCAGGCGAGATTCTGGCGTTGTGTGCCTTGGTACAGGCCCGTGTCATCGCCAGCGCCATTGGTATTGGCCGTGGCCACGAAACGGAACATGGGGTGCGGCTGGATAATTTCACCCCCATTTTCTGCAATGCACAGGGGGGAGCCGTCCAAAACGCTGTTCAGGCCAGCGGCTATTTCTGGTGAGGTTAAGTCGATCTCATTAAGCAGCAGAACTGCCCCATACCGCATGGCAAGGGCAAGAGGGCCATATTCAAAGGTCATATTGCCGTCTTTGACCGTCAGATGCCCCACCAGATCGGCGAACTCCAGCCGCCCATGACCGGTGACCTCAAAGATCGGATAGTTGAGCCTGGCTGCCAGTTGTTTGATGCAACTTGTTTTGCCACAACCTGTGGGGCCGAAGACATAGAGCGGTTCATGTGCCCCCTGTGCCCCTTGAAGATTTACGAACCAGACCACCATGTCGCGGCTCGACTCATGGAAGATATAGTCGTGATCAATTGCCGGGGTGTAGGCCGAAGGAACGGCATAGCCCCTGACCGTGGTGCCAGAGGGCTTGCCGCTGAAAACTTGACCGGCATTAAGGTCGGTGGGCTGAAGAGAGTCAAGTTCAGAAATATTCGTGCCTTTCATTATTGCCTCCAAAA
Source organism: Actinomycetes bacterium (assembly GCA_023460315.1). Classification (GTDB taxonomy): domain Bacteria; phylum Actinomycetota; class Coriobacteriia; order Coriobacteriales; family Eggerthellaceae; genus JAEWQO01. The sequence continues at coordinate 1,099 of JAEWQO010000005.1, forward strand.
ACAGAAAGGCGCACCCTCATGGGTACGCCTTCCTGTAAATTTATTATAATGACTGTTAGTTATGTTTTGAAATATGCCTTAAAAGCTCTGCGGGGGTTGTTATTTGCAGTTCTGGAAATATATGCCGCAGTTCTAATAAGTGTTTATCCCCAGACACTAGAAAAGCGGCATTGGCTGCTTTTGCTAAATGAATGAAGACTGCATCATCCCTGTCACGAAGTTCTGAAACTTCTTCAAGAGGAATTTCAAGTGGGAAAGTCTCAGCCCAGGGCAGAAATTCAGCGAGCAAACTCTCAATTTCTTGGGGTTCCAGCTTGAACTTTGGGTAACTTAACACCCTGATCAATTCAGTGACGGTTTCACGACAAACTACAGGGATGATTCCTTCAGTCTGCCATATTTGACGGAGCTCAGCTATTCTTCCCTTTGAGAAAATAAGCGCGGAAACAAGGCAGTTTGTGTCTAAAACTACACGAGGGGCCATAGCTATGCTCTACGCCCCCACTGGACAGCATCCGTTACATCCTGCTCACTGATGCCAAGAGCCGCTAGTTTGTTGCGTACGGCGTCAACTGGCCGTACCTGCATGGGCGTGAGGACTATGCGACCATCTTCCAGCGACACATCGAAATATTCGGGCTGGTCAATCTGCTGCACAATGGCCTTTGGAAGCGTAAGCTGATTCTTAGAGGTAAGTTTGGCAAGCATCGCGGCCTCCTTTTTTCGCTAGAGTAAAGAATCCGTGATTAAAGGATACGTCTTGCAAATTATTTGTCAAGCTACGTGGTTCTCAGCTTATCCTCCTTGCGTTATCGCGCTCTGTGAGTTTGTTTCTCCAGATTCAGATTATAGGTGAAATACTTAATTTTTCGAAAGGAGAGCCAACGCGCTCGCAGCGGGCAAGCAAGGCATCTACGTCAATGTTACCCAAGCCTTCAAAGCGGAAGATGGCAGTCAGTTCTTCATGTAGGGCTTCGCGATTAAGCGTGCTGCGCCCTGCTGCCACTGACATGCGGAATCGGTAGTTTCCCGTGTCTACCCAATCTCGTGTGCCAGACTGCCGGTGAACCAGCTTAAGCACCGTCTCCATTTCTTTGTTTTCGTTATCCAAAGCCGTGCGCTGTTCCTTGAGGGCCGCCAGCTTTTCAAGTGCTGGCTCCCATTGCGGCATCTGCATGCCCTGGGGAAACTTGGGGCAGTCGTCGTTGTATTCACAGTACGAACAGATTGGGTAAAAACCTTGGGCGCAGGTTACCTGTGAAAGGGACAAATTCCCGGCACGGTGGGCCGTGAGGTCGCCCCAGAGTTGGACCGCATGATCAAGGGCCGTATCCAGCATGGCCTGATTGAAAGTGTAAGGACCAAAGGTGGTCACCTCCTTCATGGAAAGGCAGAGCAGCCAGGCTTCTATACTCAGTTTCTCAGCTTGCTTGGGCAACTGAAGGCCAAGTTGGGCACGGCAAAGCTGAGGGAAGGTCATCTTTTCATGCAAAAGCGTGCCATCCTCAGCACGCAGGCTGAAAACGGGTTTGTCCCAGGCTTGGGCCAGCAGACCGATTTGCCCGTGTAGTTGCAGCAGGTGAGAATCGTGAGGCGAAGCTGGCAGCTTGTCCGTACTCTTCACTTCCAGAATCCGTATGGCGTTGACGGGAGCACCCCAGACCAGCACAAAATCCAAATGAGCCTTGATGGGTACGCCCTGATGCTGCCAGCTTATTTCTAGCTGGGGCAGTACATGCAGGCCCAACGAAGCCAGAGCTTGCCCAACGCCAGATTCAAACCAGTGCCCGCGCTGCAGGGTCAGCAGACGCTCCAGGCTATTCGGCGTGGGCATCACCTTACGGGCGAGAGCGGCACGAGGGCATTCCCAATGCTGGCCGATGTCGCTCATGCCCACATAGGTGGATCTGTCGCCCAGATGAGCTGCGGTACTTTTCTGAGAGACCGCCTCCAGGCCCTGACGAATTAATGCCCGCAAACCTTCCGTACGGTCTGTGTTTATCATGATTTCATCCCCACAAAAGTAAGAGGGCCGCCATCAGGCAGCCCTCTTACTC
>JAEWQO010000006.1 GCA_023460315.1 Actinomycetes bacterium
AGGGTGGCAAGGATGGACCCAATTTGTTTCCGCCCTGACAAGGGGAATTTCCAGTTCCATGGCCTGATCAATTAAGACCACATCGCTGAATCTCCCGGGGACCTGGGTATCAGCAGCCAGCCGATTCCCGTCAGGCGATACGCCTACATGCCAGTACTTACCTCCGGAAGCCACTGAGCGGGTCTTATGTGTCTCCCTGTCGATATACCATACTCCTCTCGGTTCTATGGTCGCAGATATGTATTTAACAAAATATAAACCATTTCCATCAGGACTCCACATCTCATGGCCGCAGCATTCCCCATTGTTCCCGTCCAGATCCAGACGCTGCCGGAAGATATTCTCTGTCTTGCCGCTTATTACGTCAGTCATCCAAAGGCGGTTGGTGATATAACAGCAATGGCCTTCATGACAGAAGAATATATGGTTCGGATCCACAGGGCTTGGCATACAGTGGGATATTTCGTTAAAGGGCGGCGGGAATGATTGGCGGTGAAATTCCTCATGGCTCCCTGTCAGTAAGTTTATCCTGCCAATGGAATAGCTGCCGTCCTCGTATCTCCAGCAAGCCGCCCCGAACTGTCCGTCATTGGTTATGGAAATGGGTCCGACCAGAGGATACGGTGCCTCCCATAATATTGATGTGGTTCCCGTGCTGATTTCCGTCGCCAGATAACGGTCCCCCTCTACATGATATAATTTTCCGTTCCTCACCGTAAAATCCGTCCCGACCCCGCCTTCACAAAGCAGTCTCTCTTCTCCTGACTCCAGATTCGTCCACACATAGGAACAACTGCTGTCTTTTAGGCTGGGCAGCCTGGCCGTTACTACCGCCTGGTTTCCATCCCAGCAATTGGACGTCACATAGCAATGGGCAACATTCTTCCCTTCTTCATTTAAGGTCCTGTATTCCGTCCCAAAGGTATCGCATCGTTTCATTCTAAAATCTGCCATAGGTTTACCTCCTCTTATACACAGGAAATGCCAGCGACTGCAACAGCCACTGGCATTTCCTGTTAGCTGATCGTAATTAGTTGAACAAATCTTTATTTTTCTCGTACCATTCCTGGCGTTCTTTCATCACATCGTCAAATCCCAGGCCTTTTTTCTCGCTCTCGATTTCGGTAATACCTTCTGCAACGGAATAGCTGGGATCGCTTATCATCTTGGCTTCAATGGAATTCTGGATAGAGAAGAAATCACTGTTATATTTGCTGGACAGTTCGGATGCCGGCAGATATGGGATATCCCTTCTGAACTTATTCTTCATAGCCGTATCAAGCCCAAGGGTGCGCAGTTTGGCATATTCCTGGGACAGTTCATCCTGTGCACTGGTGATTGCGATATATTTACCGATATCGTCAATAACTTCACCTGATACAATGGCGTATTCCGTCGCATAGTTCAGTTCTCTCTTATTCTTTTCCACGTCGATTTTCTGAGGAATGCCGTCTACCATTTTATAATGTACGCCTTCCGTACCGTAAGTAGGGCCTTTCCAGCCTTCCTTTAGCATCCAGTCGATGAATTCCAAACATGCTTCAGGATCTTTTGCATTGCGATTCATGCAGATTATTTTATTTGCAGGCGGTTCCTGGTAGAGTCCTCCCTTTCCTTCCGGTCCTGCAACAGGCTCCAGAGGGATGAACACGGCTTCCGGAACATTCTTTTTTAACTCCCTCCACTCAGACTCCATGTTGTAACCGGATAACCAGATACCGGCCTTACCTGTAACCACCAGCTCACGCTGGCGCTCAAAGTTGGTATCGGTGATGTATTCCGGATCAATGATACCTTCGTTGTACATCTTCTTTAACATGTCAAAACACTGTGCATATTCGTCCGTACCTACCCAATCTTTAAGCTGGCCGTCAATGACTTCCATATTCCCGTCCGGCTGACCGAACATAGTCTTCATAATGGAAAGGAAGTTGTAATTAAAGGAAAGCCCGAAGGTATCATCCACCCCGTTTTTATCCGGGTCATTCTTTGTGAATTTATAAGCCACATCATACAGTTCATTCGTGGTGGTCGGTGTCTGAAGCCCTAAATTGTCCAGCCAGTCCTGGCGGATCCAGATGCCGTGGTTTGCCACGCCTAAAGGCGTCCTGGCTGATGTCATTGCATACATTTTGCCGTCATCTCCAGTCAGATAAGGGACCAGCTCCGGATGTTTTTCCAGATATGCCTTATATTCTGTGCTGTACTGCTCTATGTACTCATCCACAGGCTGGATGACGCCTTGCTGGATCAGACTGTCCATAAATGTCTTACCGAATTCCCACACCAGATCCGGAGCAGAATCACTGGCAAACAAAGCGTTGCTCTTTGCTACGGACTCAGTACGGGGCACCGGTACCCAGTTTACCTTTACCGGGCTGTTCTCATTGATCCAGTTCACCCATCGGTTGTCTTCCATGGTACCTTCTTCCGCGGGACATTGGCCTCGTTCCAAAATCGAGATAGAAATCTCCTTTTTCCCCGATCCTTCGGCCTGCTTCGTGGTTTTGCCTCCTGCGGCCCCGGTCCCCCCTGTTGTGGCGCTGCCGCCGCCTGAGCAGCGTGCCATTGCCGCTCCTGCCGCCATTGTAACCGCCAGTGCCAACGC
>JAEWQO010000007.1 GCA_023460315.1 Actinomycetes bacterium
TGCTAGCCGCAGGGATCAGGCAATTGCCCAATGGGGCACCGCAATCCAATGGAGCGACCTGCATTCCAGTGGCCCGTATCGAATTGACTATGATTGAGGTTAGGGTACACGTTTTGGCCTATACCCCCGAAACGAGGCGATCACGCACAGAGATGGGAGGATGTAGTTCGTGAGGGTCCCACAAAAAGGATGGGCCCGGGGAGAGGGGAGCTCCACCGGGCCTCAAGGAGGGGATGATGCGGTGCCTGAGCACCGCTACTGCTTTGTAAGGGATACAAGCAGTGCAAACTGAAAGGAGGGGAGCCTTTCGCTTGCAGGACCTATTATAGAGATTGACCTTGAAAAACATATGTGTCGAGCGTGCATGTTTTGTGAATTGGAGGGTCTGAAAGTGACAATTACGTTAATTCAACGTGACGAAACGAAAAAGAGTCAGAGGAGGGACAAGTCGACGTCCGTCCAAGATAAACCCGTGCGTCGCCTATAACGTTGCCTATAAAAAGGATTGGCCCGGGGAGAGGGGACTCCACCGGGCCTCAAGGAGGGGATGATGCGGTGTCTGAGCACCGCTACTGCTTTGTAAGGGGTACAAGCAGTGCAAACTGAAAGGAGGGGAGCCTTTCGCTTGCAGGACCTATTATAGAAGGAGCATGAAAACAGGGAGGCAGCAGGTGTGGGTTGGCCGCGCAACGGGGCCTCACGGTCGGTGAGTTGCATGGCTGAAGGAGAGGGCCACCGCTCGCCACGGCAGGGCCACCGCTCGCTTTCAAGGGCGAAGGACATTTCCCGTGCGGCCTCCGGGCTGCTGCGGCCGTGACGGTGTGCCGGAGTGGGGATTTATCTTTGGTCCGGGGTGCAGCGACTCTTCACTTTCGGTATGATGTCGCTTGAGGAAACCAATCGGTCGTCGCATGCCTCTGCGGCGAGCCCGTAATGCAAGGAAGCCTTTATGCCTGACATTGCCCTTCGCTTCAACAAAGATATGTTGGTGCTTTCCGCCCCCATTGCCTCCACGCTGGAGCGTCAAGGCGTCAATGTGGAGCGAGATCTTGAATTCATGAACATCGCCGAGTCTGAGGCGGTTCGTGATGCGTTTCGGCTGGAAAAATTGGCGGGTGCCCAATGCCTTGTGACCAGCACGGCGGGGCTCACCCCCGCGCGTCTGGCTCACTGCGAATTGGAAGACCGGGGGCGGGACATTGTCCGCGCGGCGCTTGACTTGGTGAACGGACTTGCTCCCCAGCATGCGTTCATCGAAATTGGTCCCTGCGGCCTTCCTCTTGACGGATCGAGCAAAAGCTCGCTCAACGAGAACCGTGACCAATATGTTCGTGCGGCCCGCGTCTGTGCGGACCGCACGTTCGATGCCGTTTTTCTGAATGGGTTCGGGAATCCCGTGGATCTCAAATGTGCGCTCATGGCAATTCGCCAGGTGCTTGATGTTCCGGCATTCACGTCAGTGAGGGTCGATGCCGAAGGCATGCTTTCTGACGGCCGCACTCCGTTGGAGGAGGCGTTTGGGGTGATGGCTGAATACGGGGCTTCCGTTGCCGGCTTTTCTACTGGTGCCGATGCTGCAGGTGCGGTGAAGTTGGCTCGTCGGGCTCTCGCCGTGGTCGATATGCCCTTGCTCGTCCAGTTGGAAGTTGCGGAGCATAAACCGAAACAGGGTGGCCCCACTGCCGACAATCCCTATTACTGTCCTGACACCATGGTGGGCGTTGCGGCGGACCTGCGGGCATCGGGCGTTCAGTTTCTCCGTGCATGCGGTGCCGCGACTCCCGCCTACACCGGTGCGCTCGCGGCCACCACGGAGGGCTTCGACGTCGTGGTTTCTCCGGAAGGTTGGTAGCCGGGTGGATGCAGCGAGAAAGCGGTCGAATAGGGAGAAAAGCTTTCACTACGGCATCCTTCAAGAGGTCGTCGATGCGTTGTTTCATGATGGGGAAGTGACAGAGGTTCGTCGTCTCGACGTCGTCATTGCTGCCGAGGCCGTCGATCTGCCGGACGATCTCATGGAAGTGGTGCTGCTGTTGCCGCCCAGCACCTTCACGCGTCAGCGCCTCTGCGACCAGATCAATTCCTCCATCGGGGGACATGCGTGGGGGCAAGTCTATGGCACGGTTGAGTGATGGACCACGGTGTGCCTTTTCCCCCGCGAGAGTCGAGAGCCCGATTCGATGAAGGGTTTCGGTGCGGCTTGGGGGCATGCCGCACCGAAACGGACGGATCCTAAAGCTGGGCGGCATTCCTGCCAGCGAAGCGGCCGGAAGTGTATGACCAGTTCAGGCCGCATCCTCCAGCGGGATAATCGTCATAGATGAACGTGCCGCAGCACACTTCGCCCGCGGAGTAGAGCCCTGGGATGGGGTTTCCGTCGACATCGAGCACTTGAAAGTCGGTGTTCACGCGGTATCCGCCGAAGCTGCCATGAGTGCACACGCCCATGCGAAGCAGGTAATAAGGCGGTTGCACCAGGGGGATAAGTTGGTCGGCCTTCTTCTTGAATTGGGTGTCGGTTCCCTGCGCGGCCAAGGCGTTGTAGGAGTCAAGCGTATTCTGCACGGCCTGACCGTCCACGCCAAGCTGAGTTGCGGCAGCGGCTATCGTGTCTCCCTTGGCAAACACGCCCTGCTTGAGTCCAAATTCGAATTTCGAGCTCAGATCGTCATCGAGCGAGTCGACCATGGCCTGATCGTAGACGGCATAGAAATGCTGATCGTCAAAATGGGCGACATCGTAGTAAATGTCATGGGTTTGTCCGCCCTCGTTTGCGAAGCGATGGCCCGACTTGTCGACCCAGAGGGCCTTGCTGCTGATGAGCTTTGACTGGCCGGGTTCAACCTCGCAGGCAAGAATGCCGTTTGTTCCGCCGTGGCCGACGTAGTCTGCCCCAATGTCCAGGCCCATCTGCAGCCCTTCGCCCGTGCATCCCACACCGACCTCGGTGTAGACGTCGACGTAGTCGGGCATGTAGGTTTCGATCATGGACGCATTGCGGCAGAAGCCCCCTGAGGCGATGATGACGTTGCGAGCCTCATAGCGCACAAGGTCGCCATGCCCCGGCCTTGATCCCACTCTTGCCAGCACGCCTTCCACCCGTCCCTCATCGTTGACGACGAAGGACTCCACTGCTCTGTTGAAATGAAAGGAGACGCCGTGTTCCGTCGCGTATGCCGTGACGGCGCGCAAGGCGTCCATGGCATTGTGGGCGCAGTTGTGGCCGCGCGCGACGGTGTCCTTGCCCTTCTTTGACACCGTTTCCTTGAAGGGGACTTGAAGATCCTCGGACAGCCAGTCGATCGTTTCCCCGAAGTGCTCTGCGCAGAACCGCTGCATGTCGGCATCGAGTTTGTCTCCTCCCCGCGAGAGGAAATAGGTCAAGAGGCCTTCTGGATCGTCTTCGATCCCCGCTCGCTTCTGGAGCTGCGTTCCCGCTCCGTAGAGGGTTCCGATTGCGAGTGTGCTTGAACCGCATAGTTGCGGCATCTTTTCGACAAGGATGGTTTGAGCGCCTTGTACAGCGGCCTGGCCGGCTGCTGTCATGCCTGCTCCGCCGCCGCCGATGACCAACACATCGCACGATATCGTGTTCGAGGCCTCCTGCGCGGCTGCCTGCTCTGGCGTGCATCCAAACAATCCTCCAAGGCACAGTGCCGCGGCCGCTCCGCCGAGTCCCTTTGCAAACTGCCGCCGCGTCAGGTTCTTCGTGGTGTTTGAAATGCCGCGCGCATCTACGGACGCGACGCGCGCGATTGAAGTTTCTTGCATGATGATCCTCCCATGACCTGCTTTCCGGGTTTTACCCGGTATCTCTTCTTCTCGGACGTTACGCTCTCCGATTGTGCGATTCCAGCCCATAAACGGGTGAAAAACATCTCGGTCACCCGGAAGGTGTGAAAGGTGACGGCCGTGGGTGGCGTGCTGAATGGGCTATACTTTGCAGAGGATTCCATCCAACCGACTGCCGCCCTCCATGAATTGAGGTTTCTTCATGACCTCTGCTTTACCGGAAACGGGACATATCGAGTCTCGGCCGCCCGGTGTCCGGAGTCTGCTTTCCTGCTGTGCCGCCCTGTCTCGGGGAGGGCTCCTGAACTGCTTTCTGGGGCTTGCCGCAACGCGCGTATGGCTGCAGTGCATCCTCTTTGGCTCATACACGCAGAGCGATGATGGGCTGTTTACGATAGTCAGCAACTTTGCGTATGGCGCCGTCATGCTCGTCGGCGCATTCGCTGCGTGGAAGAGGCCATTCTCCGAGTGTGGCCAAAAAAGCGTGGCATGGGCGGGATTTGCCCTCATGACGGTGTCGACCCTTGCGGTCATGGCGGGCAAGGAGACGGGTCTCGACGGCATGCTTTTCGCTGCCTGCATCGTGGCTGGCATGGGCGGTGCGCTCGGTGGAGCCATGTGGACGGTCGCCTATGTCCGATTGAGCATGCACCAAGCAGTCCTCTTTGGGTTCCTCTCGTTGGCGCTGGGATCGCTGGGTGGCCTGGTGGTGGGATTTCTGCCAGAGATGCTGGGTTACACGGTGAGCCTTTTCATGCCCCCCGTCGCTCTGCTCTGCTACCAGCGTGCTCTGCGTGTTGACGTGGGCTCGCAGGTCGCTCCGCTCCCGGTCTACGATGAGGAGCCTCGCTCCACGATACTCTTCATATTCGGGGGCATTGCGGTGTTCGGTCTCGCACTTGGCCTGTCTCGAGGGTTTCCCGCAGGAGAGCCTGTTGTCTTCGATCCGGTGCTGCGCGTTGTCCATCAGGTGGGCGTCATCGTCCTGAGCCTGTTTGTCATCTGGTGGGCGGTCCTGCGATGCAAGCGCCTGAGTTTTTCGTTTCTCTGGCGTATCGAGATATTTGTCGCCGCAGGCGGCATGCTCATCCTCTCGGCGTTTCCCGGAACTCTGACCGGGTTGGCCATCGCCACGGTCAACATCGCCGACACCTTCATGCTGGGAGTGCTTTGGGTGACCATGCAGGATGTGAGCCGCCATACGACCGTGCATCCCTATGCCGTCTACGGATTTGCGTGGGCCACACGCATTTTCTCGCGCAACATCGGTCGTGTGCTGATCATTGCAGTTGGCGTGGTTTCTCCGGCTGTCACCACCGTCGTGGGCGTTGTCATGTTCGCGCTCGCGGTGAGCATGGCATTTTTGCTTTCAGACGGCATTCCTCGTGTCCGTGCGCTGTTTGACGAATCGGGAGGGGTCTTGGAGGATGAAGGGGACCGCCCGCTCCCGTCGCCTTCCACGTCATCCGGATCCCAGCTTGAGGAGCATGTGGCCGACGCGCGTGTCGTTTCCGACGAGACGCTGAAATCCTTTGCCCCGATGTCCCATGAGGAGTTCGAACAAGCCGCAGAAACGCTGAGAAATCGCTACGGACTTTCGGAACGGGAGATGCAGATAGCGTTGCTCATTGCCCAAGGACGCAGCAAGGCTCACATTGCGGACCAGCTTTTTGTGACGGAGAACACCGTGAGGACCCATGCAAAGAACGCCTATGCCAAGCTCGGTGTTCATTCGAAGCAGGATCTCATCGATTTGTTTGAGGCGCAGCTTCCCGTTTGATGGCCCCGTCTTTATGTGGCCGTGCAAGAGGATCGTTGAGGGAAATGCCCGGAAACAGGGGAGCGTGCAGGACGGCAGATGAATGTCGGTTCCAATGAGGGGCGTCTTGGTGAGCGACAGGCTGGTTGATGGGGCTGTCGGGTTGATGAGGCTGTCGAGTTGTCTCGAAGGTGCTCTTATTGCTGCGTTTCAGTCGATTCGGCTGAATGGGGGGTGGTTCCCGCTTCGGCGATGCCGGCATCCTTTCCAACAAAAAATGCGATGAGGGCAACGGCCATAAGTGCACAGAGGATACCAAGGACATAAAGCGCCACGGCGTTGCGCTGGGATGTCTGCCTCTTTCGAAAGATGGCACGCCGCTCGCCAACGTAGATGGTGTTGGTGAGCCGCGCATAGGGACTGTCTGCCAAAGGAGCGCCGGGAACATGAAGCGAGGGAGACCGTGCGGATTGGCGGAGGAAGGGGGAGCGTTGGATGCACGCACGGGAAAAGGTGCGTGTGCGCTTGCGGGGTTTTGGTCGAGCCATGTGCCTCTGCACCATGTCCGCCCTCAATTGCATCGTGCGCGTATGCATCAATGCACTAAGTATAGTACCTCGCACTGCTTTTGTACACTATAAGCTGGCATAGATGCCGTGGGTGCCAAAATGAAACCTGTCTGAAACCAACAGGTGATGTTTTCTTTTGAAGCAGCTTCTTGGGCGAGGGCAGGGGTCAATCGCCAGGGGCGTCATGCCCCTGGCGGCGCGATGCCGTCCTGCTCTCAAACGAAGGGCAGGGACAGCAGAGGGAAGGGCGCGATCTTTCCGGCTCGTAGGTGCGTTCCTCTCATTATGGCTCTCTTGGCTTCAAGGGCTTTCCGCTCACCTGCTTTCGCCTTCTTGTAGACTTCGGAAAGGCGAAAAGGGGCCGGTCGACTTCCGCGTTAACGTGAGTCAGCCCATCTCTTTTCCCGATCCTTCGATCCTTTGAGGGCCCCTGATGCTGATTCAATGATGCGGGCTTCTTTTGAGGAGTGGACGTTTTTTTCGACTTGCACTCTTCTCGGGGTCGCCAGCGAGCTTCATTCGATTGCGTCCTCAAAAGTGAGAACAAAATGTGCAGGTCAAATATTATAGTGAAAAAGGACAGTGTTCATCTGCTTCTCTCCTTGCGGAAAAATCCAGGATGCGGGACGGAATTCAGCCCAAAAATGCGTTTTTCATCCTCCAACCCGAAAAAAATGTCCATCTACTCGGAGGAGTCGCGCGTAGCTATGCGGAAGAGTCGCGCGTAGCCATTCCAAGGGGAATCGCGAAGCTACCCGGAAGAGTCGTGCGAAGCTACTCGAAAGAGTCGCGCGAAGCTATGCGGAGGAGTCGCGCACGAGGTGTGCGGCGATCAAGAAAGCGGTCGGCCGGAGGAAGAGGCCGACCGCTTGAAGCAAAGGAGACGAGAGCCGCCTTGAGGGGGAGAAAGGAGGGGTGGCTCTCGTCTCTGTGGATAGTCAGCTGTCCGATGCGGCTGGCTGGCGCTTACGCGCGGGCGCGTCGGGCCTGCTATTTCTCGGCGAGGAATTCGCCGACCAGGTATCCCCAGGTTATGCAGCGGCCCTGCGAGTTGCCGGGAACGTTGATCGGGTAATCTACTGCGTAGAAGTCGCCGGAAACGTTGCCGACGGCGTAGAGGCCCTCGACTGCGGTTCCCTCGGAGTCGGTGACAGCAAGGTCGGTGTTGACCTTGAGTCCGCCAACGGTGGCGAGCACGGCCGGCAGCGCCTTCATGGCGTAGAAGGGGGGCTCTTTCACCGGGGTGAGGAACACTGCCTCCTTGCCGAAGTCGGGGTCAGCTCCGGCTGCGCACAGCTCGTTGTAGTGCTCGATGGTTCCCAGGAACGCATCCTCGGGAAGGCCGCACTGCTTGGCAAGGTCCTCAAGCGTGTCGGCCTTGAATCCGGTGCCAGCCTCGACGGCTGCGTCGACGGACTTCTGTCCTGCAACCGGATCCCATGAACCGGAGCCGAGCGTGCGGAACGTGTCCCAGAACATGCCGCCGCCATAAGGCAAGCCGGCCAGGTTGTCCGTCGTCCAATTGGCGTCGAAGATGGAATAGCCGCATTGGTCGGGCTGACGCAGGTAGGTGAGGGACTTGCCGTTGACCCATGTCGCCTCATTGAAGAAACGTTCGCCATTCTGGTTGACGGACAGGAAGGCGGACTGCTGATAGGCTCCGGCCTGCGGATGCAGCATCGGGGGGAAGTCGCCTTCCTGCATGGCTCCACCGGCCCACAGCCCCATCTTGTGGCCGTCGCCCGTGTTCTGTCCAATGGGGGTGTAGAGCTTGGCGTTGCAATGGGAGATCTCGGGTGCGTAGTACTCGAGCATCTCTTGATCGCCGACGATGTCACCGGTGGCCAGCACGACGCCCTTGCTTGCCTTGTACAGCACGTACTTGCCGTCGGCATTTTTGGCGATGGCGCCCACAACGGTGTCGCCATCCTTCTTCAGCTGCTCGACGGTGTTGTCGAAATAGTACGTTGCGCCGGCTGCCTGCGAGTCTTCGAACATGAGCTTCGTGGCATCGCGGGACCAGTCGCGTCCTGCTGCCTGCTCGGGTCCTCCGAAGAACACGTGGTAACCCGGAACGTCGGGGAACTCAGGATCGCGAGAATAGCCGTCCCACAGAAGCACCTGCACGCCGCCCTTTTCGCACTTGTCGATAACCCAGTCCATGGCTTCGCCCGAGCGATTGAAGTACAGAGAGAGAAGCTGTTCGTTGATGCGGGTTCCGCAACAACGCGTCCAATACTTCTGCGCTTGGGCTCTGTCGATGGACAGGCCGGCAGCCCTGATGACCTTTGAGTCGATGACGCCCATGCCGTAGCCACGTCCTGACCAGGTCGAGCCGCGCTCGACGACGCTCACGCTCAGGCCGTGCTCGGCTGCCGAACATGCCGAAGCGATGCCCGACATTCCGGAGCCCACGACGACGACCTCGGACTCGATCGTCTCGGAGATTTCGGATTCTGCGATTTCTGCTGGTGCGGTGAACCATGACGGTTCGCCCGATGAGGTTGAGCCGGCCGAGGTGCTCCCCGAACCCGTCTCTGTCTTTGCCTGGGGTGCACATCCGGCAAGGCCGAACGTTCCCGCCATTGCGGTTGCCAAGGCAGCCGCGCCTGCTCCCTGTAGGAAGAATCGACGGTCGATTCCCTTCCCCGTAGCGTTGTTCTCCATTTCTTCCCTCCTGCTTTCATCACCTATACATCTGCTTTTCAGCTCGCTTGAGCCTGCCTAAGTGTATGGGCGTGCCAAGGGAGCGTCTAGCCCTGTTGCATGTTGTTTCAGGGTTGTCAGCGGGGGGACATATTTTGGGTTGTTTTAAAATAGTGCCTGATGAGAAGCTTTATCGTTAGACGTTTGACATGGTATTCGCTCGACGTGTGAAAGGAATTCTGATAGATTGCATGTAAGGGATGGGAGAACAACGTGTCAGTCAATCGTGCTCAGAGATTGCTCAGGGGGCTTAGGTTCCATCATCTAGGATTCTGCTTCTTTTGGGCAGTCTCCTTCGTTGTGCTGTCGGGGTTGCAGGGTTCCCCGGATTACAGCGACATCGGACACCTCTACATTTTGGTCGAACAGCTGGTGACTCTGGGGGCCGTGGTCGTGTGCTCACTGCTTTTCTGGAAGCGGTCGGCCGTGCTGCCCCATTCCCTGGCCCTCGTGGCGGGATTCGCGTTGAGCGGCGGCGCGCTGCTGTACTTCCTCACCTTCCATCTCGGCTACAACGATGCCTTTATGGCAACGGCGGCTGGCGTGCTGATCGGGTGTGCGAACGGACTTTTCTTCCTTCTGTGGCAAACGTTCTTTGTGACCGAGGGACAGCAGCGGGCCATCATCTACATACCGCTTTCGGCCGTGCTCTCCATCTTGCTCTACAGCCTTGTCCTGCTGCTTCCTCCCGTGGCCCTCATATTCGTCTCAGTTGTCGCGCTTCCGTTCCTGGCGATGTTCACCCTGAACCGCAGTCTCGCGGAAATTGAGATGTACCCGATCACCCCGCTTGACCGCAAAGCCCTTGGGAGCGTTGTCGGAGACCTCTGGAAGCCCGTGTTCTGCGTGTGTTCGATCGGATTCGTTTGGAAGCTCGTGTCACAGATATCGGCTCCGCCCGCTGCCTCGGGAGACCCTTCTGCTGTCATGGTTTTGGTTGGGTTCGGGGCCGCGGGTTTGCTGGTGGCGGTGTTCGAGTTATTTTCATCGCGGGGTTTCGAGATTCTGCGCATCTATCAACTATTGTTTCCCATCATCACCGGCATCTTCCTTCTGCCGACGTTCTTTGGATCGAGCTACAACCCCTTTTTGACAGGCATCTTGATGTTCGGCTTCGAGACGGTGAACTTGCTCCTGCTCGTGACGTGTGCTGTGTATACCGCTCAGAAGATGTATTCGCCCATAGAGCTGTATGGCCTGTGCGTTGCCCCGACGCTTGCCTTCATGACGGCGGGGGATGTCTTGGGATCGGTGCTGACTCCCATCTTCGCTTATGACTTTGCCTATGTGGTCAACGTGCTGTTCGTATGCATCTATCTGCTTTCCGTCGTGCTGGTCATGGTGTCGAGGGGCAAACGCCCCAAGACCATCGCCGTGCCCGCCGAGGATGAGCTCGTGCTTGACGACGATGTCTCCGTCAGGGTTGGACGGGCCTCCGATGGCGCGGGGAGCGTCTTGGGGGGCGTGTCGTCCGAGGGAGGTCTGCATGACGCCGGTGCGCCTCTTTCATCGGAGTCGATTCCTCTCGGCGGTCCCGGAGAGGCGGCTTCCGTCGATCCGGCACCGTTCTCGTTTTTTAGGGAGAGGGGCCTTTCTCCTCGCGAGATCGAGGTTGCCTGCCTCCTTATGCGTGGACATAGCATTGCCGCCATAGCGCGCAAGCTGTTCATTTCCGAAAACACCACGCGCGGCCACACGAAGAGCATCTACAAGAAGCTGGATGTGCACGCGCGCCAGGAGCTCATCGACATGGCTGAGGGCGGCTTTTGCTGAGTGCGTGATTCGCAACGTGACCAAGAGGTGCGAATGGTCGTGGTATTGGCGGGGCATGGGGACGGTGACAAAGCATTAACCGTGTTGTAACGGATATCCGCCGAGTTCTCATGCTTCTTTTGCTGCACCGGCGCACTTTGCGTTGACGGCGTATTCTCCAACAGGGGAAATGCAGATCGTCACATAAAAAAAGGGGGTGCAATGCCGCTAATTCCCCCCAAATGGGTGATAGGTTTTTTGTCGCTTGAAGGTTAGTATGTCCGTGGTAAAGTACTTGTGTCTTCGGAATGGGGTCGATTGATGCCATGAAGAAGCGAAAGTACAGGCGAACGATTGACACGAAAGGGGGTTTGGAAAATGAACGAAGAAGAAACCAAAGTGGAAACCGCTGCCGAGGCCTCTGAGACTGACGGCTCCGTCGCTACGGAGGCTGCTCCCAAACGAAAAGGCAAGAAGTGGCCGATTATCGTCGGAGTCGTTGCGGTCGTCGTGATTGCGGCTGGTGCCGGCTTCTGGGTTTGGCATGAGCAGCCGAGCTTCTGCAACGCTATCTGTCACACGCCGATGGATCCGTATCTGCCGACGTACGAGGCGGAACCGGGTCAGCCTGCAGTTGACAAGTGGGGCAACGAGGTCGCGGATGCCAGCAGCATGTTGGCGCCCATGCACCGCGTTAATGCAGACGCGACATGCATGAGCTGCCATGTCCCGACGCTGAGCGAGCAGGTCAACGAGGCGGTCTCGTGGGTCTCAGGAAACTACGTCAACCCGCTTGAAGAGAAAGACCTCAAGCAGCTGACGGCCGCTCGCGGCGTTGATCCCGACGAGTTCTGTCTCAACGAGTCCTGTCACAACATGACGCGTGACGACCTCATCGCATCTACGGCGGACATGAAGTTCAATCCGCATGTGGCCCAGCATGGCGAGCAGGAGTGCAGCACCTGTCACAAGGCGCACCGCGCTTCCGTGATGTATTGCACGCAGTGCCACAGCGAAGCCGAGGTGCCGGATGGCTGGCTTTCTGCCAGTGAGGCAAAGAAGCTTGAGTCGTAAGCACGGCTTGGTTGCATCCGATGGCCTATGCCCGTCATGGACATAGGCCATCTGCATAAACAGAAAAAAGGGGAGCTCGTCGCAGGCGCATGCGCCTCGGCGGGCTCTTTCCACAAAGATCCGAAGAATGAAATGGGTGGCGCCCTTCGTCGCCGATCCGCTTCCAAGGGGACGTTCTCTCTGTGCGGATGGGGCTTTTGGCGATCGCGCATCTGCGAGGCGCGTCGAACATCATGGTGAGTCTTTGAATTCGAAACGCTTTCGTTCCTCGAGCCTTTGTGATACGTGACAATGATCCCATCATCAACGAGGGGAAGGCAAAGCTTGAACGCGAAAATGAAGCGGCGTATGGCCGTGGTGACGGGTGTCATCGTCATCGTGCTCATCGTCATTTTGGCTGTCGTTGGGGGCAACTCTGCTGCGAGAACCATTTCTGTCGCCGAGGCGGCCTCAGGCTCCTATGCCGATCAGAAGGTCCAAGTGTCAGGCAATGTGGTCGAAAACTCTTTTTCGACGCAGGACAACGTCCTGACCTTTGACATTTATGATCCTGACGGCGATCCGGGTACCCAGCTACGAGTCAAGTACGAAGGTGGCGTTGCAGCGACGTTCGGCAACGACGTGACGGCCATCTGCACGGGACGATTTGACGCTGACGGTGTGCTACGTGCGAGTGAGCTCGTGACGAAATGCCCGTCGAAGTACGAGAACTCCAGTGACTCGCTTGGAGTGGCGCAGCTTTTGGAATACGGCGAAAGCGTGCTTGACAAGCCTGTCAAGGTGGCGGGTGCCGTGAAAGACGGCTCTCTTGTCGCGGCGGGGAAGGGCGACCGTTTCGTCCTGGTGGATGCTGACGGCACCGCCGAGCTTCCCGTCGTGTTTGACGATGCCCTGTCCGACGAGATCGTCGACGGGTCATCCCTGGTGTTGACGGGGTCGCTCAACACCGAAGGCAAATTTATCGCGACCGCTGTCTCGCTCGAAGGATAATGAAGGCTGCCTCATGCAAACATATAACTTGTTTTCTCTTCTCATCGCTCTTTCTTTGCTGGTGACGCTCGTCGGCACTGCCGTTTCGGTGCTTTGCCTGATCGTTGGGCAGATCATGCATCGTCTTGGCGCCAAGGGCTCGAAGGGTGATTCTGCCCGCATGCAGGAGAGGGGTGACACGCTCGCTTGGGGCGGGCGCGTCGCGGCCCTCATTTCCGCCATCGGTCTCACGGTGGCCTGCGGGGTGCTCATCTATTGCTTCATGACGGGTGACCAGAGCCTTGAATATGTGCTGGAATACCACTCGGATGCCTCAGGCGATCTTGCTTGGCTGTATAAGCTTTCTGGTCTGTGGGCTGGTCGTGAAGGCTCGCTCCTGTTCTGGGCATGGCTTATCTCCCTGTTCAATGCCGTTGTGGCTTTGCGGGATCTGGAAGCGGTCAAACCCCTTGATAACATGGCGGTCATGGTCGGCCAGGTCGTGCTGGCCGCCTTTGTCGGTGTCTTGCTGTTCTCGGAGAGCAACATGCCCTTCACCGTCACGCCTGACACGTACTTCGATGCCTATGGCAATCTCACGGCCTCGGCATCCGCGCTGGGAATGAACTCCTTGCTGGAACATTGGGCCATGGCCATCCATCCGCCCACGCTGTTTGTGGGTTACGCTGGCCTCACCATTCCGTTCTCCTACGCCATCGCCGCCCTGATCGTGAACGATCCCTCCAAGGAGTGGGTCGCCCGCTCGACGCGCTACACCCTGTTTTCATGGCTGTTCCTCGGCGTCGGCATTGGCCTTGGCGCCGTTTGGGCTTATGTTGTTCTGGGCTGGGGTGGGTACTGGGGTTGGGATCCTGTGGAGAATGCCAGCCTTCTGTCGTGGCTCGTGGGCGTGGCGCTTATCCACAGCTTTACGGTCTATCGCCAGCGGGGAGCGTTCAAGCGTTGGAGCGTGATGTGCGCATGTCTCACGTTTGCGTTCGTCATCGTGGGCACCTTCATCTCCCGCTCGGGAATCGTGCAGTCTGTGCATGCGTTTGAGGGCGATCCCGTGTCGCTCATCCTGTTTGCGACCCTCATTGTCGCCTCAGTTCTCGCGGGCATCGTCGGACTGATCATTCGCTGGAAGTCGTTTGGGCCGGCGAAGAATGGCACCGACTTGGTGGAAAGCATGTTCTCGAAGGATGCAGCCTACTATTTCAATAACGTCATCATGATCGTGATCACGTTCGTGCTTGCCTACATGACCATTTCCTCCGCTCTGCCTTCATGGTTGCCGTTCGGAGGACAAAAAATCTCAACGGGCACCTTTGACGCCATTGCGCATCCGTTGGGCGTGCTGTATCTGGCCATTCTGGCCATCTGCCCGTTGCTCTCTTGGGGCCGCACGCAGGGGCGGCAGTTCTGGAAGCGCGCCCGTGTGCCCGGGCTCTGCGCTCTTGTGCTGTTCGCGGTGCTCATGGTCTACTTCTTTATGTATCTGCTGCCCTCCTACGACGCTACCGTTGCGTCCTACACGGCGCTTGCGGCGCAGGGAGACACCTCTGCATCCGAGATGCTGTCTACTTTGAGTCCTGCATGGTATTACAACGGCCTCGCCGCGGTTGGCTTCTTTGTCGCGAGTGTCCTGTTTTTCAATGCGCTCTTCATGCTGGGTCGCGGTGTTCGCTCCTACGCCAGCTCTCATGAAAAGAACCTTGCGGTCAGCCTCATTGGGTTGTTCAGGGGGCGTGCCTCGACGTATGGCGGCGTTGTGGCGCATATGGCGATGGCCATCATTCTCGTTGGCCTGATTGGCTCATCCATGTACGTCACCGAGAAGGTTGACTATGTGGGCTATGACGAGGAAACGTCCACGGCAACGGAGAACTTCACCATCAAGGACTACACCTTGGTCTACACGGGCAATTCCGTTGACCAACAGGCCAACGGCGACGATATCGTCTACATGGTCTCCTTTGACGTCTACCGGGGCGACCAGTATGTCGGCCATGTCGACCCAGCCGTGCAACTCGTGCAGTCCACGCAGCAGCAGAAGCTCGTTGCGAGCGTCATCAGCTTTCCCACGGAGGATCTGTTCGTGGTCTACAAGGGTGTCGACGACGAGGGGGCCTTCGCGCTCGATGTGCGCGTGAATCCGCTCATCTCGTTCGTATGGGTGGGCTTCGTCCTGCTGATGGTGGGTGCGTTCCTTGCCCTTGCCGGACGTCGCTCTCCCCGCAAGATTTCTGCGAAGAAGCGCGCCGATGCGAGCTCCTCGGAGACTCCCGTCGTTGAGGCCGCAAAGGCCGACTCCTCGTCAGCCGAGGCCCACGAGGCACCGACGGCAGGGGTCTAGCTGTTCATGGATGCCGCGATCAAGGCCGAAGGGCTCACGAAGGTGTTTGGCGGCCGCCGTGCGGTCGATGACGTCACGTTCGCGGTGCCCCCAGGTGCTTTCCTCTCGATTTTTGGTCCCAACGGGGCGGGCAAGACGACGCTTCTGCGTCTTCTTGCCACGCTTGGCCGGCCAACGTCTGGCCAAGCGTGGCTCATGGGCATTGACGTGAAGGAGGAGCCGGATCAGGCGCGTGAGCATCTGGGACTCATATCTCATAACTCCATGCTTTATCCTGACCTCACCGCCGAAGAGAATCTGATGATCTATGCGCGGCTCTATGGGGTGGAGGATCCGCGGTCGCGTGTGCTGGACCTTCTCGATGCCGTTGAGTTGAAGCATCGACGCTTGGATGTGGTCCGCACGTTTTCGCGCGGAATGACCCAACGGCTTTCCATTGCCCGTGCGCTCATTCACGACCCGGAGGTCGTGTTTCTCGATGAGCCGTACTCGGGGCTTGATCCTCATGCGGTGGAGATATTCGATGACCTCATCGCCTCGACGCGGGCGGGACGCACGTTCGTGATGGTGAGTCATGACCTGCAAAAGGGCTTTGCGATGTGCACCCATGCCCTCGTCCTGTCAAAGGGCCGCGTTGTCACCTTCGATGAGCGCGACAAGATCGACTATGAGTCCTTCACGAGTCTGTACCGCGCGACGGTCGGCATGGGGGTGGCGTAAGATGGACGGTCTTGACTCCTTGGTCGAGCCTGAAAAGCCGCTGCTCTCCAAGACGGTTGCCTTGCAAAGGCCCTCGACGTTTCGGCAGTATCGCACCCTTTTGAGGAAGGATCTCGAACGGGAGTTCCATACCAAGGAAATGCTGACATCCATGGGCATCTATGCCTTCTTGGTGCTCATCGTCTATGGAGCCGCTCTCGCTCAAACGTCGCAAGAGCTCGACATCTTGCAGATGAGCGGCGGTTTGCTCTGGACGCTCATCGTGTTCACCTCGCTGCTTGGTCTCGGCCGATCGTTTGCGCATGAGAAGGAGCAGGGGTGCCTTGAGGGCATCCTCCTCGTCCCGCTTGACCGATCGGTCATCTTTCTTGCGAAGATGACCTCAAATCTGCTGTTTCTTCTTGCGGTCGAGATTATTGCGGTTCCCTTGTTTTATTTTTTCTTCATGACTTCTGCGGCTCCCTCGTCGGGCTTTGGCCTCATTTTCTTGCCTTTGCTGGTGGGCACGATTGGGGTGGCTGGCATTGGCACGCTGCTGTCGACGATAACGGTCAATGTTCGCGGCACCGACGTCATGCTCGCGGTACTGTTCATCCCCCTGATTTTTCCGCTTCTCTATGCCTGCGTTTCCGCCACGACGGCAGCTATCGTGGGTGCGGAGGGGTACATGGATGTGTTCTTTCCCTCGCTGTGTTTGGCGAGTGGTTATGATGTCGTGATGATTCTGGTGTCATGGGTGCTCTACGACTTCGTGATCAGCGCTTGAGGGCGTCTCACGCCCTTGTTGGGCACGACCGGGCAAACGGCGGCTCCCGGGGAGGCGCCTAAGTCGTCCGACACGTTTCAAGACGGATAGGTGGATGCGGAGGATGACCTCCGACGCGTCCTTGGAGAGGAAAGGGGTCGCATGACCGAAAAAAAGAAGAACAGGGTGCGTGCCGTGCCGGAATCTGGACAATGGCCTGACAGGGTTGCACCTATCGCGCTGGCGGCGGGGGCCTTGCTCACGACGGTTGGGTTTCTGCTCGCGTTTTTATATGCCTCGCCGGTGAATGGCGCGTCGGTGGACGGCGTCGCTCTCATCGGGGATCAAATGGTGGGAACGAAGCTGCTGCTTTCTCAGAAGATATTCTATTTCCACATGCCCGTTGCCATCACGTCGTTTCTTGCACTTGCTTTTGCGGCGTATTACTGTGTGCGGTTTCTCATGACGAAGGATCAGCGATTTGACACGTGCGCGAGGATAGCCATGGAGATATCCCTGGTTTTCGTCATCTGCACCATGATCACCGGTGAGATGTGGACGCGGTTTGAGTGGGGCGTATGGTGGACGTGGGAACCGCGCCTGACCACCTATCTCATTCTCATGCTGATCGTGATTGCCTATTTCATCCTCCGCAACGCCGTCGATGATCCTGAGCGCCGGGCAACTTATGCGGCGGTTGTGGGCATCGTGGCTTTCGTTGACGTGCCCATCTGCCTCATGGTCACCCGCCTCATTCCTTCGAGCATCCATCCTGTGGTGTTGCGCGAAGGGGGGATGACGGCTGATATGGGTCTGACGGTGGCCGTGGTCATGGTAGGTATGCTGCTGGTGGGTTTTGCCCTCTATCGCTTGCGGTTCCGCCAGGTGCGTCTTACCCAACGCCTCGATCTTCTCAAGGAGCGCCTCGAGGATTGAACGAGGAGCCAACGCAGCATGCATGAATGTTTCCCCACTCAAGAAAAGGAGCCACTATGAACGCCGTCCTTGAAGAGATATACAGCACCATTCTTCCTTCAGCCCCCTATATCATTGCTGCCTATGCACTTATCTGGCTGGTCCTGTTCGTCTATGTGTTCATCATCATGCGAGGCCTCAAGAAGACCGAGGATCAGATGGCTGTCCTCGAAGAGGCTTTGGCCGAAAAAGGCCGTTAGGAACATGTCTCGATAAGAAAAGGTAACCTGCCGCTTTCAAGCATGTGGATTATCGGTGAACCAAGGAGGTGCGTCTCGAATGAAACGGGCGCACCTCCTATTTCTTGCCTTGCATTCGACTTTGAGGCCGTATACCATATATTCATAGGTTATGTGACGTTTTACACAAGATATTGTGTAAAACGAGCGTAAAAGCGGTGGATAATTTGCGTAAAACTCGCGAAATCCACAGATCGTTCGACGGAAATACTGGAAACTAGGGAGAGGTTGGCGTCCATGGTCACGACCATCATCAAGCGCGACGGCCGTACGGCTGAATTCAATCAAGGCAAAATTGCCGAAGCGGTTGAGAGGGCTTTTCAGGCATGCGGCGCCATGCAGGATCGCGTTGCTGCCGAGGACATCGCGCAGAAGGTTGTGAGCAAGCTTGAAGCGGGGGCCATCGAGGGCGTACCCACCGTCGAGGGTGTGCAGGACGTGGTTGAGGAGACGCTCATCGAATCCGGTTTCGTGCAGACGGCGAAATCCTATATTCTCTATCGCGCCGAGCGCAACAGAGTGCGCGACGTGAACAGCCGTCTCATCCAGACCCTGAAAGACATCACGTTTTCCACGGCGTCCGACTCGGACATGAAACGCGAGAACGCGAACATCGATGCCGACACCGCGATGGGCACCATGCTCAAATATGGTTCTGAATCGGCGAAACAGTTCTATGAGATGTGCGTCATTGATCCCAAGTTTGCACGCGCTCACCGCGAAGGGGATATCCATATCCATGACATGGATTTCTATACGCTCACCACGACCTGCTGCCAGATAGAGCTCCGCAAGCTGTTCAAGGGCGGTTTTTCCACCGGCCATGGCGTGCTGCGCGAGCCCAACGACATCACCAGTTATGCGGCCCTTGCCTGCATCGCCATCCAGTCGAACCAAAACGATCAACACGGTGGGCAGGCCATCTGCGATTTCGACTACGGCTTGGCCGAAGGCGTGCGCAAAACCTACCGTCGCCTGTACAAGAAACATCTGGCCGAGGCCGTCGATTTGCTTTCAGACATCGATGAGGCTCGTGCGTTCGCGCAGGACGCCTTGGAGCGCGTTGAGGCGAAGACGGGCCTTTGGGCGAGCCTCGATGTGAACGAGGACTTCAAAGCGGAGGTTCGCGCCACGCTGCTTGAAGGCGGTCTGGACGAAGCGGTGGCCGACCGCGTGCTTGCCTATGCGGAAAAGAATGCCTATGCCGACACTGATCGCACGACCTTCCAGTCTATGGAGGCTCTCGTGCACAACCTGAACACCATGCATAGCCGTGCCGGAGCGCAGACGCCGTTCAGCTCGGTCAACTATGGCATGGACACGTCGCCCGAGGGACGCATGGTGGTGAAAAACATGCTCTTGGCCACCGAGGAAGGCTTGGGATCGGGGGAGACGCCCATTTTCCCCGTACAGATATTCCGCGTGAAGGAGGGCGTGAACTACAATTCTCAAGATCCCAACTACGACCTGTTCAAGCTGGCCATGCATTGCTCGGCCAAGCGACTCTTCCCGAATTTCAGCTTTCTTGATGCTCCCTTCAACATCGGCTACTACAAGGGCACCCCTGAGACGGAGATAGCCTATATGGGCTGCCGCACGCGCGTCATGGCCAACGTGTACGATCCTGATCGGGAGATCACGCCCGGGCGCGGCAATCTGAGCTTCACCTCCGTGAATTTGCCTCGCCTCGCCATTCGTGCAAAGGGGGATCTTGACCTCTTTTTCGATTTGCTCGATGCCAAGCTTGCGCTCGTCGTCGGACAGCTTGATGAGCGGTTTGAAATCCAGGCTCGGAAAAAGGTGTACAACGCTCCCTTCCTCATGGGTCAGGGCGTGTGGATTGACTCCGAGAAGCTGCGGCCGACCGATGAGCAGCGCGAAGTGCTCAAGCATGGAACGCTGTCAGTGGGCTTCATCGGCTTGGCAGAAACGCTCGTGGCGTTGACCGGACAGCATCATGGCCAGTCCCCGGCATCGCAGAATCTCGGCTTGGAGATCATCGGCCATATGCGCGGCTATCTTGACCGGGTGTCTCAGGAGCGCCATCTCAACTATGGCCTCATTGCGACTCCCGCCGAAGGCCTCTCGGGCCGTTTTGTTCGCATGGATCGTGCGCGCTATGGCTCCATTCCCGGCGTGACCGACCGCGACTACTACACGAATGGCTTCCATGTTCCGGTCTATTACGACATCAGCGCATTCGAGAAGATCGAGATTGAAGCTCCTTACCATGCTCTCACGAATGCCGGTCACATTTCCTATGTGGAGCTTGACGGTGATCCTACGGAAAATCTCGAGGCTTTCGAGGCGGTCGTGCGCCATATGAAGGAAAGCGGCATCGGATATGGCTCCGTAAACCATCCGGTTGATCGTGATCCTGTCTGCGGCTACAACGGCATCATCGGTGACGTGTGTCCCAAATGCGGGCGCACCGAAGATGAGCATGGCGGTTCTTTCGAACGCATCCGCCGCATCACCGGCTATCTGGTGGGAACGCTCGATCGCTTCAACGACGCCAAACGCGCCGAGGAGCAAGACCGCGTGAAGCACCAGCTGTAACATCCCTTTTCTGTCAACGAGCGTCCCCCATGATGTGCTCTTCCATGGGGGCGCATGCGGAGTGACCCATGACCACTGTTCCAAGCACCGTCAGAATCTACGGCACGGCTCCGGATTCCATCGTCGATGGTCCGGGGCTGCGCTTCGCCGTGTTCGTGCAGGGATGCACGCATGCCTGTCCCGGATGCCATAATCCTGAAAGCCAGCCGGCTGATGGGGGGACGGTTCGTGATATCGAGGGTCTCATTGCCGAGGTGGCGGCGAACAAATTGACGCAAGGCGTGACCATTTCGGGGGGCGAGCCGTTCCAGCAAGCCGCCGCCTGTGCCGAAATCGCGCGCCATGCGCATCGCCTTGGCTTGGGTGTCTGGACCTATTCTGGCTATCGCTATGAACAGCTGGCTGCCGGCGTCCCCGATCCGGCCGCCCGCGAACTTCTCGAGGCAACTGATGTGTTGGTGGATGGCCCGTTCATCCAGTCGCTTCACTCCTATGATCTGCCGTGGCGAGGTTCATCCAACCAACGGTTGATTGACGTTCCTGCCACGAGAATCCAGGGACACGTTGTTTTATGGGAGACTCATGAGAGTTTCCCCGACAAGCCTGCGTCCTGGTAGGATGGCGCTATGGAAGATCTGCAAAATCAAATTGACGGGTTCGTGCATGTCGATTGGCTCAGCACGGCAATCTCGGCTGTGATCATTCTTGCCGCGACGGCCGTCGTGTCAATGATCGTGACGCGCTTTTTGCGTCATCTGTTGCATTTCAACGAAGAGAAAAACCTTCCTTCAAGCTCCATCTTCGTCAATATCGCCCGGGGCGCCCTATGGATTTTGGGTCTCTGCGTCATGTTGTCAACCTGCTTTGGCGTTGACGTGAGCGCCGCCGTCACCGCTCTTGGCATTGGCGGCATTGCCATATCGCTGGGTTTTCAGGATACCATCTCCAACCTTATCGGAGGATTGCAGGTCAGCCTCCTGCGCATTGTGAAGCCGGGGGACAACATTGAGGTTGGGTCCTCGACGGGCGTGGTAAAGGACGTCATGTGGCGCCATACCATCATACGCAATGCCAAGGGGGAAGTGGTTATCGTTCCCAACTCCATCATCAACAAGACGGCGCTGGTCCATCTTCCGCCAGCGAACCAGGTGTCGCTTCCTGTCGTCGTGACCACCGACGGAGCTTGTCTTGATGAAGTGGCCAAGGACATTGAGCGCGCTGCCTCTCAAACTGCGAAGACCATTGGCGCCTTGACGAAGGAGCCCCAACTCTCCTTTTCGGAAATCATCGAGGCGGGGTTCAAGGGAGCACTCGTTTTTCATATGGCGGATTCTCGCGATGCGGCAAAAGCTCGAGATGCGGTGTTGCGCGCCATTGCTCCTCTCACCCGACAACGACCGGCCTCGGCGGCGGAGGGGCCTCTTGATGGCCCCACACGATCGGAGGGAGAAGAACCTGCGTCGCTGCCACAGGGGGATGGGGCCAAAGGCAGGGCGCGTGGACGCGGGTGACGTCAGAATCGTGCGTGCCGGTCCGCTTCACCGGTTTGACGGCCTGCTCTCTCAGCGCGGCTGGGCGACATCTCAGGTGTTGACGTATCGTCGCGCTGTGGTCAGGACATCGAGGCGACGCATTCGCGAATGGGATCGCTACATGGTGAACGATGCCGATTACGCCGTGCTCGTCACGTTGGGGGATTTGGGCTATGTCGGACTCGTTTCGGTGTCGCTCATCGATTTTGTTCGTATCGCCTATCGGACGACAAGCATCGTGACGCCTTTTCCCCTTGGTCGCTTTCGTCTGCCCGAGTCATCATCTTCCGGCATCTCGGCGTTCGAGAACGGTCGCGTGTCAATACGTTTTGATGTCCAGGAGGGGGTGAGGAGCCTTCGCGTCCGTTTCGCACGTTTCGACGGGGATGAGGCCTTGACGTTTGAGGCGGTCTTGGACGATGGACCTCAGGACTCGATCGTCGTTGCCGCGCCATGGCAAGAGGACCAGAAGGCTTTTTGCTATAGCCAAAAGACCATTGGCATGCGGGCGCGGGGGAGCTTCAAGAAGGGCTTGCTGATTCATGGCTTCAATCCGGCTGACTCGCTTGGCCTGCTCGACTGGCATCGAGGGGTGTGGGCGCGCGGTGACACCTGGCTCTGCGGCATTGCCCAGGGCTGGCAGGATGGCCGGGGAGGGAGTGCGACAGGGGCGCACCGCTTCGGGTTCAATGTGGGCTATAGGCTCGGCGATGAATCGATGTCAGGGGGAAACGCTTTATTCGTCGATGGAATCGCCCACAAGATTGGCCGGGTTGACCTCGGCATTCCCGAAAGGCGGGGGCCGCAGGGGGCAAGCGTCGCTGACCGTTATGACTTCACGCGTCCTTGGCGGATGGCTGATGGCGACGGCAGGATCGATCTCACGTTCACTCCGGTCTTGGAGCGGGCTGACCGTCTGGATTGCCGCTTGGTCTCTTCCGATGAGCATCAGGTGTTTGGCTTGTTCAGCGGCACGACTGTCCTTGATGACGGCAGCCCTTTTGCCATCGAGAACCTGTATGGCTCGATGGAGGTCTCCCAGAGGGCTTAGGGACCACGTCTCCCGGTCCGCGCCGGCGGCCGGTGAAGCGTCCGGGGAGACGAAAGCCTCTCTATAGTCCTTCCGCCTCAAACCGCTTCTCCAAAGCCTCTTGATGGATGCTGTATTGCAACGCAATGTCTTTGGTCACGCGTTTTGATTTGACAAGATCAAACAGGCTTTGATCCATCGTGCGCATGCCCTCCGATCCGCCAGCGGCAATCACGCTGTCTATCTGAGGGGTTCTCTCTTCACGTATGAGGTTGCGAATGGCCGTGTTGGTGCGCATAATCTCAAATGCGGGCACCATGCCGCCATCGATGGCGGGCACCAGCTGCTGGCTGACGATTGCTTGGAGCGCCAGGGACAGCTGGATGCGGGTCTGCCGTTGCTGCGAGGCGGGGAAGGCGTCGATCATGCGATCGACGGTGCCTACCGCTCCCGTGGTGTGCAAGGTTGAGAACAGCAACTGTGTCATTTCGGCTGCTGTGACGGCTGTGCTGATGACGGTTTTGTCGCGCATTTCTCCAAGCAGGATAACGTCCGGGCCTTCGCGCATGGCTGAGCGCAATGCCTCGCCGTATGTGGCGATGTCGGTGGGCACCTCGCGCTGCGTGACAATGCAGGTGCCATGCTGATGCACGTATTCGATGGGATCCTCTATGGTGATGATGTATCCGCTGCGTTCATGATTCATCCGGTCGATAATGCAAGCGAGCGTGGTTGTCTTGCCGGCACCTGCCGGGCCGGTGACCAAGACGAGCCCCTTTTTGAGAGAGCTCAGACACAACACTTCCTCGGGAATGTTCAGATCTTCGGGTTGGGGAAGGCCGAAGGGTATGATGCGGATGACCGCACCGTACGAGCCTCGTTGGCGGAAGATGCTTGCTCGGAAGCGGCCGGTTCCCGAGATGGCAAAGGAGAAACCGTCATCGTGATTGACATTGTCCACGAATGCGTTCATGCTGCGTCCCAACGCTTCGTAGATGACGCGCACGAATGCCTCCGTGTCGGCCGGGGTTAAGGGCGCTGAGTCCAGCCTGATCTGTCGTCCGCTCACCTCATAAGTCAGAGGAAGACCGGCAATGATAAAAATATCGGATGCCTTCGCATCGACCATCTCCTGCAGCAGTTGTTCCAGTTTCATTGCTTCTCCTATCATGGGTGCGCAGAACCCGACCAGAGGATGTCGTTCGGATCGGCGTCGTTTCATGGCGTCGTCGCGGTCCAATCGCTTCCTCGGCGAAGGCCTGGCGCGACGTGCCGGTCCCCATGAGGGCAGCCACCCTCATGACGATGGCGATATTCTCAAGGCGTTGTGGTCGACGTTGGGTGATTCGGTCGGATGTCAAGTTGCGCGGCATGCTGCTACCCGATTGATCCCATGATGCCGACCAGCGGCAGCATGACGGCTATCAGCATGGCGCCCATGCTGGCGGTCAAGAAGGCTGTCAACGTGGGTGCCGTACCGTCGATGATCCGATCGATCTGAGCGATGGAGTCGTTGAGGCAGACGGACGACACGGTGCTCAACGCGGTTTCCAAACTGCCCGATCGCATTTCCACGACCAGCACGCGGACACAGAGGGGATCGAGCACGCCATGGTCGGAGATGGCTTGGGCCAAGCTTTTTTCTGAGCTTGGGTCGGTTGTCTCGGCATAAGCCTGTTCGATCTGCCGTTTCAGGTTGGGATGGTCTATCAGGGGCAGGGCGCGTCGCATGGCGGAATCGGTGTCGATGCCCGCCGAGACGAACGTTGCCAAAGTGGCAGCGAAGCGGGCTACGGACAGCTGACGCAAAGGGCCTCGGGCGAAGGGGGTCCTTTTGAGCAGATGCACGAGAGCTTGTTGTCCATCGGCGGTGGAGGCTGCTCCTCTGCCGACGAGAGCGAGCGCGGTGCAAGCAAGGGTGGCGATCAGCGCCGCCCATCCAACAAATGTCGCTATGCCACCATACGAGAACGACCCCATCACGAGGTTGCCGGTCACGTCTTCGTACCCGCCAATAAAGGCAGGCAGGATGACGACGACCGCGAACAGCAGAATCACCGACATGATTGCAAGCAGAGCCGCAGAATGGGTGAGGGCGCTCTTGACTTTCGTTTGCAGGCGATCCTTCTCGCCATAGTAGTCCGCGAGGCCTTGCAGAACGTTTTCCAACCGTCCGGCATGTTCGCCGGCCTTTACCATGTCTACCAGATGCGAGGGAAAACAACGGGTGTCTTCCAGGGAGGCACCGAGCGATGCTCCCTTGATGAGTCCTGAATACACGAGGATGCAGGCCTTCTTGCATGCCTCATCTTCCATGCTTTCTGCGAGCAGGGACACCGCTTCGTCGTTTTGGATGCCAGCGGAGCAGAGGATGGCCATGCTTTCGCAGAAAGCGGAAAGGGCACTGCTTCCGGGCATTTTCGTTGGCATGGCCGTGTTTGCTCCTTGTCTTGGCACCAATACAGGCACCGCTCGGTGCAGGAAGCGCCGCTTTTCCATAGGGCGACTCGATCCTTGCGACGAACGTCAGGCCGATGCCTGTCCAGGTGTATTGATCGGCGCTGATGCTGGCAATTATCCGGATGTCGTCAATATACACCATGCTCAAAGCATGGCGCATATTGTCCAGCGAGACGTTACCCGTGAGTGCCTTGCCCGGATTTTCCCGGCTGCGCAGCATGGACGAGGTTGCGCAATCGAAACAACTTTTCTGTTCTGCAGTCAGCGCATGGTCGTCGGTTGCTTATGGGGTGCCAAAGGGAAAAGCGGGCAGGGCGGTTCTGCCGCAAAATCGGTAAATTTTGCCGCGCGACTTGATTGCCTGTTTTTTGATATGACGGGAACCGGCTGAGTTTGAGAAAGTTCTCGTTCGCGGTAAAAATGCTGTCATGCTTAGATCATATGGAGTGGAAGATGGTAGAATAATTACCGGGTTTCTCTACCGACCTTGCTGCATTTCATGCAATTGGGTGGGAGCCTACCACGACCACCACATACCCCTAGCATGCCAGACTTACGTAAAAAGCTTGAATCAAGGAGGCTTCCTCAGGGATGCTTCGAATGCGAAAGCGCCGCAGACGGTAGCATCTGCGAGAAAGACCGGCTTTGGACGGCCGGTCTCGAGGGAAGTCTGGGTGATTGGTATGTTGGAGCGGACGCTCAACCTGAAAGACACGTCAGGGAGAAAACTCCTTGCCGTGTCCATGGCGGTTGGTTTCGTCTTATCCATGGCGCATGTCTTTGTCTGTGTGGAAGAGGGCAATGCGGCAACGATTCAGGATGGAGTGGCTGGCCAGGAAGCTGTCCGGTCCGATTTTGGATCGGCGTCGGACGAATTTGCCACGACGGGGGCTTTCTCAGGCGCCAAGGCTCCTGCCATCTCTCGAGACGATACTTTTGTCATTGCAGCTGAACGCGTCGACAGTGCGCCGGCCATGACGCCGAAGGCTGGGCAGGTTGCGGAGAAAGGCGCGAGCGTCGAGCCGGCACCTGCCGCGGCAATGGATCCTGTCGAGACGACTGTCGAGTATTCTGAGACCTCCCTGGCTGTGAGCACCGATGAGGAGATGCCGCTGGCCAATCAGGGGGAGTGTTGGATTCACTGGTATATCCTTCTTGGCATTGTCGTCACGGTGGTCTATGCGGCGTGTGCGGCAGCGCGACGCGGCTTGTTCTCGCGCAAACTGAGAAAATACGAAGATGACCTGACAGGCGATGATGATCCTTCTCTTGGGACATCATCGGGATCGGGCAAAGGCGGCGCTTCTCCTGCGTCCGCCCCAAAAGGTTCTCGGACGGGAACAACCGTGTCCGCCGGACTGAGCGAGTAGGGAAGGGGTTACCATGAAGAAAGGCAACGTTCTTGCACTCTTCCTGCTTGCCGCCGCTTCGGTCTTTCTGTTGTGGTTCTGGTACTTTCTTGGGCTGAATCGCGTTGATGGACCTCTTGATTTGGTGCTATCCATAATCTGGTGGGTGGTCATCGCATCAGCTGCCGTTCTTGTCGTGAGGATGGAGCGGGTGCGCCGGGAACGCATTCGCACGGTGTATGTGGGGGACTATGCCACGTTCAACAGCGAGCGAGGTCTCGTGAGTTTCGCAACCACCGATCCGATGGAGTCCATTGTCGCTTCCCTTTTGGAAAACCTGACCTATGGTTTCAACCGTGCCGATTTTCCTGACCGGGAGAAGTTCGACGCTCGGTACTTCATTCGCACCAAGAAGTTCTCTGCCTGGGATAGTCATGATGAGCGTTCGGTGGCTTCGCATGGCTCATCGGGGCAGAAGGTGTGGAAGGGCGAGGTGGTCGTGGTGGCAACGAAAAAGAACTATCCGTTTGAGACGCCCCAGGAACTGTCTGATATCCTTGCTGTCCTGGAGAGGCCCGTCCTGTAATCGGTTGGGTAGGTGAAGTAAGAAGAGGCCCTTCTCGTATTGCTTGCGAGAGGGGCCTCTTTGGTTCTTGCGTTCTTGTGGTGGTTCCTGTCAGTCGTCGACGCCGATGATGACTGACGAGGCCTTGATGATGGCGGATGCTTTCTTGCCAACTTCAAGGTTCAGTTCCTTTAACGACATCATCGAGAGGGACGAAGTGATCAACTGTCCTCCCTCGAGTTCGAGAACAACGATTGCGTTGACCGCTCCTGGATGGATGGCGGTGACGGTGCCTTCCAGAATGTTGCGTGCAGAAAGCTTCATGTGACGAAATCCCCCTTTCGTTTAGACAACCCCTTCGTGCTCATTGTAGCCTGTTTTTTCGGTGGGGGAAGGGTCGGTGAGATGAAGTTGACAGGATCTTCGCTTCCTGCTGAATGGGTGCAATGAACAGGCTGATTTGAACGCCTCGCCTTTCTTTCGGGCTTGGCCGGGCATGTTCAGGTGAGGTGGAGAATCCTTCCGAAACAGGGTCCCCATGCGAGGCTTATCTGAGAGAAAGAACGAGAGCAGGGAAGAAAAGAAGTGCGATAGGGTGGCGACAGGCGTCTCCAACGCACCTGAAAACCCGTTAGGACGGGGCCGGGGGCAGATTGGGGAGGGGGGAGCTATGGCCCCCTCCCGCCAAGTGCCCAAAACCTTTCTCCTCGGTTGGCGCTTTTCCGGGCGAAAGGAGCGCGCCGTCTTCGGCGGTTGCTTTGCTCGTGGGAAACGTTTTTATCGGCCCAGGGCATGCGGATGGCTTTACGTTTTGGTTTATATCATGTGGCATCTGGCTGTCTTCGGCTCTGACGGTGCCGGTAAATGTAAAGCGTTGCGGTCCCTTTTGTAAAGGAACGGTAAGAGCCTGTCATACTTCTGTAAGGGCCTGGTGATTCTGATCCTCCCGGCGAAAAGAGATCCGTATCATGCAAGTCGGCAGATATCCGCGAAAGCGATGTTGCTCAATGACAGGGATCTGAAGGGAGATTCTATATTATGCAAGGATACTATCTCAGTCGTCGTCAGTTCATGGGCGTGGCAGCTGGCTTGGCTGTCTCAGCCGCCGGCTTCGGCCTGGTCGGGTGCAGCAACGGAAGCACGAACACGGACACGTCTGATGGATCCGGGACCGAGACGAAGGCTTTGTCCGGCACCATTACCGCAGTTGGCTCCACCGCTTTGCAGCCCTTGTGCGAGGCGGCGGCCGAGCAGTTCATGACGGAGAACAGCGGCGTGCAGATCACGGTGCAGGGTGGTGGATCCGGGCAGGGTCTCACTCAGATCGTCCAAGGCTCTGTCCAAATCGGGAATTCTGACGTCTTCGTCGAGTCGAAGATCGACAGCGAAAGCGACATTGCGAAGGTCAAGGACAATCGGGTTTGCATCGTGGGCATGGGCCCCATCGTGAACAAGGATGTTTCCGTCGATGACATCTCGACCGACGACCTCAAGAAGATATTCACCGGCGCGACGACCAATTGGAAAGACCTCGGAGGCGACGATGCCGAGATCGTCGTCATCAATCGCGCATCCGGCTCCGGAACGCGCGCGACGTTCGAGAGCGCAGTTCTTCAGGGCGACAAGGTCCCCGACACGTTCAAGCCGCAGGAGCAGGACTCTTCGGGTACCGTTACCAAGATGGTCGCCTCCACTCCCGGCTCGATCTCCTATGTCGCGTTCTCCTACTACGATGACTCCTTCAAGGCGCTCCAGGTGGACGGCGTCAAGCCCGAGGAGAAGAACATTGAAGATAATTCGTGGGCTATCTGGGCATATGAGCACATGTACACGGCCGCGGATCCCGATGAAGTGACCCAGGCGTTCATCGACTACATGATGAGCGATGAAGTGCAGGGCTCTCTGGTGGAGGATCAGGGCTACATTCCCATATCCGGCATGAAGGTCGAAAAGGACGCTGAGGGAAAAGTTACCAAAAAGTAGCAGAGAAAGGAGACGCGAGCAATGGCAAATCAATTGCCGAAGCATCGCGTCGAGCGTATCGGGCAAGGCGTCACGGGTGCATGTATCGTGCTCGTGGCGCTTCTCGTTGTTACGCTTGTCGCCATGGTTGCCCAGCGAGGCATTTCGACCTTTGCCGTCGACGGGGTCAACTTTTTTGATTTCATCACGGGAACGACGTGGAATCCTCATCAGGCCGATGAGAACGGCATGCCCACCGTGGGGGCGCTGCCCATGATCGTCGGCTCTTTTTCGGTCACGTTGCTGGCGACGCTTATCGCGCTGCCCATCGCCATCGGCTCGGCCATCTTCGTGGTGGAAGTGGCGCCGGGGTTTGGTCGACGGGTGTTCCAACCGCTCGTCGAGCTGCTTGTGGGCATTCCCTCGGTGGTGTACGGCCTCATCGGCCTGACGGTCATCGTGGCGTGGACGCGGGATGCCGCATCTCTCCTGGGACAGACCATCACCGGGTTCGGTATTTTCTCAAGTGCGATCGTGCTTGCGGTCATGATTCTGCCGACGGTCACCTCGCTGTCCATCGACGCCCTGGCGGCCGTGCCCAACCAATACCGCGAGGGCTCCTATGCGCTCGGGTGCACGCGATGGCAGACGATCTGGAATGTCATCCTGAGGAGTGCGGCATCCTCGCTCATGACGGCGGTCATCCTTGGGATGACGCGCGCATTTGGCGAGGCCCTTGCCGTCCAAATGGTCATCGGCAATGCCGCTCAGATGCCCGACTCGCTGTTCACCCCCGCTTCGACGCTGACGTCGGTGCTCACGATGGGTATGGGAAATGAGGCGATGGGGACCGTATATAACGACGTGCTCTGGTCCCTGGCGTTGCTTCTCATGGTTATGTCCCTCGTGTTCATCCTTATCATCCATCTGATTGGACGGAAGGGGGCGAAGCAGCATGGTTAAGTGGGATATGGCGGCTCACGTCCGTCGGATCTCTCGCCAGGACAAGGTGGCGACGGTCATTTTGACCGCCATTGTGGCTCTTGTGCTTGTCATGCTTGCCGCCCTTGTCCTCTATATTCTGATCTCCGGCGCAGGAAAGCTGTTCGATTGGGATTTCCTCACTGGCAAGCCCCAACAGTTCAAGGAGGGCGGCGGCATTGGTCCTGAACTGTTCAACTCGTTCTATTTGCTGTTCATCACCTTGATCATATCGGTTCCCATCTCGTTGGGCGCCGCCATCTTCCTGGCTGAATATGCTCCCGAGAACCTTGCCACTGCAGCCGCGAAGACCATCATAGAGACGCTTTCCTCCCTGCCTTCCATCGTGGTTGGCCTGTTTGGATTCCTCTTCTTCGTTCTGACGCTCGGCTGGGGCTTTTCAATCATTGCCGGAGCGGTGGCGTTGACGATGTTCAACATTCCCATCTTGGTGCGCGTGATTCAGCAAGCGCTCGAAGACGTGCCGCGCTCGCAGCGCGACGCATCGCTGGCGATGGGGCTTACCCGCTGGGAGACCACGATCCATGTGCTCCTGCCGGCTGCCATGCCTGCCATCGTGACCGGCATCGTGCTGTCGGCCGGTCGTGTCTTTGGCGAGGCGGCCGCGCTCATTTTCACTGCAGGTCAGTCCGCGCCGGCCATTGACTTCACAAATTTCGACCTGACGAGCCTCTCGTGTCCGTGGAACGTGTTTCGCCCCGCCGAGACCCTGGCTGTCCATATTTGGAAAATCAACAGTGAGGGAGTGGTTCCCGACCTGGAGGCCGTCTCCAACGGCACGGCTGCTGTGCTCATGGTGTGCATTCTTGGGTTCAACGTGGTTGCCCGCATCGTTGGCAAACGCCTTGAGAGGAGGTTGACGAACGAGTGACTGTGCAATCATCGAGCACGTACATTCGCGAGGACGGGTTCCTGGAAGAACATGACTCCTCCCAGCTGATCGAGACCAAAGACGTGACGGTCACCTATGGCTTGAAGAACGAGGCGCTGCATGGCACGACGCTTGCGTTCGAGGCTGGCCAGGTGTCGTCTCTCATCGGCCCATCGGGTTGCGGAAAGTCAACGTTTCTGCGCTGCCTCAATCTGATGAACCGTGAGATTCCCAAGTGTAAAATCGGGGGGAGCATCCTCTATCACGGACGCGACATCAATACGTCTCAGGAGAATTTGTTCGACCTGCGCAGGTCGATCGGCATGGTGTTCCAGCAGCCGACGCCGTTTCGCAAGTCCATTCGCGACAATATCCTCTTTGCGCCGAAGCGGCATGGGTTGGTGTCCGGCAAGGCGGCGTGCGACAGTCTGGTCGAGGAATCCATTCGGGCCGGCGCGTTGTGGGATGAGGTCAAGGATAAGCTCGACGACAGCGCACTCGCGTTATCGGGCGGCCAGCAGCAGCGCCTGTGCATAGCACGCACGCTGGCGATGCATCCCGACATCGTCTTGTTCGACGAGCCGTGCTCGGCGCTCGATCCCATCTCCACGTTCGCCATCGAGGAAACCATCCGTTCGATCGCCGAAAGCGGCATCTGCGTGATCATCGTCACGCACAACATGGAACAGGCGACCCGGGTGTCCGATCGCACGGCGTTTTTTTACCTGGGTGACATGGTGGAAACCGGAGAAACGAAAGAGATATTCTCGGCACCGAAGGATCAGCGGCTCGTCGATTATCTTACTGGGAGGTTTGGCTGATGGAAGCGGTTATTGAACAAGAGGCACTCCTTGAATCCCTTGAGCAGGATGATCTGGCTGAAGTCCCCGCCATGCTGTCGATTCGCAATTTCAATCTGTGGTACACCGACTTTCAGGCACTCAAGGACATCACGCTCGACATTCCAAAGAACAGGGCGACGGCGTTCATCGGGCCCTCCGGCTGCGGCAAGTCGACGCTGCTGCGCACGCTGAACCGCATGTGCGACTTCGTTGACGGCGTTCGCACCGAGGGGACCGTCGAGATGAACGGGAAAGACATCTTCAAGTCGGATGCCAACGAGTTGCGGGTGCTGGTCGGCATGGTGTTCCAGCATCCCAATCCCTTTCCCATGAGCATCCGTGACAACATACTCTATGGCCCCCGTCGCATGGGAAGATTCTCGCGGGGGGACGCTGACGAGATCGTGGAACGGTGCCTGACCGAAGCGGGCTTGTTCAACGAGGTGAAGGACTCGCTCAATCAGAGCGGCTTGAGCATCTCCGGCGGCCAGCAGCAGCGTCTGTGCATCGCGCGTGCCTTGGCGGTGAATCCCCAGGTGCTGCTCATGGACGAGCCGACAAGCGCTCTCGATCCCCTTTCCACAAGCCTCATTGAAGAACTGATGGTGAGCTTGGCGCATGATCACACAGTCATTGTCGTCACGCACAACATGCAGCAGGCGACTCGCGTCGCCCACAAGACGGCATTTTTCTATCTGGGAGAGCTTGTCGAAGAGGCATCTACCAAGGAGTTGTTTTCGGATCCCAAAGAAGAGCGCACGAAAGGATATCTCACAGGGAGGTTCGGCTAATGCTTTCACGAAGCAAGTACATCAAACAGCTGGAGGATCTAGAGACCTATCTTCAGCGTCTGACCGACAAGACGGTATCGGATATTCGGGCGGTGGGCATGTCCCTCTCCGGTGATCAAGGCGCAGCGGAAGGCGTTCTCCAGGGCACGAAGGCCGGCCGGCGCCTGCGTTCTGCCATCGAAGACGGCTGCCTGGATGTCATGTTATTGCAGCAGCCGCTCGTGGCAGATGACCTGCGGTTCGTGACGGGCGTGTTTCGCATTGTCTCCGACCTTGCGCACATTGAGGAAATGACCCGCGACATCGCGTTTTTGTCGCAACAGATTCCCCATGGCGTGGTGAAGAAACTCGAAGAACCGTTGGTGCAGGCGGTGGATGAGGTGTCGTCCATGACGGAACTTTCCGTCGGGGCCTTCGTGCAGTCCGATGTGGAGATGGCCCACCGGGTGTTCGCGGCCGACGACAAGGTTGACGAGCTGTATGACCAGGCGGAACATATTATTGTGGGACTCATTCGAAAGGAGCAGGCCAAGGCCCGCCATCTGCCTGAACTTCTCATGGTTGCCAAGTACTTCGAGCGCATGGGAGACGACACGCAGCGCATTGCCGGATGGGCCGTGTTCCGCGCGACGGGGAAGCATGAGGTATACTCTAAGGAGATTGGCGAAAGCACTCTGCCGCAGCCTTCGGACTCATCCAAGGAGTAGGTACGATTGGTCTATTACGTCGAGGATGACAAGAACATCAGAGAGTTGACGATCTATGCTCTCGTGCGAGCCGGCATAGAGGTCGAAGGCATGGCGAACGACCGAGAATTCCGCGAGGCATGTGCTCGGCGGCTTCCCGATGCGGTCATCCTCGACATCATGCTTCCCGACGTCGATGGCCTTGAAATACTGCACAGGATTCGCATGACGCCCGGGTTGTCCCACGTTCCCGTGATGATGATGACGGCCAAGAGTGCCGAGCTCGATGTGGTGACCGCGCTTGACTCGGGGGCGGATGAGTATCTCGTTAAACCCTACGGCATGATGGAGATGGTCAGCCGTGTGCGGGCGATGCTGCGCCGGGTGCAGGCTCGGGATATCCTTCAGCCTGAGCACGTCATCACGGTGGGGCCTCTGTCCGTCTCGATGGCGCGACGTGAGGCGCTCTGCGAGGGGGAACCTCTTGAACTCACCATGCGCGAATTCGAGCTGCTTGCCTACCTGATGCAGAATCCCGGTGTCGTTTTCTCCCGCGAGATGCTTCTCCAATATGTGTGGGGTTGGGATTTCGGCGGAGGAAGCCGCACGGTCGACGTCCATGTGCTTGCGTTGCGTCAAAAGCTTGACTCATATGCCGACATGATCGAGACGGTGCGCGGCGTGGGATACCGGTTGCGAGAGATGTAGCGACTTGGGTATCTCAGCCCGCCGCCTGCGAAAGAGACTTGTAAGGATGTTCTATGATCTACTATGTCGAAGACGATGCCAACATCCGTGATCTGGCGGTGTATGCGCTCAAGCAGTCCGGATTTGAGGCCGACGGTTTCGCCTGTGCCGGCGAGTTTTTCGCGGCGTGCAAACAACGTTTGCCGGAACTCGTCTTGTTGGATATCATGCTGCCCGAGACCGACGGGCTGGAGATTCTCCACATGCTGCGCGAGGACTCCTCGACCTGCAACCTTCCCGTCATGATGCTGACGGCGAAAGGCACCGAGTTCGATACGGTCAGCGGGCTGGATGCAGGTGCCGATGACTATTTGGCGAAACCGTTCGGCATGATGGAGCTGGTTTCACGGGTCAATGCGCTGCTGCGTCGCGCAGCGGCCCCGGCCATGATGGCCGACGACGAGTTTACCTGTGGGCCCGTCACGCTGGTTGTGTCCTCTCACACTGTTGAGGTGGGCGGCACGCCGGTGACGCTCACGCTCAAAGAGTTCGATCTGTTGCGCGCGCTCGTGCAGAATCAGGGGCACGTGCTTTCGCGTCGCCAGTTGCTGGAAGAGGTGTGGGGTATGACCTACGTCGGAGAGACGCGCACCGTCGATGTGCATGTCCAGACGCTTCGCCAGAAGCTTGCCGCTTCGGAGGAGGGTGCCGACGCGCTTGTCCAGACGGTGCGCGGCGTCGGCTACTGCGCCAAACAGCCATGAGAGGCTTCTCCGTGGCAATGGGGTCTTGGCAAGCCCCCCTGGGCATCTTGATGCGCGGCCTGCCGTTCAAGGAGATCCGTCAAAGGAGGCGTTCGTGGTGAGCCCGACGCACTTCAAGGTGAAAAGCCTGGCGGGCAAGATATTCACCGGTGTTCTCGCGTTCACGCTGGGCATCATCGTCGTGCTTGCCGTGGTCATGACCACCATCTACTATGCGTCCTATGAGGGCGATGCCGAAGCTGAGCTCGCGGATAGCGCCCAGGCGACCGCATCCTATCTCAATGAGTCGTCGTCTCCCGTGGATGCTCTTTCGTCCGAGCGGAGGTTTTCGGACGACGTGCGTTACACCTTGATAGCCGCGGATGGCACGGTGCTCTTTGACAGCGTGGCTGATGCTGCAACTATGGAAAACCATGCGAGCCGCCCCGAAGTGCAAGAGGCTCATGGCACGGGAGAGGCGGAATCGGTTCGTTACTCATCGACGCTCGGCACCGATACCGTGTATGCTGCCGTCAAGCTGGATGACGGCAGCATCGTGCGCTTGTCTGAGACGCGCCATTCCCTCCTCGCTTTTCTCGGCAATATGCTGGTACCTGTTTTGGTGGCGTTGGCTGTGGCCGTTGTGCTGGTGTTCGTGCTGTCGAAGGCCTTGACGCGGCGCATCATGCAGCCAGTCGATGCGCTTAACTTCGCCGACCCGTTAAAAAATGAGATATATGAGGAAATGGATCCTCTGCTCATCCGCATCGATGAGCAGCAGCGCCTGCTCAAGCAGCAGAATCGCGAACTCGCCCAGGCCGAGAACATGCGTCGTGACTTTTCCAGCAACGTGAGCCACGAGATGAAAACTCCTCTGCAGGTGATTTCCGGGTATGCCGAACTCATGAAGAACGACATGGTCGATCCTGCCGATCGCCAGAAATTCGCAGCTCTGATTTATGAGGAAGCCCAAGCCATGCGGTCGCTCATCAACGATGTCCTCACGCTGTCGCGTCTGGACGAATCCGCTTTCGGCGATGCGGAATTCCCCCTAGACCTCCATGTTATCGCAGAACAGGTGGCGGGCCGTCTCGCCAGTTTTGCGGCGGAACAAGGGGTGTCCGTTCGAATCCAAGGCGGATCGGCCCATATAGCGGGAAGTGAGACGCTTGCCGAGGAAATGCTCTATAACCTTATCGAGAACGGCATCCGATACAATCATAGGGGCGGTGCCGTCACTATGGATATTTCGACGGAAGGGCAACGGGGGGATTCCCGCACGGTGGTCGTATGCGTGAGCGATACGGGCCCCGGCATTCCCGACGAGTTTCATGAGAAGGTGTTCGAGCGGTTTTTTCGCGTTGACAAGAGCCGGTCGAAAGAAACGGGTGGAACGGGACTTGGCTTGGCTATCGTCAAACATGCGGTGCTTTATCACGGTGGGACCATTTCTGTGGAGAGCGCCTTGGGCTCGGGCACCGTGTTCACGCTTCGGTTTCCTGAAGCGCCTGGCGATTGACGTGTGCTGTTTGATTCGTTCAAAAAGATGTGCGCCACGTGCCAGCCGACAGGGGTGAGGTGAGGGTTTGCGCAGCTTGGCTGCCTCTGTGGTGGCATCGATGTCCAAGGCATCCGTCGCCATCGGCGCTTCAAGAAAGATGCCGCGAACAAGGTCGCGGCATCATCCGAGTTTGCAAAGCCCCGCCCCCGGCCAAAAGGATGAACCCACCTGAAAAGGTGGGTGCTCGCAGCCCGTTTCCTGGCTTTCGCGTCGACGGACACGAATCTCCATTCCGCGTGCTATCTTGAGCTCCCTATGTCATAAACGTCGGTCCATCGCATAGTATGGCTTCGAGGACAGGACCTGCTCTGAGTATAAGGCCCCGGTGGCCAAATTAAAGACTTGACATCGAATAGTTTCGTAAGAAATTCGGAACTGCTTCAAAAATCGGAGCCGCATTCCGGTGGTGCCTCTGAGCCGTTTCACGTGAAACACCTGTTCTTGCTCTGCTGCGACAACCGCAACACGATAGAAGAGCGCACCCAGAAACACCCAGAAACACCCAGAAACACCCAGAAACACCCTGATGTCGAACTCGGCCTTGTCCGTCAGCCCGGGGCGCCTGACTGCGTCAGCTCTGACGTAGCTCAACTCGCACATGAATCGGCAACTGATCCCTGTGCTTCCAGGGCGATGAAAGGCGACCCCAAGGAAGTTTCTTCCTATGCAAACAGGCGTTCGCATGGTACGATGTCTTCCATGGACACACTTTTTACCGAAATGGAGAACGCGGCAAGATCCGAGGTTGCACCGCTTGCGGTGCGCATGCGGCCGCGCTCCCTTGACGAGTTGGTCGGGCAAGGCGAGGCCGTCGGTCCCGGTAGCTGGCTGCGCAGCGCCATCGAGCAGGACAGGCTCAGCTCGGTCATTCTGTTCGGTCCTGCCGGGACGGGCAAGACATCGCTCGCGCACATCATAGCGGAGACGACGAAAGCGACGTTCGTCGAGGTATCTGCAATCGGCGGCACGGTGTCGGATCTGCGACGCGAGATTGGCGCAGCTGAAAAGCGCCTGACCATGAGCGGCCTACGCACGATCTTATTTGTGGACGAAATACACCGTTTCAATCGCGGTCAACAGGATGCCCTGCTCCATGCTGTCGAGGATCGGATTCTTGTGCTGGTGGGCGCCACGACCGAGAATCCCTTTTTTGAAGTCAATTCAGCGCTCATCTCGCGTTCGCGCGTCGTCGAGCTTCGGGGACTTTCGGATGAGGACATCATGACGCTCTTGGACCGCGCGATGGTTGATGAGCGCGGGTTGGGTGGACGCTGCCGACTTGCGGCCGACGCGCGTGACGCCATCGTGCTGATGGCTGGCGGTGACGCCCGGGCCGCGCTGACAACGCTCGAACTGGCTGCCAGTATGGTGAAGTCCGGCACGGTCGATGAGCCAGGGGAAATAACCGAGGATGCCGTGCGTTCCGCCGCGCCCCACCGCACACTGCCTTATGATAAAAACAAAGACATGCACTACGATATCATTTCCGCCTTCATCAAGTCCATGCGGGGGAGCGATCCTGACGCGGCACTCTATTGGCTCGCGCGCATGATCGAGGGGGGAGAAGATCCGAAGTTCATCGCGCGCCGCATGCTCATTGCCGCTTCGGAAGACATCGGCAATGCCGATCCGCAGGCGCTGCTTGTCGCCGAGGCGGCGTTTAAGTCAGCCGAGGTCATCGGTTATCCCGAATGCCGCATCAATCTGGCGCAGGCTGCCATTTACCTGGCGCTTGCGCCAAAGAGCAACGCGGCCGAAGCGGGAATCGACGCGGCTTTGGCGGAGGTTCGCGGCGGCCCTGCGCGTGACGTGCCGGATCATCTGCGCGACCGCCATCGCCCCGGCTCGGAGAGCTACGGCACCTACCGCTATCCCCATAGCTATCCGGGTGGGTGGGTTGATCAACGCTACCTTCCCGACGGATTGGAGCGCGGCGCGTTCTACCGTTCGAGCGATCGCGGATGGGAAGCTTATCGCTCCGAGGCGGCAGCACGTGATCGCATGGAGTTGGAGCCGCCAGAAAACCCCACGTCGAACACAAGGTAACCGATTCCCTACTCCTGTGAAAGCCGGGTGGAAACGCCGCTTGTTCTCTATAGAATCCGAGATGCTCATGCTATAGTGGTCTTTTCGGAACAGGAGGCGCAATGGATATCGTCGAAATCGTCAGCACGGTGCTGCCGATCGTCTACGTCCTTGTCGGTGCGGCGCTTGTCTGGCTCATCGTGGAACTGGTCATGACCGTCCGCCGGGCGCGCAAGACGGTTGATGATCTTCAGAAGCAGGTTGAGCCGACGCTCGCGCATGTCGAGCGCATCACGGCTTCGCTTGAGCCCGTCGTTGCCAAGGCGGATCCGCTTGTCGAACGGGTGTCCCTCACGGTTGATGCGGCCAATCTTGAGCTCATGCGGGTCGATCAGATTCTTGAGGACGTGAGCGAAATCACCGATTCTGT
Source organism: Actinomycetes bacterium (assembly GCA_023460315.1). Taxonomy (GTDB): domain Bacteria; phylum Actinomycetota; class Coriobacteriia; order Coriobacteriales; family Eggerthellaceae; genus JAEWQO01. The sequence goes on from JAEWQO010000007.1 coordinate 38,752, forward strand.
CTCCTCGGCGGTCGAGGCCGTGGACACGGTGGCAAACGTTCCCATGGACATTGTCAACAACGTTGCGAGTCGAGTCCGAGGAGCGCTCAAGTCTCGTCGGGCAAGCGATGAATCGATCAGCCTTGGCAAGGAAAAGGCGAAGCATGCGGCTCGGACTGAGGCCCCTCAAGCCGCTTCTGCACCGCAGCCCGCTGAAGCGGCGCCCATCTCCCCTGCGGAGAAGTGCGCCGAAGAGAAAACGGCTGCCGATACTGGAGCCGAATCAGCTGGACGTGCGGGTGCCGATTCCAGCCACGAGGCCGTTGGCGAGAGCGAGCCGTCTCCCTATTTCACCTATGGCAACGCCGACCGTGGAGTTTCGGCCGAATCTGCGTCTGACCATCCCGTTCACTGAGGGCAAGGAGCCACAGCTTGAGCATCTCCGACCGCGAACCGCAGCGGGACATGAAGGCTCGCCGCCATTTCCTCAACGTGTGGACGGCAGTGGGCGCCATCCTCCTTGCCGGTGTCGTCATCTATCTGCTCAATATCTTGTCTGTGCCGGTAGGCGTTGTCATATGGGCTGTCATCATCGTTTTCTGCCTTCGTGGTGTCGTTGCCAAACTGGAGAAGTGGGGCATCCCCCGCGTTGCGGGCACAACGGTTGCCTATGTGCTCATGTTTGCCGTCATCGGGCTTGTCGGCCTGTTGCTTTTCTCGCCTGCCTTTGGTTTGGGCGGCCAGTTTTCAAGCCTCATCGAGAGCATTCCGGGCTATGTCGCCAGCATATCGGACTGGTGGAACGCGTTTTATAGCCGCTATGCGGATATCATGCAGAACGACACGGTGCAGCAATGGACGAATGAGGCATTCTCAGCTCTGGGCGCTTGGGCTTCGAACGTCGCGAAGGATAGCGCAAATGGCGTAGTCGCCATCAGCGCAGGCGTGGTCAATGCCTTCATGGCCATTGGATTTGGGCTTGTCGTCGCTTTCTGGATACTCATAGAACTGCCGGCCCTTGGTCGAGAGTGCCGTCGCGTATGCGGCGCGAAGCGCCAGGAGGACCTCGATATGCTCCATCTGACGTTCACGCGCGTCATGGGGGGCTATATTAAAGGAACCTTGCTGCAATGCGCGGTGATCGGTCTGGGCTGTGGCATCCTGTTCGGGGTCACGGGCATTCCGTACTATGCGGCGCTGGGCGGCATCGCGGGATTGTTGAACATCGTTCCTATCGTGGGTCCTTGGTTGGGCGGTGCGCTCGCGGCTGTGGTCGGCGTGTTCGTTGGGCCGTGGGTCGCCGTGGTCGCCCTTGTGGGCACGATTGCCATTCAACAGATCGTCTACACGTTTGTCTCGCCTAAAATAATGGCCAATTCGGTCGACGTCCATCCGGTTCTCACCATGATCGCGTTGCTGGCGGGATCGGCGTTGGGCGGAGCTATGAGCGGTTTTGTGGGATCCATCCTCGGTATGTTGGTCTCCATTCCAGCTGTCGCCGTTGCCAAGGCTGTTTTCGTGTATTATTTCGAGAAGCACACGGGGAGGCGGATCGTTTCGGATGACGGCGTGTTCCTCTTGGGAGCGCCCGCGCAAGGCAACGAGGTTGATCCCCTGGCGGATGCGACATCTCCTCACCGGAAAGACCCGGCATCGTCTGGACAGGTTGGGCAGCGCAACCAGAAAGCCGAGGAAAACGCCGACCGGCAAGAGAAACGCTGACGGGCTTCCAAGGGGGCACGACTCGTCGGATCGGATGGTTCCCGCAGGCCGCATGAGGCCTGCGGGAATTCGATGTCGATGGGGGCGCTCGCCGAGGTCAGAGCAGACGGCGTGCCCGCAAGGGCCGCAATGAACGAATGGGCCGGGCACGGTCCCTGGAGAGACGGAAAGAAACGGATATGACGTATATGACAAGCGCGGAGATTCGCGAGAAATACCTGAGCTTTTTTGAGGAGAAGGGCTGCAAGCGTCTTCCCTCGTCCTCGCTCATTCCCGACGATCCGTCGCTGTTGCTGACAAGTGCGGGCATGGTGCAGTTTAAACCCTATTTCCTGCAACAAAAGCACCTTGAGTCGCCCTATGTCGGCACGACCACGGTGCAGAAATGCGTTCGCACGAACGATATCGACATCATCGGCACGACCGGTCGCCATCAGAGCTTTTTCGAGATGCTGGGGAATTTTAGCTTTGGCGGATACTTCAAGAAGGAAATGTGCGCTTGGGCTTACGAGTTTTCCACCGAGGTGCTGGGAATTCCGGCTGATCGCTTGTATTTCACGGTGTTCCTGGACGACGACGAGACCATTGCCATATGGAAGAGCCTCGGCGTGCCGGACGATCATATCTCCCGCCTCGGCGAGGAAGACAATTTCTGGCGTGCCGGACCGACCGGTCCCTGCGGCCCCTGTTCCGAGATATATTTCGATCAGGGTCCCTCGTTCGGGTGCGGCCGCCCTGGCTGCGCGCCAGGGTGTGACTGCGACCGTTTTCTCGAGTATTGGAATCTGGTCTTCACCCAATACGACGGTCAGGAAGACGGCACCCTGAAGCCTCTGCCAAAGAAGAACATCGACACCGGCATGGGCCTGGAACGCATGGCCGCCATCCTTCAGGGCGTGCAATCGAACTACGAGACCGACGTGTTACGCAGCCTGGTGGCCGTGGGGGAGAAACTGACGGGATCCGCATATGGCGACGATCCCGCGACTGACCTTTCTCTTCGCATCATGGCCGACCATAGCCGGGCTGTTGCGTTCATGATAGCGGATGGCATCCTCCCCTCTAACGAGGGTCGCGGCTACGTGCTCAGGCGCCTGCTGCGCCGTGCGGTGATGAAGGGCCATCTTCTCGGCTTGGACAAGCCGTTTTTGAATGACTACGTTGACGAAACCGTGAACCTGATGGGTCACGTGTATCCCGAGATCATCGAGAATCGCGAGCTCATGCGTCGCGTCATCCTGTCCGAAGAGGAGCGGTTTGGCGCAAATCTGCGGCAGGGCCGAGCGTTTCTCGACGAGGCGCTGTCGGGACTTGAGGGCACGGTCTTGTCGGGACAGCAGGCATTCACGCTGCACGACACGTACGGATTTCCCGTCGAGGTCACCCGAGAGCTCTGCGAAGAGCGGGGCATTGAGGTCGACATGGTCGGATTTGAGCGCTGCATGGACCAGCAGAAAGCCCGTGCGCGTGCCGCCAACACAAAGGACGCCGAAGCTGCTTGGTCAACCTACGGGGGCGTCATGAGCGAGATAGCGGAGTCCGTGGGCCCAACGGAGTTTCTCGGGTACACGAAAAACGAGGCCGAGGCGCGCGTGCTGGCGATCGTGCGGGATGGGCAGCGGGTCGATTCGCTTGAGCAGGGTGAAGAGGGACGCGTCGTCCTCGATGTCACGCCGTTCTACGCAGAGAAGGGCGGCCAGATCGGCGACACGGGAGTGCTGACGAAGCAAGGCGTCACCGTGCGCGTCACTGACACCAAAGAGCCCGAAAAGGGCTTGATCGCCCATGCGGTCACGCTTGACGAAGGCCGCATTGCCGTGGGAGATGAAGTGACGGCATCCATTGACGTGGCTCGCCGGGAACGCATTTGCCGCAATCACACCGCCACACACATTCTTCATTGGGCATTGCGCCACGTGCTGGGCGAGCACGTCAAGCAGGCGGGCAGCTATGTGGCCGAGAATCGCTTGCGTTTCGACTTCACGCACTTCGAGGCGCTGACCGCCCAGCAGATAGCTGAGGTTGAGCGCATGGCGAACCAGAAGGTCATGGAGAACCATCACGTTCACGCTTACGAGACATCCCTGGCTTCGGCCCGCGAGGCGGGCGTGATGGCCCTGTTTGGCGAGAAGTATGGGGAGTTCGTCCGAGTGCTCGACATCGAGGGTTTCTCCCAGGAGCTCTGCGGCGGCACCCATGTGTCTGCCACGAGCGAAATCGGCCTCATCAAGATCACCGGCGAAACGAGCGTGGGGGCAAACCTCCGCCGCATTGAAGCCGTGACCAGCTTTGACGCCCTCTCATATCTGAACAGGGCAGAAACCGAGCTCAAGAAGGCTGCTGACGAGCTGCGCGTTCCCCTTTTTGAGGTGGGCGAGCGCACTGATTCCGTCATGAAGCAGCTCAAGGACCTGCAGGGCGAGCTTCGGCACCGTCGCCAAGGAGCGGCGGAGGACGAGGTTTCGAAGTTGCTCGACACCGCCGTCGATGCCAAGGGCGGCTATCGGCTCATTGTCGGTCGCATGGGCGAAGCCGACGCCGGTCAACTTCGCGATGCCTGGGACGTTCTGCGTGCGCGCCTCGCCACACCCGGCGCTGTTGTGCTTGCTGCCGAAAAGGGAGGGTCGCCCCTGATTCTTGCCGCAGCCTCGCCCGAGGCCGTCAAGGCGGGCTTCGACGCAGCGGCCGTCATCAAAGCTGTTGCCCCACACATCAAAGGCGGCGGCGGCGGCAAGGCCTCCATGGCTCAGGCCGGAGGCAAGGATGCTGCGGGATTGGGAGCAGCGCTCGATGCGGCGCGAGAGATGCTCCGGTGACGAGCCTGCACCGATTTGCCCCCGCGCTTGTGTCAATGATGATAGGCATATGAGAAAGAAGAGCCATTGAGAGTTCTTGCTTTGGACATTGGGGAAACCCGAATTGGCATCGCGGTCAGCGATCCGGGGGAGCGGATCGCCTCGCCTGTGTGCGTGCTTCCGGCAGCCGAGGTCAAGGAGGGCTCCCGGTCTTTCCGGCGCGTTCTGGAAGATTGGGAGCCGGAACTCCTCCTCTGCGGTCTTCCTTACTCTCTCTCGGGAGAAGAGGGCCCACAGGCAGCGAGCGTGCGTGCGACGGCGGAGCGCATCGCACGGAGCTGCAACCTTCCGCTGGAGTTCGCCGATGAGCGCCTGAGCTCGCGGGAGGCCAAACGGAGTTTGCGTGAAAAGGGCATGACCGAACGCACCATGCGCGGCAAAATAGATATGATAGCCGCGAGTTTGTTCTTGCAGACGTGGCTTGATGCGCGCTGCGAGCAAGAAAGGTGAGGGTTCAGGCCATGGTTCCACGCAGAAGACAAGTCACGTATTCTCAGCGCCCGAATCATGCTGCCCGTGCGGCGCATGCTCGTGGAGAACGCGAGTTTCGTACCTACGACACCAGCTATATTCGTCCGAAACGAAAAAGGACTGCCTTGGTGGTCGCCATTGTGGTTGCCGTTCTGGTGATCGGCTTGCTGGGCTGGGGCGTCGCAACGTTGGTCAACGGATTCGCGTCAAGCGGCGTCGAGCTGCTCTCCGAGGGAGAGGAAGCGACGGTCACGGTTGCCGAGGGAACGGGTGCCCAAGCCATTGGCCAACAGCTCGTTGAGGCCCGACTGGTGGAGAGCGCAGCTTCTTTCACCTCCCGCGTGAATGCTTTGGGCGTTGCTTCGCAGCTTAAGCCCGGCACCTATGTGGTTGCTGGAGGAACCGGCTTGGATGACATCATCGACATGCTGACAACGGGGCCGGACCAAGGTACTGGATTGACCATTCCCGAGGGGTACACGCTTGCGCAGATAGCCCAGCGTGTTGCGGACTACACGGAGAATCGCATCTCATCTGACGCGTTCATAGCTGCAGCAAGCGATGCGAGCGTCTATGCGCAGTCGTATTCGTTTCTCGCCGATGCCGGAACCAACTCCCTCGAAGGCTTCCTGTTCCCAAAAACCTATACCGTCGAGGCCGACGCGACGGCTGATTCCCTGATCCGTCAGATGCTCGATCAGTTTCAAGCGGAGACAGCAGATCTCGATTGGTCTTATCCTCAGAGTCAGGGGCTTTCCATCTACCAGGCCGTCAACTTGGCCTCCATAGTCGAAAAGGAGTCCAGCGCAGACACGCAGATACGCGCTCAAGTCGCCGCCGTCTTCTACAATCGCTTGGAAACGATGGACGAACCCAGCTATGGCTATCTTCAGAGCGATGCGACGACGGCATACGAAGTGGGACACGATCCGACGGCGGATGAAGTGCATGCCAACACGCCCTACAGCACCTACACAAACCAGGGATTGCCTCCCACGCCCATTTGTTCGCCCAGCCTCGACAGCCTGAAGGCGGTGTGCTCGCCTGATCAGGAATCGCTCGGCAAGTATTTCTTCTTTTACTTCGAGACGGACGAGAATGGAACCATGCAGTATCATTTCAGCGAGACGTACGACGAGCATGTGAGCACGTTCTCGTAGGCCCTCGGCCTCACTTGAACGGAGCGTGTCCATGTCGCTGCTCGAACCTGATCGATATTTCTCGCGTCTGTCGCATGTCGACATTGAGCGCGATGTGCTGGCATGCGGCTATCGGTCCGTGTTGCTTGATATCGACAACACCATCCTGACGCGCGACACCCATGAGGTGCCGCGCGACATCGCTTATTGGCTGGCGCGTGCGCGTGATGCCGGGATATCGTTTTGCCTGGTGTCAAACAACTGGCATGGGGATGTTCGACAACTGGCGAACCGCCTGTCGCTTCCCCTGGTGGCAAAGGCCATGAAACCTCTGCCGCCGGCGTTCGCCGTAGCGCTCAAGAAAATAGAGTCATCACGTGAGGAGACCGTGGTCATCGGCGATCAGCTGGTCACCGATGTGCTCGGAGCGCATTTGGCTGGAATGCCGGCCTATCTGCTGGCACCCTTGGTCGAGCAGGATCTTCCACACACGTTGCTGTTGCGCAACTTCGAGCGCCTGGTCATGGGAGACCGGAAGCCGGAGAATGCGGCGGGTGCCGCGGGTGTGTCCTGCGAGGGCGGGGAAGGCGAACGCAGGGAAGGATCGTCATGAAGGAAAATCTTTACCTTTTGGGTCACCCTATTGCCCATTCGAAGTCCCCTGACATGTACAATGCCGTGTATGCGCGCTTCGGGCTTCCGTGGCAGTATGCCTTGGCTGACTGCGCAACCGAGGAAGAGGCGCGGGCATTTCTTGATGAGCAGGCTTTTCTGTCCATCAATGTCACCACTCCCTGCAAGCCGCTTGCCCTTGAGGCTGCGACGGCGAGGGCTGCTTCGGCAAAACTTGCTCGAGGAACCAACCTGCTGGTGAAAAAAGGGTCTGCGCTCATCGCGTACAACACGGATGGGCAGGGGTGCGTGTCGTGCTTGGAGAGGTCTGGCTTTTCCTTCGCAGGAAAAAGCATTGTCGTCTGCGGCACGGGGCCGACAGCGCTTGCCATCATGCACGCCTGTGCCATTGCCGGTGCGGCTGGCGTCACGCTTGCCGGACGTGATGGGGCACGGGCTGAGGAGGTTCTCTCTGCCTACGTCGAGGAGTATGGAACGCTTGCTGCGGCCACTATCGATCTGCCTCCTGCCCAAGACCATCACCGCAGTTTTCGCAAGGGGTACGAGGAAACCGAGTTTTGTTCCGGCAGGTACGCTGAATTGGGGGAGGTTATCTCTGCGGCGGATCTCGTGGTCAACGCGACGCCTTTGGGCATGAAGCCGGGGGATCCGGCACCGTTCGATTCCTTGCTGCTTCAGGAGGGCCAGGTTGTGTTCGATGTGGTGTACGGACATGGCGAGACGGCGCTCGTCCGCGCGGCACGCGAAGCCGGCTGCACGGTGCATGACGGCTCCGGCATGCTCGTTGCCCAAGCTGTGGCGACCGTGTTTGCCGTCTGCGACATCGAAGGCATTGCGCTTGAGGCTCAGCCTGACGAGTTGTATGACATCATGTCGGCGGCTGCCGGCTTCTCGCTGGCGTAGCTGATCCCGTGGGGTACAATAGCTGCGAACAAGCTTGGAAAACGGCTGAAAGCGACTGACTATGCGCTACATCACGGCGGGCGAGAGCCACGGGCCATGCCTCACTGCTATTGTCGACGGCGTGCCTGCTGGCCTGAAGATATCCGAGGAGCATATCAACGTCGACCTTGAACGGCGGCAGTCGGGCTATGGGCGAGGCGGGCGCCAGCTCATTGAGCGCGACACGGTTGAAGTGTGCTCCGGCATCAGGTTTGGCCGCACGCTTGGCACCCCCGTCGCCCTCATGGTCAAAAACCGTGATTGGGAGAATTGGACTGATCGCATGGCTGCGTTCGGGGAGGCGCCTGCCGGCCTCGTTCGCGAAGTGACGCCGCGTCCGGGCCATGCGGACCTTGTCGGAGCCCTCAAGACCGATACCGATGATTGCCGCAACATCCTCGAGCGGGCGAGTGCCCGCGAGACCGCCGCCCGCGTGGCTGCTGCGGGCATCGCGCGGGAGTTTCTCGCCGATTTGGGCATCGAGGTCTTTTCGTACGTTGCGTCCATTGGGGACGTGACCTTTGACGAAGACGATCCTCTGCTGGCAGCCCCTGACTACAAGCCTCTCGACATCGAGACGAGTGAGGTTCGTTGTCCCGACGAGAAGACGAGTGAGGCCATGAAGGAGGCTATCGACCGGGCGAAGCAGGCCGGCGAAAGCCTGGGCGGCACGTTTCGCGTGGTGGCAACGGGCCTCTTGCCTGGTGTGGGAGGATACGCGACGGCTGGCGATCGTCTGACCTCCCGGCTGGGAGCGGCTCTGTTTTCCATTCCCGCCATCAAAGGCGTTGAGTTTGGCCTGGGGTTCGAGGCGGCACGGCGACCCGGTTCGCAGGTGCATGATGCCATCGTCCTTGACCGTCAGGCGGGCTTTCTCCGTTCGTCAAACAATGCCGGCGGGCTTGAAGGCGGCATGACGACGGGCATGCCGCTTATCGTGACCGCAGCCATGAAGCCTATTCCCACGCTCATGACACCGCTCGAAACGGTGAACATGGACACGCTGGAGGTTGAGCATGCTTCGCGGGAGCGCAGCGATGTGTGCGCTGTTCCGGCCTGTGCCGTTGTGGCGGAGGGAGAGGTCGCGTTCGTTTTGGCCAACGCCTATTTGGAGAAGTTTGGATGCGACGCCATGGCGGACATCCGCGCGGCGGTCAAAGCGTACCGCCAACGGCTCAAGACCGTGTCGCGGTAGGCTGGGCTGACCATGGGGAACGAACATGCCTCGCGCACGATAGGCGAGCTCTCGCGGCCCGTCTTCCTTGTCGGCTTCATGGGAGCCGGCAAGACCTCGGTCGCTCGCCGGTTGGCCCGCACGTGCGGCATCGCCTCTGTCGACATGGACACCTATCTGGAACGCCGGGAGGGAAGGCGCGTCCGTGACATCTTCGCCGATGTCGGCGAAGAGGGCTTTCGCGTCATCGAATCCGACGTGCTCCGCGAACTGGCATCAAAGGATCCGCTTCTGGTGTCGTGCGGCGGCGGTGTGGTAAAGCGTCCGGAGAACCGTGCGGTGCTGAGGGAATCCGGGTTCGTCGTCCATCTCAAGGTGTCGGTTGACGAGGCGAAGGCGCGCATCAGCGACACCTCGACTCGTCCGTTGTTCCACGACATCGATTCAGCCCGCAAAACGAACGAGGAGCGCTTGCCCTTGTATGAGGAAGTCGCCCATGTGACGGTGGACACGTCAGGGAAAAGCGTTGCGGCCATCGCCTGCGAAGTGCAAGCCGTCCTCGAGAAAGGAGGCATCCTATGCCTACGACGAAAGTAGAGGTCACTATTCCCGGTGAGCAGAAGTATGCTGTGCGCATCGGTTCAGGACCCCTCCTGAAGCTGGGCGTTCATCTGCGGGGTGTCGAGGCATGTGCGGAGGCGGAGCAGGCGATCATCGTCACCGACTCAAACGTCGAGCCGCGGTATGGCGACAGCGTGAAGGCAGCGCTGGCAGATGCCGGATTCCATACGAAGCGCATCACGGTTCCGGCGGGAGAAGGGTCGAAGTCGGTCGAGGTGGCAGCTGAGCTATGGGAGGCCATGGCCGACCTTTCGCTGGGGCGGGACTGCGTGGTCGTCGCGCTCGGCGGCGGCGTCGTGGGAGATCTGGCGGGGTTTGCGGCATCGACCTACCTGCGCGGCGTGACGGTCGTTCAGGTGCCCACGACGCTCCTTTCTATGGTTGACTCTTCCGTGGGAGGGAAGACCGGCGTCAATCTTGCAGCGGGAAAGAATCTGGTGGGCACCTTCAAACAGCCCGCCTATGTATGCGCCGACACGTCGACGCTGACAACGCTGCCTGAGCGGGAATGGCGTTGCGGATGCGCGGAAATAGCGAAATCCGCCGTCATTGACTCCGACGAGTTTTTTTTCTGGATGGTCGAATCCGCCGATGCCCTGGCGCGTCGCGACGAGACGGTTGCGACAGAGGCCATCGTCCGCTCAGTCGTGTTCAAGGCGAATGTCGTGGCCAGCGACAAGGCCGAGAGCAGGGGGGTGCGCGAGTGCCTGAACTATGGGCATACGCTGGGCCATGCCGTGGAGTCGCTGGCCGGATATGGCACCTTCTCGCATGGCGAGGCCGTGGCTGAGGGCATGCGTTTCGCATCCCGTCTGGGGGTTGCGCTCGCTGGCGCGACCCTTGACTTCGTGCACGCGCAGGATGCCCTCTTGGATGCGCTTGGCTTGCCTGCTCTCGACTGGTCGGCCGACCCGAAAGACATGCTGGACGTCATGAAGCGCGACAAGAAGACCCGTCATGGCCAGGTGAGGTTTGTCCTTCCGCACGACGTGGGCGATTGGAAACTTGTGGGAGTTGACGACGACATTATTCTCGAGCATCTGGAGGCATGGCAACGCTCGAAGGAGGAACTGTCTGCGAGGAGCTGATTCCGCTGCCTGAACGATATGCCTGCAGGCGTTGGAAGAGCGCGCGGAACTCCAAACGGGGAAAGGAAATGACGTGAAAAGCATTCTGCTGTTGAACGGTCCGAATCTGGACATGCTGGGCGTGCGAGAGCCTGCGGTGTATGGGCATGAGAGCCTGGCTTCTCTCGAACGCATGGTGAGGGAGCACGGTGCGTCCCGTGGGGTGGAGGTGACCTGTTTCCAGTCAAACAGTGAAGGCGAGCTCATCGACAAAATTCACGAAGCCCGCCACTCCTTTGACGGCATCGTGTACAACCCGGGAGCGCATACCCATTACTCCTATGCTCTCAGAGACGCGATTGCAGGTGGCGAAACCCCTTGCGTGGAGGTTCATCTGTCAGATGTGGACAGCCGGGAGGCGTTTCGTCGCGTCTCCGTCATTGCGCCAGCCTGTGTTGCCCAGGTGAAAGGGCGTGGGTTCCAAGGGTACTGCGATGCCGTTGACCTGCTGATCGACGGTGCGAGCGAACCTTTGGGAGAGGGATATGAGCGGCGCTGCGCCCGGGGCCAGATCATCGTGGGGCATCTCCACGCGACGGACGACGGTGCGTGCGTTTCCGAGGAGTCGGAAGAAAGCTGTGCTGATCTGGGACAGGCCGGCTCGTCGGCCCGTCGGCTCGGCCGCCTGCGGGATGCATGCGCCGCCGATGACATCCAGATGTTTCTTGTGCGAGACACGTCAGACATCCAATGGCTGACGGCGTTCGACGGCGTCTTTGACGACGAAAAGGCCCATGCGCTTCTCGTGACCCCTCGCGACGCCGTGCTCCATACCGATTCTCGCTACAGCCAAGCAGCTCGTATGGCCGCTCAGGCGGAGGGCGAGGTGGCGGTGGACGACGGGCGCACGACGCATGCCGGGTTCGTCTCCAGCCTGCTCTTTGCGGGTGACGGTGGAACTCCGGTGCCTCCTCCGGCCGTTCTCGGCATAGACGACTCGATCTCGCTTTCCGAATATCGTGGCCTCGAGGCGGCGCTGGGGGGAGCGGCTGCCGAAGGCCATCCCGACGGATATCCGCTTGCGGAGGCGCCTGAAAGCACGGAGCCTCGAGGGAATGCGTTTTCTGGGCTGCAAATACGCGAGACAAGTGGCTTGGTGGTGGGGCTGCGCGCCGTGAAGGAGCCCGCGGAGATCGCGCGGATGAAAGCCGCGCAGGCCATCACCGATGCGTCGTTCGCCCATATCGTCAAATTCATGCGCATGGGCATGACGGAACGAGAGGTGCAGATTGAGCTGGAGGACTTCATGCGCCGTCACGGCGCGGAAGGCCTTGCGTTTTCATCGATCGTCGCAACGGGAGCGAATGGCGCCAGCCCGCATGCCGTTCCGGGAGAGGCGCGGTTGGAGGCGGGGCACTGCGTGGTCATGGATTTTGGCGCGCGGGCACAGGGATATTGCTCTGATATGACGCGCACGGTTTTCGTTGGCACTCCGGATGCGCGCATCGCCGAGGCGTATGCGGCATTGCGCCAAGCGAACGAGCGCGTCGAGGCTGCACTCAGGCCGGGCGTGACGGGTGCTGAAATGCATGAACTGGCCGAACGCGTGTTGGAAGAGGGCGGGTTTGGCGGGAGGATGGGCCATGGCCTTGGACACGGCGTGGGGATTGACATCCACGAACAGCCGAACCTTTCGCCACGCAACGACCGTCCGCTCGTTTCCGGCAATGTCGTCACCGTTGAGCCGGGCATCTATCTTCCCGGTGAGTTCGGCATGCGCTTGGAGGACTTCGGCGTGGTGACCGAGGATGGCTTTGAGGTCTTTTCCCAGTCCACGCATGACATGGTGGTCATCTAGCTTTCCGCAGGCAGCGTGGCGAGGGCGACGGCGCAGGCCTTTCAGCTGGTTTTTTTCTGGGCGACGTGAACCTTGCAGAGCAAGGGCGGCAGACATGGGTATAATGAACCAGTTTAAACGCATGGCGGGCGCGCGAGCAGCATGGCCGCCCGTGAACGAAAGGATTTTTCGAGAATGGCTATCTCTACCGCTGATTTCAAGAACGGCATATGCATCGAATACAACGGCAAGTTGTGCACCATCGTTGAATTTCAACATGTGAAACCTGGCAAGGGCGGTGCGTTTGTCCGCACGAAGCTTCGCGACATCAAGACGGGCCGCGTCGTTGACTACACGTTCAATGCCGGCACGAAATTCGATGCCGTTCGCCTGGAGACGAAGAAGCTCCAGTATCTGTACAACGACGGCGCGGACTTTTACTTCATGGACAATGGGACGTTTGACCAGATGTCCATTGCGGCAGATGCCGTTGGCGAAGCGGCACAGTGGCTCAAGGAGAATGACGAAGCTTCTCTTCTGTATGCAGCGGAAGAGCTGATCAGCATTGAGCCTCAGATGTTCGTTGAGCTGGAGGTGACCGAAACCGATCCTGGTTTCAAGGGCGACACGGTCCAGGGCGGGTCCAAGCCTGCCACGCTCGAGACCGGCGCTGTCGTGCAGGTGCCCATGTTCGTCGAGCCGGGTGACACCCTGCAGATCGACACGCGTGACGGTCGCTTCATCAAACGCGTGTAGGCTCCAAGATCGGGGAACGTCGCGCAATCGGGGGCGCTCGGAAGAGCGCCCCCGACATTTTCTGTCCCGCGCGCCATCGGCATCTGCTTCCCCGCGCGTTTGTTGCCGTTTGCCTCCCCTCGCCGGCGCTATCATGTTGCTTGTCGGTGAATTTCGGTCAAAGGCGCTCCAAGACACCTGCTTTCTTCTATAATTCTTATTTCGATCTCTGACAAACCGCAAACCGAAGGGGGTGTGAGTTCATGCCGAGGCTTCAGATCATGGATACCACCATCCGTGACGGCCAGCAGAGCCTGTGGGCCACGCGTATGCAGATCGGTGACATGTTGCCCATCCTGCCCAAGATGGACCGCGTTGGGTATTGGGCTATCGAGGCATGGGGCGGCGCGACATTCGATACCTGCTTGCGATTCCTCGACGAGAACCCCTGGGAGCGCCTGCGCTCCATCAAGGCCAACACGCCTAACACGCCGTTGGCCATGTTGTCTCGTGGCCAGAACCTCGTGGGATACAAGCATTACTCTCGCGAAATATGCAGCCGTTTCATCCATGCTGCCAAGCGCAATGGCGTGCATGTCTTTCGTGTGTTCGACGCGCTCAATGACATTCGCAATGTCGTGGACAACGCCGAAGCCATCAAAGAGTGCGGCGGGCATTTTGAGGGAGCCATTTCTTACACGATGTCGCCGGTGCACACGCTGGACAGCTACCTGGACTACGGCCAGAAGCTCAAGGACCTTGGCGCCGACTCCATTGCCATCAAAGACATGGCCGGCATGCTCACCCCCTATCGCACCGAACGCATGGTCAAGGCGTTCAATGCTGAGGTTGGCCTGCCGTTGCACATTCATTGCCACTACGTTGGAGGAATGGCTCCCGCAAACATCATCAAGGCCGCTGAAGCCGGCGCTGCCATCGCCGACACCGCACATGCGCCCCTGGCTTTCGGAAACTCACATCCTGCGGTCGAGATGATCGTCGCGGCCCTTCAGGAGAGCCGTTACGATACGGGTCTTGACTTGGACCTTCTGTTTGAGATTGCGGAATATTGGGAAGAGGTGCGCAAGCGCGGCCACTACAAGCGAGGCGTCTCTTCGCTTATGCACATGAAAGTGTATTCACATCAGGTGCCGGGCGGCATGATGTCGAACTTGGTATCCCAGCTTGAGATACAGAATGCCGGCGATCGCCTGCCGGAGGTCATGGCGGAGATTCCGAAGGTTCGGGCCGAAGTTGGCTATCCGCCTCTCGTCACGCCGCTTTCCCAGATCGTTGGCACGCAGGCTGTCTTCAACGTTTTGACGGGCAAGCGATGGAGCGTTGTGTCCAAGGAAATGAAGGATTACATCTGCGGCTACTATGGCAAGGCGCCCGGCCGTATGGACAAGGACATTGTGGCCAAGGTCGTGGGCAATTCCGAGATGCTGCCGCCGGACGTGGCGCCCGGCTCTCTCGTCACGACAACCTATGCTCAGATGGAGGAGGAGATAGGCGACCTCGCAAAAAGCGAAGAGGATGTTCTCATGTACGCCTTGTTCCCGAACGAGGCCCGTACCTATCTGAGCAAACACCGCACATCGGAGAAGGTCGATTTCCTCATGGAGCAGGAGTCGAGCCACACCAAGGAGGACGATTACGTGGACATCAATCAAATTCGCGAGTTGGTTCGCGTTGCCGAGGAAAGCGGCGTCGGCGAGATTGTGGTGGAAGAGGAGGGCACGCGCATCGCCGTGCGCATGCCCGGCACCCTGTCTGCCGAGGCGATGGCTGCAGCACCTGTTGCAGCCGTGGCGCCGGCACCCACATCGGCCGAGCCTGCGGCTCCTGCAATCGACGAGGCCGCCCGTCCTTCCAGCTGGTATGCCGTCACTGCTCCCATGGTGGGCACGTTTTACGAGTCTCCCGCACCGGGCGAGCCTCCCTTCGTCCAGGTGGGCGATGAGGTTGCTGCCAATCAGACGCTGTGCATCGTCGAAGCCATGAAGCTCATGAACGAGATCACGGCCGAGGAAATGGGAACCGTGCGCGAGGTGTGCGTCGAGGATTCCTCTCCGGTCGAATTCGGCACCGTCTTGTTCTATGTCGAGCCCCATGGCACGCCCGCACCGGCTCCGGAGACGGCGTAATGTTCAACAAGATCCTGATCGCGAATCGTGGCGAGGTCGCCTTGCGCGTCATGCGTGCCTGCAAGGAGCTCGGCGTGAAGACCGTTGCCGTCTATTCTACCGAGGATGCCGACACGTATCCGGTTCAGTATGCCGACGAGGCCGTCTGCATCGGGCCCGCCCAAGCGAATAAAAGCTATCTGGTGATGTCCAGCATCATAGCTGCGGCTCAGAATACGGGGGCAGAAGCCATTCATCCAGGCTACGGCTTCCTTGCCGAGAACGCTGATTTTGCACGCGCCTGCGCGGAGCATGACCTGGTGTTCATCGGCCCCTCTCCTGAGTGCATCGAGCGCATGGGTGACAAGAGCATGGCTCGCGAAACCATGCGGCAATGCGGCGTTCCCACCGTTCCCGGCTCGGATGGCTGCATCGACACTGCTTCTGAGGCCAAAGCCTTTGCTGACCGGGTGGGGTATCCGGTGCTTATCAAGGCCACTGCCGGCGGTGGCGGCAAGGGCATGAGGGAAGTGCATGATCCCGCGAATCTTGAGGCCCAGTATCAGGCAGCGCGCACCGAAGCTGGTGCCGCTTTTGGAAACGACGCAGTTTATCTGGAAAAACTTGTGCTTCGTCCCCGTCATGTTGAGATCCAGATCTTGGCAGACGATTTCGGCAACAACATTGCCTTGTGCGAACGTGATTGCTCGGTTCAGCGGCGGCATCAGAAGCTTGTTGAGGAAGCTCCCTCTCCGGCGCTCACCGAGGACCTTCGCCGCGCCATGGGCGTGGCAGCCATCAAGGCCGTGCGTGCCACGGGATATCGAAATGCCGGCACCATCGAGTTTTTGCTCGATACAGAAGGAAACTTCTACTTCATGGAAATGAATACCCGGGTGCAGGTGGAGCATCCGGTCACCGAGCAGATCACGGGCACCGACATCATCAAAGAACAGTTGCGCATCGCTTCGGGCGAGCCGATGAGCTGTGCCGACCGGGCGCCGTTTGTCCCGATGGGCCATGCAATGGAATTTCGCATCAATGCGGAGGACCCCGCGCATGGTTTTCGCCCCTGCCCCGGGACCATCACGAAATTCGAGGCTCCGGCCGGTCCGGGCGTCCGCGTGGAAAGCTATGTGCGAACCGGGTCGCGCATTTCGCCTTATTATGACTCGCTTGTCGCAAAGCTGATCGTCTATGGACAAGATCGTGACGAGGCCCTTGCCCGCGGCCGTCGCGCGCTTGACGAATTCGTCATCGAAGGCATAGAAACCACGCTTTCATTTCATCGGCGTGTTTTGGACAATGCGGTGTTCTGTGCTGGCGAGGCGACAACCGATTTCATCGAAACCCAGATGGGAGATGTGTTATGACAGAATTGAATGTTGATGGCATGGCGCTTGCGCCCGGAGTTGTCGAGACGATTGTGTCCATAGCGGTCAACGAGGTTGAAGGCGTGGCTTCGGTGGGACCGGCGACTGCAGGAGCCCTGCGTGCCGTGTTCGCCACCAAGCCGACGACGCAGGGCATCGACATCTCGGTCAATGGAGACGACAAGCTGAACATCTCGGTGCATATCGATGTCTTTTACGGGTATGTCTTGCCAGATCTTGCCGCCAATGTGCGTGCAGCCGTTGCCGACGCCGTGTCGAGCCAGGTTGGCCTTTCCGTCGATGCCGTCGATGTTTACATCGACGGCATCCAGTTCGCTCAGTAGCGCCACGGAGGCTCAGACGACTTTATGACTGTAAAACGACATGAGCGGACACGTGCCCGCCGCGCGGCTCTGCAGATTCTCTACACGAGCGAAATCACGGAGAGTTCTCCGGCGGACATCGCCGAAAAGGAGACCTATCTTTCCGATGACGGAGTGTTGTCCGACTATGCTGAAGCGCTTGTCCATGGCGTTGCCGAACATCGCGATGACATCGATGGGCAGTTGACGGCAACGTCTGAGAACTGGTCACTTGCCCGCATGCCTATCGTGGATCGCTCCATTCTGCGTTTGGCGACCTATGAGATGCTGTATGTGGAAGAC
Organism: Actinomycetes bacterium; assembly: GCA_023460315.1. Lineage (GTDB taxonomy): Bacteria > Actinomycetota > Coriobacteriia > Coriobacteriales > Eggerthellaceae > JAEWQO01. Next base: position 56,091 of record JAEWQO010000007.1, read on the forward strand.
GTGCCGACTTCGGTTGCCATCAACGAGGCGGTGGAGTTGGCCAAGGATTTTGGTGGAGAAGACGAGTCTCCTCGCTTCGTGAACGGTGTGCTCGGCCGCATCGCAAAGCGTCTTGAAGGGGATGCCGCTTCCTGCCTCCCTCCGCTCGTTGCTCCGCAGCTTGGCGGCGAGGACGCCGGCATCGACCTCCCTTCGTCATGGAACGCGGCACAAGCCGGGGAGAGTGTTGTCGGGGAAGGCAGTCTTTATGACGCTTGAGGCCTATGACACGTTCGATGCGATGAAGGCTCGGCTTGACGAGATAGCCGATGAGGTGAATGCTGAGGGCATCTCTCTTGACGACGCCCTGGCGCTTTACGAGGAGGCAGTTGCACTCGGCTTGCGTGCGAGCGATCTGCTTGAGGAGGGGAGTTTTCCTTCAGAAGCCGAGGGGGCTTTGCGGGGGCAGGAAACGAAGCATTCTGCCGCGGTGGAAGGCTCTGATGGCAGCATGGTTTCCGCTGCTTCTTCCCCCGCTGCAGCCGCCGACGGAGCGGCAGATGCGGCCGTTTCGGTCTAAAGTTCGACGGAGACAGGTTCATGGACGAAAAACGCATACTCGATCTCATATCGTCGCCGGCAGATCTCAAGCTGCTCACCGACGCGGAACTCTCTATCTTGGCAAACGAGATTCGCGAGGAGATCATTGCCGTCACTTCCCAGACCGGTGGTCATGTGGCTTCCTCGCTGGGAGCTGTCGAGATCATCCTTGCGATGCACAGCCTGCTCGATTGTCCGCGTGACCGCTTTGTGTTCGATGTCGGCCATCAGGCTTATTCGCACAAGCTGATCACCGGGCGTTTGGAGGCGTTCCAGACCCTGCGTTCCTATGGCGGATTGTCCGGATTTCCCAAACCGGACGAGAGTCCCTATGACGTGCACCCGTCGGGTCACGCGTCCGATTCGCTCTCCGTTGCCCTGGGTTTGGCGAAGGCGCGGGATTTAGCCGGCGGAAACGAAAAGGTGGTCGCCCTCATCGGCGATGCTGCACTGTCGGGTGGCATGGCGTTCGAGGCACTGAACCACATTGGCCAAGCACAGACGCCTCTGGTGATAATACTCAACGACAATGAGATGTCCATCTCGCGCAACGTCGGTGCCCTCATGAAGCATTTGGGTTACATGCGCACTTCCACACACTATCGGCACACAAGGGATTCCGTGCAGGAAAAGCTGGAGAGCAGTGGGCCTGTTGGCAATGCGCTCGCGAATTTCGGTCGGAATGTGAAGGAGTCGATGAAGCAATTCGTCATTCCCCATTCGATGATGTTCGAGCAGCTGGGAATTGTGTGCACGGCACCTATTGACGGACACGACATCGGCTTGCTGAAAGAGATGTTCGCCCAGGTCCTTGAGGCTGAGGGTCCGGTGCTCGTGCATGTGGTGACGCAAAAGGGAGCTGGCTATGCGCCCGCCTTCAACGACCCGGAGAAATTCCATGGCGTTGGCCCGTATGACATTGCGACGGGCCAGGTGAAGAAGAAGGAGGGGTCGGCACCTTCCTACACGAGCGTGTTCGGCAACGCCCTTGTCAAGGAAGCGCGCCAAGATGATCGCATCGTCGCCATCACGTCCGCCATGAAAGACGGAACGGGCCTCACCCGGTTTGCGGAAGAATTTCCCGAACGATTCATCGATTCGGGCATAGCTGAGGAACATGCTGTCGGTTTTGCTTCGGGACTTGCCCTGGGTGGGAAAAAGCCCGTGGTTGCCATTTATTCGACATTCTTGCAGCGGGCGATCGATCAGCTCATCATCAACAACGCCCTGCCCAACCTGGATGTCGTGTTTGCCATCGATCGGGCTGGCATCGTCGGTTCGGACGGTCCGACGCACCATGGCATGTTCGATCTGGTTTACACTCGCATGGTTCCCCATCTTCGAGTGCTTGCACCTTCGAACGAAGCCGAGCTTGTGCATGCGCTGCATACCGCTCTCGCGTTGGGGGGTCCGTTTGCGATTCGTTATCCCCGTGGCTCAGCGGAGGGCGTGCCTTTGCCCGACGAGCCGCAGGTTCTGGAAGTTGGCAAAGCGCACGTTGTGCGCGAAGGACAAGACGTTGCCATCCTTGCATTCGGCTGCATGGTTTCTCGGGCCTTGGACGCTGCGGGACTGCTGGCCAGGCAGGGAATCGATGCGCGAGTGGTGGACATGCGCTGGGTGAAGCCACTCGATACTGATGCCATTGCCGCCGCGGCGCAGACGAAGCTTGTCGTGACGGTCGAAAACGGCATAGTGGAGGGTGGTGTCGGCGAAGGGGTTTTGGGCGAACTTGCCCGACAAGGCATCAAGGCGAAGGCGCTCACCCTGGGAATTCCCGATTCTTTCGTGCCGCAAGGCACGGTCGAACTTCTGTTGAGCGATTTGGGGCTTGATGCCGAGGGCATCGCGGCCTCGGTTGCCGAAACGTTGCAGGATCAGAAAGGCTGATATCTTCCAAGTGGCTCTCTCGCCGTTTTTGCACCCTTGCCTTTCCTGATGAAGCCGTCCATGGCGGAGTCCTTGCTCCTGCGGGTTCCTCCGTGTCGAGGGCTTCTCGCGCTGTGTCCTTGCATGAGTGGACATCGAGGCCACGGTGCTCGTTGGCGATCGAGTGACCCTCTTTTCCTTCCTCGTGGCCACCTGTGTGACCGGTGGCCCGATTTTCCTCAGCCGAACAAGCAAGCTGCTGTTCCTTTCGTTTGAACCGGGTGCCTTTCGCCAAGGGGGCGTCTGGCTTCGGTGCCGGTGACGCCGAAGCCGTTCACGCCTTTCGCAGTGGTGGGCTTTGGGACTTTTGGTCATGCGGCCCGTTTGGTTCCTGCCGGTGAGGGATGGCTCATGCGCGGGTCATGTTCCCCCCCCCCCTGCGGGCGAAGCGATGCTCCTCAACCCGTTATCGGTGGTCACGGGCACAAATTTGACCGTCATGACGAATCTTTTCCTTCTGGCTCGACGGCTGAGATGCCGCGCCGCTTGCGAACGGAGGTCGTCGCAGTCCCTTAATCCTCCATATGCCTTATGTTTCGTTATTGTAACGTCGAGACTTCCTGCTTGTTAAAAATCGTTTGTGAAAGCGTTAACACTGGGCAATGGGGGATGCGGCTTCAAATCGACGTGCGATGATCAACTGCGTCAACAGGCAAGCAGTCGATTCAAGAGGAGGTAATGCGCATGTTGGATACCGGTTCGACGAGTTTTATGCTCGTCTGCACCATGCTCGTCTTGCTGATGACACCTGGTCTTGCGTTCTTTTACGGAGGGTTGTCGCGCCGTAAGAACGTGGTGAACACGATGTTCATGTCTATGGCCGTTCTGGGTGTTGTGGGCGTGGTATGGGTGGTTGCAGGATGGTCGTTCGCCTATGGCGGCGACGGCTCTATTCCATTTTTTGGAGGTTTCGACCAGCTTGGATGTCTGAATGCGGTTAAGGATATGCTCGCCGAGGCAGAGGGCACACCGGACGCGTTTGCTGTGCTTTCTGGCGCGGCTGGGCTTGATTTGTCCGATCCTGATCTGGCCGCTGGCTATCCAGCCATCATCGACATCGGATTCCAGATGGCTTTCGCCATGATCACGACCGCCATCATCACCGGCTCGCTGGCGGGCCGCATGAAGTTCGGCGCCGTGGTTGCGTTCACCGCGGTCTGGGTTCTCCTCGTGTACGCTCCGCTCGCTCACATGGTTTGGGGCGGCGACGGCAGCCTCATTGGCGACACCATCGGCGCGCTTGACTTTGCCGGCGGCGATGTCGTTCACATCAGTTCGGGCCTGACAGGTCTCATACTCTGTCTGCTGTTGGGCAAGCGCCGTGGATTTGGCATGATGAACTATCGTCCTCACAACGTTCCGTTCGTTGTGCTGGGCGCTTCGCTCCTGTGGTTCGGTTGGTTCGGCTTCAATGGCGGTTCTGAGTTCGCTGCAGACGGTGTTGCCGCGCTGGCCGTTCTCAACACGGTAGCCGCTTCCGCCGCCGCCCTTCTCTCGTGGATGCTCGTCGAGCGCATCAAGGTTGGCAAGCCAACGTTGGTCGGCGCTGCCACGGGCTTGGTTGCGGGACTTGTCGTCATCACGCCGGCTGCGGGCTTCGTCGAGCCTTGGGCCGCAGTTATCATGGGCTTTATCGTTTCGCCCATCTGCTATTTCGCAATTTCGTTCCTGAAGGCAAAAATCGGATACGATGACGCACTCGACGCTTTTGGCTGCCATGCCATCGGCGGCATCACGGGCGGCATCCTCACCGGATTGTTTTGCGTGCCTGAGCTGTCTTGGACGGATTTTGGAGGCCTGTTCTACACGGGCGATCCATCCCTGTTGGTCAGCCAGGTTCTCGGTATACTGATCACCATCGCGTTTGTGGCGGTTGCCGACCTTATCATCGGGCTTATCATCAAGGCATGCTTCAAGGGCAGCCTGCGGGTGAGCGAGGAAGAAGAGGCACAAGGCCTCGATGTCATCGCCCATGGGGAAAGCGCCTATCCTGCGTATGTGGGTCTCGACTAGAGATGGACAAGGCTGGAGCGCTCTGAAACGGGTGCTCCAGCAGCGAAAGGAGCGTGAACATGAAGAAGATCACCGCCATCATCCGGCCTGAGAAGCTGGAGGCTCTCAAGGAGGCGTTGTTCGCCGCCAAAGTGTCTGGCATGACGGTCTCTCAGGTGCAGGGTTGTGGCAACCAGCATGGTTGGAAAGAGTACTACCGTGGCACCGAGGTTATTCTCAACATGATTCCGAAAATAAAGTTCGAGCTTGTGGTTGACGACGACCAGGTGAAATCTCTCGTGGAGCTCATCAGTTCGGCGGCTCGCACGGGTGAGGTGGGAGATGGGAAAATCTTCATCTTCCCCGTTGATGATGTCGTTCGCATTCGCACAGGAGAACAGGGCGACGACGCCATCTGAGGCGGTTTCCGGTTGTCACGCTTGAGGGCGCGGACACTTCCGAAGGACATCCTTTTTGGCGGGACCGCAATTCCTGCCAAAGGGGAACGTGAAGGCTGCGATGCAAGCGTTTAAGAGAGGGGCCCATCCGAAACCGGAGGGGCCCCTCTCGTCTTGCGAATTCCCTTTCTCTTGCTAATGAGATATAATCCTATTTAACTAACAATAAGGATAAGCATTTCACGCGCGAAAGGGACACTCATGAGCGCTTCAACCTCGGAAAAGCAGACGGGCACCACGCGCAACACGATACAGCGGTCTTTGGTGCTTAAAGCGGTGCAGGCTCTCCATGATCATCCGACATCGGCCGATGTCTACGAATACGTCCGCAAAAAGCACCCGAATATATCGCGGGCGACGGTCTATCGCAATCTTGGCGTACTGGCTGCCCGGGGAGACGTTCTCCGTGTGGAGGTTCCCAATGGTGCCGATCGCTATGATTTCTTCAACGAGCCTCATTATCATGCGAAGTGCCGCGTATGTGGGCGGGTTGTCGATGTGGACATGCCCTATTTAGACGACATTGCTGCTGAAGTGACTGATGCCCATGGGTTTGACATCGAGGGACACGAGATCATATTTGATGGAATTTGTTCGCGATGCCAGCATAAAAAATGATAGGTGCGAAGATCATAGTATCTCACCACTTGTTACCTGATTTTGTTTGATATCGACGTATAATGGCCTCGTGGGAGGGTCGTTTTCGAGCCTCGCAGCAAACTCAAGCCCAAAAGGGGAGGGTCAGCACGCCGTGTGCGAGAATCAGGGCGATAGAGCATCTCGGACGGATGATGGGGCTGGGCTGCAAAGCGCCCTCAACGTCGAAGGTGTCGTGCTCTCATGTGCCCGCGACCTTTGCCAGGAACGCGATGCGGATCATGCGGCCATGTCGATGCTTCGTTCGCTTGGAGAATACTTTGAAGCCGATCGTGCTTCCCTGTTTGATTTTCGTGAGGGTGTTGTCTTTCCTACGCATGAGTGGTGCGCGCCAGGCGTTTCTTCCGAATTCGACCGTCTGCAAGATGCCGACAGGGAGCTTGTGACCTGTTGGCTGGAGCGTTTCAACCGCGGCGAATGCGTTCTGATCGACGACGTTGAAGCGGTTCTGCCTGAGGTCGCTGCCGAGCGGAGCGTCTTTGAAGCACGTGGTATTCTTCGCCTTGTGGCTGTTCCTTTCAAACAGGACAATCGGGTCGCGGGATTCCTTGTCGTTGACAATCCCTTGCTGGAGAAAATACGCCATGCGGCCGATCCTTTGAAAACGCTCGGCTACTTCTATCAGACGACGAGGCAACGTATCGCGAACGACGGCAAGCTTACCTTGTTGAGCTTTCGAGATAATCTCACCGGTCTTTACAACCGTAATCGCTACCTTGCGGATGTGGAGCGTCTTGAAGAGGAGAATCGACCGGTTGGCATCGTGTTTCTCGATGTCAACGATCTCAAAGAAATGAATGATCGCTTTGGACATGGCTATGGGGACGACACCTTGCGCGAGTGTGCCGACAAGATGGCGGCTGCCCTTCCCGACGTTGGTCTTTACCGCATTGGAGGCGATGAGTTCGTCGCTCTTGCCCCCAATGTCGATGAAGATGATTTCAGAGAGATGGTTCTAGGTCTTGACCAGGCTTTCGAGCCTGATCAGGCGCACTCGTCGAGGTTGGTGTCGATTGGCGCGCATTGGTCGAAGAGATCGGCTGGCATGTCCGACCTGCTCCTGGTGGCCGACAAGCGGATGTACGAGAAAAAGCGTCTCTTTCATCTGGGAAAAGCGTTCTTGGGCCGCATACCGAGGCAGCACGGCTCTCTTGCGGTGGTCGAAGGCGGGTCTCCAAGGTCTTTGCCGCTTGACCAAAGCGCGTTTCTTCATGATTACAATCTGCTCATGAGCTCTGTTGAGGTGGGAGTGAGCAAGCATCTTCTCGACGACGATCTCGAGGTTGTCTGGGCGAATGGATATTTTTACGATGTTACCGGGCATGTCTGTCAGGATTGCGAAGAGGGGGACGGTCGGGACGGCGGCACCGAGCCTGAGCTCGATGGACGCGTGAGGCTTCATGAAGTCATAGCGAGAGCGCATCGTGAGGGAAAGCCGAGATTCCGGTTTCTCCTTCCGGTCTCAAGACGGGAGGGAGGACGAAGATGGGTTCGTATCTCGGGAGTTTTCTCGGATGAGATCATCGACGGCAGCCCGGTTTTCTACAGCGCTTCCGTGGATGTTGACGACCTCGTTCAGGACGGCAGCGTCTGAATGAGGTTTCTTTGGGCGCCTCTTCTGGCCCAGATGTGGAAAACGTGCGTGTTTTGCCGGGCGACTTCGTTGCACCAGCCCAAAAACCATGCCGAAATTCTTAGGCATGAGGAAAAAAGGCGTCAGGTCATTTTCCATGTGGTATACTGATGCCGCTTGTCGGGAAACCCGATGGGCGTACAGTAACTGCAGGCCCCCGAGACATGTTTTATTGCACAGCTGAGCGCGCAAGCTTTTGCATTAGCGAACATGGTGTGTGAAGCAATCAATCATGACGAAGGGTCCCCGGATTGAAGGTTTGAAAGGGGTCCGTTTTGACCGACATTAAAAACACGTCTGTCATCGAATTCGAAGACATCTCAGATGAGCAGATGAACGAGATGATCGACGGAACGTTGACCGAGTTCGACGAGGGCGATCTCGTCGACGGCACCATCGTCAAGATTGAACATGACGAGGTGCTTGTGGACATCGGATTCAAGAGCGAGGGCGTCATCCCCTCCCGCGAGTTGTCCATTCGAAAAGATGCCGATCCGGCCGACATTGTCAGCTTGGGCGAGAAAATCGAAGCCTTGGTGCTCCAGAAGGAAGACAAAGACGGTCGTCTGATCCTCTCAAAGAAGCGTGCCGAATACGAACGTGCCTGGATTCGTGTCGAAGAGAAGTTCAAGGCCGGCGAAGTGGTCACGGGCGAAGTCATCGAAGTGGTCAAAGGCGGTCTTATCCTCGACATCGGTCTCCGAGGCTTCCTTCCTGCGTCATTGGTTGACCTCCGTCGCGTCAAGGATCTCGACATGTACCTCAACACCGAGATCGAAGCACGCGTCATCGAGATGGATCGCAACCGCAATAACGTCGTGCTGTCCCGTCGCGTGCTGCTGGAAGAGGGCCGCAAGAACGAGCGCGCCGAGATCTTGGCCAAGCTCAGCAAGGGCATGCGCCTGAAAGGCACCGTTTCCTCGATCGTCGATTTCGGCGCATTTGTCGACCTCGGCGGCATCGATGGCCTGGTGCACATCTCCGAGCTGTCGTGGAACCATGTCAACCATCCTTCCGAGGTCGTCAAAGTTGGCGACGAGGTTGAGGTCGAGGTTTTGGACGTTGACTTGCAACGTGAACGCATTTCTCTGGGTCTCAAGCAGACCACGGAGGATCCGTGGATCAAGCTTGTCGAATCCTATCCGGTTGGCACCATCGTTGACGGCAAAGTGACCAAGATCGTTCCGTTTGGCGCATTCATCGAGCTGGGTCAGTCCATCGAAGGCCTGGTTCATATTTCTGAGATGTCTTCGCGTCACATCGACACCCCGGCTCAGGTCGTTAAAGTTGGCAACGAGGTGAAGGTCAAGGTCATGGAGATCAACCCGGAGCGTCGTCGAATCTCCCTGTCCATGAAGGCTGCTGCTGAAGACCTCGGCTTTGAGATCGAGGTTGACGAGAGCATTCAGGTCGAGGAAAAGCCGGCCAAGAAAAAGGCCGACAAGCCGAAGGAAGAGACGCCCGCTGCTGAAGTTGCGGCAGAGTAGCCCTCATCTTTCATAGCGTCATGACAAAGGGGACCGGCATGAGAATGTCGGTCCCCTTTTCGTGTGCGCCGAGCATGGCGCGTTTCTAACGGGTGAAAGTCCCTAGCACGCCCGGCAGCGGGAAGTGCATAGCCAATGGCAAGGGTGTCCATCGCGAGGTGGAATCTGAAGGAAGCCGGATGGCGAATCTCTGGCCTGACGAATAGAAATCGCATCAGGCGTACGTGGGTGGGTAAGGCTGCACGACAAGTCGAAGCCCGAAAGCTGCACGGAAACCCACGGCGTAAATGCGGCAGGTAGATGGAGGGAAAGAAGCGCGCCTTACCTCGGGAGGCCTCATGGACGTGCATGCCATGCATTTCGCTTGTGCGGAGTAAAGCTTGCCATGAGGAGTCAGCCGAAGCCATAGTACCCAAGCGCGTTGTCTAGCGTGGGGGAAGGGCTGAACCGTTAACGATGCTACTAGATTGGAGGTTACCCTTGAGTGCGATAAACGACAGCCAACTCACATTGTGGAGCTCACGAGCGAGGGCACTTGCGGAACAAGAAGAGCAGCTTGGAGCGTCGGGTGTCCAAGGGATAACGCCTGCCGAACGCATCGGCATGCATTGTCCAAAAGATTTGCTGGAGAGAATTGTCGACAAGGACAACATGCGTCATGCCTACAGGAAAGTTAAAGCCAATAAGGGTGCCGCTGGTGTCGACAAGATGGGTGTTGCAGAAATGTGTGAGTATTTTGAGCAACATTCAGACGAGCTCTTCGACCGAATCACATGCGGGAAATACACTCCTTGCCCTGTGCTTCGGGTGGAAATCCCCAAGAAAGAGAAGGAAAAGGTAAGAAAGCTCGGAATTCCCACGGTAGTTGACCGCGTAGTGCAACAGGCTATCGTCATGCAGCTAACCCCGCTATTTGAGCCCAAGTTCAGTGATTCAAGCTTTGGGTTCAGACCGCAAAGAAGTGCACACGATGCGCTTAGCGCTTGCAAGCACCACGTAGATGGGGGTCATGACTGGGTGGTCGATATGGACTTAGAAAAGTTCTTCGACACGGTATGTCGGTCGAAACTCATTCAGATCTTGTCAGAAACCATCACCGACGGGCGGGTCGTGTCTCTGATACATAAATACCTGAACGTCGGCGTCATGGTGGACGGCAAGCTGGAAGAGGCAAAAGTCGGTATGCCACAAGGAGGACCGCTCTCACCGCTGTTGTCCAATGTCATGCTCAATGAACTTGACCAAGAGCTAGAGCGGCGGGGTCACCGCTTCGTTCGCTACGCCGATGACTGCATGATTTTCTGCAAGTCGAAGCGAGCGGCGATGCGCACCTGCGAATCCGTCATCAAGTTCATCGGAAAGAAGCTATTCCTCAAGGTGAACCGCGAGAAAACGTGCGTGGCACGCTTCAGCGAGGTGAAGTACTTGGGCTATGCCTTCTATCGCAATAAGGGAGAATGTCGCTTTCGTGTGCACCCCAAGAGCGTCAAAGCGATGAAGGCTCGCATCAGGGAGCTCACGGCCCGGAGCAACGCCATGTCGAACGAGTACAGACCGCAGGCAATAACGCGGTTCGTACGCGGATGGGTCAATTACTTCAAGCTGGCGGATATGAAGGAACTGCTGAAAGAAATAGACAAATGGATGCGCAGGCGTATCCGCATGGGCTATTGGAAACAGTGGAAACGCAGCCGTACCCGATTCAAGATGTTGCAGAAATGCGGCATTGAAAAGGGGAAAGCGTGGGAATTTGCCAACACTCGCAAGAGTTATTGGCGGACAGCTGGAAGCCCGATTTTGCAGAGGGCGATAAAGACCGAGCAACTTAGCCGAAAAGGCTACCTATTCTCATTGGACTACTACGAGCAAGTACATGTAAGTTAACGGAACCGCCGTATGCTGAACAGCTTGTACGGTGGTGTGAGAGGACGGGTGGGGAACTAATCCCTACCCTCCTACTCGATTGGCTGCAATGCCGTGCGGCGCCCTCTGCCGAATGGTCGAATTTGACAGTTTAAGCCAGCACGGCTTCTGTGGCTGGCTCCGCAGCCGCAGGGTCCAAGGGGTCCTCATGTATCGGCAGCAAGGGGGCAACGGCGTCTCGGATGAGGTTGAGATAGGCAACTGAGCCGTCTTCGGTCAAGTGAGTGCCGTCACCGTCGAAGTACTCGTCATGGCCGCTGCTCTGCTCGTGCCAATCAATCAGGTTGACATTGTCGTGCCGGTCAGCTGCGGCGGTGAGCGCGTCATTGGTGGTTTGCACCCAATTTTGAGGGCTGCGCGTGTTCACGAGGAAAATATGTTTGTCATTCCCCACATCGGCAATGAGATCGTCCAGCTGTGCGTCGGTGGCGGGTCCGTTGGTGCCAAGGGCGAACACGACGACGCTCCCCACAAGGTTTTGCTCCGCGTAGTGGTCGTATATGCTTCCACCGTCATAAAGCTGTCGGTTGACTGCCGCGTCTATCGCTCCGTGGGGAAACATCTTCTCGAAATCAGGAACGGTCCTTACCGAGATGGAATCGCCAATCATGAGGACGTCAAGTTTCGGTTTCTCGGACCCTTCTTCCGCAAGGCCGGGCAGGGATGAGGAGGGCGGAGCGTCGAGGTTTTGAGAACGGTGGGGCTCTTCCTGCTGAAGCAGGTTTGCTCCTTCCACGGCAGAGGTTGGGGGCACGAGGATCAGCCCGCCGAGGGCAACGAGCGCCACAAGAGCCATTGCCACAGAAGACAAGGCGTGGCTCTGAAGCCAGCGGGGGATTGACACGGTTCCTGAGCGAATGCCTTTGGCCAATTGACCGATGGCCCCGTGCCTGATGGGATTCTCGATGAAGCGATAGGAGAAGGCTGCGCAGGCGAACACGACAGCCACCTGTATCAAGGAAAGCCACCAAGGAGTTTCTCCGGTGAAGGTGCGCGGATTCATGAGCAGCAGGAGGGGAAAATGCCAAAGGTAAATGCCATAGCTGCGTTTGCCTATCCAGACAAGTGGCGCGATGCCGGCGGCCCGTCCGAGCAAGCTGGCTGGATGCACGACCACGGCGATGACGACGGCTGTCAGGATGGATGCGAGGAGAATTCCTCCACGATAGAGAAAGGGGGAGAATCCATCTGTGACCGCAATGAGGACCAGAAGACCGAGAAGCGAGCCGATGCCGATGCCGTCAAAGACCAGGCGTTCCTTCCTTCCAAGCTGCACGCCGCTTTTTGCTCCGAGGAGGTGAGAGGGCCAGACGAAGGCGAGCCATGCCCCTATGAGAAGCGAGAACGCGCGCGTGTCGGTGCCGTAATAGACCCGACTTGGATCGATTGACGGATTGTAGAGGATCGCCATTTCAATGGCTGAGAGCAAGGCGATAACGAGCGTGGCGGTGCAAAGGGTGCTTCTCTTGACCCCCTTCCTGAGACCAAGAAAAAGAATGACCGGCCATATGAGATAGAACTGTTCTTCGATGGCCAACGACCAGAAGTGAGTGAGGGGGGAGGGAGCTCCCAAGGCTTCGAAGTATGAGGTGTCGTGAAAGATCTGCCACCAATTGTTATAAAAGAAAAGGGAAGGCACCACCTCATCGCGCATCTTCGTGAGCATGCTGTGGTCAAGGAGGGTGCAAAGCGCTGCCGTGCATGCGATGACGAACACGATGGCAGGGACAAGCCTTCTGATGCGACGAAGCCAGAATTGCGGCAGGTCAATTTTTGAGGTGTTGTCATATTCGACAAGCAGCAGGCTGGTGATGAGATATCCTGAAAGAACAAAGAACACCGTGACGCCGAGCAGTCCGCCGATGGCCCAAGGCATCTTCGTATGGTAGGCAATGACTGCGAGGACGGCGAGCGCTCTCAGCCCGTCGAGTGCGGGTATGTAACGGGATTTTGGGCCTGGCGTGAGCGACGGCTTCTTTTCGGTTCCGGTATGTTGCAGAGAAGACACAGCAAGCGATTATAGCAGCCTTCTCATTGGCGGCCCGCCACAGTGACATTTGGGCTGTGTATCGTTACGCATCATCGCGAGCTGAACTGTTCCTGGCGTTGGTGCGCGATTTCGACGAGCCTGCCTTTCTCCTGACATCAAACTGATGCGTTACAAGGGCAAAACTTCAGCGTGGATGGGGAATGTTCCGTGTATCATGGAGCTTGATGACGGGCATACGTCATGAGCTTCAGGTCTTTGTGCGCAGTGGGTTTGATCGGGACTGCACCAGTGAGTCATTTTTATAGGGGAGTGCCATCGCGCTCGGTGGCGACATGGTCGAGGAGGCAGTGGAGTCATGAAGAAGCTGTTTATTATCGGGGGCATGGGCGCAGGAAAGTCAACGGCTCGCAAGGCGCTTGTCAGCCAAGGGCTCCCGTTCATCGACCTTGATCAGGTTGGCCATGAGATTTTGGCATGGGACACCGTGAAATCCGAGCTTTCCGAGACGTTCGGTGAAGATATCCTCAATGAGCAGGGAGAGATTGAGCGCAGCGCGCTCGCACGGAAAGCGTTCGTGAATGCTGCCGAGACGCGGAAACTCAACCGCATAACCATGCCCCGCATAGAGGAGGCATACACGGACAAGGTCGCGGAGCTTGAGGCTGCGGGCAATGAGGCGGTGGTTGTCGAGTGCTCCGTTTTTAGGAACCGCCAGTCTTCCCTTGCCTATTCAGCAGACGTGGTCATCGCCGTTCTTGCTCCCATCGACCAACGAATCGAGCGTGCTGTCGCCGCCGGTTGGTCTGAGGACGACGTTCGCCTTCGCATCTCCCGTCAAATCACCGATGCAGACCGCATCGAAGCCGCCGACGTCGTGTTCAACAACGACAAAACAACGGACGATCTGCGTGATCAGGTTGTGTCCTGGTGGGAAAGCTACCGTACGCAGCAGGGCTAGCTCAAGGCACTGAGTTGGCTTTTTCTCTCGGAAGGTGCTAGACTGACGGCTTGAATCGGCTATAAGTACCTGTTTCGGCCGCGTTTTGAGGAGAAAGACACATGAAGCACTAGCGATTGCCTCTTAGGGCACCCCCCCCCATGAACCAGACACTGTCCCCGTGTCGCAGTTGGGTGCGCAATCGCAAGGTGTGTTTTCCTGCAATTCCTGCAACGCGTTTCCCGCTGCGCCTCTGATTCCAAGGAGGCCGCTTGTGATCCTTTCCATAAGCAATCTCTCATATAGCTACGCCGGTTCGTCGATGCCGGCGCTTGCCGGAGTGTCCGCCACGTTTTCAAAAGGGTGGACCGGCATCGTCGGCAACAATGGTGCCGGGAAGAGCACCTTGCTTCGCTTGGCGTGCGGTGACCTCACGCCTGATGGAGGAAGCGTCACCCCCCGTCTTGCGGGAGCGTACTGTGCCCAGTCCACCGAGCGAGCGCCGCAGAATTTGGAAGACTTTGCTCTGGACTATTCGCCCGATGCCGTTCGTCTTCGCGCGACGCTTGGCCTGGATGACGAATGGCCCTGGCGTTTCGAAACGCTTTCGCCTGGTGAACGGAAGCGTCTACAGATTGCGTGCGCCCTCTGGCAGCGGCCTCCCGTGCTTGCGCTCGACGAGCCGACGAACCACCTTGATGTCATGACCCGGCATCTTTTGCTGGATGCGCTCAAGGCCTATCACGGGGTGGGTCTGCTGGTGTCGCATGACCGCTTTTTCATCGATGAGCTTGCGTACCAGTGCTGCTTTCTCGACGAGGGCGTGGCCGTGGTGATTCCCGGCGGATACACCCAGGCCAAGACGCAGCAAGATCGGGAGCGCAAAGCTGTGGCGTCCGAGCGTCGTCGGGCTCGCGAAGAAGTCCTTCGGGTAGGTGCGGAAAGTGCACGAAGAAAGGCTGAGGCGGATCGGGCTGCCTCGCGGAGGTCTGCCCGCCATCTGGATAAGGGAGACCGAGACGGTCGGGCCCGCATCAGGCTGGCTGTGGTGAGCGGCCAGGACGGCAAAGCGGGCCTGCTGTCTGCTCAAATGGGCAAGAAGATGGAGGATGCACAGGAAAGGCTTGCGAGAGCCTCTGTGAAGAGAGTGTACGATGGCGCTCTCGAGCTGCATGCGAGGCCGGCGGACCGCAAGGTGTTGGTGAGAGAGCCTGCAGGTTGCCTTTCTTTGGGAGAGGGGCGGATTCTGAAGTATCCGCCCGTCGCTCTGGGAAACCGTGATCGCGTTGGGCTTCGGGGTTGCAATGGCGTGGGGAAGTCGACGTTTCTCAACCATCTGCTGGCTGGTTCATCCGAGGGGCAAGGTGTCATTTCGATTCCTCAGGAAATGGACTCTGCCCAGGGCAGATCGGTGCTTGAGGGTCTGCGGGGGATGTCTCAGGGGGAACGGGGGCATGTCCTGTCCATCGTGGCCCGGCTCAACTCGTCGCCCGACCGCATCTTGGCGGGTGACGAGTTGAGTCCGGGAGAGCTGCGCAAGGTGATGCTGGCTTGCGGGCTGCTGGGAGAACCTCACCTCATCGTTATGGACGAGCCGACCAACCACCTGGACATCCACTCGATCGAGGCCTTGCAGGATGTGCTGGGTTCCTGCGACTGCGCACTCGTCCTCGTGTCGCATGACGAGCAATTCCTCGATGCCCTGACTGACATCACGTGGGTGTTTGAAGAGGAACTCCAGAGGCAGGCACGCGGCGATGTTGCCTTGACGGTGAATCTGCGATGAGCGATAGCGTCAAGGGATGTTCGGTGTGGCAGGAAGGAAAATTCTACTGCCATTTCAATGAGTCCGGCAAATATACTCGCACTACATAGGGTCTGCTCTGTAACAGCCCATTTTTCGCAACCGGCTTTACGCGTGTTTCATTGAACATAGCGGCGCAAGTGTGCCCGCGGCCCATGTGAGTCTTTCAAGCAGCCAATGGACAAAGGCA
>JAEWQO010000008.1 GCA_023460315.1 Actinomycetes bacterium
CTACATAGGGTCTGCTCTGTAACAGCCCATTTTTCGCAACCGGCTTTACGCGTGTTTCATTGAACATAGCGGCGCAAGTGTGCCCGCGGCCCATGTGAGTCTTTCAAGCAGCCAATGGACAAAGGCACAAAGAAGCCTCATGAGCTTCTTCAGGTTGAAGCTGAGCACCGCAAGTGCCACCACCGTCTCGGAGGTTTCCTTAAGCCTGGCCATCACTCGGCCCATGCCGTAGGAATGCTTCATGGTGCCGAATGCGCCTTCCACGCAATTGCGCTCACCTGCCGCATCACGTTCGAGCCTGCGAGCCTCGGCTGCCGCTTTCAAATCTTTGGGAGGGCGTCCAAGCCGGGGTCCCGCAAGCTCGATGCCCCGCTCTTTGCACCACTTCCTATTTTCCCTGTTCAGATAGATTTTATCGGCAAGGATGCGCTTGGGGTAGCACCCGCAACGAACTCGGTAGCTCTCTGTCGCTGGAATAAGGAGAACCGCTTCGTTGTACGCCTCGAAGCTTGCGTGATCGACTCGGGACAGCCCGTCTTCAATGCACAGGTGAACCTTCGCGCCGAACTCGGTGTTGGCATGTGTCTTACCACGCACAATCGGGCGCACCCAGGGTTGTTCAAGGGATACGACACGGCGCTCACAGCGGCGTGTGTGGGTGTCGTGCATCTCTTTTTGCTGAACGGACAGTTTACCGATGATATCCAGATCACGCAGCTGCTTGTCTGTAGGCTCGGCGTGATGCTCCTCTATCAGTGTCTGCAAAAACCCCAAATCACGTGAGATGTAGCCCAGCTGGGCTCGGCGTGCGCGCCTCGTTACCTTGGCGCTTCTGCGTTTGGATTTTGACCAGTTTAGGAAGTCCTTGCGGGCGACGTTTCTGCGCATGCGTGGCTTTTTGGCACCGGTCTGGGCACACAGCACATCGATCATGCGCTCCAGCTTCTCCCGCGCCTCGGAGAGCAATCGGATGTCTTGAGGATAGGCGATGTTGGCAGGGGCTACCGTGGCATCCATCACGAGCGTGCCGCCATCTCCGTTGCCATCATCATGGCCCTCGGTGCCGTTCGTCTTTTCCGCACGTTGCCGTTCGCGCGCCTGCTTGCAGACGATGTCGTCGATGCGTGTTACTTCATCAGCACTAAAGCGCTTACGGAAGGCGACGAGCGTGGAGGTGCCAAACGGACAGCCCTGTACAAATGCATGCATGCCGATGAAGAACTGCAGGTAGGGGTTTTCTGCTATCTGGAAGACAAGCTCGGCATCAGACACATCCAAGATCTGCTTGAGCAAAAGTGCGCCAAAGGCCATACGGGCGGGATGCGCCGGGGCTCCTGTGGTGCCGAACTGTTTGGCATAGCCCCGTTCGATATCGTCCCAGGGAACGAGGAGGGATAAGCGCACCCAGCGATTGTCAGGGTCAAGCGTGCCGAAAGGAAAAATGAAGTCGTCGATGGTGAATTGGGAGGTATCTTTGTACATGGAAGCGGTGGCTTTCTGTCGCTTATCGGGAATCGAGGTGCACAGTTTTTGGCCGAACCCAACTTAAAACCGTGCATCCATTATACCAAAACAGCCCTATAAATGATACTTGAACTGGGATTATTACTTACAGAGCAGACCCGACGTAGTAGGGTCGAAGCTTATCCTTGGGCGCACGGTCATCATCCATCATCTGGTTGAGATTTCGTCTGATCTGATTCTGCAAGCGGCTGCGAAAATAGGGGTCTCCGAACTTTCCAAGCAGAGCGCCCAAGGTATGGCGCGCGGCGATGCATGCGTCAAACCAGTGCTCCATGCTCTCGAACGGCATGTCCCTCACCGTTTGGCCCAAACGCTCTGAACGACTGCGATAGAGGCTGAGATCCGCGAGAAGACGCTCCTCGACGTTCTCGACCAGATCAAGGGCATCTTCGAAATACTCATAGAACGTAGACCGCGCGATACCGCTGCGCTCCGCGACTTCCTTCACCTTGACCTTCTCGTAAGGCATCTCCCCCATCAGGTCAACGTAGGCTTTGATGATGGCGAATTCAGTCTCGCTCCTGTACTTCATTTCGCATCAGACCCCCTTCGGGAAAACAGCCTCAGTTCGGACATCGCCTCTTACGGAACCGCTTTGCTCCCAGAGAAACACCGACTGGCTTGCCCCGCCGACAGCCTCGCTTCAATCGGCACCTCCCTAGAATAGGGGATGGGTCGGATGTTTTCGAGGGTCGACTTCAAACACAGTGGTCTCATCATAACGTGGAGGCACGACAGGGATCTGGAGATACGAGTCATGCTCGCCACCAGTATGCACGATATGATTCCCCGCATTGTCGGTTTCCCACATGAGCGGCTCAATCCAATGCGGATCGCGAATATAACGGCCTGCCACCTGGACACGCAGGATCTCGCCTGCATGCCATATACGGCTCAGCGGATTAATCTCCACATCGATCGGTACGATCTCATGGGCGACCAGTTTAAGCAATCTCCGGTGGGCTTGTATGGGTTGAAAATCCGTCGACGCTTCAATGTCCAGCTCACGATGCGACACACGCATCTTGCCCCACGCTCCTGGATGCGGAGCAGTCCCATTGAATATGGTGACGGGCTGTTCCACGCCAGCTGTCGAAAGCTTCTTCAGCGTGAAGAAAAGGTCCATATCATCATGCCCCTCGGCCTCCACCCAGAGATGCAGCTTAGGATAGCCCGTCAACTCGACGTCCTCCTCAAAAGTTAAATCGAACTCGACAGCCCCGGTCTCCGGAGCATAAACTGCCGAAGCGGTCTTGCCAAAAGGAACCTTGGCCATCTTCATGCTTTTCGCATCCAGGTAAAGTTTCTCATAGCATGTGCGAGCCAGCGGGAACTCATCCTCGGGTCTGTCAGTGCAATAATCCTGGTCAAAGATATCCATGACCTGTATGCGGACACGCGGCGTCGACTCCCAGCCGTTGCGTATTCCCTTGCAGTAGCGATCAAAAAAGGCTTTAAGTTCCTGCATGTTCTTTCGTTCATAGAAATCAGGCCATTCGAACTCACGGTGCGTCCTGAGCCATTTTCGTTCACCGCCCATCAGCCTCCATGCCAGCATCGACCCACGCAAATGAAAGTGATTCCATCCTGCTGCCACGTAAGCGGGAACCTGGATCTTCTCGAAGTCTGGGATTTTGTCTTTCCAATATGCGTTCATAAGCGGATACTTTTCCGCCATTGCACCTTGGTCGTCGATCCCCTTCAACCCACAGGCCCCGGCAGTCGCGAAGTTCGTGAACTGAATGCAGGGGATGCCTCCTTCGTAGAGCGATTCGCGATACATGTCGCTCATACCCTCCCATGGAGCTATGCAGGCGAGATGAGGAGGCTGCTCAGCGGCGATGTGCCATTGGCTGATCGCCAAAGCAGACGAGCCCGCCATCGCCACCCGGCCATTACACCATTGTTGGCGCGCCGTCCACTCTATGAAGTCGTAGCCGTCCTCGGCGTCCTGTTTGCCGAATTGGTCATGGTACCCGCCAGAATATCCTATTCCACGAATGTCAACATTGATGACAGCGTAGCGATTGGGGCACCAGAACGCTGGATCAGGCGCCTCGAACTTCGCCATCTCCGACACCGCCCCTGTTGGCACGCCCGGAGTGTAGGCGACCTCTTCGGGCTTTCGAAACTCATTGCATCGTTTGCCATAGTTGCTCCAGGCCAGAATGGCAGGCACCTTCTCATCGCAGTCGGCGGGACGAAACACGTCGGCGTAGAGCTTGACGCCGTCACGCATTTCCACCTCGACGTCCTGTTCGCAGACAATTCCGGGAGCCACTTCATAGATGCTCTGATTGAACGTGTACGGCTTGCAGAGCGCGCGTTTATCCTCCCCCATCTTCTCGAATTCCTCCAACGGGACCGGAAGAAGCTCTTTGGCATACACTTTTCCGATGACCTCCCCATCCATCTCAGTATCAATCGTGAATTGCTCTCTTCCAAATGGCATGGATGTTCCTTTCGCGATATTCGTTTCTCAAGCGTTCTTCGTGGTTTCCTCGCTATTGGCGTCGTTCGAACCTGACGATTGCGCCTGAGGCTGACCCGCTTGGGGTGCAACCTTCCCTACCAGTTTCTCGCACAGCCAAGACAGGCAGAACGTCACCAAGATTCCAGCAGCGAAGATGACCAATAAATCGATCCCATTGAGTGTGCCGGGAGCTGCAAGCGAGCCCGAGAGAGGATATGAAGTCGTCAGACATCCGAGCGTCTCGGCAAAACCGAGGAAGACGCATGCGACCGCGTTGAGCGGCGTGGCGCCGAGAAGTCCTTTATGCACGAAGACGATCAGGCCGCATATCAGAAAGTCGATGGCAACGGCAATGACAACAGCTCCCGCACTCTGCAGGGTCATGACGCAGAAGATGGCAAGCAGACCCCACAGCAGCCCGGAGACGAATGAAAGGAGCATGTTCACCAGATAGGCGCGTGGAGCATTGTCCCGCATAAAGTAAAGTATCAGAGGCATGAACATGAGCCAAAACATCCCTGAATACTTGTTAAACGGGAGCAGATCCCAGAACAATCCCGCAATCAGGCATACAATCCCCGTGCCGAGACCAGCCATGAGAGCGATTTTCAGAAGCATAGTTTTAGATGGCATGATATCCCCTTTCTGTGATGTCGCGCATCTTTCCCTGCACGCGTTGAAAACGCGCAGGGATTCGTGTCCCCCTGACTTGTTCAGAAGGATATCCTGCTGACGGGTAGTGCGGTACTACACATGAATGGGAAGTGTCCGATTCGTCAAAGGAAAGCGCGGCGCGCCAAAGCGGTCTCGCGATTTGAAACAAGGCAAGCCATCAGACAAGTCCTGCCCCGCATCTGAGCACAAGCGGGGATCGTCTGGTAACATGTAGGGGTCTGTCACCACGAACGGAGGATGCATGTCTACTGTCGCGCGTTTGTCGCCCTCGCCCACCCGTGTGGGTCCCCAGCGCGTCATCATCGTGCTTGTTGCCTGCCTCGCCGTTTATTCCATCGACCTTGCCTGCCTGGCCACGGTTCCCGCCGACGCGCACACGTTCACCGCCAACGTCGCCGTGCCATTCGACCTGATGGTTTGCGCACCCGCCGTGTTCTATCTTTTGCTCATCCGCCCACGCAAGCTCACCCCGTTGCTGGTGCTGCCAGTCATCTATGTCGGAGGCATCGTCTCCGCGCAGTTCGCGGTGCCGGGCCCATTCACCCTGCATCCTCTTTTGCTCGTCGTCGCGGAGCTTGTCGACGTCGCGGTCGTCATACATGAGGTGCCCCGTCTCGGTCACCTGTTCCTCGACGGTTTCAGGAAGACCCGCACATCATCTGGCTGGGCGCTCGACTGGTTCGCCGCTGGCATGGCCGCCATGACCGGCAGCGCGGGCGTCTCTCGGATGGCGGCACTCGAGCTTTCCATCTGGTACTATGCGGTCGCCTCTTGGCGGTCGCAGCCCGACGTTCCACAAGGCTGCCATGCGTTCAGCTGCCACCGAGAGACGGGCTACCTGGCGCTCTCGGGCGTCGTCATGGCGCTTTTCCCCATCGAGGCGTTCGTGGTCCATCTGCTCGTCATGCAATGGTCTTGGATCGCCGCCACCGCACTGACCGTTCTCGCCCTCTACACGCTTGTCTGGATGGTCGGCAACACCCGGGCCGTGGTCCTCAATCCCATCCTCGTGAGCAGCACGACGCTCATCGTCCGATGGGGCGCATACTTCCAGGAGCGCATTCCTCTGGATTCGATCGATCGCCTGCAATCGGAAGAACCGAGTATCCCGAAATGCGAGCGCATGGACATGGGAGTCATGGGCGCCCGTCCCTGTTGGATCATGTTGAGCGAACCGGTGACGATGCACACCATCACCGGAAGGCCGCGCTCGATTCGCGCCATCAACGTGTCGCCGGACAATAGAGGCGACTTCAGGAAAGCAATCCTCAAACAGCACTAGGCCACCACGTTTTTGGACACACGCTCTCGAACGGTTGTCGGCGCATTGGCATTTCGCCGAAGCATCAGGAAGGGTGCCTCGACCTTTCGCCCGCCGCCCTTACGCGGACTCTGTTGACGCATCCAAGCTCTGGTCAGCTCGTAGCTAAGGCATTTCAAACACCTTAGCTACGAGCTGACCAGACTCATTGACACACAATGCCGAGATCAATATCCTCGATAAAGGCAGGGAAATTACCTTTGAGGAGCGCTTGCAATGGTTGTAAGCAAACAAATGAGGATTGTGGTCGTTCTTTCTTTCGTCTTGATGATCGTCGTCAACGTCTTGGCGAATGCGCTGCCCCTTAACGGCTTGAACACGGGACAGGTTTCCGATCTCTTCCCGAATCTTTTCACACCCGCAGGCTATACATTTGCTATCTGGGGCCTCATCTATCTTCTGCTTTTGCTGCATGTCCTGTATGTGTGCGGAGCCTTCCATGCACGAAGCTCATCGCTGAAAACGGTCTCCGCGGTGCGCATCGAACGATATTTCACTATCTCGTCTCTCGCTAATTCCTTGTGGATAGTCACGTGGCATTACCTGCTCATTCCTCTGTCGATGGTCTTGATCGTCGTGATGCTTGTCAGCTTGGCGAGAATAAACGGGCTTCTCCGCGAAGCGAAGCTCAATACACGGGAAAAGCTTTTTGTCAGGCTTCCCTTCAGCGTCTATTTCGGATGGATAACGGTAGCAACTATCGCCAACGCGTGCGTTCTGCTGGTCAGTCTTGGATTCGCCGAAGTTCCCTATGCCGACCTATGGACCGTAGCCGTGCTCATCGTGGGGCTGGCAATCGCATCAACCGTGGCCTTAAGAAACCTCGATGCAGCATACGCCCTTGTCGTAGGATGGGCATATGGGGGAATCCTCGTGCAGCATCTCTCCCCCGCGGGACAAGCGGGTCATTATATGGACATCATCGTAACATTGCTCATAGGAATCGCCGTGCTTCTGGCAATCGTCATCGTGATATGCACGAGGCCATACCGCGAAGCCCGGCGAGCCTGAGCGCTTCGACCTCAGCCCCTTGCAACCGTCTATCCACGTCTGCCCGAAACATGCTTGGAGAAGCTTCTCGTCGAAGACGATGGAGGACGTGTATTGGACCAGCAATATACCAGTCATCGCCTGATAGTGCAGGCAGGCATCAGTCTGGACCACATCAGACAATACGGGACCAGTTCGCTCTAAGGATGGCCGCCGACCGCGTTGGATGGCCTCCCTTCGGTCACCCGTGACGCACACGCCGGGTCTGGCCACATCGTGAGCTTGCACCATGCTAAACGCCATGCCCAAGCGCCCCCATTCCAATTAAATTGGCAAAGGGTGCACGGATTCGACCTTGCCATACGTTTTCAGAGTACAGGAGGGAACGTGCCTCGGAAGAAAGACCCTCCGAACGATGCGATCGGAAAGGAAGACATTATGAAGACGAGAACGAAAATTGCCGGACTTGCCTGCATGGTCACACTGGCCAGCGCGGTGGCAGTGCCCACTGCTTTCGCCGCAGGCGGATACGGAAAGGATTTCACCGATCTCAACGGCGATGGAGTCTGCGACACCTACGCGACCTCATCCGAAACTTTCACGGACCACGAAACTGGCATTGGCATTGACGATGCCAACAGCTCGGAGAACGGAACGGCCGATAGCTCCAACGCCGTAGCCCAGGGTGCCGGAAACTTTGTCGACCAGAATGGCGACGGCATCTGCGACAATTGTCCGAATGGGAACCAAAAGGGCACTTTTGTCGACCAGAATGGCGACGGCATCTGCGACAATGCTGGCACGGGCCAAGGATATGACGCAAGAGGCGGCTGCGGCCATCGCGCTGGTCGATAGTATACACGTGGAAAAGTAAGCGAGGAACAGCCGAAGGGCTATGCGGATCGACGTGGATATAGAGGAAACCATCGACCGCTACGGCGATGTGGTCCTGCGCGCCTGTTCCGCATACCTTCGGCACCAAGATGCCGAAGACGTCTTCCAAGACACGTTCCTCAAGTACGCGACCCACGAGCAAGCGTTCAATGGAGAAGACCACCGAAAAGCCTGGCTCATCCGTGTGGCGGTGAACCTGAGCAAGGATCGGCTGCGGTCCTCCTCGGGGAAGACGGTGTCACTTGACCAAGTCCCCGAAGCGACGGTCGACGCCGATGACGACACGGCAGTCGAACGCATGCATATCCGTCAAGCGATGGCCTGTCTCTCGGACGATCAGCGTCTAGCGCTGATGCTCTCGGCCGTGGAAGGCTACACCGTGCCGGAGATAGCCCAGATCATGGGGAAACCGCACAACACGGTCTATTCCCATATAAGACGCGGCAAGAAGAAGCTAGAGAAGGTGCTTGCGCATGACCGAGCATGATGTCAGGAACATCGACAAAGCCATCGCAGTCGGCTGGTCCGACATAAGAGTCGCCGGGGATCTCAAAACATCCACATTGGCAGCGATTCATGCCGCCCAGCATGCCCAGGCCACCGGGGACGAAACCGCACAGAACCCTCCTTCCAAAACAGTATCGATAACCGCCCTTCTCAGCGAAATGGACAAGACGACGCCTCGACAGTTCAAGCGGAGACGGAATCGTCTGGCAGCTGGCCTCGTGGCGGCAATCTTGTTTCTGACGTTCATCGGGGTTGGGGCAAACATCATCTACCACACGGAGACCGCCAGCGCACAGGTCAAATCGGAGGCGACGGTGACACTGGGAGTGAATCGCTTCAGCAAGGTTGTAAGAGCCACGGCCGCGCAAGAGGACTCGCAAGACGAGGTGGACTCTTTGGGGTTAAAAGGCACGGACTACGACACCGCTATGACGACTCTGGCAGAGAGCGGATACCTTGGGAGCGGCGACATTGACGTTGAAGTGGATGCCAACGCGGACGACCAAAAGCAGACACTTGTCGAAACCACTTCAGTGCGTTTGGAAGACGCAGGCTTCAGCGGCACGTGCAATGGACGAGGCTACGGCAAGCATAACGGAGAAGGCGGCAGTTCCGGCAACGGGTCAAACCTCAGCGAGGAAGACCACAGCGGCGGCAGACACGGCAATGGCAATGGCAATGGCAATGGCAATGGCAATGCTGGCAGCTAGGATCCCAGAAAGTCAAGACGCACCCATGCAGAAAAGGGTTGCCCGGCCGACAATCCTGCCCTGATCAGCGTTTCCCTAGACGTCGAGCTGCTGGTAGGTGTCGAATTCATCCGTCACCTCTTTCGAGGGTTCAGGCGTGAGCTTCGAGACCACGAGAATCATGAGCGTCGCCACGATGAAGGCCGGCAAAAGCTCATAGACCGCGAAGACCCCGCCGAGAGGCTTGACGAACGAATGCCAGATGAGCACCGTGACCGCCCCCGAGACCATGCCGGCCAGCGCGCCGGCGAAGTTCGTGCGGTGCCAGTACAGGCTCATGAGCATGAGCGGCCCAAACGAAGCTCCGAAACCCGCCCATGCGTAGGAGACGACGTTGAAAATGGACGAGTTCTCGTCCAAAGCGATGACAATGCCGAACAGCAGCACCGCCACAAGCGTGAGACGTGCGACGACCATGACCTGCCGGTCGGTCGCGTCCTTCTTGATGAGACCCTTGAAGATATTGGTGGCGACCGCAGAGCCCGATATGAGCAGGTATGACGAGGACGAGCTCATCGAGGCCGCAAAGATGCCCGACACGACGAGTCCACAGAAGAATGCCGGCAACAGCATCTGGGAAAGGACGATGAAGACGTTCTCCGCGGAAGACTGCGTCAAAAACTCCACCGGGAGGATGGCGCGGCCGACGAGCCCGATGCAGACCGCGCAGGCAAGGGAAACGACACACCAGGCAACCGCGATGATTCTCGACTTCTTCAGTTCGCTGGAATGGCGAATGCTCATGAACCGCACGAGCACCTGAGGCATGCCGAAATAGCCGAGCCCCCACGCCAATCCCGAGATGATCGTGATCGTTCCGTATTCGGCGGCCGCACCGAACACAGGGGCGCCGTTCTGGACAACCTGTCTGCCCGATTCGTCGAGAACCGGCACGGCTATCTGCGTCGCGCTCAGATAGCCCGGTATGTCACGCAGGAACGCAACCGTGTTGTCGACACCGCCCGCCGCGGCGACGCTGCCCACAAACACGATGGCAAGGGCGAGGATCATGATCGTCCCTTGGACGAGGTCGGTGGTGCACACCGAAAGGTATCCATCGATGAACGTGTAAAGAAACACGACAAGCGCGCCGAGAACCATCATGGTGGCGTAATCGAGACCAAAAAGCGTCGAGAACAGCTTTCCGCAGGTCACAAAGCAACTTCCTACATAGGGTCTGCTCTGTAACAGCCCATTTTTCGCAACCGGCTTTACGCGTGTTTCATTGAACATAGCGGCGCAAGTGTGCCCGCGGCCCATGTGAGTCTTTCAAGCAGCCAATGGACAAAGGCA
>JAEWQO010000009.1 GCA_023460315.1 Actinomycetes bacterium
AGTTGATTCGCAAGCTGAACCGTACACTTTGTTTTTTCTCTCGAACTCAGCCTGACGCGTGCGGCTGAGTTCGAGAATTCCTTTCCGGAGGGCGGGCCCATGGGGGACCTGGCCAAGAGAGAGGAGCGGGCGTGTCAAAAGGAAAGCAGAAGAAGTACTTCCGCATGACCAAGGCGGAGCGCGCCTCCATAGAGAGGGGGCTCGAGGGCAGGTCGAGCGCGCGCGGCATGGCAGGCGCCCTGGGCCGCGCACCTTCGGCCGTCACCGAGGAGGTCAGGCGCAACCGGACGGTGTGCAAGGGACCGGGCAAAGGGGGCCGCGTCGACGCGGCCCCCGAAGGAGAGAGGGTATGTCCCAGGCTCGAGGCATGGCCCTGGGTCTGCAACGGATGCAGGCTCAGGCGCTACCACTGCACTTACAGATGGAGGTGCGAGTACTCGGCGGCACGTGCGCAGTCGCTTGCCGACGGGCTTCTGGCAAGTGCGCGGCGCGGCGTGAACGCGCGCGACGGGGACTTCGAGGACATGATGGCCAAGATCCGGGCCGACGTCGCGCGCGGGCTGTCCCCCGCGCAGATCGCCCGCGGCCGCTCAGGCGAGTTCGAGGTCGACCCTTCGACGATCTACCGCTGGGTGGCCAAGGGGTACGGCGGGATGTCCAACGCCGAGCTGCGCCGCAAGGTCGGCTACAAGCCGAGGCGCGAACATGCCCCGGCCAGGCAGACGGCGCACGGAGCCGACAGGTCCTATCAGGCGTTCTGCGAGTTGGGCGAGGATCGGAGGGCCGCGGCGTGTGAGATGGACACCGTGATCGGGCGCACGCGCGACTCCCAGTGCATCCTCACGCTGTATCTGCGCGCATGCGGCCTGCAGGCCGCGCTGCTTTTGCCGGGCAAGTCGGCGAGCGCGGCGGCGGCCGCGCTCGACATGCTGGAGAGAGCCATTGGAAAGGACCTCTTCGTCCAGCTGTTCGGGCTGATCCTCACCGACAACGGCGTGGAGTTCTCCGACACCGAGGCCCTCGAGCTCTCGGCGGCAGGCGACGGGTCGGCCCGATGCCAAGTGTACTACTGCGACGTGCGCCAGTCCCAGCAGAAAGGAGGCTGCGAGCGCAACCACGTGGAGCTTCGCAAGCTTTTGCCCAAGAACCGCGGCATATCCTTCGACGACCTCGACGGACGGGACATGGCCTGCGTCATGAGCCAGCTCAACTCCGAGCCGAGGCCCAAGCTCATGGGGCTTTCCCCCATTGGGCTCATGAAGGCGGCCCGGCCTGACGCGGCCCATGCGCTCATGGACGCCCTCGGCATCGAGGACGTCGGCTACGGCGGCCTCGACCTCACCGTCGGGGCGATCGACGAAGAGCGCGAGGGGCGGGGCCTTCCCGGCCTGATCTAGCTCCTGGCCAACAGCCCGGCAGGATCCCAGCCCCGTGCAGATGAGTCTGCGAGCAGCCGTCGCGGGGCGGGCGGAGCCATGCTTTCAGACCCATCGAGACAGGCAGTCGGTCCATGGAAAGGCCCGGCCGCCGCCCGTCCAAGCGATCAGGCCTTGGTAAAATCCGTTCAGCTAACTGCAAGAACGGGAAGATGCCAGCAGACGTTCAGCTGGCTTTGCCGTTCAACCGTCAGGAGAGAGAAGTCGAATTGCCGGAAAACGGGGAGGATGCGGCCCTAGCAAATCAGGGAACCCGGCCAACACGCCACGTTTCACGTGACGCCGTGTCGCATCAGAACCACTCGCGCTTGCCGAAAACATAGATCTGCTCAAATTCTGACTGAGACTTGGTAAGGTAGAGAATTCCCTCGATAAGGGAGATGACTCCCACCACGGCACCGGCCAAGCCAAACGTGAAAACGCTGCCAAGAACCGTCACGGCAAGCATGATGAACCCGGGCGTGTTGTATCCCAAATAGAACTTGTGAATTCCGAGCCACCCCAAAAAGATAGCAAGGAGCCCGGCAGCCACATGGTCCTTGGTGTTCGTGACCGGTTGAGCGGCATACGGATGCTGAGGATAGGTTTGTTGATAGCCATAGTGCGGCTGTTGGGAAGGCGCCGTACCGGGAGCAGGCTGCGACGCCGTGCGATCCGGTTCCGTCTGGCCGGGCGGAACCGGCGGAACACCGGTACTCCCAGCGGTCTGTCCTGGGGAATGTGTGGGTCGAGGCGCTTCAACGGGAGATGCGGGAGGTTCTTCCGCTGGCTGCGAAATCATGTCCGGATCGGCAAGAGGGGCTTTTTCAGCAGGAGAACCCAGCACGTCTTCGGCATCTCCCCCTTCAACTTCAGCCTGTTCGCTCTCGGATTCTGCGGCAAGTCTGGCCTTCGCCGCAGCCAGCCTCTCCTGCGCGGCCTCAAGCTCGGCCTCAGCCGCGGCAACCGCAGCCGAGGCTTCAGTGCCCTTTTCATGCAGGCTCATGGACATGCCTCTCTCGTCTTGCGTTAACAGTTTGATAGCGCCATCGTACTTGCTTGCCCCCACCCGACAAGGAACCGTCATGGTTTCGTCATCCGTCGATAAGCTTTGACCACAGGAAAATCAAAGCCTCTTACAATGCCCTTACTTCTTCTTGGAAAACCGCTCCAGAACCTTCATGATCCGCTCGCGAAACACGATGCCGAGAACCGCTATGAGGGCAGCCGCCGCAAAGATGATGACACTCTGCAAAATCTGTCCATCAACCAGGCCATTTGCTGCGTAGGTAGACACCACGACACCGGGAATGCGCCCTACATTCGACAAGATCAGAAAGGTCCTCATATTCATGTCAGTCAAAGGAATCAGATAGGTGAACACATCCTTGGGCAGCCCTGGAATGAGAAACAGGACGAATACGATGACGTTGAGTTTCCCCGTCTTCTCGAACTCTTTGAACTTCGATGAATACTTGTCTGGCACCATCCCCTGAACGAAGGGAGCACCTAACTTGTGAACAAGCATGAAGATCAAGGCGCTGGACACGACACACCCCACAATGATGACCAAAGCCCCAATCCACGGCCCATACAGCATGCCAGCCGCTATCTGTACGACTTCCCCCGGTATGAAGGCGACGACGACCTGCAGGAGCTGCAACCCAAGCAGGATGAGAACGCCTATGGGACCGGCATCGCGGACGCTGTCGATGAGCCGATCGATTCCCCCCGGCTCAAACACCTCATGAAAATAGGGCCACAAAAGCACGTATACGAAAACCATGACGCCAAAAAAAACAATGAGACCGGCAAATTTTAAAATATCCGCCTTTTCCATCTTCCGACCCCGGACACAGACCTCTTGGTGGGTTCGCTCATGCAGCCCGTCATGCGCTTCGTGAGTCTTTTGAGGGGAATCGCTACTCTCTTCCTTCGTGTCCTCCGTGCGGCCTTGGTCCTTATCTCTCTGATTCAATGGATCCGCTACCGCCTATTCTTCATCATGACGTGCCTTGTCGTATTCTTCCTTAAACGCCGAGAACATGTTCTTCTTCTTCGCGGGCTGTTTGGAAACGCTTGCTTTCTTTCTCGTCGCCGCTCCGGAAGCCGACGAAGCTTTACCGATGGCCTTCTCCTCGTGCTGTCGCTTTGGGCCGCGTGCCTTGTCGTATTCTTCTTTGAAGTCGGAGAACATTGTCTTCGAACGAGAAATTTGCTTCCCGGTGGCATAAGCGCCCTTGTTCACCGCTTCACCGGTCTTATGAGCAGCTTCGCTCACGATCGGCTTCGCCTTGTCGACAACCGTGTGCGCCTTGTCGACAGCGACAGCCGTAGCCTTTCCAGCCTGCTCGGCAACACCGCCTTCAACGGGAATGTCCCTCGCCTCATTGGACACCATGATTGCCCCGAGCGCTCCGTCTCCCTCGACAACTCCGTTGCCCGTCTGAGAGAGCACGGCACCTTTGCCCCGGCGAAATCCCGTGATGAGCGATGCGGGAACGATGCGCGTGCCCAGCAGCGCATTGGCCGTTGCGCCCAAATCGACTTCGACGGAATCGACGGTTCCTCCCATCCGGTCAAACGCGACAGACCCCACCGCGCCAAGCGACTCCCCGTCTTCAGTCATCACTGGCATGCCGATCCAGAGAACGCAGGAATCCCAGTCAACTCCCAGCGCCCGACAGGCCGCCCGGTCCGTCGCCTCAGGGATGTCCCGTATGACCACGCGGCCATCGACCAAGTCATAGCCGTCGATGGAAACGAACCGATCCTTTCGCCGAAACATCCAGAGCAGATCGGGGCGTTTGACAATGAACCCTATGCAACGCTTCTCCTTGGGATGGAACACAAAGCGGCGAATCTTCCCGATGCGCTTTCTGCCATTCTTCCCACCCAGAACGCGCGTTCCCGTGAGCTCATGCGTGGTGATAAGTTTGCTGGCCATACCCGTCTCCCTCGAAGTCGTTGGACGAATCCACAGTCATAGCTCTCGTCAATGCCCCGCTGCGGAATCGCACGGCCTCGCGTGTCGTCATCGCCCCTGAAACACGACAAAACGGCAGCGGGAGCGTCGGGGAAATCACCCCGTCACATCCCGTTGCCGCCTCGTCGTCTCAAGGGTTAGTTATGTTTTTCTTCGCCGTCCGTCGCATCTGCGGAAGTGTCAGAAAGTGCCTCCGCAGCACTGTCTGCCGCCTCTTTCGCCGTGTCGGCAGCATCTTGGACGGCATCAGCGGCAACAGGAATCTTGTCGCTCACCGTCTCATGGGCAGCCTCCGCGTTCTTGGCAACCTGAGCAGCAATGCGCTGGCGTGCAGCCTCGATCTTATCGCGCAGTTCATCGTTCTTTTCCGAAAACGCAGGCTTGATATTGCCGGCAGCTTCTTGCGCCTTCGTCTGAGCCTGCCCATACAGCTCTTGTCCCTTGGCTGCAACGCTTTGCGCAACTTCCTGGCCGCGGGCCGCAACATCCTGATAGACCTGCTGCGCTCCACCCGCCGCCTGGGCACCGAGCTCCTGAGCCTCACCCCAGGCGGCGTTCATCTTGTCCGTGACGATCGCCCGGGTCTCCTGGCCGGACCGTGGGGCGTACAGCAACGCAATCACCGCGCCGGCGAGACCGCCGACGAGGAAAGCTCCAAATTTGTTTCCCATACCTGCCTCCTCCTGACCGTTTTGCCTATCCGTTCATTATAGAAGCACCAGATTATCTCCGACCAGGAAAACACAGGCGCTCTAGAATTAAGTTGCCGTTTCGTAATGAGCCGAAGCTGCCGCTTCACCCAAAGCTCAGCGAGATGCCCACCGCACCGTTATCGGCCCGGCGAACTGCTCAGGCATACTGAGAGACGAGTTCGTCGAGCACTCTGGAAAACGAAAGCCCAGCGGCATCGCAGGCTGCAGGAAACAGGGAGTTTTCCGTCATGCCCGGAGAAACGTTGACTTCGAACACCCGTGCCTGGGCACCGTCCCAAATGAGGTCAACCCGCGCGATGTCGCGCACGTTGTAAGCGCGGCAGACTTCGAGTGCGGCGCGCTCAATCTCCGCCCGAACAGCCTGAGCAGCCCCTTCGTCATCTGCAAGGGAGGACGAACGGACGGGAACGATGTAGTCGACAAGATCAGGGTCGAGGCGAGCCGCAGTGTCATAGAGCCCTTTCTTCGGCACGATCTCAACGGGCGGCAGGGCATAGGCATCCCATCCGGTGCCCAAAACGGACACCGCCATCTCAACGCCATCAACCCACTGCTCTATGACCACTGCCTCATCGAACGAAAGGGCATCCAAAATGGCCTCTCCCAAATCGTCGATGGAATCAACACGATGGACTCCCATGGCCGAACCGCCGTGGGCAGGCTTCACCGCCACCGGATAACCGCCGATCACACGCTCCTCAACCAAATCAAGCGCAGTCGCTGCACCCATGTCCTTGAACGCGTCTCGCGCCACGTAAATGCCCTGGGGCCACGAGGCGACCGGCTCTTCGCCGACAATTTTCCGATACGCCGCCATTTCAGAATGCATGGAATCCTTGTTCCAGGTGCGCTGGCACACCGATGCCGGAGACCCCACAAACGGTATGCCGACAAACTCAAGGAGACTCTGAATAGTTCCGTCCTCGCCATGTTTGCCATGCAGCACGCTGTAGCACACGTCGGGCCGCTCGCTGCGGAGAGTGGGGACCAAGTCCGAAGTCGTGTCGAGCGGCACGACCCTATGACCGGCCTCCTCAAGCGCCGCGCACACATGCCTGCCGCTTGCCAGAGAGAACTCGCGCTCAAACGAGCTTCCGCCCATCAGCACTGCAACCTTCATACCCATGATCTCCTCATTCTGCCTTGATCGCCCCTGCTTCGAGAAACACCCGATAAAGCTCGAGGCGCTCCTCGATGACGGCGGCAAGGCGACGGATGGCCTCTTCGATGTTCTCCGGACTCTCGTAGCAGAACGCGATGCGCATGCTGTTCTTGCCCGCACTGCCATCAGGATAGAAGCCGTCGCCAGGCGTATAGGTCACGCCATGCTCAAGCGCCGCGCCCAACATCGACCCCGTGTCCATGTATGAAGGAAGGGTGACCCATACGAAAAATCCGCCTTCGGGCCGCGTCCACGAAGCCTCAGCGGGAAAATATTCATCCAAAGCGGCAAGCATGGCATCACGGCGGAGATGGTACGTGTCGACAAATTTTCTCAAGGTGTTCTGCCACGGCGTATCGGTGAAATAATGCTCGACCACCACCTGGTTGAACGCGCTGCCACAGAGATCCGTGCCCTGCTTCACCAAGTTGATTTTCGCGAGCACGCTCTTTGGTGCGGCAATCCATCCCGTCCGCAGACCTGGCGCGAACACCTTCGACACGGTGCCGAGATACACGACCTTGTCCGAAAGAGCCTTGAGAGGCAGCACATGGCCGCCGTCATAGCGAAGCCGGCCATAAGGATCGTCCTCGACAACCATGAATCCATATTCGTCGGCCAGTTCCAACAGGCGCTTGCGGCGGGATGGCACCATGGTCACCCCGCCTGGATTTTGGAAGTTGGGAATGGTGTAGAGAAATTTCAGGCGAGGGTTGCCCTTGCCGATGCTCACGAGCTCTTCCTCAAGCAGATCCATGCGCATTCCCTCGTCGTCGAAAGGAATGCAACGAACGTCGGGTTCGTAGGCGCTGAACGCCTGCAGCGCCCCGAGGTAGGTGGGACCTTC
Organism: Actinomycetes bacterium; assembly: GCA_023460315.1. Lineage (GTDB taxonomy): Bacteria > Actinomycetota > Coriobacteriia > Coriobacteriales > Eggerthellaceae > JAEWQO01. The sequence continues at coordinate 7,124 of JAEWQO010000009.1, forward strand.
AGTGAGAATGATATCGCCGGGATCAATGAAAGTCTTGGCTATGAGATCAAGCGCTTCTTGGGCGCCCGTCGTGATCATGACGTTCTCCGGCTTGGCCCGCACGCCGATGTCGCGCATGAGATCGCACAGCACCCGCTTCGTCTCCACGCGGCCATCGGTGGAGCCGTATTGGAGGGCGACCGCACGCTGATCATCGCATGCTGCGCGGACGGCTTTCTGGATGGCCTCCTGCGGAAGCAGAGAGACGTCGGGCATGCCGCCCGAAAGCGAGATGATGTCGGGGCGGGATGCCGCCGCGAACAGATCACGAACCGCAGATGACCGCATCTTAACGACGCGTTCAGCGACCTTGTCGCCCGTTTGGTCAAATGTTATATGAGCCGATGACATGCCGCTAGAGTACCACCGCCTCATTCAGAAACGCCACGGCATCGCGAAAACACCGCAAGGCGACCATATCGTCGGTGAAATTCACTTCTATGCGGGCTCGTCCAGAAAATGAGTCCGTCCACTCCGTCGTGCCCACAAACACCGTCTCGCTGTCGAGGGGCGCAGCCCGCGACTGGAGGTCGACCACCAGGTGTTCAAGCATATGCGGCAGAGAGGTGTGATCCATGACCGCAGCGAACGTGTCCCCTTCATCGTTCACGCAGGCATGGCGCGGCAAGTCGGGAAATACCGCGCAGATGCGTGCGGCGAGGGCAGGGGTTGTCAAGCGCGGCGCCCGGGGATCAAGCGCCACATCGCACACGATGCGGTCTGGTCTGACCGTCAGCCGCTCGACGGAAAGCGCCGACGGGTTACACATCGCTGACATCGAACAGGGTTTCCGGCGTGCCCGACGTATCAGAAGCGGCATCCTCAGCTCCCTCGACTCCCCCCTGGGAATCGCCGTCTTGGCTGGCAGCGTTTTCAGAACTCGTCCGTCCTCCGTCAGAGGACGCCTCCCCGGCCGATGCGAGGGAAGCGTCGTCGTGCGGCGACGCCGATCCGTCATGGGAAACGAGCGAAAGCGTCGTCACCGAATCATCGGAGGGCACCGTGGCAGACGGCTGTCCTTGGACGGCGCGCACCACATTGTCAAACGACCAAGCGATATCCTCGAACAGCGTCGATGTCCACGAATACCCTTCGCCCTCCATGATGGTCAGCTGGGTACGATCGGGAGAAAAGCGATAGCGGCCTTCCCCCGACCTGTTCCCAAAGGTGAAGCTTATAGTCTTCGCACCGGTATCGAGGGTATAGGGCCATGACACCTCATCGGTGAGTTTGATGGCCTGTCCGTCGAGCACGATGACCGTGCCCGTGCCCGGAACGTCCCACTCGCCCGTCATGTCCTGCGCATCGTCGTAGCGCAACCACCGATCCCACGAGAACGCGGCGGCGACCACGAGGACCACCAGCACGATGGCGAGAGCGGCCACGCGTGGCCAGCGGTGCTTTTTCGCAGGTGTTTCCCGCGCCTTCTTGCTTCTCCGTTCAGGAGCCTTCCGCTCGGAAACGCCGCGCGGTACGGCCACCCTCTGGGGCGCTTCACCGGCAGCAGAATGCTGCACCGAGACGTGCCCAGCCCGTTGTGTGGCGATCGTGTCCTTGACCTTTTTCGGAGGTCTGCGCTTCGGTGTCACAGGCATCCTCGCAGCCGAACTCGGCCGATCCTATTCCGGCCCGATGACTTCAACGCCACCCATATAGGGAACAAGCACGTCCGGCACCTTGACGGAACCGTCAGCCTGCTGGAAGTTTTCAAGGATAGCGGCCATAGTCCGTCCCACGGCCAAGCCGGAACCGTTCAACGTGTGCACATAACGAGAACCCTTGAAGTTTTCGGGATCGCGATACTTGATGTTCGCCCGACGTGCCTGGAAGTCCGTGCAGTTCGAGCAGGACGATATCTCCTTGTAGCCCTGATAGCTTGGGAGCCACACTTCCAAATCGTAAGTCTTGGCCGCAGAGAATCCAATGTCGCCGGTGCAGAGGCTGATCACGCGATAGGGCAAGCCGAGGAGCTGCAGGATGTTTTCAGCATCGGCCGTCATAGTCTCAAGCTGGTCAAAACTCTCCTCGGGCTTTGAGTATCTCACCATTTCCACCTTGTCGAACTGGTGCAGGCGAATGAGTCCGCGAGTGTCGCGACCAGCGCTGCCGGCCTCTTCTCTGAAACAGGGCGTGAAGGCGCAATATTTGAGCGGAAGCCGGTCGGCATCCAGCACTTCGCCCGCATGGATGTTCGTCAGCTGGACCTCGGCCGTGGGGATGAGATACAGCCCCTCGCGCGTCTTGAACTGGTCATCTTCGAATTTTGGCAGCTGGCCCGTACCGGTGAGCGTCTCGGTGTTGGCCATGAGAGGACACCACCACTCCTTATAGCCACGTGCCGTGTGCGTGTCAGCCATGAAGTTGATAAGCGCACGCTCCAAACGAGCACCCAAGCCGCCCAGGAGGACAAATCGACTCGATGCAAGCTTCACGGCACGCTCGAAGTCAATGATGCCGAGATCAGGACCAAGATCCCAATGGGGTTTCATCTCGAAATCGAACGTGGGAGGCGTGCCCCAACGCCTCACCTCGGGATTGTCGTTCTCGTCATCACCGACCGGCGTGGACGCATCCGGCATGTTCGGCGTTGCAAGCAACAGGTCATGAAGGGCTTTGTCGGCGGCTTCGCGCCTTTTGGCAACAGCCGCGATGTCATCGTTGACCACGCGCACCCGCTCCTTGGCCGCGTCCGCCTCGGCCGCACGGCCCTCTGCCATCATCTTGCCGATCGACTTCGAAGCCGCATTGCGCTCCGCCTGCAATGTTTCCTCCTCGGTGATAGCGGCACGGCGAGACTCATCCAGTTCGGAAAAACGCGAGGCGCTCCACGATGCATGGCGATTCTCCATCGCCTCGGCAACAGCCTCCTGATTTTCGCGGACGAAACGGATGTCTAGCATGACGCGCTCCTTCACCTGATGGATACTTGATCCCTACAGTATAGCGCACCCCCGCTACCGCTTATTGTTCTTCCATACCCCCCGCACGAGACCGAGTCCGCCCAACGTGCTCGGCGATGGTCGCCAGCACGCGGCCCACGTTGATGGGCTTTGAAAGGTGGGCGTTCATCCCGCTTGCAAGCGAGGCATTGATGTCCTCCGCGAAAGCGTTCGCGGACATGGCGATGATGGGAATCTCCCCGGCATCGGAGCGATCCATGGCGCGAATCGCCTTCGTCGCCTCATAGCCGTTGAGTTCGGGCATCTGCACGTCCATGAGGATGGCGCCGTAGGTTCCGGCTGGCGACTCCTCGAACATGCGACACGCCTCTCGGCCGTCCGACGCCCAATCGACCACAAGCCCAGCTCCCTCAAGAAGCTCTTGTGCTATCTCGGCATTGAGCTCATTGTCCTCTGCCAGCAACACACGTACGCCGTCAAGCTCGGCCGAAGGAAGACGCGAAGCTTCAGCCGAGGATGACCCCTTCTGCTCCCCCGACTTCCGCGTTCCGGAGGCGCCGGAACCGGACCCGTCTCCCTGCTCCGCCGAAACTCCCCCCGTCCAGTCCGGATACGTCGTGTCACCCTTCATCTCAAGAATGCGGCGTTCGGGTTCGAACGCAATGCGAAGGTTGAGCGTCACCGTGAACGTGGTGCCGCGGTCAATTACCGAGTTGACCTGGATGTCTCCTCCCATCATGGTGACGATGTTCTTCACGATGGACATTCCCAGCCCTGTTCCCTGCGCGTTCGAACGACCCTCCATACGGAACGGCTCGAACAGACTATCCCGGAATTCCTCCGACATCCCTATGCCGTCGTCCTCGACCACGATGGACACGCATCGGTATGCGGCAGTCGTCTCAGTCCTGACCGTCACCACCAGCCTGAGGTGCCCGCCCCGCGGCGTGTATTTCACCGAATTCGTCAGCAGGTTCACCAGCATTTGCTGAAGGCGCACGGCATCGCCGACAAACACATCATCGTCTTCTCGATTGACGACAACGGTAAAGCTATGGCCCCGCTGCTCGCACTGCGGCCGGATGACAGCCTCGGTCTGGGCGACAAGCGACTCAAGGCTGAACGGCTCGCTCGCCAGAACCATCCTCCCACTCTCGATCTTCGAGATATCAAGCACGTCATTGATGAGACTGAGCAGATGAGTTGATGCCGTGCCGATTTTCTTCAGGCTTTCGCGCACTTTGTCTTCATCGCCGATGCTGTTGAGGGCAATCTGCAGCATCCCGATGATCACGTTCATGGGCGTACGTATCTCGTGGCTCATGCGCGACAGGAAATCTGATTTTGCCTGGTTAGCCGCTTCAGCTGCCGTCATGGCATCCTTCATGGACAGCTGGAGTTCCTTCTCAACCGTCATGTCCCGCATCACGATGAGAAGCTGCCTCTTCTCTTGAAACACAAGCTCGTTTACGGCATATGATATCCAGCGTTTCCGCTCCCTCGTCAAATCGACGATGGAGAACTCCCCCTGCTCGATCCCCTCGATATCGCCGGCACGTATACGATCAAGCAATTGACGACCCTCGTCCGATAGTCCCAGGTCATCAAGATGCCCATTGTCGGCAAGGAGCTCTTTCATGCTCCTTCCCACAATATCGGCAGATTTGGCAACAATTGGAGTCACCGCATGGTCAGTCGGGGAGTAGAGGTTGACCGCCATTTCAAGCGTTTCGGAAAGCGCCTTGTACAGCCGGGAAAACGTGGCGACGTTCTTTTCGCGCACGTGCCGGCGATACAAGAAGAACGCAAGAAGCGCCACGCCAACCAGGCAAAGCAAGACGATCACAAAAACCACCTGAATCGCCGCCAACACGCCCCACGCTCCTGCACGCGCATCCTTGACAGGAATGACCGCGCAAGCATACCACTCTCCCTGATCTATCGGAACGACGCACAGATAGCTGGTTTTGCCATCAATCGACCCGACCACAAGTCCCGAATCACCCGCCTCGATGATGTCCCGGACATCATCGAGGCCTTTGGTGACGGCACCCTCCCTCAGAAGAATAAGCAGTCCACTGGGGTCAAATGCGGCATCCGGAGACACGGTGCGCGCGGCATCGAGAAAGCGGTAGAGGGTTGACGCGTCGGCCGACGGGGAGTCTTTCCCAAAAAATTGCGTGAGGATATCGCCCGACGCGCTCTCGACGAGAAAGAACGTGCTTTGGTCTCCCACTGCGTCTGACTGCTCCGATGAGATGAGCGTGTCCAGGGGAACTTGCACATAAAGCGCTCCGACCGCCTTCCCGTCTAGGGTAAGCGGCCGTTGTGCCACACACAGACGACCAGCATCGTCGCTAGAGGAAAGGGTGTATGAGGAAGTCCCATTTGACAGGGCAGTCTCCTCCACCGATAGAGAGGATGTGCTGAAAGAGGATCCGTCCGCATGTATTCCCGACCCGTCGAGGCCGGCAAATGCCACATCGGAGAAACCGTATTGTTGCTCAAGGGATTTGAGGGCATCCTTGATGTCGGCAGGCTCTGACGACTGCACCTCGAAAGAATCAATGGCACAACGAACCATGGTTATCCGGTCGGTGACGCCGCTTGCCGCAGAGGTGGTCGATGCGATGACTTGCTGCTCTGAATCCTGCTTCAGCTGCCGGTCTATGAAATCAAGCAATCCGATGGTCACGCCGATGACGACAGCTATGACGAAAATGGAAATCACGACGATAGCCTGCTGTCGTCCTCGATCCGTCCATTTCGCACCTAGCATATATGCTGTCCTTCTTTAACGTAAATAAAGGAATCTCGACACAGAACACCCGGAAATCGCTCGAACATAGTATACTCTATCCGAAATTGCTGGATCGCAGAGGCCAACCCCCTCGCATGAAACAGAGATCAAGAGGCTTGCATGGATTTCGGCGAACTGTACCACTTTCTGTTTGAAACGTTTCCCGGGATAGGCTGCCTGGTCGGTATCGGTCTTGTCGTCAGCCTTATCGTCTGCGTCATCATGGAACGGCGCACCCGTAAAACGTTCGCCAACCACGAGCGCACCGAGGACGACTGGTCGTTCTTTGACGACGATGACGAGAGCGAAAACGCAGATGGCAAAGATGACAAGTAATCCGTTGTCGACCCCGCCCATCATCGATTCAGTATATCAGCGGATGCTTTAAGCAACCGCTGTCAGTTCGTCAACAGTCTCCGCAAACGATGGATCAAGGTATACCGTCCCCGTCACCAACAGAAAAGAGTCGCCCCATGAGCGAGACCGCCACACACCTCTATCGTCGCGAAGGCACCTATATTCCCCGCATTGCCGCCGTGCATGACCTGTGCGGTTACGGCAAGTGCTCCCTGGGCATCGCCATACCCGTGCTCTCAGCGGCCGGCTGCGACGTATGTCCGGTGCCGACTGGGCTGTTTTCCTCCCATACCGCCTTCCCCGGCTGGTACATGCATGACACCACCGGGATGCTCGACGACTATCTTGCGGCGTGGCAGAAAATCGGGGTGGATATCGATGCTGTGTATTCGGGCTTCCTTGGGGCGCCTGAACAGGTAGACCGCATCCGTGACCTCTACGCGATGTACCCCAAGGCGCTGCGCGTGGTCGATCCTGTCATGGCCGACCACGGGATGGTATATCCCACCTATACGCCCGAGCTGTGTTCGGCCATGGCCGAACTGGCAAGTGGAGCCGATATCCTCACGCCCAATCTGACCGAGGCCGCCATTATCCTTGGCGAGCCCATCGGTGAGGACTGGAAGGGCACCGACATCACCGATGCCGAAGCACATCGCATGATTGATGCGCTGATCGCAAAGGGTGCAAAGAATGTCGTGCTCAAAGGCATCAGGCGTGAAGGAGAGAACTGTATCCGCAATTTCGTCGGCGGCATCGACCACGAACCGTTTGAGGTTCACAATGAGTATCTTCCCTACATGCTGCACGGCACGGGCGACTTGTACTGCTCTTGTCTTCTTGCCGCCATCATGGCCGGGCGAGATCTTCATGAAGCGGTGTCGTTTGCCGGAATCTTCGTGCACGATGCAATGATGGTCTCGGCAAAGCAGCCAGAATTCCGTGACCGTGGCGTGAGCTTCGAGCCCCTCCTTGGAAAGGTGTGCGGGCTGCTTTCCTAACAACCCCGCAGGAAGCCGACCGCCGAAGGTAGTCGGCTTCCTGCCCTCGGCAGGGAAACCGTGCTTTTCCGAGGGCAGGAGCACGCCGAACCCGCAAGACGGCAAAACGAATCCCACCCATAAAGCCTACTCGTTCCCCTCGTCATCCTCGTACACCCTCACGCAGGGAAGACGAGCTGCAAGAACGATGCCAAGAAGCGCAACAAGAACCGTGGGAACCGTCATTTCGAACGATGGCAGCCAGGTCATGCGTCTCGATGCAAACCAAGCGGCCGCCAAGATGCCACCGATCAGAAACAGAGCTGAGAAAACCGAGCCGAGGACATCGGAAAAGCGAGTGATGCGCAGACGGCAGGTGCTTTGGATGAATGCAGCAGCAATCCAACTGACGGCGATGCACCAGGTGTCCGGACGGACGATGAGCGTCATCATGCTTGCCTGGACATCGACACCCGTGAAATTTCCATATAAAAGCGGGTGCCAGCCCATGAGACTGCCGGATCCAAATCCCGCAAGTATAAGCGTTATAAAAAACGAGAACGAGGTCGTGGCTAAAGCGTCAAGAGGCCGCAAAGCCAATCCAGCCGAAAAGGGAACGAGCGGACTGCCGCCGAAGGTTCCGGCAAGGGGCGCCGCAAGCGCGACGTTCGAAGAAGCGCTTCCCTGCCGTCCGAAAGCGGCCCACCATCCAGCAAGAAGAATCAGCAGCACGCACCCGACGACATACGCCTCATTGGCGAACAGGGCGACACACAGCGCCAGATAACCAAGCAGGGCACCCAAGGAGGGCTTGAGAACACCTGCGAGAGCCACCAGTGCAAGCACTCCCCAAAAAAGAGGATTCGCCAGCCCCGCCGTTGAAGGTATGCTCATGAGCGCTGCCGACGCGATCAACGCACTGCCCACCATGCCGAGAACGTGGGAGGCAATCTGCAGGTGACGGGCAGTGAGCCGCGTAAGCAGAGGAACGTGAGGATTGCCGGGGGCGACCTCCCCCACGCCAAGGTCCGCTTCGTCAGCTTCGGCATCACCGACGATGACAGCCAACTCGCGATGTCCCCGCTTCACATCACCCAGAAGGGGCTCGAGCTCTTCAGCAAAATCAGTGACGTTGTCATAGCGCGCGGCACGATCGGGATCCAGTGCATAGAACAGCACGTCATCCACCGATGGGTCGAGGTCATCCCAGCACAATGAGGGCAAAACGAGTTCGGCATCCTCGATAGCTGCCTCGGCATGCTCCAGATCGGAAGCCAAAAACGGGTTTTCTCCCGCCAGCATCTCGTAGGTGACCGACGCGAGCGCCCATTCGTCGCAGCGGGCATCCAGGCTCTCCTGCCGCATCTGCTCAAGCGGCATGTACCCTATCGTCCCTCCGCCTGCCGAACCGAAACCTCCGATGTCGGCGAGCGTTGCCAATCCAAAATCGGTCACCTTCACCTGACCCTGACGATTGATAAGAACGTTATCGGGCTTTATGTCGAGATGCAATACCTGATTGGCATGGGCGATCTCCAGAGCATGGGCGATGGATGAGAAGATGGCAGCCGTCATGTCAAGCGTCAGCTGATCGCCGAAACGAGAAAGCAGCTGCGAAAGCGTGACGCCCTCGACATATTCCATAATGAGGTAGGCGGTAGGCCCTTGAACTTCAAAATCATAGACGGCAACGATGTTCGGGTCGGTGAGCATGGCGGCGGTGCGAGCCTCGTCGAGTCCGGGAACATGTGCCAGAGAGCGCGAGGGAAGATCGCCGTCGTCAGGCGCGGAAGATTGCGGAACATCCGAATATGCCACGCGCGCCGCGTCAACCTCGTCAAGCGCAATGCACTTGATGGCCACTCGACGCTGGATGCGCGTGTCCCAGGCAACCTGGACGGTGCCAAACCCACCCGCGCCCGCTTCTTCGATTGGCCGGTATCTGTTCAGTATAAGAGGATGCTGCGCCATTCGCCTTCCCTGCAGTCGTTGCGGTGCGTTCCAGAAAGCGGCGACGCGCCCAAGGGACGCCATCAGGGATCATGATAGCTTATTTTCTTGAGGAGAGCACGAACGCGCAGAATTATGAGCAAGGAGATGAAGGGGCGTCCACTCATTAAGTGCGTAGGATGGGCTAATTTTTCGCCCAGAGCAAAACCCTGATCTTGCAATGAATCACCAACTGGGGTATTATTCATTCTCGCTTCTCTATGAAGCAGTGCGATGCGGGTGTGGCGGAATTGGCAGACGCGTACGGTTCAGGTCCGTATGGGGGCAACCCCATGAAGGTTCAAGTCCTTTCACCCGCACCATTTAAGTATCACCAGTTCGCAAGCCTTTTTTGGCTTGCGTTTCTCTTTTCTGGACAGGCGGCTGACGCAAAACAGGCGCACACAGATGCAGGTGCGCGCACCAAGAAGGAGCAAGAGGCCAGGTGTCAGGTCTGACCTCTTGCTTCATTGCCTGCAGGTCTTGCGCAAACACCCGCGTGCCGCCACGGGCGAAATGCCTTCTATTTCGATAGAAAATTGATGAGGGCTATCAGAATTATTGATCCAAGGGTGGCAACAATGAACGACCACAGATTGAAGCCCGTCACGCCATCGATGCCGAACAGGTTCATGACGAAGCCACCGATTAAAGCGCCCACGATGCCCGTAATGATATTCTTAACGAGGCTGCCCTTCTTCTTCATGATCATGCCGGCGATCCATCCGGCTATGCCACCCACAATGATCCAGCTCAATATGCCCATGGCGAGATCCTTCCACGTCGAATGTACCTGATGTTTATTCTACGGTGTCCCCTGTCGAATCGGCGGAATCCCACCGACCGGTTTTCGACCCGTAATCATTCCGGCACCAGCATCGGTATCGGCATCCTCGCTTTCTCCCCTAGCCCGAAACCGGGTAGGGGGACCCAGAACCCTTCTTCGCAAAAGCAACGCTGGACAAAATTTTCGACTTTTGCCCAGCTTTGGAGCAAAAAGCACCTTGCATCTAGAATGGCTCTTCGGCAACACTCTATATCCGCAGATCAAAGCGGTGAAGAAAACAAGGCACCTATCCTTGCGTCGGCATCACGGTGAAAAGCAAGGGAATCAGGGCCAAAATGGCCTATAAACCGCAAATTTTGACCACGCATAAAGAACGGAAGGTAGCGTCCCGAAAGCGAAGCGCACGTTCTCTGGAACTTCCCGCGCTTTCTGCCACCAGTCACCTGAGCACGCTTTCATCGAAGAAAGTTGCTCGCGGGGACCGAGGTGGAGACTGAAGCCGAAGTTGGGGCCGAGACCGGGAGTCATGACCACCGGCAGAGCCGGTGGCTTGCATAGGCGACCCTGTAAGGGTCGAGAATGCCAGCTGCGGCAAAGCCGCGATGGTCCAGCGCATTCTTACCGGCCGCCCCTTAAGGGGGCTAACCG
>JAEWQO010000010.1 GCA_023460315.1 Actinomycetes bacterium
CAAGCGACTATGGGGTACACGTTTTGGCCACCTTTGAAGTCGGCCGTCAGCAACTCCAAAGGTTCTTTTAGTATATCTGAACAGGGAAAATGATTCTATTTAGGGTACACGTTTTGGCCTATACCCCCGGATGTCTTCCCTCCCGAAATGCACCTATCGTGTGCCTACAGCCCCACAGTCACGCCATCTTCACCTTTGCCCTCGGCGCGCCGGCTGGCTTCTTCGCGGACAATCAACCAACGGGATGCGCCGCCCGCCCGTCACGTTCCGGCATTCATGCCGACCTTCCATCGAGATTCCGCCTCCCCCCGCGGAACGCAGGCGAATGGCCGTGGTCTGGAGGAACATCCCCCGTCGCGGCGACGCGTCTCGGCTCTTTTCGCCCGCCGACCCGATTCCCCCCGTGCGCAGCGTGTTTGTTGCCGTTACAGTAACAGTGCTATCGGCATGTCCATCCACCGAACGTCCTGTCGGGAACCGTGCGAAAGGAATGCTTTGAACGAGTGCGAGCCGACATTGAATGAGGCCATCCACAACCAGAACTTTCGCATCTTGTTACGCGACTTCCTGCATACCGCCATGACATGGGATGCTTTTTTGGAGCACCCCCTCCCCCTCAACATGAGTCCGCTTGCCACCTGGACGACACTTGGCTCAATCGGGCAATGCATGGGCGTGCACCTGTTTCCGACAGTTAAATCAGAAATGCTCTGGTACCGTCGTACCAATGAGCTGGAAACCATCGTCGACGACATCGAGAGAAACGCCTCAGAAAGCTCTCCTCTCTCCAAGGCATTGAAGGAGCACACGGATCAAGACTTCATCACGAACCTGCGTCTGACAGAAGCCTGCGCCGCCTCGCAACTCGCCGATCTCGCTTATGATCGGAATGAGCTTGACACCCATCTGAGAACAAACACCGAGCCCAAACAGCCTGCTGGAAAACTCATTGCAAACATGGTGAAGATCGATGCCAACCTTTGGGACTACATCGACCAACCGCTTTCAAACGCCCTGCTTCAGGAGATGAAAGGTCATCTTCTCAGGAATCTTGATAGCGATGATCAAGCGCATCTGCCTGGCGACGGCGAAAACAGACTTCGTGACGAGCAGGAAGGGGAATCCATCAGTCGCCAGCTCGACCTCGTCATCTCCTACGCCACCAACGACGACGAGGAGGATTTCGTCATTCTCCGCGGCAATCTTCTTGCCGATGCCATAAGAAACTATCAACCGTTCGGCATGGCGAGCACCCAGATCGCCTCCCTCGCATCACGCCTGTTCTATCTTCAGCATGGCCTTCCCGGCCTGAGCCTTCTGCCTATCTCGGCCGCAAAGCTCCAATGGCTGAATGGCGAGATGCCTTCGAACTGCATGTTGTGTTCCCCTGACGAATATGAATCGACCCGACGTCGCAGCCCCAATGACTTGACGGTCCATCAAATGCTCTCGGCTCAATGCATCAACCGTGCGCTGGACGATCTCACGTCGACCGTCGATCCCTCAAACGTCGACGATCAGGCTGCCCACGAGTTGCTCGACCGCGACCCCCAGCTCAATCATCGACAGCGCTCCATCTTGACCCGCGCCCTCAGGCTGCCCCACGCCGAATTTCGCATCCGTTACCACCAGAAAAAGCACAACATTTCCTACGCAACGGCGCGAAGGGATCTCGTCGAACTCAAGACGGCTGGTTATCTGCGCATCGAACAACGGGGCAAAACTTTCGTCTTCCTGGCAGGCGAACGGACCAACGAGCTTTTCCAGAACCTCTGAATTTACCCGAGATGCCGGGGGCCTTGTGCCTCGCGGCTCCTTCCCTCTTCTTCACGCACCTCTTCATCGGCACCCTATCACCTGCGAATGGAGAGACGCCGTGCCCCAAAAAATCTTTTCACCGAACGTTTTCAACCGATAGCCGGACCGGAAACCGGCACCTTTCGATCGAAAGCGGCCTTCCAGCCTTTGCTTATGTTGCATGGAGGCCCGTTTCATGACCACATGACAACACGTTGCAAGGTTTCGCTACCAAAAATTCACGCATTGTTCACACTTTCATCTTCATTTTGAACACATGCGCACCATGGAGAGCCCAACTACCTGTTCGCATCTTGCCGTTTTCACCATATTGGGTCCCCGGTCAAAACGTTCCATACTACTCGTGCATTTTCTTTCGACGAGAGGGGCGAGAATGCAAGAGACGCTTTGGTTTGACCAATTCACCTGGCTTATCTTTCTGATGCCGTTTCTGGGCCTTTTGGCTGCAGGCTTGAGCAAGCGTCAGAATCCGGTAATCCGAGGGCAACGGGTGCTCAGGCACGACGCGCCGGCGCGCGTGTCCCATTGGTCGCATGCTTTAGGCACGATGATGCTGCTCGTTTCAGGAATTGTGTTGGGCACGAGATTCACTCCTTCGTTCGTGACGGGCGATAACTCCGCAACCTGGTTTAACGTGCATTTTGTGTTTGCACTGCTCTTTCTCTTCGGAACGTTCTATTGGCTGGGAAACACCGTCATTTCACGTTGGCGTCTGCGCGAGCATCTTCCGACAAAGCATGTCGTGGGTTACACGCTTCAGCATTATGGTGCTCTTTTGGGTATCAAATCGTGCCACATTCCTCCTGAGGAGAAATACTTTGAAAGCGAGCGAGCGGCATTCATACTCGCCGCTGCAGCGGCAGGGTTGCTGGTCGTGAGCGGCATCGTCAAAGTGCTCGCCCATATCCTGAATATATCCGATCCGATAATGAACGCAGTTACCTGGGTGCACGATATAGCGGCCGCAGCCATGGTGCTTTTCTTCGTGGCGCATGTGTTCTTTGCAGCCATCGCGCCGTTTTCATGGAAGACCTTTCCCTCGATGATCAATGGTTACGTATCCCTCGAACAAGCAAAGCACGAACACGGCGGCTGGGTTGAGGAACTTGAACGCGAAGCCTGTGTCGCACCCGAGCCTGAAGGCAAGGACGCGCCGGCGAACGCCTCATATGCGACGCAGGGACGAAAGGAAGGTATTGAGCATGTCTGATAAAAGCAAAGATACGATGCAAGAAAAAGCGGCCGCAAAAACGGTGACTCGGCGCGATTTCATCGCGGCGCTCGGCGGCGCAGGCATCGGAGCCGTGCTTGCCGGAGCTGGAGCGGCGGCGTTTCTCGTGCACGACGACGTGTACGCCATTGAGGCATCTGAGGGATATCTGCTTGTCGACAGCAAGAAATGCGCAAGCTGCGAGACCTGCATGCTCTCTTGTTCGCTGGCCCATAGCGGGCGCTCAAACGTAAACCTGTCACGCCTGCAGCTAGCAAAAGACCCCCTGGGATGCTTCCCTTACGATGCCGTGCAGAACCAATGCCGGCAGTGCCCCTATCCCTCCTGCGTGAATGCCTGTCCCACGGGAGCGATGCATGTGGATCCCGAGACGGCCGTGCGCACAGTGGATGAGGGCAAATGCATCGGTTGCGAACGCTGCGTCGAAGCCTGTCCCTTCACGCCGTCACGCGTGCAATGGAACTTCGAGGACAAGCATGCTCAGAAATGTGACCTCTGCCTCAATACGCCCTACTGGAACGAGGAGGGCGGTCCGAACGGCAAGCAGGTTTGCGTGGAGGTATGCCCCATGAAAGCCATCACATTCACGCGCAGCATCCCCCGGCAAAACGACGAAGGCTATGACGTGAACCTGAGAAATGAGCACTGGGCCATAAGCGGGTTCCCTATCGACGACGAAGGACGCGTGCTCCCCAAGGTTTCCGTCCCCGCCTCTCTGACGGGAACACAAGCCGCGTCTGCGACCGCAGCCGAGGAATAGACCGAGCCCCTTAAGGAGGACACTTCATGCAACAAGCACAGGGAGGATACGTTGGATCGATCCTCATACTCGATATGACCACCCAGACATCCGACATCATCAGTTCTGAGAAGTATCAGCAATGGGGCGGCGGATGCGGCATGGGCTCAGCGCTTTTCTGGGACTACTGCGAAGACAAGACCGTGACGGCATTTGATCCCAAGAATGTGGTGACCATCTGCACCTCGCCATTCGCAGGAACACCCGTTCCCTCGGCGTCGTCCCGCATCGAGATACAGGGAATCGGAGCATTTGCCGACCCTGAGTGGTTCACCCGGTCAAGCATGGGCGGCCGTGCGGGCAGCATGATCAAGGGTGCAGGATTTGACGGGGTGGTCATCACCGGCAAAGCCGATTCTCCCACGTGGGTCAGCGTAGTCAACGGAACGGCGACGTTCCATGACGCGTCGGACCTTTGGGGCCTCGACACCGCTGAGACGCAAAACACCATCTGGGACATCGTAAGGGAGAATACGCCCGATGGAGAATGGTACGAAGTCGACCGGTCTCGCGACGGCGGACGCACGACCCAGAAACCCGCAGTCATGTGCATCGGTCCTACCGGAGAGAATCTCGGACGCGTGGCCACCATCACCCACGACGCGAGCCATTCGGCAGGGCAGAGCGGGCTCGGCGCCGTATGGGGCGCAAAGAACCTCAAAGCCATCAGCTTTCTCGGAACCGGCAGTGTCCCCGTTGCCGATCCGGCAGCATTGCTGGATATGCGCATAGAGTATCAGAAGCGTTTCGGCTACAACGTGGACGATCCCGCGTTTGAGACCCATCTCCCCGATGTGCCGGTCTATGGCCTCTTGACACATCAACCCGGATACAGCGGCATTTACTGGAACACGCGAGACATGCTTGCGCGCCCCTATGGCTGCCAAGGCTGCATCCGCAACTGCCGGCATAATTTCAACGACAGCATCGGCAATGGCATCATGTGCGCGGCATCGTTGTTCTACATGGAGGCAGACAACAAAAAGGATGCCGTACGAGCAGCTGACCTCCAGAACAAACTCGGCATGAACGGCTTCGAAACCAGCCTGCTGCCCTATTGTCGCAACCTCTACAAGATGGGAGTGATGGGACCCGGCAAACAAATCGAGTCAAACCTGCCTTTCGACCAATATGGATCATGGGAGTTTGCCGAAGCATTTATCAACGCTATCGCCTATCGGCAAGACATCGGCGCCGATCTTGCCGAGGGATCGGTGCGAGCCTGCAAGAAATGGGGCCGTTGGGAAGAAGACAGCAAGAACGGATTGTTCATGTATCCCCAGTGGAACTATTTTTACCACTACGACCCACGTCTCGAGGTGGAATGGAGCTATGGATCCATCTTCGGCGAACGCGACATCAACGAGCACGGCTTCAACAACCACGTCCACTGGATGCCCACGATCTGTGCCATGGTTGGCGAAGACCCCCTTCTTTCTGCCGAAGATCTGGTCAATCAACTGAGCGCATCAACGGGCCTCGATCCCTTGGGCTTCAACTACAGCGCAGAAGGAATCTATAGCGACGAGAAGCTCGAAGCGGTCTCGTGGCACCGTCATTACGGACGGTTCTGGACGCAGTCAATGGGTATGTGCGACTGGGTCTGGCCGGGTCTTCTGGAGCTTGCGGATCCAAGCGGCGACACGAGCGGCGCGACGCCTGAATATGAGCCCCGCCTCTACAAGGCGGTAACCGGCGACGACATCACCTTTGAGGAGAGCCTTGAGCGCGGCAAAAAGATATTCACCCTCGATCGCGCCATCTGGTATCTGCAGGGACGCACCCGTGAACAGGAGGAATTTGCCGAATTTGTATACTCGCTGCCCACCAGTTCCCCCTACTTCCTTCCCATATACGAGAATGGCTCCTGGCAATACAGCACGTGCCTGGGACGCGTTCTCGACCGCGACCGGTTTGAAGATGTCAAGACACGTTTCTACCAACTGGAGGGATGGGACCCCGAAACGGGTTGCCCGACGCGGGAAACCCTGGAGGCAGATGACCTGGGTTACGTCGCCGACGCCCTGGTTGCCATGGGCGCCTTGAAGGAGTGAGGAAAATGTCCGACGAAAAAATCACCGCTGCAGCCGAGAATGAGCCCGAACTCTATCCATTTCCCTGCCCAAGCGTCGAGGAGGCCCGGCATATTCTCCGAGAGCTCAACTGGGGCGAGCAGTTTGTCGGCGTTGAAATGAATCCCGCTGGCGGAAATCGCGATGCCTATATCTATAGCTTGAGCGAAGCAGGGAAATTCCTGCGTCACGGAAATGCAGGCTTGAGCTACTCGGCAGCCCAAGGCGGTTCCATTAGCTGGCTCGACACTGACAAGTTTGTGAACTGGATCAGAAACGATGTCGAGGATTCGCCGCTTGCCGATGCGATCGCGACAAAAGCCGGTGACGAATCCCCCTACTACGGTCAAGTTCAAACGTTCAGCCAGCTCATCAACGCGCGGCTTGCCCAGCTGTCGGCTCTTCTCGAGGCAGACAGCGCAACGGTTCACTGAAACCACCCGCGCCGCCGCAGGGGGATTTCGCTTATCCGTGGAGCGCGCCAGCGAATTCCCTCCTCCTCACTGCGGATCGGCTTGACCGATACGGTGCCGAGCGATACGTTTCCACCGATCCCCTGGCGCTGCCACGGGACAGGCGGCTCCCTCGTCCGCCCCTCGCTCGGCACTCGGTCGAAAACCTTATACCCGGCAAGCATGTCTACAGAAAGCAGGCGGTCTCATGGAATCCCTCTACCGTTCAGACTTCCCCGCGCTGCTCGCGACGACAGACACCAACAGACGCAGCGATTTCCCGATAGCCCGTCTTGACAACGCTGCCACGACGCAGAAACCCTCCGCCGTGATCGAAGCGTTGAACCAGTACAATCGACAGCTCAATGCCACGCCATATCGGGGGGTTTACCAGGCAAGCCGAACCTCGACCAAGCTCTACGAGGCAGCACGTTGCGTTGTGGCTGATTTCATCGGCGCGAGCGCCGGCGAGATAGTCTTTACCAGAAATACGACCGAATCGCTCAACCTCGTGGCATATAGTTACGCGCTTGAGCATCTTGGGCCGGGTGACGAAATAGCGCTTCCCTGGTCAGAGCATCACAGCAATCTGGTTCCCTGGCAATTTGCATGCCGCAAGACAGGTGCCAACCTCGTCTTTCTTGACCTCGACAGTCAGGGGAGACTCGCTGCGGGAGAAATCGAGCGGAAAATACGTCCCGCCACCAGAATTGTTGCAATCGCGCAAGTGTCCAACGTCCTGGGAACCGTCTTCCCCCTCACCGAGGTGACCGCACGGGCTCATGAGATGGGAGCCGTAGTCGTGCTTGACTGCGCACAGAGCATCGCCCACTTTCCAACGGATGTCAGGATCCTTGAGGTGGATTTCGCGGCATTTTCAGGACACAAGATGTACGCCCCAATGGGTATCGGCGTTCTCTATGGCCGACGGGAGTTGCTGGACGACATGACACCATTCCTGTTTGGAGGAGAGATGATCGATGCCGTGTTTGACCGGCAAGCGACGTTTGAGACGGGGCCGAAACGATTCGAGGCCGGCACGCCCAACGTCGCGGGAGCCATCGGTCTCGCTGCGGCGATCGATTACCTCCAGCGCATAGGGTTCGACGAAATTGAGCGCATCGAGCGAAACCTCGCCGTGCGTCTGCTTGACGGGATGCGATCCATCGATTCAGCGATCGTGTACGGCAACCCCCAACCTGCCAAAGATCGAAGCACGGTCGTCTCTTTCAATGTGAAGGAGACGCATCCACAAGATGTTGCCTTCATGCTCGACGAACAGGGCATAGAAATCCGATCGGGAACGCACTGTGCCCAACCCCTTCATCGCAGGCTGGGCATCGAGGCTTCGTGCCGCATCAGCCCGTGCTTCTACAACACTCCGGAGGAGATAGACCGTTTCCTTTCCGCAGTTGAGGGAGTGCGCCGAACCATCAGCAGACACATCATGTCAATATTTCCCTGAAAACAGACTCCCCCTGACATCGTCCGCCGCGCTCCAACAACTTCCCCGCCCAGCATCTGACAGCATCATGCGGGCAGGGTGAACTTCCAAGAACAGCTGCAGGTGGCATCGGTAATATCCGGAAAGCAACTCAGGCAGGTGGCTGAGAGGCGATCATCGATGCCGTGGGCAAACGATGGGTGTTCCAGGATACCTACCGATTTGCAGGGGTGATAGCCAAGCCCTTTGTCGTGGCGAGCTTTCTGCACGCGACACACTTCGATGCGATAGATGACGGCATCGCCTTCCCAGTGCACGCTGCTTTCGTTTGCAAGCGATTGGAAACGAAACGGCAAAGCGGCGGCCAGCCCTTCAAGGCCGGGACGCTCTCCCAATCCGAGCAGTTTCTTGATCCGGCGGGCTTCGGTAAGCCCAAACCGATCCCATGCCTCAATGTCGTAGCGCATCGCCACATCCATGCCCGCATCGCGCTCGGCAGCCTGAAACCACACGCCGTCAAGCGCAATGGCATTCTTCGCATATGCCTCCACCAATGCTTCGAGCTTTTCTCTTGAAAGACCTTTGACTGCCTCGTTCATGCCATCCCCTTCCGTCGCGTGAGCATCACTTTTCCAAACATGCTGCGAGGCCATACGAGAAGACATCCCTCCCCCGCGCCATCGTCTCTTCCAGTATAGGAGAGCAAGCATGCGCCGTCGTCGGCCAACGAAAGAAGAATGGGGCACAGCCCTCCGGCCACAAGCCTGCGACAACCCGAGATATTCTCCAAATCATCCACAAAAGGGACCGTTCGGAATCAAGCGAGAGGACGCGAGAACCAAGCAGGCGAAATACAGGGGGATTGCAGCACAGCGCATCCAGCAATCGACAGTCAGCTCACGCAAGCTTCCACATAGACCAGCGGGAAAGCTGCGTTCAGCACCAACCACCTGCCAACATCAAACCCATTACCGGCGACAAAATCGACATACTCCTCGGGAGTCCACTTGGAATAGGTCTCAAACCCGATGAGTCTCAGTACCTTCGCATTCAGATTCCAGGTGGACTGCCCCAAACGCCCGTGCGAGAACGTCGGAGCAACAAGCAACCCGCCCGGCTTCAGCACGCGCTTGATGTTCTCTAGCACCAGTTCGGGCTCTTGCATGATATGCAGTGCATTGGAAATGATGGCGGCATCGAAGCGGGCGTCAGGGAAGCTGAGGGAAGTGGCGTCTTCAATCGAAAAGGAAACATTTGCAGGAATGGCCTTCTTACGAGCCCTCGCTATCATACCCGGCGAGAAATCTGTAGCCGTCACCGATTTCGCAGAGTCTGCAATGCCCAGCGCAATGAGTCCAGTACCAGTGGCCACTTCCAAGACATCCATATCCGAGCTGAGCGATTCGGACATCAACTGGTACATCCGCTCGTACGCGCGACGATTAAAACGTTCGATCTCGAAGTCATAGAGCTTCGCATAGCGACTCCAGAACTTCTTGTTGTTGCCTTCCTCCAAATCCCCCAGTCCTTTCAGTCTCCCCAGTTCGGCTTTCCGGGCGACGTCGTCGCCATCATGGAATCAGCATACCGGCAGGCCGGCAGTCATACACGCAATGGTCCGCACACAGGACAGCGGCGCCTACTCACCTGACGGGCCGGAACGACGAACCGCCCAGGTGTCCAGAAACGAAAGGGTGTCGCCCAGCGCGACCAAAGCCGTGTCTTCGCCGAGGAAAAACTGATACTCGTGATGAACCGTCTGCTCGCCTCGGTCAAAAAAGCGAGACTCCGTGGGAACGCCGTGGGCTTCCAAGGCGGCAAGCAGGATTCGTGCCTGCGATTCGAACGATCCGGTATTGCCGTCGGTGACATAGGTGGGTGGAAATCGTCCGGACACCTGCTGCGCCAATGACGTCTGCGCAAGCATGGCATCATTCCTCCAATCTCGGCGACCGGTATACGCCCATCCAATCTGATCGAAAAAGAAGCTGGCAATCGGGTCTTCAACCTCGGCAAGTGTGGCAATGTCATAAGGCCCGCAATAAAGAAGCATGGCCCTGATGCCGCCCTCCCCCAAACGGCGCTCAATGCCCACCTGATCGGCAAGACGAGCATCAGCCTCGACGGCGGCATACTGGCCTGCTATCTGAGCACCGGACGAATCTCCTGCAAGACAGAATGTGTCAAAATCGATGGCATACCGATCGCCATGGACAAGAAGGAAGTCAATGCATTCGCCCACCTGCATGACCGGAGCGGGATAGGTCGTCTCGGGGGCCAGCGCATAGTTCATGACGAAAACGTTGTAGCCTTGCTGAGCCAACGCGCTCGCAAAATTGGCCACATCCCCCTTGTCTCCCCCGACGAAGGCGCCGCCATGCACCCACAGCACCGTCGCCCGCGGCATTCCGAAACGAGGGCGGTAAAGATCGACGGTGTTCTGCGGAAACCTCGAAGGATAGACCAAATTGGTCTCAATCAGAATGCCTTTGTCATCCACAACCCCGCAGGACGACTTCGCGTAGGCGGGATCCTTGAAAAGGGCTCTGATGAAGCGAGCGATGGGAACAGGCGTTGCGTGAATGGTCAAAAAAGCGGCAATGGCGATGCCTCCAACGAGACCGGCTGAGCCGGCAAGGGCCTTCGCCCAAACCGGAAACCGGTCGCCCGGCGCTATCTGAACGCTCATGCACACCACCTCAGCTCTCATTTGGCATAAGGAGATTGTACCCGAGTAAGTCAGATTGAAGGAAATATTTATCCTGGAGGAAACTGGAGTGGCCTCGATGGCATGCCGTCAGGAGCCGTCTGTCCGTTCCACACAGCCGGTACGAACCCTGGCTCATGTCCTCCACGATGGTGCCTCAAGCAAGTGGCCTCGCCTTCGGCCGCCCCTTGAAAACCACCAAAGCCGAGAACGATCCGGAAAGGAAAAGCTGCAAGGCCGCACTGTCCCCAACTTGAAAAGAAAAAGGCGCGGACGGTACACTATGCTTGTAGGCAACTCGAAAAAGGGGCGAAACATGGACAGACTGACAAAATGGTTTGGCAACAAGGCCACGGCGCCGTCAAACCCCAACGCTGCAATCCAACGATGCTGCGAATACGAGGACAGCATGCTCTCGCCGGCGGGAGTGCAAAGGCTGATCGCCCTCTGCCCGGACGGCTATGAATCCATCCTCAGGACCAAGGACAAGGATCTGCTGGTCGTAGGCACCGTCTAGCAGAGCATCCTTCATGCTCGGGCGCGCCTTCCCCCCTCGGCGTTTTGTCAGCATGCCCCGTCCCTTCTCGGCCGAGCTTCGCGCAAGGCGGATCGCCCGCAGGGGAACCTCCGGAAGTTTTCCCTGATCGGCAAAAGGAGAGAAACGCTATACTGGTGCAATACCGCTTTTGCAAAGAGAACAGAGGAAGAACACTGCCATGAGCATCGACAGCTTTGAGGCGAGCCGTAAGCGCTCGGATGAGATTCGCGCAGACTTGCCTGTCCACCCAGAAAAATACACCATGCTGACCGGCGACCGTCCCACCGGGAGGTTGCACCTGGGCCACTACTTTGGCACCATCCGTGAACGCGTCGCCTTGCAGGACCAGGGAATAACCACACGCGTCATCATCGCCGACTATCAGGTCATCACTGACCGCGACACGACCGAACACATCCAGGACAACGTGTACAACATGGTCCTTGATTACCTCGCCTGCGGCCTCGATCCTCAGAAAACCCTGATCTTCACCCACTCGGCCGTTCCTGCCCTGAATCAGCTCATGCTCCCTTTTCTGTCCTTGGTCACCGAAGCGGAGCTGCAACGCAACCCGACGGTCAAGTCGGAGATGGAAGCGTCAGGCCATGCCCTGACGGGACTGCTGCTCACCTACCCCGTGCACCAGGCATGCGACATCCTGTTCTGCAAAGGCAACATCGTGCCCGTCGGCAAGGACCAGCTGCCTCACATCGAACAGACTCGCCTCATCGCGCGTCGGTTCAACGAACGCTACCGCAACGTGTTCCCGGAACCCGAGGGCGTGTTAAACGATGCCGTCGAGATTCCCGGACTCGACGGTCGCAAGATGTCGAAGAGCTACGGCAACGCCATCAGCCTCTGTTTGAGCGATGAGGAAACGACGAAGCTCATCAAGAAATCGAAAACCGACTCTGATCGCATGATCACCTACGACAAGGAAAACCGTCCCGGCGTCTCCGCACTGCTGACGACTGCCTCCCTCTGCACCGGGCGCACGGAGGAAGACATCGCCGCCGAAATTGCCGATGCCGGCTCCGGGGCGCTCAAGAAATACGTCGCAGAGAGCGTGAATGCCTACCTCGCCCCCATCCGCACCCGTCGCCGCGAGCTCGAAAAGAATATGAGCTATATCAAAGACGTGCTGCATGAGGGAAACCGCCAGGCAAACGAAATCGCGAACGCCACGCTCGACGAGGTCCGCGAGGCCATGGGTATGGTGTATTAGGCACCAAGTTCAGGGGAGCGGCCCGGTCCCTCCCCTGCCATGAAATGCCCTTGCAAGAAGGGTGGGCAACGGATTGGCAGACGGAACGCGGCGCAGACGAGCGGTTGTTTGACCGGACTATCCGGCCGGTCGTGCGCCGTTCCGCTTTGTCTCTTCTGCATGTTTTCTGAACCAGGCCATCGATTCTTGGCACGAAACGGCATTTTAGGATAGAATAGCTGAGCGCTTTGCGCAGGGGCCTATAGCTCAATGGCGGAGCAGGGGACTCATAATCCCTTGGTTGCAGGTTCGAGTCCTGCTGGGCCCACCATGATCATGACAAGCCAGCTCTGTTCGGAGCTGGCTTTTTCATTGTCTCCCAACCGATTATCGACACGTGCCAAGGCCCAGCAAGACCTGAAACGCAAGGCCCGGGGGCTTTTTCATTGTTTCCCAACCGATTATCAACACGTGCCGAGCAGACCAAACCGAGGAAACGCCAAAAGCAGCACCATCTCCCTGCCCCGCCGCAGGGTCACAGGCAAGAAAGGGTGTCCTACGTGCGCCTCGCACTCCGGTTCGAGACCGGAAGAGAGTCGCATTGAAACGTTGCGCTGATTTTGACAGGTCGGCGCAGAAGCGGGGCCCGCTTCCCCTGGGCAGCGCAGGTCGGGATACCGGAACCGGCAGTTTGAAACTTGACCCCCCCCCGACGCGCGCATGGAAAGGGCCCTGCGCGCAGAGGCGAAGCCAAGCCCACCGGCAGGACGAAAGCAGGGGCAAAGCGGCGGCGCACGCCTTGCGGCGCGCCCGCCGCACAGGGGCGTGGCAAGGCCCCCAGACTGCCGGGACCGTTCCGGGAGCGGCCGCCTTCCAAGCGCAGGCAGCCTGAAGCGGGCGCTCCTCCCAGAACGTTTCGCCCCCAGGCTTCGGGGTTTTGGAAGGGCTCCCTCGTCCGGCGTCTCCCTCCTGCCGGAGGCGAGACTGGCTCCCTTGACCGGCGTCGCCTTCCTGTCGGAAGCGGGCCAGGGCTCATCGCCTGGCGCCTCCCTCTCCCCTCCCTCCCTCGGATTGGCAGAAAGCCTCCCTGATGGGCAGTTTTCCGGGAGGGGGAGCGCCTGCGGAATGTGCGGCCTGGGAGGTTTCCGGAGGCTCCGGAAACCCGGCGCCGAAAAGTTGCCCACCGCGCCCGATGTGAGCCGATCCGGCCTCGGCTTCTCTGTTGGGAGGCTCCGAGTCCCGTCGGACCCGGCCCGGCTCGATCCGGCCCGGCCCGTCTCCCGTCCAGTCCGGCGGAACGGCTCGATGAGGCCCGGTGCGGCGATCCGTCTCCCGCCCGGTCCGTCTCGCCTGCCTGGCCTCCCTGGCCCGTATACTGCCCGGCGCGGCTCGATCCAGCTCGTCCCCTGAACCGGCGGGGCGGCCAGGACGGTTGGCCCAGCTCGGAGTTCCCGCCGGCGCGGCCCCGACCAGCCTGGCGCATCGTCCGTCCGGGAGCCGCGCTTCGCCCTCTCGGCTGCGGCTGGGCGCAAGGGCGCGCGCTTGCCCTCTTGCCTCGGGATGAGGCAAAAAGACACGCTTTCCTGCCTTACAACTCCCGCCGCACGACAAAACAACTCCACCGCGCCCTCCAGTATCTGTGCCCTTGATGAACCCCTTCCCATCCACTGCACCCATTGTCTATAATCGCACGAAGTCTGAAACGCGACGTGTGGCCGCAGAACCGCACACCCTTCGCGCCAGACGGCCCTTGCATCACCCCCCTGCAGCACCCGACCTGCCCCTCATGACAGACACAGATCAGGTTGTACCAGAAGGGAACGCCATGGCAAAGTACTATTTCACCTATGACGGAGGAACGCAAAGCACGAAAGTTGCCCTGTATCGCGACGACATGACGTGCGTTGCCCAGCACGCCGTGCCAAATCACATCCGGTATCCCCAGGCCGATTGGGCTGAAATCGATGCGGACGACTACGTTGAGGCAGTGCGCATCGGCATTCGCGCCTGTCTCGATCAGAGCAAAATCAACCCCCGCGAAGTCCGAGCCCTTTGCGGCGATGGGATCATCTGCGGCGTCTTGGGCATCGGGAAAGACGGCAAGGCAGTCACTCCCTACCTTCCCTATCTCGACTCACGCGCGCATGATATCGCCGAGGAACTGAACGCCCATCCTGATCCGCTGTGGGTCAGCGAAAGCGGCAATAACCGCGTTGATCCGTTTTACCCGCCGATGATTGTGAAATGGCTGATCGAGAACCACCCAGGATTCCGAGAGGAAGTGGCCAAGGTCGTGCCGAACGGCTCCTATATCGCAGCCCGGCTGGCCGGCCTTTCGGCGGAAGAGGCATTCATCGACAGCGCCACCCTGTCAGCCTGGCTGGTTGGATTCGATGCCATGAACAAACAGTGGTCCAAAGCTCAGATGGACAATTTGGGCATACCTCTTGACATCCTTCCCACCATCGTCAATCCCTGGGACATCGTCGGCGCGCTCTGCGAGGACGAAGCGCAAAGCATGGGACTTCCGGCAGGCATTCCCATCGTCGCGGGCGCGGGCGACACCATGCAAAGCAATCTTGGATGCGGGCTGGTGGACGCTGGCATGGCCGCGGACGTGGCAGGCACGGCAGCCATGTTCACCGTCATGGTCGACGGTATACACGAGCGGCTCAGCCGAGAATCCAACCTGCTCTTTTCGGTGGGCACGCTGCCAGACACCTATTTTTACTGGGGCTACATTCGCACCGGAGGCCTTTCGCTGCAATGGTTCCGCGACAAGATATGCGATCGAGCCGACGATCCGACGTTCTACGACGACATGCAGGAACGGGCAGCTGCCGTGCCCCCGGGATCACGCGGCACGCTTTTCATCCCCTACCTCACCGGCGGCACGGGAGAGCTCGCAAACAGCAGCGCGGGATTCGTCAACATGACATCGAACAGCGACCAGGCGGAAATGTGGCGCTCCATATTGGAATCCATAGCCTACGAATACCGTTCCCTGACGGATTCCCTGAGCGAATGCGGCATCAGCATCGACAATGTCGTCATCACCGAAGGCGGCAGCAAGTCACCTCTCTGGAACCAGATCAAGGCCGACGTGCTGGAAGTTCCCACCTATACGCTTCAGAAAAGCGAAGGAGCCCTTCTGGCGAGCGCCGTCATGGCAGCCTACGCCATCGGCGACGTGGCCGACTTCAAAGGCGCCATAGCTCGCTATGTCGAGAGAAAGGACGAATTCGCTCCCAACAGCACAGCCTGCACACGCTATCGCACAGTCTTCGGCGTGCAGCAGCAACTGGTCAAAGAAACCATGAAACCATCGTTCGATCTCATCAAGGGGCTGCAGGCCTATGAATGACCCCGGCATCATCCGTACCGCCATTTTTGACTTTGACGGAACCCTTTTCGATTCCTCGCCCGCTTGGGAGGAGGTTCTTGTCGGATACCTCGGCAGCTTCGGCGTTCCTGCGCCCGAGGGATGCATCATGGACGAAGTCAAAGCGCTGGGGCTGCATGGCGGCGCAAAGAAATACCTCGAAAGCTACCACATACCGCGCACCCCCGAACAGGTCGTCACAAGCTGGCGCAAGGCTATGGGCACGCGCTATCGCGAAGACATCCCCCTGCACGCCCACGCACGCGCTTATCTTGAGAAACTCAAGAATCAAGGCTCCTTCCTTGCGCTGGCAACCGCGATGGAAAGGGACTTTGTGGAAAGCGCCCTTGAACGCACGGGAGTGGACGTGCTCTTCGACCTGGTGGTGACCACCGGTGACTTAGGCGTCGACAAGGGCAGCCCGCGCATCTTCGAACATTGCATCGAGGCCGGGGAGGCCACAAACGAAACCTCGGTCGTGTTCGAAGACTCCCCCACCGCAGCGCGCGTGTGCCAAGACGTGGGCATCCCCGTCATCGGCGTGTTTGACGGGATGTCGGAACAAGACTTCATGCGCATTCAGCCCTATTGCATTAAAACGATCCGTTCTTATAGCGAACTGCTCTAACGTCACAAGGAGGCTCTCCCATGGGAACGACGCACTACGACCCGATCATCTTCTGCCAGACGGAATCGCTCGACCTTGAGGAATTCGTGGTGGCAACCTATCTTGTCAAGGCGGAAACCGCCGACATCCTCATGCGTGCCGGCGCGGTTGCGGTGGAACAGACAACCGGAACCTGGATGCGCGTGCCCGACGAAACAGACGAGGTGCGCCGCAAGCATGTCGGCCGCGTCATAGCCGTCTACAATGTGCCCGGATACGAAGTCACCTGTCCCGACCGCACACGGACCTGCATCATGAAGATAGCCTTCCCGTGGAAGAACTTCGGGCATCAGCAGCCGGAGATGCTTTCCACCGTGTTCGGGAACATATCCATGACCGAACACCTGCAGCTGCTTGACCTTGAATTTCCCAAGAGCTTCACCGACGGCTTTGCGGGACCGCAGTTCGGCGTGCAGGGCGTGCGCGACATCATTGGGGTGCACGACCGCCCGCCCGTGCTTGCCATGATAAAGCCCTGCACCGGAATACCGGTCGATGTCATCGAGCGCCAGTTCTACAACCTGGCCATGGCGGGAATCGACATGGTGAAGGACGACGAGCTCATAGCCGACCCGGAGCATGCTCCCTTCTACGAGCGCCTCGAAGCATGCCTGCGAGCCAGCGAACGGGCTTACCAGGAAACGGGGCATCGCACCCACTATATTCCCAACATCACCGATCGCCAGGATCGCCTCTACGACAAGGCGCGCAAAGCCGTCGAGATGGGCGCCACCATGCTGATGTTGAACGTCCATGCAAGCGGCTACGGGACCATGTCGGCGCTTGCCGATGACCCCCGCATCAAGGTGCCGCTTCTCGCCCACCCCTGCTTTGCCGGAGCGGCCTACCTGGGCAGCGATTCGGGCCTCTCGTCCTCCCTCATACACGGCAAGTTCATGCGTCTCGACGGTGCCGACATGGTGGTGTATCCCTGCGCCTATGGCAAGGTTCCCACCCTCCCTGACCGCTATGTACGCATTGCGCAAAGCCTTCTTAGCGGGTTCAATGGCCTGAAAAACGCCTTCCCCTCCCCCGCCGCCGGCCTGTATCCCGGACTGGTTCCTCAGGTGATGACCGACTTGGGAGAAGACCTCCTGCTCGGCGCAGGGGCCGCCATGCACGCGCATCCTGACGGGCTACGCGCCGGGATCCTCGCGCTCCAGCAGGCGGCAGAGGCATGGAAGTTGGGAGTTCCTTTGGAAGAGTATCGCCGCGACCATCCCGAGCTCGATGCTTCGCTGAACATATGGCCGGAATTCTGTCCCGGAAAATCAATCTATGAACTGACCAATTGACATTACCGCAAGGCGGGAGATCAGAAGGGACGCTGGGGCCAGCCGGAGCATGTTGCGGCTGGCCCCTTTCGTACAGCTTGTCATTTTCGAACGCTTGGCGGGAACACGAAACGCCTCCCGCGCTCAACCCATTTCCTTGAAGAATTCCTTGGGGGAATCGCATACGACAAGGTGTTTGTCTATCAATCCAAAATAGGCCGTTTTCGGAGCGGAATGCTTTTTCTTGCAGGTCCCAATGCATCCGAACTTCAGAGAGCACCCCGCCTCCTTGGCGTGGGCCTTGAGTTCCTTGGGATCGAAATCGGTGCAACGCTTGCACACTTTGACCTTCTTCATGAGCGTCCTCCCTCAGATCGCGGCCCCCGTTCCGAGGCGCCACGACATCATGTATGTACACAAAGAGATGTGCCGGGCAGGCATCAACGCTTTCAGCCGCCAACCGCAGATCGAAGGCCTATTCACATTCTACCGCACACGCTCCTTCTCTTCCCCGTCGTCTCGGCTGGCGTTATCATGGTCATGAGGAGGTGATTTTCATGGTCTATAAAACAGGCGAGAAACCCGGGAAGGGAACCTACCGGTGCACGCTGTGCGGAGAGATCGTCGTGCTGGATGACGATTCGGACGCCCTGCCGCCGTGTCCCAAGTGTTTCCACACCGAGTACGAGAAGGTGTCCTAGAGCACCGTCAAGCGCATCGTCCGACAAGGTGTGACATGAAATCAAAAGGGCCCGTCGGCAAGCCAAAGCTTTCGACGGGTCCTTCTCAAATTCAAATGGCTCCCCGGGTAGGATTCGAACCTACAACAATCCCGAAGCAATGGAGACAACGACACGAGACCGCGCTGCGTGAACAGCCCTCCCTCCCAACTCTAAGATTTGGTCCGTTGACGATAACGCCCCACATCCCTCCGGTCTTTATCAAGTAAGGATAAATCCAATATACTGGTTCATCGCCCATATTTTGAGCCACGATAACGCTCGATCGCGGCTTTGCTTGAAAGATATCTGCCGTCCGCACCCTTGATCACCTCAAGCCTGCCCCTTGAGGCAGCTTGACGAAGTGCGGGTAGGCTGAATTCTCCATCGGCGAGAGCCTCAAGAGGGACCCATTTAACCGGACCGGCGATAGCGGGTATCAAAATATGGGCACTATCAATGATTGCCCTACTAAGAAGCTCCGCCAACGGGTTAACCTCCCCTTTGTCGGCTTTATCGAGATCTGACAAGTATCGCTTGCGTTGACTTTTCAGGATGATTACAGGAGGCCATCCAAGCCTGAGCAAGATGAGGTTCAGCAGCAGCCTACCTGCTCTTCCGTTACCGTCTATGAAAGGATGGATCCGCTCGAACTCTTTATGGATGAAGGCAAGGCGCTCCGGTGCTTTCACAACCGGACAACCACCATCCTTGACTTGATTTCCAAATTCATTAACTGCTGCAATCCATGCACTGATCTCAGAAGCAATATGGGGATGGGAGGGAGGCTTCATCCCTCCTTGAAAGGGCATGATGTCATGCTCCCTGAAATTTCCCGGAGCCTCGCTATCGTATGTGCCGGGATGTGGGGCGACATCCCACACCTTCCCCATGGCAAGCGTATGGACATGACGAACCTCGGTTAAGGTAAGTAATTCTTCCTGCAGCCACTCATCGTTGCCGAGAGCTCTACCATACACCCATGTTGCTGCATCGGCGTATCCAAGAACTTCAAGATAATCTTTAATATCTTTAGAACCTACCGCCTTGCCTTCATTAAGCAGCATTTCAACTTCTTTGAGGACAAGGGTGTTTCCTTCGATGGCAGTGGAGTTATGCACCTCGTAATGCCAGAGTTTACCCCATATGCCTTGAGCTTCTTTCGGATTGGGGAGGCCACCGTATGATTCAAGCAGCTCAACAGTTGCTGCAAACCGTTGAAATACTGCGCCATAGGTGGGTTTTCCTTTTTTTGGTTGCGATTGTGATTTTGTCATAGATCGTCCCTTAAAAAGAAACAGATACAAATTTTAATTTGTCATAAGTCTGACTATCAAATATAACAAATACAAATTATCATATTATCGCAGATAAAAAAAGTACTGACAGAGTCACTCAAAGGCATAGCGCAATACCGATAAAAGCCTTCTTCCTCAAGGTAATGCAACGCTTTTATCAGAGACGTACCCATGGTCGAGCAGCTTGAGTCCACAATGGTGGCGTGGGGAAGGGTCAACCCAGCAGGCCATGCTCAAGGACATACACATTACGCAGACGGGAGGCTCCCAGCGGTAACGACCGACACGAAGCCGGCATACACCCACAGAACCTCAACAGGTGGTAGAGAAAGGTAGGGTACTTCAGGAAAAGAAAAGGCCAGATGTAATATCTGGCCTTGCGAAATACAATGGCTCCCCGGGTAGGATTCGAACCTACAACCCTCCGGTTAACAGCCGGATGCTCTGCCGTTGAGCTACCGAGGAATAGTCGCGACCCTCTCGGAACGCGCAAGTGAAAATTATACCCGAACCGCAAATATGCGCAATACCGATTTTTGCATTTTTTCACGTGCCAAAATGAAAAGGGCTTTCATGGCACATCCGTGCAACGTGCCCCTGACCTGTTTCATGCATCCCCCGCGTCTCGCCGGCACACGTTCACGCCCGCTTCACCAGATAGCATTGGTGAATCCTCGGATTGCGCTCGAAATCATGGGGAATGGTGCTTGCGGTGATGTCCTCGATGGAAACGCCATACTTGGCCAAGGCATCCACGTCAGGCTTGAACGTGCGCAGATTGCACGAGAACACAGCTTCTCCGCCCTCCGCCAAAAGGCGCGACACCCCTATCAGCAGCTCCACGTGATCACGCTGGACATCCCAGGTCCGCGTTCCCATGGACTTCGAGTTCGAGAACGTGGGGGGATCCACGAACACCAGGTCGAAACGGCGCGGACTGCGGCGAGTCTCGGTGATCCATCCCATCACGTCACCGCGTTCGAAACTGTGCTCGGGACCTTCGAACCCGTTGGCCGCCATGTTGCGGCGCGCCCATTCAAGATAGGTCTGAGACAGGTCGACCGTCGTGGTCGAGCAGGCCCCCCCACCGGCAGCGTGCACGCTTGCGGCACCCGTGTAGGCAAACAAGTTGAGGAAATCGGCACCCTTGGCCTTCGATCCGACCAACTCGCGCGTCAGCCGGTGATCGAGGAACAGCCCCGTGTCCAGATATCCCGACAGATCGACCTCCAACAGATAGCCATCCTCCTGCACCTGGGTGACGTACGAGCGCCGTCCCGCGGCCCGATATTGGCTTCCTCCCCGGTCGCGCTGACGAACCTTGGAGAACACGTGGTCAGGACGCACGCCCAACACCACCGGCGCAAGCACCAGCACGTCATCGAAACGGCGCTGCGCCTTGGCGGCATCGATGGACGAGGGCGCGGCGTATTCGGCAAGGTGGAGATACGTGTTCCCCGTGGCGCTTCCAGCGCCTTCGAACAGGTCGATGGCGACCGCGTAGTCGGGCAGGTCGGCATCATAGACGCGATAGCAGGTAATCCCTTCGCGCTTTGCCCACTTGCGGCGCTCCTTGGCAGCCTTGTGGAGGCGGAACGCGAATTGCTCGGAGTTTTGTTCGAACACCTCGACGCGATGCTCCGCGCCGCCCGCCGGATCGGGAACCGTCGCGACAGCGGGCTTCGTTGGCGGGCGGTCGAACACAGAGGCCGACAAGGCCACACGGTCACGTCCGAGGCACGCCTTCACGGCCGGCTCCGTACCAAAACGCGCCACGACGCCCTCGCCTCCCGCAACGGCGAACACCGAACCCGCAGGAGACGCCAAGGAGGCTTGCGTGAAAGACGTCGCCTCTGCTTGGGCCTGGGCTTCCGACATGACACCGTCACGTTCCGACATGACGCACGCAATCAGGCAACGGGCAGGGCCATTCCCCGCCTGTGCAGACACGGCAGCCACGCGCTCGACAACGGCGGCCATGTCCTCTGCATCGGCAAACTCGATGCTCACCGCCTGACGGAGGCCCGCGCGCTTGACGCGGCCTCGCGCTCGGGAAATGGCGGGAGACGAGGTGTTTGTGCCGACAAAGCGAACGTGAGCGAGGTCGGGAGGAGCCGATGCCGGCATATCGACGGCACCCGGCGTGACTGCCGAGGACAGGCCCTGTTCGAAACGCTCGTCAGCCTCGTCCAACAGCTCTCCCCACACCTCCTCGTCGAAGGACGACCATCCCCGAAAGCCCCAGCGGCCTCGCGTGAGGCCGGGGGCCACGTCGCACGCCATCGAGGCCGCCTCCACAACAAGTGCGCCGTCGCCGCACGAGGGGTCGACACAGGCGACGTTCGTCGACCCGAGCGCCGGCCATCCAGCCAAAGCCAGCAACCCTGCAGCCAACGCGCACTCAAGCGGAGCCTCGTCTCCGTCTTCGGGCGAAAGGTACGTGCGACGATAGAGCGACTCGCCCGACAGGTCGATCGATATCGTCGCCTTGCTCTCGCGCACCCTGACGTCAACGACCACGCCAGGATTGTCCACGTCGACGTCAGGACGCTCGCCCCACACGTCACGCAGGCGGTCACAGACCGCATCCTTCACTTTGAGCCCGGTGAAACGCGTGTTGCGCAATGCGTCGTTCATGCCGTGTCCCTGCACAGCCATGCTCACGCCGCGGACGATGACGTCTTCCCAAGGAAGGGCCTTCACCCCTTCATAGAGTGCGTCGGCATCGAAGGCTGCCACACGGCCGACCACCAGCGTCACGCGGGACGCAAGACGCGACCACAGGCAGACCTTGAGCGCATGGCGCACGTCGCAGAAAAACGCCACGCCCCCGCCGAGGGGACGCACGCGCCTGATCCCGATATGCCTGAGCTCTTCAGCCAGGGGCCTCTCCAGTCCCGCAAGGCAGCTGGCGAACAGTTCGAGGTTTTCGTTTTCCATGAAGCACGAATCCAATCGAGTCAGCGAGAAGCCTCCTCACACCAGCGACCGGCACATGCCGCAGCCCCGCGATTCGACACCCGGGAATGCGAGAAGTGCCGATGACCGTTGCAAGGAGGCTTCGCGGCATCGGGAAATCTCGCCGGCTCACAGGCCGGCGAGACCCTAATCTTCCAAATAGTCTTTCAGCTTCGACGACCGGGACGGGTGACGCAATTTTGCCAGCGTCTTGCTCTCGATCTGCCGGATTCGCTCACGCGTCACGCCAAACTCACGACCGACTTCCTCAAGCGTGCGAGGATGCCCGTCCTCCAGCCCAAAGCGCAAGGCGATGACTTTGCGCTCCCGCTCGGCCAAACCGTCGAGAACCTTCGAAAGCTGTTCCTGCAACATGCTGAAGCTTGCCGCATCGGGAGGGACCACGGCGGCATCGTCCTCAATGAAATCACCGAGCTGGGAGTCCTCCTCTTCTCCGATGGGCGTCTCGAGAGAGACTGGCTCCTGCGATATCTTCTGGATCTCCCGCACGCGTTCGGCGGTGAGGCCCATTTCCTTGCCGATCTCCTCCGGCGTTGGCTCGCGACCAAACTCCTGAAGCAGCTGGCGCTGGATGCGCACCAGCTTGTTGATGGTCTCGACCATGTGCACCGGAATACGGATGGTCCGCGCTTGATCGGCGATGGCACGGGTGATTGCCTGGCGGATCCACCAGGTGGCATAGGTGGAAAATTTGAAGCCCTTCGTGTAGTCGAACTTCTCGACAGCACGGATGAGTCCCAAATTGCCTTCCTGGATGAGATCGAGGAACAGCATCCCCCGCCCCACATAGCGCTTGGCAATGGACACCACAAGACGAAGGTTTGCTTCGATGAGCTGCTGTTTCGCGTCAAGACCCACCTGTTCGATACGGCCGAGACGGCGCTTTTCGCGACGATCGAGCTCAGCGCCCTCGTCCTCAGCCCGCTCAAGCTCTTCGGTGGCGGCGACTCCGGCTTCGATCTTCATGGCCAAATCGATCTCTTCCGCAGCCGTCAGCAGCGGAACCTTGCCGATCTCCTTGAGATACATGCGAACAGGATCGCCCGTCAGCATGGTGACGGAAGCGTCGGCGCTGCGCTTGCGCGACTTCACCTTCGATTTGCCCACTTTGGGCAACGGCACGTCGACGGTCGCCTTGAGCTCCTCCTCGGGAATGCCTTCGAGCAGGTTCTCGTCGTCATCGTCCGACAAGCTGCCTTCGATCTTGTCATCGTCGAGCGAATCGGTCACGTTCGCGTCAGGCTCGTCGCCCAGCGCATCGTCGTCATCCAGCATCTCGTCAGTTTCGATCGGATTTTTCGCAGCTTGATCCTTGTCGTGTGCAGACACTTGCTTCTCTGAGGCTTGGGCCACGTGATCTTCCTTTCCGATTGTTCACGCTCTGGTATGAAAAAAGCACGCACCAGGCGCAAAGATACAGCAAAACAATATACCATAGCCAAAGGCCTAAAGGGAAGGACCTCATGATATTTTTTCATTTCGTGACGAATCGGGAACCCTGCCGCATGATTGCCTGATCGGATACGCCTCAAAATGCTCAGCCGGGCACATCATGGAAGGCGGCTGCGGTGGAAAGGCGTCGCC
>JAEWQO010000011.1 GCA_023460315.1 Actinomycetes bacterium
AATATAATACCTATATTCGTGATTTTTTTGCAGGCAACTCCGGAAAATCATTACAGGATGCCATTACCTGCTGGAATTACAAGAAAAGCATAAAGGGACATAACCGGTATGAAATAACGGATTTGGAGGCCTTAAAATACTAACCGAACTCTCGCCGGAAAGCATTTCTTTCAATATAGTACATACAACATTAATAACAGATTTTAATCGTACTAAGTTACCAATTAAAATCTGTTATTAATACTTATTATACAGTGTGAATATTTTACATACTCAATTACTCAATAGCTTCGGGAATTGTATCCACAGTATCATTATCTATATCATTCGTTATTGGCTGCTTAGACTGTTCATCTGCGGTAATTATCTCTTCTGCTGCTTTTTGGGCAGCAACAGCTTCTTCAAAGGCATTCCTTATTTCTTCAACCGCCGTAAAGTTTTTCCCTATTAGAATCCTATGTACCGGAGTTTTATCCTTCAGTTCAAAATAATCTGTAAGGTCGAGCATGAGTTCAGCAGCATTATCTATGATCACCGAATCGATGGTATCCAAGTCAGCATTATTAACAGCACTAACTGCGGTAATATCGGCTGGAACATCAATATTATCACCATTGATATTTCGGCCCATTATTGCCTCCAATTGATTTCTTAATCGATCGTTTTCTTCCTTTAACTCTTCATTTTCCGATTCGAGGGAACTATTTTCAAAAAGTAGGTCATTTATCTGCCGCCTTAATTCTTCAATAATTAAATTAGCCGAGGACAATTCCCCTTCTAAATTAATAATTTCATTTTCCAGTTCGATTTTTAAATTATCAAGTTCACTATATGCAGTATTCAATTCATCTTGGAGAATCAAGCTTATTTCGTTTAAGATATCCAATGTGCTTTGCAATTCTGCAATATTAGATTCAAGACTCGCAATATTATTTTCTAATGATTCAAGTTCCTCCTGTAATTGTATATTTTTATTATCGCTTTCTGAGAGCATATAATTAAGCAAGGTAACCTGGCTGTTTAAATTTTGAATTTCATTATCTAAAGCACCCATATGTCAAGCACACACCGAAAAATAATTTGAGATTTTTTCAATGTGTATTTATAGATATAGCTCCCATATTAACACATATCTCCAAAAAGCCGAGGGCACAGTTATTGTTATCAGCTACTGTGCCCTCGATTTTAATAGTCGTACTTTTTCCTGATATACCTCGCAACACTATCATAATCACCATATATAAATTTTTCGTTTATGCCCATAAAGTCCAACTCTTTTAATATTTTCTCTTTATCTTCAACAACAATTATGATATCAGGCCAAACGCGCTGATGAGAAAGAATATGAGTGTTATAAAGACTTTCATCATAGGATATATAAGCTTGATAAATAAACAACCCTTGCTGATTTCTCCCTCTTTCAAATGACAATATGGGGGTATACAGAAAATTAGGAATACAGTTGAGCCACCAAACGGTTGCCCCACAATTTGAAGCCTGATTTAAAAATGCTTGAAGCTTTAAAGTGTATTCCAATACGATCAGCTCAATCGTTCCGTATTGGTGTTTAATCTCTGCAACAAGGTCGTTATTCTCCCTGACATATTCATATTTCAGTTCGTTCTTATACTTCCCATCGTTGTATGTGGGGAAGTTGGATTTTTTAGGGGAATATGGCTGCATGTCAACCAAATAATACTGCCAATCGTCCGACAAACGCTTGTAATAGTAATAAAATTTTTCAGGATACTGCTTATAAAAACCTTCAAAGGCCTTGTATAGTCTAACTATAATATTATCCTCGTTCCGCATAAAAAGGTTAAGAAAATTCTTATCTTCATTTTGCGAGAGCAAGTCTGTAATGTCAACCAACGCATCTTCCAGAAGATATACGAATCCTCTTTCCTTTTCAAAGCTTTCATCCGAACTACAAAAAGGCTAGCAGGCAAAGAATAATGCGACTAAAGGTGACCTTGTAAAGTCAATCAGATTTGTAGGTATCCCATGGTGCTGAGCAAAAGCCAAGAAATGATTGCGTTCATCGGGAGAAAGCCTGTGAAATATCTCACGGCTAAACTCGTTTTTCATTTTGATAAATGGATGTTCTCCATTCCTGAGTGCCGATGAAATGGTGTCATGATAATTAGTGGGCTCTCCGCGGAATATGTAGTTTTCATATTGATTGTTTGAAAATAAGGCGATATAATCGGCCAAGCTCTTAACAATAATCTCTTTAGGAACAGGCAATCCTTTCAATTTTCTTTTGGAATATCTCATTGCGGATCGCCTTCCCCGTAAAGAGGCTTCAATTTGTAAAGGCTTTGATTGACAGCATTCAACCAATGCTGCTTATCCCTCACCTGGCCTGATGCAGCGGTCGTATAAGATACAAGCTCGCTATAAACAATCCGTTCATAAGGCTGCATAGTAAGCGTGTTTTTCATAAAATTCAGACGGTCTATAAAAGGCTTCGCTTCCTTTTTATTGCTGGCGTTTACAGCCCGCTGTACCAGTGACTCTATTTTTTCAAATTCTTCGGTTGTCAGTTTTTCTCCGTTTCCCATGGTATTCCTCCATACGTTTCTATTTAATTTAGGTTGTAACAATCATATTATACAACTTATTCCTGATTATCACAATCCTCTATAGCATCGGCTTAATAGTAAACACGAGCTGATCAACTCAACAAAAGCAAGTTAAATCAGCCCGTATTTATTATTCTGGATTTAAAAAATCTGCTACCTTCCAGACAGTCTCAATCCGCCTGTCCGGGTACACATAAATCTTATCAATTAACAAGTCCGCCAGCGGTTGCGTTAGGCAATCTGCCCGTTGAACATCCTCTGCGACAACAGCCGCCTTATTCGTACTATCCCTCTTCGCTTGAAGCTGCGCAGTCTTTGCTGATAGGATAGAATAGGCACTCCGCAGGCGGATCAGTTCCGAATCCAACTCGGCTTTTCGGACGTTATGCTGTTCCAGATTGATTTTTTTCAAAATAAGCTGTTCATATAAATGCTGCTTCTCATACTGGCACATGTCAATCTGCCGTTTGTATTCCAACTGCTGCTCACTTTGCAGCCCCAATTCATTGATTTCATGCAGATGGTCGGCATTCAAAAGGATTTGCGCCTGCTTGGAGATCACCTCAAATAACAGCTTTTCTAAATCTTTTTCCTTTACCTCCAGCCGATGGCAGGGAGCCGATGCATCCACCTTGGTGTACCGGCAGACAAAGACCGGTTCCTTTCGCGGAGCTCTCTGCATGGCGTGTCCGCAGCTGCCGCAGATCACCTTGCCCCGGAGAGAATAGCTTCGAGGCTTTTTGTCGCATTTAAAGTGCCGCAGCTTGGTCTGAACCTGGTCATAGACCTCTTTTTCCACAATGGCAGAATGATGGTTCGGGATTTTATACCATTCACTTTCATCCTTGAGCCGGGAGCGTGTTCCTCCGATTTCCCGGAGTGTACGCTTGCCGATCACATAGGTGCCGATATACCGTTCGTCTGTCAGAATACGCAGCACCGTTGACCGCTGCCAGATACCGATGCACCTTGATATGTCATGAAACCCCTTACCCTTAGCGGCGCGATATTCACCGGGGGTGGGGATTTTGTCTGCATACAGTGCTTTTACAATGTCCCCGGCGTGTTTCGCTTCTCGTGCCAACGCAAATATTCTGCGCACCACCGCCGCCGCTTCTTCATCAATGCCAAGCCGTCCATCCGGGCCTTTCCGGTAACCGTAACAGCAAACCCTACTCTGATACTCCCCACGTTTCATTTTTGCGTATTTGGCGCTTTTGGTCTTGCGGGATAAATCCATGCTGTAGTATTCGTGCATCAGGTACTTAAAGGCTACCGCCATTCCGCCCGTATCCTCCTTGTAATCCTTTGTATCGAAACCATCGCTCACGGAAAGGAAGCGGGTGCGGTACAGCGGAAAGACTTTTTCAAGAAAATACCCGGTTTCAATCATGTTGCGGCCAAAGCGGGAAAAATCCTTCACAATAATGCAGTGAATTTTACTCTGACGAACCAATTCCAAAAGCTCCTGCATGGCAGGGCGCTCAAAGTTGACTCCGGAATAGCCGTTATCCACAAACTCCGTGATCTTTACATTTTCCTGCTCCAAAGTGGCAATATGCCGCTGGAGGAGAAGTCTTTGATTGGCAATACTTAAACTGTCTGTTTTCGCATCCTCCAGGGAAAGACGAATATACATGGCAATCACATATTGGTTCATGCTACCGGCCTCCCTTCTGTGTTCGCAAGCAGAGCATTCAGCGAATGTTCCGTTCTCTCTAATTGGTTCAAGCCGCTTTCAAAGCGAAAATCCACCTCGATATGGCGGTCGGAGAATACCCGAATCCGGTCAACCAGCCGGTCAATGAGTGCTGCCGTAATATCCTCTTTGCCTTTAACTCCTGCAATCAGATTGGTCAGGTCGATGTATTCCGCGGCTTGCGATTCCACCTCCCGCAGCCGTCCGGTAAGCTCCTGCATCAGAACTGATTTGCTTTCAATCTTTTCGCCATAATCGGTGCGCATACGCCGATATTCCTCGTCGTTCAAAATGCCGATTACAAGGCTTTCGTAAAGGCTTTTCAGCATTCGCCGGTCCCGGTCAAGCTCCTGTCTCAGGGAATCCAGCCGGGCTTTGACAGCGAGCTGACGCGCCTCCATGTCGGGGCGTTTTCTCTTTAAAATAAGAGCGTTTCCCGCCGCAAGCTCCGCCTGCTTTTGGAGAATGGATAACAATGCGGACACCAGCTCCTTCTCCGGCAGGGAGTAGGGTTCGCAGGAGCCGCGCGCCCTGCGGCTGTTGGAAAGACAATGGAACAAATACACATCCGGGCCGCGTTTGCGCGCGCAGCGCTGCCGGTGCAGGCTGCCGCCGCAGTGCCCGCAGAAGATTTTCCCTTTAAAGAAATTGGGGGTGTAAGGCTTCTTTGGCTTCTGGACGGCTTCCTCCGCAACCTTTTGGCGAAAGATCTGAACCGCTTCAAATATCTCACGGCTGACGATGGCTTCATGGGTATTTTCTATGATAATCCAATCGCTTTCCTCAGCAGGCGCCTGCTTATGGCAGACAGTCTTGGTTTTCCCCTGCACCAAATCGCCGGTGTAGGTGTCACAGGAAAGAATTTTACTGATCGTCCATGTCTGCCAGGCATTTTTCCCGATGAGGTTTTCATGGGCAATCAATCCAGCCGCCTTTTTCGTATGGCTGGGTGTGGGGATGCCTGCCTCATTCAGGCGGCGGGTAATGTCATTCAGGCTTACCTTTTCATACGCCCACTGGAAAATCTGCCTTACCACCGGCGCGGTTGCCTCGTCAAGGATAAGCTGATGGCAGTTATCCGGGCTTTTCAGATAACCATAGGGCGGCCTTGCCCCGACAAACTGTCCTTCCTTCATGCTCTGCCTTTGCTGTGCCTTGATTTTTCGCCCGATATCCAGCGAATAGGCTTCGTTAATCATATTTTTCAGGGGCAGCATAATGCCGTCGCCGGGATTTATATGGGCGGTATCAAAATTGTCATTGATCGAAATGAATCGAACGTTCAGAGAGGGTAAGTATTTTTCAATGTAATAGCCGGTGTCAATGGCGTTTCGGCCAAACCGTGACAGGTCTTTTACTATAATGCAGTTGATGATGCCTTTTTCTGCATCCTCCAGCATTTTTTGAAAGGCAGGGCGATGGAAATTCGTGCCCGTCGTACCGTTGTCGATATAATAATCGTGGAGCCGCAGATCAGAAGAAAGGGAAATATAGCTTTCCAGAATACTTTTCTGTGTTTCCAGAGAATCCCCCCTTTTCTTGTTGTCCTCCACCGAAAGGCGGATGTAGCCGCACGCCCGGTACACCGAGCTTTCACAGGCCTGTTCCGGTATATCAGGCAGGTGTTTTCTGCTTTTTCTTGCCATTATGCCACCACCTTTCCGGAAGCCTTCTCCACAGCCGGGGTATGGTAGACCTCAAGGGCTTTTTCATATTCGGGCTGATAGTTGAAGGTGATTTGAAGCTCGTTTTTGCCTGCAATCCGAATGGACTGAATCAAATGGGAAACCGTCTTCCGGTCAAGCTCTGTCAGCCCCTCAAACTGCTTGAAATGCTCCATCCAGACAAGCCGTTCGCTGGTATGGTTCCTGACATTTTCAAGCTCCTGCCGGAGCGCGGACAGCGCCTGGTTCAGCCGCTTTTCATCCTCAAGGTATTTGGCCTTGAAGGTCTTGTAATCCTCGGGAGAGAGCAGGCCGGTAATCATATTTTCATACAGAGTGGACTTGAATGCAGCGGTCTGTTTCAGCTGGTTCTGGTTTTCCGCAAGCTGTGCCTCCAGCCTGCGCGTCATCCGACTGCTAAGAGCCTCGGTATCGGCATTTTTCAGCACAGCCTCCAGAGAAGCGATGTTGCGGATATGGGCTTTCAGGCTCTCCAGCACACAGGCGGTCAAATCGCTTTCTTTGATGTGGGCGGGCGCTTCGCAGCCACCCTTTTTTCCGACAGGGCAATAATAATAGTGGTAGGTTTTCCCCTTGTACCGGTCGGTTTTGCGGGTCATACGGCTTCCGCAGCAGCCACAGACGAGAATGCCGGAAAAGAGCTGCACCCGGTCACTCCCCGGAGAAGTCCGGGTATCCAGACGCATCAGACGCTGTACCAGGTCAAAATCCCGCTTATGGATGATGGCCTCATGGGCATCCTCTATGCGTACCCACTCATTTTCCGGCTTATCAATTAAATCCTTCAGCTTGTAGTTAAAGGTGCCCTGTTTTCCCTGAATCAGCGCTCCGGTATAGATTTCATCTTTCAGAATGCGAATTACCGTCGTGGCAGACCATCTGGCATCGGCTTTGTCCGCATACCCTTTCTTGGGATGGGGCAGGCCCCGATCTCTTTTATAGCTTAATGGAGAGAGAACACCGGTGCGGTTTAGCTCTTCCGCAATTCTGGCGGCGCTCATGCCGTCCAGCTTCTGCTTGAAAATGCTCTGTACCACGCCTGCCGGATATTCGTCCGGTATAAGCTGATTTTTATTCTCCTCCGATTTTTTATAGCCGTACACGGCACAGGCACCGACATAATCACCGTTACTGCGCTTTACGGACAGGGCGCTGCGGGTTTTTACGGAAATATCGTGACAGTAGGCGTCATTGATGATGCTTTTGACGGATACCACCAAATCATCACCGCTGTCTTTCAGGGTGTCGATATTGTCATTGAGCGCAATAAAACGCACGCCATAGGCGGGGAATATCCGGCGCAGATATCGCCCGGTTTCGATATAATCGCGTCCCAGGCGGGATAAGTCTTTGACGATGACACAATTAACGGTTCCCGCCTCAATTTCCGACATCATTTCCTTAAAGGCCGGACGGTCAAATAAAATGCCGCTCCAGCCATCGTCCACCTTTTCCGACACCACTTCGATATCCGGACTGCTTTCGATGAAGCTGTCCAGAAGTTTGCGCTGATTGGCAACGCTGTCGCTTTCGTTGTCCTTATCGTCGGTGTAGGACAGGCGGATATATTTCACTGCTTTATACTTTGTTTCAGACATGAAAAATCACTCCTTTGAAGAATGGGGGAATTCCCCGCACCGTAAAGGGTGATCATGGTATCGTCGTCAGATTCGGTTTTTCATTCTTTTTCCGATATCCACAGTACCATGGTGCGGAGAAAAAGTCCATTTTGCCGCTTTGTTGCTCATTCGCTGAAAAGTCTTTGCAGACAGTCCTCCAGAGTGACGCCGTTTTCAGCAAAACGGGCCCGGACCGTAAAATCTCCGCATTTGAAATGATAGGGGTCTTTGATCTGCCGAACAAATTCCGCAACCCGTTCTTCTTTCGGAAGGTTCTTATTCACGGTGATTTCCCGGATATCCACTAAATCATGACTGATTGCTTCCATGGCCTGCGCCTCCTTTTTCAAATTTCCGGCATATTCCCAAGTCGGGAATATGTCCACCGATTGGAAAGGAACCGGGCTACGCGAAGTAGTCCGGTTCCTTGTTCTCCTGTAGGAACCGCGCAACGGCGGCAATGTCCTTTGTGACCGGGCAGTCCGGCAGTGCGGCCAACACCCGTTCCCGGTAGGCTCCATGCTCCCGGACGCGGGAATCCAGCAGCGCCACCACGCCGGTGTCGGTTTCCGAGCGGATGAGCCGCCCGAAGCCCTGTTTGAGCTTAATCAGCATTTCCGGCACTACAACCCGGTTTTTGTATTCCTCCATACTGTCGTACAGCGTCCGCTCGTAATCACTGATGGGATCGGGCACTGCAAATGGCAGCTTGGCGATGATAAGCATGGAGAGGATATCGCCGGGCAGGTCAATGCCCTCCCACAGCGCACCGGAGGCGAACAGGACGCCGTTCTTACTTTCGCGGAACCGGTCAATCGCTCTTTCGCCGCCCCGATCCAGCCGCAGCAGCGGAACGGGCAAAGCCTGCCCTGCCAGCAGCCCGTGTACCATATCCATTGCCTTATAGGAAGTAAAGAGAACCGCCGCGTGACCGTGAGAGGCCAGGATCAGGTGCTTTGCTTCCTCGGCAAGGGCATTGATGTACTGTTTGTCCCGGATATCGGGAAAGGGTACAACTTCGCTGATGTACAGCAGTGCGTGCGTTTCGTAGTGAAAGGGAGAGGGCTTGCTGGTTTCCGTCAGGCGGGCAATCGGCAGTCTGTCAAGCCCCAAGACACGGCGGATATGGGTAAAGTCCCCGGAGGCCGACAGGGTGCCGGAGGTCAGAATGATGGGCAGCTTGCGGCTCCAGAGGTCGGCGGCCAGCATTTCATTCAGCTTCTTCGGAATGGCGCAGAGGCTTGTCTGATCCATGCCGCCGCCCCGGTGAACAGGCGGCTTCTCCAGCCAGTAGACCAGCTCGATGTGCTTTTCTAAAACGGCGGCCTGTTCCATGGTACGGTCAAGCTCCCACCGAGCCTGCGCGCATCCGCCCCGGTAGCGAGGAAGGGGTTTACTCTCCAGCAGGGCGGCGCTCAGATCCAGTGCGATTTCCCTGATATTTCGCAGATGCCGGGCCGCTCTGCCGTCAATCACGGTTTTGAAGCGTTCCGCATCGTCCTGTAGTTCCTCCTGGGGAATACACGCGTCCAGCGCACGGAACAGCCGGTGGCTTTGGCGGGTCAGCTTTTTCGCCAGGTCTGTAATCTGCACGCCGCTTTCCCCCTGACGGTAGGTAAAGCCGCGGATTTCTTCCGTAATGGCAGGAATGGCATGGTTATCAAGATGCACACCGTACATCTGCCGGGCGGCGTCCAGAAACTTGTGAGCCTCGTCGATGATAACCGCCTGATAATGAGGGATAAGGGGAGGCTGTCCCTTGGTGCGGTGCAGAAGGTCAGCAAGAAAATAGTTGTGATTGCACACCTGCACGTCAATCTCATTGGATTGCGCCCGCCGCAGGTACTGCTGATAGCGGCAGTATGCAAAGTTTTTACAGTCCTTTGGGCAGCGTCCCGACACACAGATTTTCCGTTTCAGATAGGCGGTCAGCCCCTCCGCGTCGGCAAGGTCGGCGGAACCGGAGGCAAGAAACGGCTCCAGCATCTGCTTTGTGGCATCGTCCGCGTTCTGATAGCAGGTGAGCAGCTTTTTTTCACAGAGATAATGCTCCTTGCCTTTGCGGATCGCGCCTGTAAGTGGCTTTTGAATGATCTTGTGCTCCATAAGAATACCGGACAGCTCCGGCAGGTAATCGCGGGTAACGGCATTTTGCAGGGCGATGCTGGAGGTGGATACCACCACCGGCATATGTGCGCTCTGCGCGTAGCTTTGCTTCGGGTAACTGCCCCGCAGCCAAAAGTCGTTGACGCGCCCCCGCTTGGCAAGCAGTGCGGCAATGAGATAGGCGTGGGTTTTCCCGGTGCCCACCTCAGCCTCGGCCAGCGACACGTTTCGGCGGACGATGGCATTTAAAATGTGTTCGGCAAGCTCGATCTGCTTTTCCCGTATTCCGTAGCCATGGGCCGGAAGCAGGCTGCGGAAG
Source organism: Actinomycetes bacterium (assembly GCA_023460315.1). Lineage (GTDB taxonomy): Bacteria > Actinomycetota > Coriobacteriia > Coriobacteriales > Eggerthellaceae > JAEWQO01. The sequence continues at coordinate 10,014 of JAEWQO010000011.1, forward strand.
GTATCCTCCATCATTTCAGCAAGCCGGTCATGGAACAGGTTCCTGCCCGGCGGCATCTCCGCACAAAAGCGGCCGGAGCCTGCTATGCCGGAGGCTTTGAGCCTTTCCAGAATTTCCGGAACGCCGGAAAGGGCAAGCTGCCGGGTTCTGCGGCTGATGGTAGCGGAGCGGCCGGTTTCCAGATTGACGGCTTTGTATACATAGCCCTTTCCGGTATCCCGTTCCAGCAGGATGCAGCCATAGGCAAAGAACAAGGCGTCGCCCCGGAAACGGGCGGCAATGTCGGGCGGTATCTCCCGGCTGATTTCCCGTAATATATCGTTGTATGGCGTATTCATAGGTATTCCCCCTGTAAGGGTCTGGCGGCACAGTGGTACGGCGGTGCGGCGCATGGCTCACGATTACACTTGGCGATTCCGCTGCCCTTGGGCATAACGGATCAATGGTGCATGGCCGCCCCGCCGCAGTAGCTCTGCCGCCAAACCAAATCAATTTAAGCGGTAGCTATTTTAAAAAACATCCTATTTGACCACGCTTCCCGGATGTGAGGGGGGCAGCATCGGGCCGTGACGGCAAGTGTCACGCATGAAAGCTCCCCCCGGCCTTTCCCAGCCGGGGCGACGCTTCCCCCGCGCAGCCAATTCGCGGGTTCCGTGAGGAAAAGTATCATTATGGCTCCCGTGCCTTTTGTCTGCCGGTTTCGTCATATGCCGAAAGCGGGCGCTCGCACCTGCTTCTTCATGCTGAAACAGGCGGTCCTGGCGCGCGGCGCGGGAGGTAATGTACCCGATGCTCCGATATGACCGACAGCGTGGCCGGTATTTGTCAAGGAACAGGCGAAAGGCGAAAAGAACCTTTCACCTAATGTCAAAAAAGGAGGGGGGTGACGAGTCACTCTTTAAAAAATTTTTTTAATTTTTTTGAAGCCCATTGTAAACTGTCCCAAACCGCCCGCTGGTGAACTTGTTCCCTTTCCGAAATCTGTCGTATGGACAATCCCTGAAAGAAATGCAGAATAAACCTGCGCCTTTGTGTTTCGGTCAGCTGCCCACTGTCCAGAAGCTGCCGGGCAGCTTTCAATGCCTTGTTTTTCTCGGCATTATGTATCAGCATGGTATCGGGGGGCGGCGCGGAAAGCGGTTCGGTTTCCTCCAGCCCGTTTATAGTCACATCCAGACGGCTTGTCCGATGTTCGTGTACGACTTGCCGGTGATAGATTTCATCCGACAGGGCTTTCAGCTCCCGAAAGTCCTCCGCCGTCTTGCCGGGGTTTTCCGCCAGATAATCCTCTAAAGTGATCTCCAAACGGACACGGTCGGCAAATTTATATACAATCCCCTCACTGTACTTGTTGAGGGCATAATCACTTTCCTTGTAATTTTTCATGTTCCTTTCCTCCGAACTCTGAATTTTTGTGAAATTCAAGGTCCGGAGGGCGGGGAACGACAATGTAAAAGCGTGTTTGCCTGATCGAGAGATAAATTGTAAAAGTATGTAAATACCGGTCGGGGTTTATATTTTCTTGTCGAATAAAAAAAGTCAGCAGATTGCCAATGGCAAAATGCTGACTTTTTTAGAATAGACTTATGAAATTGTATATGTAGAGGGCGGCATAGACGGATTGCACCGTCTTTATCTACACCTCCATGTGAGAGGGCAGTTGTTGTTTTCCATAGAGATACCCCTTTCGCCAGAGCAAGCGAAAGCCGGTATCCCGATATCCCAATAATCCGTCAAAATCCGTAAGAAATAGCAAGGGCGTGCCCTCTGTTTGGAGAGGGCACGCCCTGCGCGGTTTTTGGCAGCCAGGCTATCGTAGCGCTTTATGAAACGCCTTAGACCCTGTAGCTTTGCGCCCACGGTTTTCACCGTGTTTGCCCTTGGCAATATATTCTGTTGTCTTGGTTACTTGGCCTTTCTCACGCCATTTTTATCAACCTCATAACCATCGACCTTGGTGCTCTTGGCAAGAGAGCCGTCGGCATAAAAGTAATACCATTTTCCGTCAATCTGAAGCCATTTGCCAGCAATCATGACACCATGGGTATCAAAATAATAGCGCTTTGAATTTCCGCTCGCTCCAATGTCTTTCCAGCCTGTGACGGCACTGCCGTCTGACGACAGGAAGAACCATTCGCCTTTTGCGTTTTGCTTCCAGCCGCTTGCGAAGGCACCGCCAATGCTGTCAAAACAGTAGACCTTGCCATTAATAGTCTGCCATCCGGTGAGAGCTTTTCCATTTTTAAAGAACATCCACTGGCCAGAATCATTTTTTACCCAGCCCTGCGCAGTATCACTGAAAACCGTCAGCTCCACAAAGCGCCGCAGCACTGCCGAAACCTCGGCACGGGTGGCCGTTCCCTGCGGATCGTAAAAGTTATTGTTTTTGCCTTGGATGATACCCGCCATCTGGATGCGTTTTACGGAAGGAGCCGCCCACGCGCCAATTTTGGTATTGTCAGCAAAGGTGTTCTGTGCGTGAACCTCCGGCAGCTTAAAGCCGATAGACGTGGCATATCTGTCCATCATAACCGCCATCTGCTCACGAGTCACAAGACCGTCCGGGTTGAACTTACCTCCGCCAATACCGACGAGAATATTGTTTTTCACACCCCATTCGATATATCCCATGTAGTAAGCGTCAGCCTTTACGTCAGTGAAGCTCGACTGCTTATAGGCGCTGATGTCGGCATTTGCCAAACGTCCGAGTGCTGTTACAAACATACCCCGTGTCATAGAACCGTTGGGATTGAACGTGGTGGCGCTGGTGCCGGTCATAAGGCCGCGGTTTGCGACAAAGAGAATATCGTCCTTTGCCCAATGACCGGCGATGTCAGTAAAGTTAAAGCTGGCTTTGTAGGCTACGCCGTAAGTGGAGAAGTGGTTGGTGGAAAACACCACCGTTCCGCGCTTTGCATCGTAGCTGGAATCGGTGAGGTAGGTCACTTTGCCTTTTGCGTCCACATAGACGGCGTAGACGTTACCTGCAATCTCACCTTTTTGCAGGGTATAAGGAATCTCCACGCTGACACTGCCCTTGCCAAAATCGGTCACGGATTTTCCGCTGCCGTAGGTTGTCTTAAGGTCATATGCGGGACGGTTGCCGATGGCGGTCTTTGCATCGCCGGTCAGCTTTGCATTGTCCATGCGGGTAGCGGAAAGCTGGACGTCGGCCTTTGCCTGGCGGTTGATCTCCGTCACCGCCGCAAGGTCAATGCCGATGGTAAGATCAGGGCGATCAATAGCAAGCTGAACGCTGGCAATCCTGTTGCCGATGACTTGCTCCTGTGTAGTCTTGGGCAAATTGACTGTCACAGTGTTTGCGTCCTTGCCGCCTGTGGTGACATGAATGACTGCCGTAATATCGCCTGCGTTCACGCCTTTTTTCGCTGCGGCAGCCTTTGCGTCCGCAATGGCGTCGGTGATGTTTTTGTCGGTCAGGCCAACATTGGCGTTGCCCATATTGTCCACCGTGGCCTTGTTTTCCGTGCTGCCGGTGACCGGCTCAGTGGGCTTGGTAGACGGAGAGGTTGTGGAACCGCCGCTATCGGAGCCGCCACCGCCGTTATCACCGTTTGTGGATAGCTTGGCGATAGCTGCGTCGATCCCGATACTGTCGCTCTCTTGGTTAAGTACCAGTTGGAAGGTGCCCCTGATAGAGCCTGTTGCAGAGGTGGTCGCCTGCGTTTTTGTAAATTCATTCGTGTTATCCCATGCCACGGTCACACCATAGAGTGAAGCGGCTTGTGCGACACTTAAAATATCCGCCGCCGTTGTACTGTTGGAGAATGACATCCGGTTGATTGCCGCCATAATCGCTGCCTTGGCTGCGGCAAGCTTTTGCGCGTCGGTAAGACCGGAGATGCTTTTGGTCAGCGTCAAATTCTTGCCAGTAAGATTGGCGGTTGATACCGTAATACCTGTGATTGTGCCGCTGTCATAACCCGTGCAGCTAACCGCGACAGTATAGCTTCCGGCGGGTACTCCGGTAAAGCTGTAGCTGCCGTTTGCCGCCGTTGTCGTGCCGAGTACATTTCCGCCGCCGTCCTTGAGCTGCAAGCTTGCGGGGATACCCGCGCCGGTATCGCTGCCCTTGATCGTTCCACTGATGGTGTAGGCAGGAACGCTGCTTTCCCGAAAGGTAACATTGACCGTCACCCCATATGCGGGCATGGTGAAGCTGCCGTTTGTAACCGTCACTGTTGTGTCTGAATCCCCGGTTTTATAAACCGAAATGGTGTCTAATTCATAACCGCTGCTTGCGGCGGGCGTGACGGTGACCGTCTGCCCCTCTGTCGCGGAGGAAACCTCATTGCCGTTTACCCTCACTGTGAAGCTGCCGTTTGAGGTGTCTTCCTTGGCGATTGCCTTCGCCGCCGCCAGCTTGAGCTGACCGTTTTGCGCAATAACGGCAAAGCCGCTGTTGTCACTGACGAATTTTGAGATGTAAGCGCTGTTGTTAACGGTATTTCCCTCGGTGAACACACCCTCTTGGCGAGTAACCGCATAAGTATTAAAATTTATATTAACGAGGCTTACGCCGATTGCTGTGCTGCATGTGAACGCTTCAGTAATGCCGATAAAAGCAATACCGCTGCCAACACTCATCAGCGCAACATTGTCGCTCGCCGCGCCGACTGTGTTGCCGGAGATATTCACATTACCGGACAGCGTCATCCCTTCGGCAAACACACCGCCGCCCGCGCCGCCTTCGGCTACGGTGTTGCCTGTGATACTGCCGCCGCTCATGGTGAAACTGCCCTCGTTTGCCACGCCGCCGCCGCATGGCATCAAACCGCTGATCAAAATGCAGGAATTACCGGCAATACTTCCTCCCGTCATATTAAATGCGCCCATGTTTGTTATGCCGCCGCCGTTTGCAGCGGTGTTTCCTGTGATATTGCCGCCGGTCATGGTAAAGGTGCCATAAAAACCGATATAAACGCCGCCGCCCGTGCCGTCTTCGGTGCCTTGTCCCCCGGTGATACTGCCTTGACTGGAAACGATGTTTGTGCTGCTGTCACAAAGGGTCAGATTGCCTCTCACGCCAAGGACATTCCTATCCCTGACACTTGTTATATGACTGCCGTCGAGGGTCTTGCCGTTCAGGTCAAGCATGGTGGTCTTGCTCGACGCAAACTCCAGCGTGGCGGCGATGTCCACATTCTCCAAAAGCTGAATGTACGCCGTGCCGCTGCCTAAACCGTTGGCATAGGCCATAGCATCGGTCAGGCTGCCGCTTGTCCAAGCGTCGGAGCCGGGCGGTTGGTCATTGCTCGCGCCGGTGGCAATTCCCCATTGCGCCTGGGGCGCGGGTGAGATTTGGACATACTTATAGCTGTTGCTAAGATCATAAACGGAAGTATTGAGTGTGACGGCAGCCGCGTCCGCGTCCGTTCTATTCTCCGAGGCAATCGCCACAAGCCCTGCGGGATTAAGGTTTTCTAATTGAAGCGCGCGTGTATATCCTGTGGCGGTAACGGTGGAGTTGGAAATCTCAGCCGTGCCGTAGGAAATGCCAATGCTGTTACCTGCTGTGTAACCGCCGTTGGCTGTGACAGTGGCGTTTGTAATGGAAAGGGTTCCGTATGACTGCATGAAGATGCCGCCGACTGTATTGCCGGCCACTCCGGTGGAATCACCCCCTGTGGCGGTCACCGTGCAGTTGCTGATTGTCACGCCGTTATCGCCCCAAATACCGTAGCTGTTCCCTTCGGATGGCGCGCTGGTAACGTCGAGAGAGCTTCCCGCCGCGCCTGTAATGCTTAGCGCTCCATTAAAAATGCAAATTCCGAAAACCTGGGTTTGACCTGTAACATCGCTGATATCAACGATGTTATCCCCAATGAGAGCAATGTTCAAGTCGCCGCTGCTCTTGAAGATACCGCCGCGCCAAGAGGTGTGGCCGTTGTCGGGGGGAGCCTGCAGCGTGGTTATGCGCGCGCCGTTCAGCGTCAGGGTGTTGGTGTCCGCGTCATAAGTGACGGTGGGAGTGTAGGTGTCGCCAAGCACGTTACTTGCGTTTGCACTGGTGACCTCGGTCGTGCCGACCCATATACCGTATTTGGTAGCCGACGGCGCAATTTTGACATACAGTGCGTTGCTGAAAGTTGAATCAGAGGGCATGGCGCTCGCACTTGTGGCATCTGCCCCGGCATATACGGTATAGCCCTCACCTGCGGTGATTGTGCCGCCGCCGCTGCCGCTGGCGCTGATGATGGCCATACCGGCATCACCGCTGCCGCTTACGGCGATCAAGGTAGCCGAGCCGGAAACATCCACATTTCCTTTGATGCCAAAACCGGCTCTGCCATTATCACCACTCTCCCCCAAACTAGCCGTTCCCCCTCTGCCACCTGTAACAGTGAGCGTAGCCGTGCCCGTAACCACGACATCGCCGTAAATACCGGCACCGCCGTCGCTTCCAGAGGTTCCCGCGCTACCGGCGCAGCCGTCACCACCTGTCAGGGAGCTATCCGCAATCACGTTCAAGGCGACTGAATCGCTTGTCACCGTCAGAGCATTTGCGCCGGATATCGTCGCAGATGCTGCTGCCGGCACTCTGATTGTCACGCCGTCAAGGTTCAGCGTCACGTCAGAAGTGCTGACCACGATAGTATTGGAAGTCGAGTCTTTTCCATCTGCCATGCCAACGGTGTATTTCCCCGCTGTGTCAAAGGTAAGCGTATGGCTGGTGTCATTGAATATTGGTGCAGCGCCATCTCCTTCTATGCTGACGGAAAAATCCCCGTAGTCAGCGGGCGCACCCGTACGCAAAGCCATCATGCGGGGCTGTGCGCCTACCGTTACGGTGATTTCAGGCAGGTCGGCGCTGACCGTATAGCCCTCTATTACAGGTGTAAATATATAATCGCCGTTTTCGTTTCCGTCATATTCCGGCTCGGCAGTCCATGTAACCTGAATATCAACGGTCGTTTCCTCCCATTCGGGAGCAGAAGGTTCTTGCTGCCTGATTGTTTCCGTCTCTATGGCAGAACCGGTGGTTGCAACCGTCACGTTACCGGACACAGAACCCCCTTCCTGATTTCCTGAATCCTGAACATTTCCTTCTGCCGTCCCGCTGTCAACAGTCCTCATTGTCCTCACCGTTGCCGTCAGGCTTTCAGGGAGTTCCAAATCCTCAATCTGTGTGCCGGTCGCAACGTTTTTTTCTGTTTCATCCAGCGCCGCAAAAGCTATAATTTCCCCAGCCGTGCCATTCGAAGTATTGACTTCTTCGGCCATAGCCGAAACAGGCAGCAGGGTCAGCACCATGCACACCGAAAGCAGAATGCTCAAAAGTCTTTTTCTCATATCGTTTCTATCCTCCTATTTTGATATTTTTTTCGGCCAATAACATATGCCAACATCCAGAGCACGTGGCTTGTCCAGATGAAAATCCGCATGACGGCAGTACCAGCACTGCCGCAGACCTTCGGGCGTATCGGCTCTTGGCTCAAAGGCCGGGCAACTCTGCTTGGGCCACACATTGCCCTCCGTATTGGGGGCGGGGAGCGGCGCATCCTCACGCCTGCGCTTTTCCATTCCATCACACTCCTTTGTGCTAAAATACATAAGGTTTTCTGTATATTTCAGCTATGAGGATATAATAGAAAAAAGAAAAAATGAGCCTTTACACTTAAAAGACTCATTTTTGCACTTAAAAAAAGAGATTCACTTGAAATTTGCTCTTGACAAACGGAAGATAGCATGATTTCATAAACCTTCGGATTTAGCCGGGTTTTTCTTTGGCTATTGATTTGTCATTTATAAAATAAGAGTGATATGATTCTCATTATCCCCGCTCCATGTATGCTCTTTGGTTAAGCCAATCACCATTCTGATTGACAGCTCATCAGTATGTTCTGTAAATGGATCAAAAGACGGACCTCGATAGGTGATCGCCGCCTCACAGGAGCCGTCCAACTCTGAGACCGCAACCGAAAAACGCAGGGGAAGCACTTTATCGCCACGCCCCAGAAGTGTCTGGAGGCACAGTTCCTCAAACACTAACTGCAGATTGTTGATTTGACGTTGTGACAGAAGCTGTCTGCGGCCAAATTTCTCTATGCCGGTACTGACCTCAATAAAATCGAAGGTGGGCGATGCGATCTCCCGTTCAAAGGTTTTGAGGCGTTTAACGAAGGCACGGGTGCGCTCCCGTTTAGGATGGTCGAAGATCTGTGCCGGGGGACCGTCCTCGTAGATGCCGCCCTCGTCCATGTAAAAGATGCGGGTGGATACATCCCGGGCAAATTTCATCTCGTGGGTGACGATCATCATGGTCAGCCCTTCCCGAGCCAAGGAGCGGATGACTGCCAGTACTTCGCCCACCATGGTGGGGTCCAGTGCCGAAGTAGGTTCATCGAAAAGGATGATTTCCGGCTTCATGGCCAGTGCACGAGCAATAGCCACGCGCTGCTTCTGGCCGCCGGACAGTTCATCCGGGTAGCTGAGCGCCTTTTCAGCAAGTCCCACGGTGGCAAGCAGACGCATTCCCTCGTCATATGACTCCTGTTTGGACAGCTTTAGCAAATCTGTCGGGGCTATCATGACGTTCTCAATCACCGTCAGGTGGGAAAACAGGTTGAAGGACTGGAACACCATCCCCATTTTGCGCCGAATGGCAGGGATATCCGCACCCTTTTCTGTAATGGCTTCTCCGTCCACAAGTATCTCTCCGGCGGTTGGTATCTCCAACAGATTAAGACATCGTAACAGCGTTGACTTTCCCGTACCAGAGGGGCCGATGATGGAAATAACCTCGCCCTTTTCTATTTCTACGTTAACGTCAAAGAAAGGCGTAACATTGGGATATACTTTCTTTAAATGCCGGATGGAAATCATTTCATCATCACTCCTTTCACAATTCGTTTACGACGCTTAGGGTCCAAACTTATTTCCAAACGCGACAGCAGCATGGTCAGGGTATTTGCCACCAGAAAGTAAATGACGGCTGTGGCAATCAGGGGGAAAAACGCCTCAAGTGTGCGGCTTCTGATGATGTCGCTGACCTTGGTGAGATCCTGAATGGCAATATAACCAACCACCGAGGTCATCTTGACCATGGAGATAAACTCGCCTTTGAAAACAGGCAGGAAATGTCTGGCTGCTTGGGGGAAAGTGATCTTTCGGAAGGTCCTGACCTTTGTAAAGCCAAGGGCGTAGGCCGCCTCAATCTGCCCCTTGTCCACCGCGTCGATTCCAGTGCGCATCATCTCGGATACATAGACCCCGAAGTTGACCGCAAAGCCGAGAATCGCAACCAAAACGGCTGAAATGTCCACCTTTCCGAAAATGATGTAGTAAAGGATCATCAGCAGCACCACGATGGGCGTTCCCTGGATTAACCGAATAAAAGCTGCCGCAGGAAGCGAGGCAGCGCGCTTTTTGCTGCGCCGGAGCATACAGATACCAAAGCCCATCAGTGAGCCAAGGAGTCCGGCACAAATAGAGATGAGGACCGTGACCTTAAGGCCGTCCCACACCAGCTTCCAGCGGTTTTCCGTGAGGAAGGTACGGGTAAAGCTGATCTTTAGGTTATCCCAGAAGCTTACTGTCGCTGGTGTGGAAACGGAAGGCGAGGCTTCGGCCACCTTACGTACGACGAAATACAGTCCGCCGTCATAGTAGGATTTGCTCATATCCACCGTCTTCTTACGCTCGTCGGTAATGGACATGCAACCCACGGCGGCGTCCGCCTTGCCGCTTTGGAGCATAGGAATCAGGCCGGAGAAATCCACGCCGGTAAACTCCACCTTGCGGTCAAGCAGCTCGCCGACACGTAGCATCAGCTCCAAATCATAACCCAGCGGCTCGCCGCCCGCGCCGACGTATTCCATCGGCTCCGCGGTGATGTCATGCGCCACCCGCAGGGTTCCATTTGCGCTGGGATAGTCAAGTATTGGAAGAACCTTGACCTTCTCGTCAGCTCCCGTCCACTTTTCCTTCATCGCCTCCAGCGTACCGTCAGCCTTTAACTTTGTGATAGCTTCATTTATCTGGTCGGTCAGGGGGCTATCCTTTTGCAGCGCAACGCCGTAGTGATCCTCCACAATCCGATCGGACAGTACAGCGAGGGAGGGGTTTTGTGAAGCTATCAGCTTCGCCACCGGCTCATCTGCCGGCATGGCCTCTACCTTACCGTTTTTAAGCGCTGCTAGCATATCAGTACGGTTGTTGAAATAACTGTAGGTTACATCCGAAACTGTGCTATTTATCAAAACATCCGCAATGCTGCCAGTCTGACAGGCGATCACCTTCCCTGAGAGCTGACTTAAGGCGGTATATTGAGGTTTATCCATCCCCGTCACGGCATCCTGCCGGCTCACCAGCACCTGGGGGTTGGCGAAGTAGGGCTCAGTAAACAACAGTTTTTCCGCCCGCTCAGGGGTGTTGTACATTCCCAGGGCCATATCGGCCTTATTGCTGCCCATAGCTGTGATGACCGCACCCCACTCCATATCAAGATATTCGGCCTGATAACCCAACTCATAGAGGACTCGGTCGATGAGCTCCACATCAAGGCCCGCGTATTGACCATTCATCATAAAAGTGGTCGGCTCCCTCGAGGATACGATAGCCACCTTGATCTTGGGCGCGTTTTCTCGCTTAGGTGTTCGAACGACATCGTAATCGCTTCCGTCAGGCTTAATCCAATGGGAAATGATCTCATCCATGGTGCCGTCAGCTAAGTACTTCTCTACTGCCTCATTTACCTTTTCTGCAAGCTCGGGCTGACTTTTGCTGATTCCCAGACAAAGTTTTTCATCCGTCAGAGCGTCGGAGGCAATTTCCAAGTTTTGATTGCTGCGGATAAAACGCAGTGCACTGGTGTAGTCCATCATGGCATAATCCAGCTTGCCTGCGCCCAGTGCGGCGGTGCTGTCCACATAATTCTTAAAGCTTTGCCTGTCGGCATCAGGGTAGTGTTCTTCGGCATAGACCTCGTTGGTAGAGCCCTCCATCACGCCGATGCGCGCGGTTTCCACCGGTATGCGTTGCCGCTGCGCATCGCTTGCGAATTCCTGTTTGTCTCCGTTTTTCTCACTATCGTCCCGTACCAGCAGAGCTGTTTGGGTCTGATAAAGGGATGTGGAGAAATCCATGGTTTCCCGGCGCTCGGTAGTAGCGTTAAGATTAGCCAGAATGCAGTCAATCGCACCGCTCTCTGCCGCCGAGGGGAACCCGTCATAGTCGTAGGTTTTTATCTCAAGGTCTGCGTTCAAATATAGCGCCAGACGTGCCGCCAGCTCTAAGTCGTAGCCTGTCAGCTCGCTGCCTTGGTAATAGCTGAACGGCTGTACCAGACCCGAGGTACCCACCTTTAGCGTCATCGCGGGATGCTCCGGCTTTGGAATATCCGGCATGGTATCGTCGGCCTTTTCGACCCAGCGCCCAAACATATCGTCCAGGGTGCCGTCGGCGCGCAGTTCGGACAAACAGTCGTTAATTTTCTGTTGCAGGTCTGGTATACCGGAGTTTCTGGAAATGCCGATGGCCACGTCGTCGCTCGCCCCCACGTCGCCGGAGAGCACCTTGACGCCCGTAAGTCCGTTTGCAACGGCAAAGCCCAGCAGATAGCGGTCAAAGGCAAAAGCATCCACTTTACCCTGCTGGACAGCAAGGTAAGCGTCCGGCAGGCTGTTGTAATATTTCATCTTCGCCTTTGGCAGGGCGTTTTCCACCGCGTTTACCGCCGTAGCACCGGAGGGTACGCCGATGGTATAGGCCGTATCATTCATTTGCAAAGCCACGGTGGCGGACTGCTTTGTCCCGGTATTGCAGCCCGCAAGCAGGCTTAATAAAGTTAGCAGGGCAAGCGCAAGCGCGAATACCCTTGGAATTTTCTGTCTCATGGTGAATCACCTTTCTTTGCGTTGGATTTGAGTGTGTACCGGATACCTATTTCTGCGATCCGCCACTGTAAAAAATAATGTCAGCGTCCGCTTTCTCAAGCACCAGCGCACTTTGATGAAAGGTTTCCAGCACCTCATCCATGACAGCCTTCATCTGGTCGTCCGTCGCATTGTAGAAGCAATAGACCAGTGTATCCTCTCTTACCTGCGTACCCGTGGCATCAAACCAATTTCCATTTGCGCGGAAAACGGTGAAGCCTTCCACCTGCGTTTCGCAGATAGCATCCACCTGTGTTTTCATTTCTTCCGTAGGAGCTGTCTGCGTATGGGTAACAGGATTATTCGTCCCCACATAAAGTGTGTACTTGCTCGCTTTTTGCATGGGTTCTCCTGAGAAAGATGCCGTATGAATATGGTCATAGATGAGCCAGCCCGCCAGCGATGCGGAGAGAAGTAGGCTGAATGTCACCAGCACCGCAAGCATTCGGTTTATGTATTTCTTTTCCATAGTGCCTCCTGTTTTTTTATATTCTATCAAAGCAATGCTTTGTTTCCTCCTATGTTACTATCCTCACATATCCTCTTTGCTTTTGCCATAAATCCGCCTTTGTAAATCCCGCATAGCATCATTCCCCGCCGGTGTATCGCGTCATCGCCGTGATTTGTCGCCAGCGCGTCGGCACGGCAGCCACCGCCGCAGGCCAGCTTATGCTCACACTCAAGACATTCTGGGTTGTGATCGGTAATATCGGAAACCTTAATTCCCACAAGAGCGCGGAAATAAGAATCCGGGTCGCCGTAAATTTCGGACAGGCGTGTTTCGGTCAGCTTCGGCAGCCGCTTTTCAACCAGCGTGGACACCCAGCCTATGCAGGGCACAAGTGTACCGTCAGGAAGAATATACGGACGGTTGCGGCACAAACCACAGGAAACGCGCCGCTGGTTAAAGGGGTCTTCCTTATCGTTCTCCCAGAAGGAAAAACCGCCGCCCCGGTACCCTTTTACTACACCCTCCACAAGGTTCAGCCCAAAGGGATTGCCGTCCGTCTTATAGCGCTCCAGCAATTCAAGGTATTCGCCGCAAGTGACCGCCGGAGCGGATGTGACACCGGATACCGCCTCGCCGATGGGGAAGACGAAGCTGACTTTCCATGTGGTTACACCGATGTCCTTCATGAGCTCGTAGGTGTCAAGAACCGTATAAACGCTGTCCGCGTGAAACTTTGAATTAACGAGCAGCGGATATCCTTGCCCGCGTATCATGCGAAATGCCTCTATCGCGATCTTCTCTGAACCGGGGATTCCACGCAGCTCGTCATGGGCTCCCACTCCGTCAAGACTGGAATCGAAGGTCCAGGACAGGTTCCGTTTTTTCATTTCAGCGAAAAAGTCGCCGTTAAGCAGCGTTGCATTTGTGTGAAAGTGCGATATGACCATATCGCGGCGCAGCAGCTCGTCTACCACCTCCCACAGGAACGGTGACATCTGAGGTTCTCCACCGGAGAGCTCCACCTCCATGACACCCGCCTCATCGAATTGGGCAATCATATCAAAAAGCTGGGTTTTTGTCAGGTCTTCATATTTATTGCGTCCCCCGGACATATAGCAGTGCCTGCAGCGCAGGTTACAGTCGCCTGTTATGCTCCAGATCACGCTATGGATATGCCCGTTCGGATGCTTACGGAATTTTTGAACCTCCAGGATGGGCGACGGCAATTGGGAGGCAGAGATAACGCCGTCTTCCAGCATAGTCCGAAGGACTTGACCAATTCTCTCGTCGCTTTCCTCACCGAATTCCGTCACACCATCACAGCATAAAAGTACCGCAAATTCTTCCTGCGACAACATACGCGGTGTTAGTGCATGTGGCCTTGCCAAACAAAAAGGCAGACCATCAAAGCCCCGCAGGCGGTATGGTTCACAAAGCTTGTAATACATTGTCGTTTCCTCCTTTTGCTACATATCTTGTAAAAGGCATGGCATACAGCCACGCCTTTTACAGTCTTGCTTTACGTCCACCCTTTATGATTGAATTTCATAAACGAACATTTAACAATGAAATATCCTAAACCCTAAAGGGTTTCCCGCAGCTGTTACAGAGATACCACCCGGGATTTGTTGGTGATACATCGCAGGAATGAGAGCCACAGTAGGTACAAACAGGATCTACGCAAACTGCGCCGCCGCTTACAATTTCAAGTGCCTCATCCGGGAGTGCCGCTTTGCCGTCGATATAGTCCTGCGCCTCCTGTTCCGTGATATCCTTGCCGAGCTTTTCCTTTGCGAGGGTAATGATTTTTTCTGTTGTCATTGTGATTTTCTCCTCGTTAAACCAATAATTTGTGGTTTTCAGTGTAGCGATTTATTTAAAAATTCTCAATGGGTTTGCTATTTTCCGCAGATTTTAGGACAGAATATGCAGATGATGTTCCCATGCCCATGGCCTTTTCCGGGTTTGCTGTCCGCTGCGGATGCAAAATGGTTTCTCCGTTTTTGAATCAGCCTGCAATTGGGGTATAGCTCCATGCGTACCCACAGGCATGGCAGACATAAGTTCCGTTAGAGCCAATTCCTACGTCAGGTGACTCGCATTGGGGACAGCTTCGTGAGTTACAATTCCCACCGCCGTTTACGATATCAAGGGCCTCGTCCGGGAGAGCCGCTTTTCCGTCGATATAATCCTGTGCTGCCTGTTCCGTGACATCCCTGCCGAGCTTCTCCTTCGCAAGGGCAATTACGTCTTTCGTTGTCATTGTTATTTTCCTCCTAACCTTTCCATCCATGCCCACAGTCATTGCAGGTGTAGTCTGTAATAAAAGATACACTCCCACCGAAAGCAGAATATGTACTGAGATTCACCGAGCCGCATTGCGGGCATTGTATCGGACTTCCACAAGTTGCATTGCTGTGCCCTGCGCCGTTTACAATATCAAGCGCCTCATCCGGGAGTGCCGTTTTGCCGTCTATATAATCCTGTGCCTCTTGTTCTGTGATATTCCTTCCAAGCCTTTCTTTGGCAAGGGTGATAATTTGTTCTGTTGTCATTGTAATTCTCCTCCTATGCTTTTGCTATTTATTGGGTTTCAAATCAACTCATAAATAGGGTATTGCGCCAGTCAAATTCCTTTTTTCGGCTCTCAAAAATCTACAACTTTCAAAAATGTGTACCCACAGTCCTGGCACAGAAACTTATAAACAGAATTTGTTGGGTCGTCTACTAAATTTGTCGAATGGCATAGCGGACATTTTATTGTCAGGCAGTCTCCACCGCCGCTGACGATATCAAGTGCTTCGTCCGGAAGTGCAGTCTTTCCGTCGATATAGTTCTGCGCCTCCTGCTCTGTGATGTCCCTGCCAAGCCTTTCTTTGGCAAGGGTGATGATTTGTTCTGTTGTCATTGTAATTCTCCTTCTTTTATTTTTTCGGCAGACAATACAAGGTTAAAGCACTCTGAACGGGACCAGCTTCTTCGGAAATCAGCGTTTTGCGGTCCTTGTCCAGATAGAGGGCGTAGCCGTCGTCGCAACTCCAGCGAAAGGTCTCGCCCATGGGAATTTCCGCCGTCCGGATAGCACTGTCTTCCATCTGTATGGATACCGTGGCCTTATCAGCATCCAGATATTCCTGTACCGCATCGGTGTGCCGCACCTCTTGGTCATAGAGCATCACACCGGAGGCGATTTTTTCCTCCGAGCCATCGGGACGGCGGAGGGAGAAATCAAGGGACAATACGCGGAAATCATCAGCGGCAAAGACGGTCGTTGTTATCATCTTATCCTCAGTGGTGGCTTTCCAGGTCACGGAGAGCTGGTCGGCATAATCCTGGCTGATGTCCGCCTGAGTTTCACATACCAGATTGCCGTTGACATCGGTGGTCTGGGAGGTAAATTCGCTCCCAGGCACCATAAATAAGTAGCTGCTGACTTGAGACTCTTTTGTGGCGGATATCTTATAGGCGGATTTGCCCTTTTCCCGGGAGAAGGTGAGACTGTCCGTCCCATAGCCGGTATAACCGGGATCGTCTTCCGTGACGCAGCAATTCCCGTCTGCGTCCTTAAAATAGGTCACATGCATGGTGTCTCCACCGATGTAATCCAACTGGGAGTAGGTGATGGTCTTATAGTTTTCCAGCAGGTGAGCCGCCCTATTGACCTCCATTGCCTGATCCATGGTCAGCGCAGATGCTTTCGATGGGCTGAGTGCAGGCGTATTCTGACATCCTGAAAGCAGACCCAGCGTTATCACAAGCGACAAGACCAGAATTATTAATCCTTTTTGTTTCATAGTGCCTCCTCTTTTCATAAGATGGACTTCTTACTTCATTGCGTTTCCTCAAATGCCGTAATCAGCCGGTCAAAGCGCGAGGTGAACGCATCAATGTAGCCGCTGTTCTCAATATCCACCCCGGCGAACCTCAGCATCTCCACGACGTTTCCGCTGTCGCCCGCCTTTAGGAACGCCAGGTAGTCCTCTGCCGCACCCTCTTCACCAGATTGGAGGCGTTCGGCAATGTTGCAGGCGGCAGCGATACCCACAGCATATTGGTAAACATAGAAGCCGTTGTAGAAGTGAGGAATGCGTGCCCAACCGGCAGCGTAAGCATCGGTTACGGCATATTCAGGGCCAAAACAGTCACTAGTTGTTTGCAGCCACAGCTCGTCCAGCTTGTCAGCAGTCAGCGTTCCTCCATTTTCCACCTCCCGTACCATTGTCTCCTGGAAATTAGCAAAGAAGGTCTGGGTGAAAAACGTACTATATAACGTAAACATCTGCTGGGCAGCGTAATATTGCCGCTCTTTCTCCGTCTTGGCATTTTCCATCAGATAATCGGAGAGCAGCAGTTCATTTAAGGTGCTTGTCACCTCGCTGGTCAGACTGCTGACATTCTGGTCATAACTGCTCTCCTGGTTTTGGGAATACATCATATGTACTGCGTGCCCAAGCTCGTGAGCCAAGGCGGAAACACTGCTAAAATTATCGGTATAGTTGAGCAGAATATAGGGGTGCGTACCTGGCACTGATGCAGCAAAAGCTCCGGTAGACTTGTTTTCAGCGGGATAGACATCAATGGCATCGGTCGAAAACATCACCTCCAACTTCGCGGCATAATCCTCACCCAAGGGCTCCAGCGCCTCTTTCACAAGCTTCTGGGCTTCTGCATAGGAGTATGCTGTGCCGGGGTCGTCGGCGATGCTTGCATTTGTCTCAAAATTATAGAGCTCTGTAACGTCCAGAGACTTCTCCAGCAGCGTGAAATACCGTTCCATAGCGGGTCTTGCCTGATCTGCCGCAGACAGGACACTGGAGTAAACTGACATAGGTGTATCCTCCGGTGCTAAGGCAGCCTCCAATGCCGAGCTATACTTATGACTGACGGCACTCTTGGTTACGGCAGTATAATAATTTTGCATATTCTGGGCAAGGGTGTTGCGGAATTGATGGTAAGGCTGCATCATGGCATTGTAATATGCGATGCGAAATTCTTGTGTATAATCCTTGTTATAGGCGGCAGAATAATTATTTTCGTTTGCCTCACGCTCGCTTCCATCCGGAAATCTGATGTTAGAAAAGGTTAGGTCACTGCCTGTAAGAGAGCCATACAAGGAGTATGCTCCATCACGAAGCTGATAGAGCGGCTGTAAAAGCTGCTCCTGTGCCTCCGGCAGCGTATGGGTGCTTTGCGCACGGTCACGGTTGAACCAAGTGAGATATGGCTTCATGCGTGCATCCCCCGCCACCTTATCCAGAAAGTCGCTGCCGTTTGCAAACAGCTCCGGCAATGCAAAAGCCGTATCAGTAGATAATTTAGTAATTAAATTACTTACCCTGCCGGACAGCTCTTTGGCGGTGCTGTCGGATTGATCTTTATACACCTGCAGGCCGGTATAGGCATCTAACCTCCCAGTCAGACGGTTCATTTCATCATAGCCTGTATAATAGCTGATCACACGATCCACCGTGTTCAGCTTGCCGCGCAGTGCAGTAAGCGATTTTATTTGAGTCTCTGCCTGAGAAAATTCCGCTTCAAATGCTTCCTCATCCGGATAAATGGTACTTAAATCCCACGCTATTTCTTGTGGAGTGACAGACTGTTCCGCTGTCGCGCTTGCGTTCTGCGCTTGATTGGAGCCGCAGGCCGTCAGCGACAGTGCCATCGCCAGTACCAGCAGAAATGAACACATTCGTTTCATAAACACTTCCTCCTTTGTAATCAAATTTTCTTTGTCAGTGTCAGGATATTAAGCCCGTCGTGATATTCATATACCACGGTATCCATGGATTTCTTCACCATGAAAATGCCCAACCCACCAATATTGCGATCCTCGGCAGAAAGAGTAGTATCTGGGTCCGGCTTCCCGGTGGGGTCATAAGGGAGGCCATTATCGGCAAAGCGCAATATAATGCGTCCGTCTTCCATGCTCACACCGACAGTAGCATCGTTTGCGCCTGAATATCGGGCGATATTGGAGAAAATCTCATCCACTGCGATGTTTATTTGGGTAATTACTTTCATGGAAATACCCACAGTCTCCAACTCTTGCTCTACAAAGGCAGTAACCTGTTCCATCGACTCCAGTGAGGGAGCTAGCTTCAGTTTTCTCATGCCGGGGCCGTTCTGAGGCATTAACTCAAGGCTTAGCATCGTGATATCGTCAAATTGAGGTGCCTCTCCTACAAAGGCATCAATATCCTCTTTCATGCAGTGCAACAGGGTTTCACAGTTGACCTCCTTGTTTCGGTTCAATGCATCCAGCATCCGACCGGTACCGTAGAGCTCATTGTGAGCGTCAGTAGCCTCAGCCACACCGTCAGTATAAAGGAACAATCGGTCACCAGGCTCCATCTGAAGTTCATATTCCTTATAGCGGGAGCCTTCCATTCCGGCCAGCACGAAGCCGTGCTTGTCCTTCACCAGTTCATAGTCGCCGCCCCTGCGTTTGAGCACCGGATATTCATGTCCTGCATTGGCACAGGTCAGCTTACCAGTGGAAATTTCCAAAATTCCCAGCCAGACCGTAACAAACATCTCAGCCTCGTTGCCCACGCAGAGCTGGTTGTTGACTTTTTCCAGCACATCCCTTGGCGAAAGTCCTGTCTGAGCCACATTCTTGATGAGAGTTTTGGCAATCACCATAAAAAGAGCCGCCGGGACGCCCTTACCGGATACATCGGCCATTACCATAGCCAGTCTGTCATCGTCCACCAGGAAGAAGTCGTAGAAGTCGCCGCCTACCTCCTTAGCGGGAGTCATAGTGGCGTAGATGTCCAATTCAGGTCGTTCGGGGAATGCAGGGAAGATGCTGGGAAGCATACTTGCCTGAATGTGTTTGGCTACGTCAAGCTCCGCCCCGATGCGCTCCTTTTCGGCTGTGACTAACGTTAGGTCGTTGATATATTGTTCAAGGGATAGTGCCATATGATTGAAGGAATCTGCCAGATCACCAATTTCGTCATTGCCAGTAATTTCTGCCCTATATTCCAGATTTCCCCCGCGAATCTCTCCCACATCGTTTCGCAGTGACAGCAATGGCATTGTCAACTGTACAGCAAAACGCCTCGTAAGGATAATAACGATGAAAATGATGACTGCAAAGGATATAACAAAGATCAAAATCGCAGTCAGTATATTCCGGCGCATGGATGCAGCGGTATCATCAGTCATAGTGTTGATGCTCTCGCGTATTTGTGCCACAGGTTCCGTGATATCCGATGCGGGAACATAGATGGCAAGGGTCCAATCCGCAGAGGCAACAGGCGTGTACGCATAATAAATATCAGATGAGGTTAGGGTGACACCGGTATTTCCGCTCAGCAATTTGTCCTTTGCCTCATAAGCGGGAAGAGAGGTATCCTTCAATATATTCTCAAATTCACTCTGCTCCGATGTCATTTGCGGAGAGGCGATGATTCTTCCATTTTTATCAATCAGCATGGCATAAGAGTTTTTTCCGAGGTCGATATCTATAATCGTTTTATTAAGATCAGTGATCAATATATCCATACAGACCACACCAGCGAAACACTTGTCCTCATCGTAGAACGGTGCCGCACAGCTGATGGTAAGGCCTCGTCCGTAAGTGTCGGGATAGGTATCGGTAAAAATGGGTTTCCCGGCTTCCTTTGCGGAAGCATACCAGGATGCATCAAAATAATCGTAATATTCCTCTGCGGCGGCTGTCGTGTCTCCCAAGTCGGATCGACTGTCATAGCTGAGCATAAATCCGCTTTCTGTTCCTATGTAAATTGTTGTGATCATCTCCTTTTCTGCGGTGATGACCGGTTTAAAAACATATTCAAGGTTTCCGAGCAGCATTATTTCATCATGAATATTGTTGAGTGCAATGTCCTTTTTTGCCAGATAACGCTGCATGGTCAGCGCATTTGCATTTTCTTTATCTGGCGGCAACACCTCTACCGGGACAAAATCTGATGAATTATTATAGAGCCTTTCGGCATATGCTGCAAATTGACCGGCATAACTTGAAAATTTGCCAAGCTCCGAATCTGCAAGCTTTGCTTTGCTCGATACAATATCAAGCAAATTCCGTTCCATTTGGGTAAGCAGTGCTTCTGCTCCATTTTTCGCTGCGGTATCTCCCAGAGCCTTTCCTGCCGACAGTACATCACTCTGTATTTTCAACATACTGAAAACGCTTACAATGCTGGTAAGCAGCAATGCCGTAACTGATATTGCAAGAACCATCGTCTGTACTTTTTTTCGGATCGGCCTTCTTTTTTTATCCATTGATCTGTGCCCCCTTATATGACAATGTGGATTTGGTTGATTCCCCGGCGGTATTTGTAAGATGCCCGAAGTGCACGGTGCTTGATCAGCTGGAGTCCGAACCTATCTTCCGATTCTTCATCTTTACCTGCTACAAAGGGATTATAATGTCCGCCCTGATATTCAAACCAAAGAGAAAAACTATCGCTCTCATAAAACCGAATACTGACCGAAGCATCAGGCTGTTCGGCAAGAATCCTGATCATCACTTCTTCAATGCAGTTCTGTATGCCATACAGATTTTTTCTGTCGATTTTATGAAGCAGGAAGTATTCCGCAAGCAGATCATTGAAATTGTCCAGACTGCCCGGATCGGAAGCAACGCTGCCAGAAACATCCGGCAGTATATGCGCCCAGAACGGCAGAATTGGGCTGACACATACAATGGAAGTCAGCAGAATAATTACTGGAATTGCCACAAGCACGCTCATAGAAAGATACGCAATAAAGACCGTTAAAAATGAACCGCCTGTCAGGAATGCAAAGCTGATGCCTCCGCAAATTGCCGAAAGGATCACTGTCAGCACAATATATCTGAAATAATCATTCTTCTTTTTCAAGTGAACGCTGTGTGGTGTTACTCTTCCATGCCACAATAGCCATATTCCCATGCCAAACACCAAAATACTAGTTTCTTCAAACAACAGTTCCGGTAATGCTGCGTCGGTAATGATTGAAGCCAGCATACTGCCAATCAAGCATCCGAGAGTTCCATACCAGCCAAACAACAATCCCAGGGTAGCAGGAAGAAAGTTCTTAATGCCGATAAAAGCACCAAATTCCAGAAATCCAGTCATTCTCACCGATAAATCAAGCAAAAAGTATCCCGCTACGGAACCCAATATCAGCGGAATATGTTTCTCAAAATCAATTTTTTTCACGTGCAAGCCTCCTTTTCACAGCCATCGTAAAAGAGGAGTCCGCAATCAATATTCCTGCTACCATTATGATTGCTCCTGCAAGCTTCCATGAAGTGATTGTCTCAGCTTGTGTACCAAATAATCTTGCAAGAACAGGAGACATCAGCATCGTGATGACAATTTCAGAGGAGAAAATCAAAGAGGTGTTCAGAGCATTGACATATCTTTGGGCGTATATCTGCACAATGCCATACAACCCACGGATAAAAAGGCTGATAAACAGCACACTCCACCAGAATGCCGCATCGGATGGCAGTGACATTGTGATGTTTTTAAGCTTTGCCTCACCAAACCAAAATGCCAGAGCAAAAAGCGCATTGAAAAACATCTGTCCCATGGCAAGGATGGACGGATTCGATTTTGCTGTAAAATCTCCGGTCATAATGATGTATACTGCAACAAAAATATCGGCCGCAACAAGATAAAGGATATGGATATTCAGTACACCTGCAAGGTCTGCATTCATGATCAGAAACAAACCCGCAAGTACTACCCCAATACCAATTAAGTTGGATCGGTTCGGTTTTTTTCTGTAAAGTACAAATGAAATGCCAGGGATAAACACAAAATACGCCGACAGCACGCATGCACTGATGGTAGCGCCTACGCCTGAAGTTCCAAGCAGTACGAAAAGGTTGAATCCAAACAGCTCTGCGGACAAGATCAAGCTTTGCAGAATCTGACTTTTATCGATCCGAAACAGCTCGCCCCAAAATAGGACCAGCATAATACAAAAGCCGATCAGATTCGTAATTGCAAGAAATGCGAAGTTCGAAACGGACTCCGGAACATTGGCAAGAAAAACATACTGGATCGCCGCAAAAAAAGTGATGATAAAAAGTGAAAGATTTGCTTCTGTTTTATTCATTGTTTACCTCGCACAGCAGATATTTTTCAAGTAAGATATCCGGTTGATAGGATAGTTTTGCGCGCCTTAAGCCTTCGACGCCAACATCCTCCTCACGATTGATATACTGGTACTCGCTGCAGCATATTCTCACCAGATCACGGTTCAGCGCCCTATATATATCAGGAATCCTGCGATCACCCTTTTCGATAATCACATCAAAACTGTTCGCCGACAGCGGTACACCATATGCATAACCGCATAGAACATGATCAATATACATTACGATTCCGGTGAGCTCCAGCTCTGAAAAGTTGGAAAGCCCAAGCTGTATTGCAATATTTTCATGCGCAAGCTGAACATCCTCCTCGCCATTCAGCCGGGTTTCAAGCCACATTTTCTGAAACCGCCGGATCTCGTCCAGATGCTTCTCTTCGATTATTTCGATGCGGGTTCTGCTGCCATAGTTGCGATAGAAGGATCTGATATCATACCGTCTGGAGCGCAATTGAGGTCCAGGCAAATTCACCAGCTTGTCATAAGTATAAATGTACTCCGAATAATCACGGAGTGACGTTACCGAAAACTTGCCCGGAAACAGCCTGACTGCAGCATCCTTTGCCGCTGCAGTCAGAGTTTCAAAGCGAACTGTTGCTTCATGAAAATGTGCGTCTTCAAGAATCGCCTCGATTGCGTCCCTAAGCCCACCTTCATTGGAATAGTCTCCCATAGGGAATAGATAGACTCTTTCAGTTTTACTGCTTATGCCGGCACGATGGATAAACAGCCATCCGTCCTTTTCACAGACGGAGTCACAGTATTTGTCCGCCAGACAGAACATGGCAGCAAAGGAGTGCTGGCACGAGCCTTCTCCATACTTGTACAGGTACGGGTTAATTATTTTCTTGTGTTTCAATGTTACAGCTTCAAAATTCATCATATATCTCCATTGGCGGGTGACAATTATTCCGCCTTCCTTTTTATTCCCTATTCCACCGTCAGAATATCGGCAAATCCAGTTACCTCAAACACCTCAAGAATGGTCTCGTTGGCATGGCGGATTACCATTTTTCCCTGTTTATTCATTACCTTCTGAGCGGAGAGCAGCACACGCAGTCCGGCGGAGGAAATATACTCAAGCTCGGCAAAATCCATCACGAGGGAATCCACGCCGGTAAGCGAGGTCTTCAGCTCCGCTTCCAGATGGGGGGCCGTCGTGGTGTCAAGGCGACCGGTCAGAGCCACGGTCAGTTCGGTTGCGTTCAAAGTTTTGTTAATTGTCATTTTCTTTTCCTCCGAATTAAAGTGTTTTGATTACAGTCATTTCCAGCTTATTGTTGCGGACACCGATGGACACATCGTCTGCAAAGTTTGCGATGATGGATTTCTCCATGCCGTCCCATTCGCTTTTGATTTTCTCCTTCGGGGCTGATTCGATATATTGTGAGAGTGTCCACATGGAGACGTACTCGCCGCCCGGGGCGCTCAGCCCATAGGCCCAGACGGAAGCGCTCAATTCCTGCCCGGCCCCGCTTTCCAGTGCCTCCAAAACAGCACCCAGCATTCCTTTAATCCCCTGGTTTGCGGCGTTTTTGCCGCTGCTGCTCATGGAGAGGAAGTGCTGTCTGGCCTCCTCGTTCACCCGCGTTTTTGTACTGATTTGCAGGGCATACCGCCCATTGTCGCGCCTTACCTCAAAATCCAGTGTGCCGGCTCCCAAAAGCTCCTTGCACATGGAGAACATTTCTTCCGTAAGGAGCCGCAGACAGCCGCTGTCTTTGGGGCTGAGCCCGTCCAGCGTGTCGATCTGCGTCAGCGCTTCGCTCATGTTGCTTTCTGTTATTCTGATTTCTTTCATGGTTTGTACCCTTCTATGTAATTTTTCTAATTTCCGTGTTATGGCAGACCGGGCATTCGGGCATCGGGCAGTAGAAGACGGCTCCGCACTTACATTGATAACCGCCTCCGGCAGAGATAGCCTGCCCGGATTCCGCTATGCCGCCCACAGCCGCGTCCAGCTCGTCGTCGGACAGCCTGGGCGATGGCTTGCTGCGTTTCAGACGGCATATCCCGTAATGCGTTTGCTGCTCCGTGTTTTCCCGGAAGTCGGCGTACTTGCAATACCAGCATTCCCGCGCGCTGGTCAGTGCGCCCTTCTGCCGTTCAAAATGCCCGCAGCATCCGGTAGACGTGATAATCGGCCGTCCTGCCTCTGTCATGCCGACGACATCGGGGATGCCTCGTGCAGTCATTGTTTCACACTCCTTTTCAACCTTTTGCCTGTCGAAACAATCGTGGCTGTGAAAGCAAACGCATTAGCCGCAGTTTTGCGGAAACGGATTGGATTTCTGCTCTGTGGGCTTCGCATGGTCCGGCGTGCCTAACATGCCCTCACACGGATTCGTCACAATGCCCACCTGATTTACTAAGCCCCCTGCCGCCTGATCCATCTCCTCGTCGGTGAGGATGTTTTCCTGTTTATCCAAATTCTTATTGTCGGTCATAATCATTTCCCTCCATTTAATTTTTGTTAATCCATGGCGTGTTTACGTTTACTAACCTTTGTTATTCACAGTGATTAAGGACCACACTTCATATTCATAGCCGCATTTTGTACAGCGTGCTAAATTATTTGCGTACACTTTCATCTCCGAGTTGCACTTTGGGCAATAAGGATTCCAATTTCCGCTCGTTCTCATTCCGCCCGCCACGCGATCCAGTTCTTCCTCTTGCAGCGCGTCTGCCTGTTTTTCCAAATTTTTGTCGTTTTCCATGAAAATGACCTCCTTCAATTTTCTTAAAACAATTTAGTTTTACCCTCATTTATATCAATGTTGCCATCAGCCTGCATTCATAGCTGCATTTCGAGCAGTACGCAAAATTGGAAGGAGCACCGTTTATTTCGGCAATGAACATCTCCAATCCGCATTTTGGGCAATGAGGATTAAGACTTCCGTGTGTTCTCATTCCGCCCGCCACGCGATCCAGATCTTCCTCTTTCAGCGCGCCCGCCTGTTTTTCCAAATTTTTGTCGCTTTCCATAAAAACAGCTCCTTTCAATTTTTTATTAAAACAACGTAGTCTTGCCCACGAACTGGGTGTCGTCAAGCCTTTGGCGAGCCACCAGCTCCGCAAAGTAGCCGTCCTTTTGAATCAGCTCGTCATAGCTGCCGTCCTCAATCACCCGCCCGGCATCCAGCACGATAATTCGGTCGCACTCCCTGATCGTGGAGAGCCGGTGGGCAATTACAATACGGGTGCATTTGAGATTCGCCAGGGAATCGGCCACCGTCTTCTGTGTCAGGTTGTCCAGTGCGGAGGTCGCCTCATCGAACATGAGGATACGGGGCTTCGGAGCCACCGCCCTGGCAATCATCAGCCGCTGGCGCTGCCCGCCGGAGACGCCGCCGCTGCCCTCGGAGATCATCGTGTTCATTCCCATGGGCATATCCCGGATATCGTCCGCGATGCCGGAAAGCTCCGCCGCCTCCCACGCCTCGTCCATGGTGAGCCAGGGAGCAGAAATGGTGATGTTGGAGAAAATATCCCCGGAGAAAAGCTTGCCGTTTTGCATTACCACGCCGATGCGCCGCCGCAGGGATTTTAAATCCACGGTGCTTAAATCCTTGCCGTCGTAATAGATCGCGCCCTTCTGCGGTGTCTCAAAGCCCAGCAGCAGCCGCATCAGCGTGGATTTTCCGCATCCGGTCTTTCCCACCAGAGCCACGTACTGGCCGGGGCGGATTTTCAAGGAAAGATTGTCCACAATCATGGGCATACCCTCGGCGTAGCGGAAGGAGACATTGTTCAGCTCGATTCCGCCGGAAATGCGGGTGAGCACCTTCTTGCCGTCGGCTATTTCCGGCACTGTCTCCAGAATGGGTTTGACCATCTCCGCCACCGGCTTTATATTGGCCGCTGTCAGGGCAATACCGGAAAGGGAGAGAAACGCACCGCTCACCATGCCGTAGGCCGCATTGAAAGCAAAATAATCCGCCACGGATACCCCGGAACGCACCGCCGTATCGTAAAGCACGATGGCTCCCACCAACGAAATGCCAGTGGAGATTACCGTGTTCAGCTTGAGAAACACGGGCGGGTCATAAGTGAGGCTGGCCTTCTGGCGGTAGAGCGCCGCCCACCTGGAAAAGGCCCGCTTCTCCGCGCCCGAAAGCTTTAGCTTCTGCACACCGTTGATAAAGGAATAGATCAAACCCGATTCTCTGGCAGAAAGCTCCATCGTCTGTTTGGAGCGCTTCATCTGCGCCCAGGTGGACAGCAGCGTAAACAACACCGTCGCCAGTGTGATCGTGATGGCTGGAACCGCCAGTGCCGGAGCATAGGCAAAAATCTGCGTGATATAGATCAGGGAGAACACCGAGGTGAGCCCCGTGGTCAGGATGGCACTCGACAGCATAACACACAGGCTGTTGATACTCTGGGTGCGGCTGCTTAAGTTGCCGGCGCTGTAGTCTTTGAAAAATTCCGCCGGAAGGGACAACACCCGCATCATAGCGGCCGCCTGCACCGCCGTGCCGGTTTTGGTCTGAAGCCGTTCCTGAAGGATTGTTTTCACAGTGTCAGCCAGCAGCCCTGCGATGCCGGTGGCCGCCAGCATCACCGTCACTGCCAGAAAGAGCCGCATATCGCCGCTTTCGATGACGTTTGAGAAGATGATGCTGTTAAGCTTCGGGCCCAGCAATCCAATCAATGTGACTGCCAGAGTGGCGATGCCCACCATGGCGTAATCCGCCGGTGAAAGTATCTGAGCTATGTATAAGAGCAGGTCGCGGATTCCCAGTTTTTTTAGTGGCAGCGGCTTATAAAAGCAGATGCCCTCTGTTTCCAGAAGCAGTGCCGTTTGCCTGTTCAGCTTCACCGCTTTGCCGCTCTGATGGTCGAAAAAAGCGTAACCGGAGAGACCATGGGGCAATAGTGCCACCACCCCGCCAGTTTTGAGTGTCCCGAGGAAGGCGCCGACCGCATCCCGGTACCAGTCGCCCTCCAGATTGACCACCCGGCGCATGACGCCGGAGGGCCGCAGCAAGTATTCCAGCTGTTCGTTAATGTCCCGGAGCTCGTCGGGCAGCTCCGTAGATTTTACGCGGTAGAACTTAAGAATTTCGTCCACCGCATTTTTCGTTTTCTGCCGGTCATCCGCCTGGGCGCTTTGTGCGCCTCTCCCCATGACGACCCCCGCCATGGAGGCAAAGGCGTCCGCGAAGGCTTCGTCATCCGTCTTGATGCGCTGTTTAATTTGTTCGTCAAACCATCCCATCGTCCTCGCACACTCCTCTCATTCGCTTGCTACCAGCGAGGTGTAAATCCCGCCTTTGGCATACAGCTCGTCGTGGGTACCGCGCTCTACTACCTTGCCCTTCTCCATGACCACAATCTCGTCGCAGTCCCGGATGGTGGAGAGCCGGTGGGCGATGACGATACAGGTGATGCCGCGGTTCTTGATGGCATTCACCACCTCGAACTCCGTCTTGGCGTCCAGCGCGGAGGTGGCTTCATCCATAATGATAATCGTAGGGTCCTGGGCCAGCACTCTGGCAATCTCCAGCCGCTGCCGCTGCCCGCCGGACAAATCCTTGCCGCCCTCCGTCAGTCGGTAAGTGTAGCCGCCGTCCCGACCCATGATGTCCTCATGAAGGCTTGCGTCCCTTGCGGCCAAAATAGCTTCAAAATCCTCGATGGAGCTGTCCCACATCTTGATATTGCCCATGATTGTGTCCTCAAAAAGGATGATGTCCTGATCCACCACCGCAACAGAGCCGGTAAAAATACTGTGGTTGATGTCTTTTATAGGCTTGCCGTCAAATAAAAGCTCGCCGCTCCAGGGTTGGTACAGCCCGGAAATAAGCTTGGAGAGGGTGCTTTTGCCGCAGCCGGAGGGACCGACAAAGGCCACCCGGCTTCCGGGCTTTAAGTGCAGGTCGAAATGTTCAATCAGCGGCACACCCAGGCGGGAGTAGCCAAAGGTCACATCCTTCATTACCACCTCGCCGGAAAGCTTGCCGTATTCGGCGGTTTCATCAAAGCTGCCGTCAAAGTTTACGTCGATGGGGTATTCCATCACATCCTCGATACGCTCCATATTGGTACGCATCTCCTGAATGGTCTGCCCCGCGCCGATGAGGGACTGGGCGGGACCCGTGAAGCCTGTCAGGAAACCCTGAAAAGCCAAAATCATGCCCGCGGTGAACTGTCCCTGAATCGTTAAATATACGCCCAGCATCAACACAGCGGTGGAGGCAAGGGTAGCCGTCAGCGTAGGAACCAGCCCCAGATAGTGGTTGACATTGGCAAATTTCACCGTCTGAGTGTTCACACCGGCCTGATAGCCCGCCCATTTTTCAAAAAAGCCATTCTCCGCGCCGCTGGCCTTGATGGTCTCAATCATCTCAATGCCTGCCACGGTGGAACCCGCCAGCTTACCGGCGTCGCGCATCTGTACCCGTGTCACGTTGACCCGCTTCTGTGAAATAATCCGTGCCATGACGAGGTTTATGAGGAGCGAAGCAACACCCACAGCCGTCAGCAGGACGCTGTAACGCAGCATGGCAGCCAGGTAAAACACCATCATACCCGTCTGGAGCACCAGCGGGGCGAAGGTGGAAATCAGCGCATTGGCAATGCCTTCGTTGAGGGACTGCCGCATGGCAATGTCGCCTGCCATGCGCTGGGAGAAAAACTCCATGGGCATCCGAAGCACATGCCATAAAAACGAAGAGTTGGCCACAATGGCCAGCTTGCCGTTCAGCTTCAGCGTATAGACAGCCTGCACCCATGCCACGACCAGCGATACGGCGGTCAGCAGCGAGAGCCCGAACAGGAAGGGATAAAACCACTCCGGATTTTTGCCGGTGAGCAGCCTGTCCATAAATATCCGGGAAAAGGCCGGGTTGATAATCCCGATCAGCGAAGTAATGGCTGTGGTGAGCACCACAAAGGCCACCGCCGCGCCGGTACCCGCCATGCGCTTTTTAATAAAACTCCAGGTACTCTTCGGCCTGCCGTCCGGCACGAAGCTTTCACCCGGCTCGAAAAAGATGCAGACACCGGTGAAGGACTTATCGAACTGCTCCATGGAGACGCTGTACGTCCCCTTGGCAGGATCGTTCAAGTATGCCTTGTCGCCCTTGAAGCCGTCGAGCACCACGAAATGGTTGAAGTTCCAGTGGATGATGCAGGGGAAACGGCCGTTTTCCTTGAGCTTCTCCGGCTCATAACGATAGCCCTGAGCGTTTAAGCCATAGCCCCGCGCCGCTTTGAGGATATTGGAGGCTTTGGAGCCGTCCCTTGAGACACCGCAGTCGGCACGCACCTGTTCCAGCGGTACCCATTTGCCATAATAGGCCAGCACCATGCACAGACTGGCCGCGCCGCACTCCAGCGCCTCCAGCTGCATCACGACGGGAACCTTCGCATATCCCTTTTCAACTGTTTTTTTTAATTTCCTTTTATTCTCTGCCATACGCCACCTCAATTCAGCACGAAGGAGATGGGCGAGATGGTTTCAAGGACAATCTTAGCCGTATATGCGCCGTCCGGAACGGAAATGTCCACCGTTACTGGAACCACCCAGTCGCCCGCTTTCATTCCGCCAAGGTAGAGGGCATAGTCATCGAAGTCACCGGTAATCCTCACAGGAGTATCAGCAATGGAAGTGATGCTGCCCGTGCCGTCTTCTATGCGCACCTCCATGCCGGGTGCGAAGCTTTTCGCCTCCTCTGCAGTGACATAGCAGGTAGCTTTGCCGTCCTGCACCACCGTCACCGCGTCTTTTGTGGAGGTTAGTGTGCCGAACACGCCCCAGACACAGACACCGATGAGCAGCACGATCACTGTTCCTAAAATCAGCCATACGCCGGGGCGGGAAATTTTTATGTAGTCGTTAAGCTGTTCCGGCGATGACACCCGATCCAAGCTTGCCTTTCGGAAAATAGTGTTACTGCTCATATTGATATCTCCTCTTACTTAAGACCGGGAGTAAGTCCGGCAAGGTACTCGGAACAGTCCGGATTATTGCAGTAAGGAAAGCCTAATGATCCTCGAGAAATAGGCTGCCCGCATACAGAGCATGTACCACAAGATGCGCCGCCGCTTACAAGGTCCAGCGCCTCGTCCGGGATGGCTGTTTTGCCGTCGAGATAGTCCTGCGCTTCCTGCTCGGTGATGTCCCGACCAAGCTTTTCTTTCGCCAATGCCATTACCTGTTGTGTTGTCATCATAAAATCCTCCAATCGTTTATTTGCGTTTGTTTAGCGTCCTATCCAAATTTCTTGCATAATTGAGGTTTAGCTGCACTGCCCGCCTGCTCCCTCGACATAGGGGAGATCCCACCTCCCGTAGCCTCCGCTCACGATATCAAGTGCGTCATCGGGAATTTTTACTTTACCGTCGAGATAGTCCTGTGCTTCCTGCTCGGTGATGTCCTTGCCGAGTTTTTCCTTCGCGAGGGCGATAATTTGCTGTGTGGTCATATTGATTCCTCCTGTTTGTTGGTTGGCAAGCTAGATTGCTTACGTGCGGCTCTTCTTATATTCCTCCGGGATATGAGGCGGGTACATCGTGGCTCCGCCGCCGCTGACAAGGTCCAGCGCCTCGTCGGGGATGGCCGCTTTGCCGTCAATATAGTCCTGTGCTTCCTGTTCAGTGATGTCTTTGCCAAGTTTTTCTTTGGCGATAGTGATAATTTGTTCTGTTGTCATAGTGATTTCCTCCTTATGGTCTCAGTCGGACTTGAAGCTGAATGGTGTTTGGAGTCTACCTGCCAGAAGGCTTGGAAAATCCGCAGTTGAAGCACTTAGTATAAGTAATACCATCTTGTATGTTAGTCGAGCCGCAGCAAGGGCACATTAGGAGTCCGCAATCAAGGCACTTAATATAAGCAGTACCCTCGTGTATGTTGGTCGAGCCGCAGCGGGAGCACGTTACATATTTGGTGCATCCGCCGCCGCTGACGATGTCCAGCGCCTCGTCCGGGATGGCCGTTTTTCCGCTTATATAGTCCTGTGCCTCCTGTTCCGTGATATCTTTGCCAAGCTTTTCTTTGGCGAGGGTGATGATTTCTTGCGTTGTCATTGTGATTCCCTCCCTATAGTTTGAATGTTAATTGGTATTTAATTATTGCAATTTGACTAGCGTTTTCACCTGAAGAGAGATCTGGAATATCCGCAGTCAAGACACTTCGAATAAGTAATACCGTCGTATACATTGGTCGAGCCACAGCTGAAGCACGTTAGGGTCCTGCAGCCACTGCCGCCGCTCACGAGGTCGAGCGCCTCATCAGGGATGGCCGCTTTGCCATCAAGATAATCCTGTGCCTCCTGTTCCGTTATATCTTTGCCAAGCTTTTCTTTGGCGAGGGCGATAATTTCTTGCGTTGTCATAATAATTTCCTCCTAAATTAAAATTTTGTGCTGAATTCCTGCTATTCTTCGTATTCTGTTTCTTCTTTCCCACAATACCGGCACATTTCCCGGGAAGAGGAAACAGTAGCTCCAAATGAAGCTCAGGTTGGAATTTCCTTACTGATATCGATTGATATCGCTCACACGCTCTGGCGGTACCTAGAGCAATTGGGGTTATTGCAGTAAGGAGAGGTATAGATTCCTCCGTACGCCAGAGATTGCTGGCATACAGGGCATATGGACTGTATGCCGCAATCCCCTCCGCCGCTCACGATGTCCATTGCCTCGTCGGGGATGGCCGCTTTGCCGTCGAGATAATCCTGCGCATCCTGTTCGGTAATGTCCTTGCCGAGTTTTTCCTTGGCGATCGCGATTACTTCTTGTGTTGTCATAGTAATTTTCTCCTGTTATCGTTATCTGTTGCGTTTGTTGAATCAACCTGCGAATGGTGAGGATGAGCACCCACGCCGCCGCTCACTAGGTCGAGTGTCTCGTCGGGAATGACCGCTTTACCGTCGATATAATCCTGCGCTTCCTGCTCCAGCTTATCTTCGGTTAGCCTGCCCGCTTTTTCAGGTTCTTTGTTCTCCACTTTCATAATGACTCCTCCCGTGTTTTTTCTTTCATTCTTTGCTTACAGCGGTACATATCATGATCGGCTCTGGATACCAACAGCTCCGGGTCACATAATTCTTTGGAAAATGCTCGTCCTACAGCGACGCTGCAGGAATGCTCTGCTCCCTTGTTATAATCCTCCAAATAACCGGTGAACAGATTTGCACAATACGCCAACTCCTCCTCGGTGCTTTGGGCGAGTAACAGAGTGAATTCATCACCACCGATGCGGTAACCTTTGGCATTTTTGACCTGTGAACACACCAGCCGCAGCACATCTGCCATGCGTTTCAGCAGCGCATCTCCCGACGTATGCCGGTATTTATCATTTATGAATTTCAGATTATTAAGGTCAAAGTAAAGGATACCAAGCCCCGGGATTTTCGCATATTCCCGCTCCAGATCCATCTGAAAGCAGTTGCGGTTGAAAAGACCGGTCAGGGTATCATAAATTGCTTCCTTCGTCAGGCTGGCCATTTCACCCTGTGTTTTCGACAGAACCGTTTGCAGCATGGCTATCTCCTGTACAGTCTCATAGTTCAGGCGCATTACATCATCCATCATATTGACGTTGCCCGCCCTATAGAGGAGGTTGTCCCTGCGGAAAACGAGGTGCTTAATCTTCATCCAGCGTCTGCTCTGCGGCTCATAATAGTCCCAAGCATAGACGCCATCCTGTTCAGAGAGCCTTGGGCAAAAAGGACATGGGGTCTTACGTCCCAGAAACACCTTCCAGCAAGTCTCACCCACGCAGGGCGTTTTTAGTCTCTCCGTAAAATAGGGATTGGCCCAGATGATTTCCTTGCTTATTTCGTTCAATACATACAGTCCCTCTGCACAGCTCATCAATTCCGCACACCATTCATTCGTCACCCTGATTCCTCCTTTCCCAAGTCTATGTTCAGTGTAGCGATTTGTATAAAACACCTCAATGGGTTTGCCATTTTCCGCAGATTTTACGACAGAATATGCAGATGATGTTCCCAAACGTCTTTTCCATCGATTTCTTTTTCTATCTGTTGTCCGCTGCGGATGCAAAACGGTTTCGCCGGTTTGCTTTATTTATGGAACCGCCACAATTCGCCCATCTCCATAAGCCTGCGCATACAAAGACGTGTCTTTTAAATATCCGTCTGACAGAAAATCTGACAGGGCATCGAAGTCCAGTCCCAAATCCGCCTCCAGCACGGGGCAGCCGGCAAACAAGGAATATCCATCACCGCTGTCACGCAGGGTATAGTCAGTGCCCGCCAGGGAATAGGTCTGCGCGGACTCCAATGGCTTGCCGCCAACCATCACACTCTGAACCCTCCGTTCCCCCTCTACACCGCTGAACATACCCGCATCGTCCCATGTAACCGGGGAGGGTATGTCGGTGCGGAAGGTAAAGGTCAGCCCGGAAACCTGCAGAAATCCGCCGTTTTCTTCCGGAATCTTACTGACGGAAAGCTCCAGTGCGTCCAGGAGCTGCTGGCCTGTCACCTCAATCGTGCGCAGATGGTTTCCAAAGGGAAACACGCCCAGCACATCGCCATAGGTAATTTCTCCGGCTCTCAGGCCTGCGCGGATTCCGCCGCCATTCATCACAGCAATATCGGTACCTGCAGCAGCCCGGATTGCATCGACACAGAGATTGCCCAAATTGGTTTCTGCATTCCGTACTATGCGCACTCCGGTCTCCGGATCATCCGTAACCAAATTGTCTTTGACTACCGCCACCGGCTGCGCTAACTGCTGCTCAGACTCAGCCTTCAAGCCGTTGATGTACGCGCTGATATCTGCGTCTTTTTCTGTATAGTCGGAAACAAGACCGGTAGAGAGATTGCCGTCCCGGCCAATCAGCAGGTAGCCGATATGGTTGAGTGCCGTTCCGGTGGAAGAGAGCAGAACACGCTTACCCTCCTTATTCTGAACGCGTTCACACTCCACGACACTATGGGAGTGGCCGTCCAGAACCACATCGATGCCGCTGGTACCCGCAATCATCTCGGTGGAAAGATAGGGAGCAGTGGCCGTATCAATTCCCAGGTGGGTCAGCGCAACCACGTAATCCGCGCCGTCTTTTTTAGCGGCATCCACCGTCTGTTGGACCGCATCCCAGAGCTTCTTTCCGCTTTGATCCTGTAAAAAGGAGTAGTTGTAATTTCCGTTTTCATCCATGAAATAGGCGGGTCTGCTGGAGGTTAGCGTCTTAGGTGTGGAAACACCCACAAAGGCAATCTTGATTCCATCGCGTTCCACAATGATATAGGGCTGATAAACCGGCTTCTCAGTCACCCCATCCACAAAATTAAGGGACAGGAACGGGAACTTGGCCTGCTCCGACAGCGTACGCAGAGCATCCTGTCCATAGTCGAATTCATGGTTGCCCAGCGTCATGGCGCAGTAGCCCAGCTGATTCATAATTTCAATAGGAATGGACCCCTTCGACATCGAGCCGAGGGGCGCACCCTGAATGGCATCCCCGGTGTCCACCAGCAGCACCTGGGTGCCCTGTGTCTCCAGCTCCGTTTTAAATGATGCCAGTCCCGCATAGCCGATATTTTCGTCTACCGCACAATGGACGTCCCCCGTGTAGAGTACGGCAATGTCTGCGGTCCGCTCTGATTTTCCCGTCCCGCCACAACCAGCCAAAGTCAGAAAAAGTGCCGCCAGTACGATCATTATTAATATATAAGAGAGGTTGTTTCGTCGTTTCATATTTCTTTTCTCCATTCCAGATTCTATATTCTTCTCAGGGAGACGGTTACGTGGGATTCACCACAATAAAACACTTATCATGCACATGATTCTCCGAAAAAAGAGGTATCCTTTTCTTCAGCACAGCTCAAGCCCTTCTCCTAATTTCCGATTTCTCAAAGGGGCATTGTTTCATGCGGCAATGTCCTTTCTCCAATCGGTAACGCAACGGTCAGACGGAATTTCTGATGAGTATACTCAATCTCCACATAACCACCCGTGCTTTCGGCAGCCTTGCGTATACCGAGTAGACCATAGCCGTGGAGGGCTCCTGATTTAGTGGTTCGGTAGTTCGGATTCAAATGGCCGTCGTAACCGTTTTCCACCACCAGCAGCAACGTACCCTGCACTGTTCGCCCTTCCATTCTAAGCTGCCGCAGCTCGCCCGGCGCGTTTAAGGCAGCCTCGTAAGCGTTTTGCAGGGCATTTCCCAGAATAAGTCCCAACCGCGTCTTGTCGTGCAGCGCGTCCTCGTCGTACCTGATATCGGAGATCATCGTAATCCCGCCGTCCCTGCACAGCTGTGCATACTTGCGAAGAAATCCCTTGGTAAGCCGATTTTTTCCGTCCAGCGGCGCCTGCGGCAGTTCCCCGGAGAGCTCCATTATGTAACCCTTTGCGCCGTCTAAGTCGTTTTCCTCCAGCAGGGCAGAGAGTACGGCCAGATGGTGCTTTAAATCGTGGCGCATTTTCCGGATTTGTTCCATACTGTCCAGATCAGCCCGGTGTTCCTGCTCTATCAACTCAATTTGCGCTTTTACGCCGTCCATCGAGAGGCGCAGCAGCTCATCGTAAAGCTTCAAATTGGATTCCTCTGCCCGCATTTCAGAATGAACCGCAAACTTTTGTCTGAAGCGGCGGATGCCCTCCCATATCCCCACGGTCATAGCGATCCACCTACCCCCGCCACGGATTTCAAATAATCATAATAACGCTTGCGAAGCTCTGGAAAATCCCGCTTGCGAATTAGTACCGGACGGTCAAGGCTCGTGATAAAGGTCTCATTCTCCAATCTGCAGACGTAGCGAAGATTGACGAGATAGCTCTGGTGACAGCGCAGAAAAGAGGAGCCTTTCAGACGCTGCTCCACGGTATCCAGCTTCTCCCGCACCCGTGCGCTGGTTCCGTCCCGGAGGTGAAGGGTAACGTTTTTAAGGTCGCTCTCAGCAAATACGATGTCCTCCTGCACAAAGAGACGGCCGGCCAGAAAAATGCTGCGGGGCTGGTAACCTTGGAGGAACCTCTGCATCAAGGCTTTCAGCTTGCCCTGCGGGACAGGCTTGAGCAGATAGGAAAACGCCTCCACTTCATAGCTTTGTACCGCAAAGTCCGGAGAGGAAGTGAGAAAGACAATGGGTGCCGCAACCCTTCTGGCCCTTAAAACCCTGGCTACATCGAAGCCGTTGGAACGCTCCATGTAAATATCGAGGAAAAAGAGCTCTACTTCGGAGAGGAGTTCCGGTTCCATGGCGAGCAGAAGCTCACCGTCCTCTATTAAATCGATTTCGGCACCCAAGCCGTTTTCGACTGAAAATGCCTGTAAAGCCTGACACAGCGATTTTCTGTCATGAGCGCTGTCATCGCAAATAGCAATGTGCATCGATAACTCCTCCTTCCCGTTTGAATTTTCTACCATCTTATCTTGATATCTTTTTCGGCCAATAGCATACGCCCACATCCAATGAGCGTGGCCTGTCCAGATGAAAGTCGGCGCACCGGCAGTACCAGCACTGCCGCAGTCCCTCGGGCGCGCCGGCCCTCGGCTCAAAGACCGGGCAAACCTGCTTGGGCCACACATTTCCCTCTGTATTGGGGGCAAGGAGCGGCACATCCTCACGCCTGCGCTTTTCCATTCCATCACGCTCCTTCCGGCAAGAGCACAAGCGACATCCCGAAGCATTCGGAATGTCGCTTGTGCTTGAGTATCATATCCGAATTTTAATTACCAAGACTCTTGATGGCATCAATTATGGGGAGCAGCCGGTCTGTTGCAATTCCCTCCAGCTCTGTGACAGGAATATCAAACAGCCAATAGTCTCCGCTTGCATGGTTTTCACCCTCGCACCATACATTTAAGTTACCGCCATCGCCAAAGTAAAACTGAGTTGCAAAGCCTTCTGCGTCGATGCTTTCCGCAAGCTTTTGATAGGCCGCTGTTTTAACTTCTTCGGGCACTCCACCCTCGACTCCCGCCGCTGCAAAACCAAATTTTTTGTCTAATATCAACTGCTTAAATGCGGCTTTGTCCTTTATAAAGCCCCATAGATTTTCTGAATCCGTTTCACCCGTAGCTAAGCTGAAAAGCTGGGTGCGTATGGAGCTAACCGGGTATGCCGCTCCCGCCGTATACGCCGTGTCGTAGGTTCTAAGGCTCAGCAAATCGCCGTCCAGCACTTCAAAAACAGGCATAATATCGTAAGTGGTATCTTTTTCGGAAGAAGAGGCTGGTGCAAGGCAAAACTCTTTCATCGCCTGATTCAGCTTTTCCTGCACAGTCGTATCGTTTAAGCCGCTTACCTCTACATAGCGTGCCTGTGTGTTTTCATCGCCGTAATTTTCAAGCGCTTTGGTATCAAAGGACACATTGTCCGATGAATCTGCGGAGGATGCCGCTTCGGCTTCTGCTGCTTTGCTGACACTAGCGGCTATATCCGTCAAAGAGCCGTCCTCGTTGTACATATACAGTGCGGGGGTGGTTTTCTCGCCGGTGGTAATGACGGCAAAGGTACGGGTAGCATCCGGATAGTCGGTGTTATGGTCAATCCATGTGCCCTCGTTAATGTAGTATTTTCCGTTGTCCATAGCACGATATGAGGGTACATGTGTATGACCGAACACTACCACGTCCACGTTTTCGTCCGGATTTTCCAGATACTGCGCCTTTGCCTGTCTGAAATAGTACTCCCAGTCCACGGCTCCGGCGACTGCTTCAACAAAGCTGTTGGGAACCTTGACCTGATTGACTCTCTGACGTTCCGCCCATGTGCGCTGAATATTCTTGAACAACACCGGCGCGGAAATAGTTCCGTCCGCCTGCTGGGCAGGATAAAAGTCCAGATAAGTATAGGAATCGTCAAAGCCATCCATGTGCATATCAAATATTTTTTCCTCAAGACCTTCGTTGGGTGTCATTCTTGTGGAAATACTTTTAAGGAGCGAATAATACAGATAAGCACCATACTGGTCAGCATCGGATTTGTCGGGAACCGTTGTTACCACAGGTAAATTCTTTTCTACTTTGGGGCGCCCCTCCAATACCCATGTAGCGGCATAACGTGCGTAAAAATAGCCAGCCGGCAGCATGGTATCGTTATTACCCACCAACTCTGCGTTGGTTACTGTATCCGGTGCTGAAAATACATCGTAACGGTGGCCGTGCTCAATTGCAATTTCGTTTCGGTCTCCTGTGTAATAGGTTCCCAGCCCTTTGGCATCCCGAACCTGTACAATTTTGGGGATTGCCTCCTGTAAAACTGCATCCCCCTGCGTCATATCGTGATTGCCAGGTATGTAGACCAGCTTGATTCCGCTGTCAGCTACTTTGTTCAGTTCATCAATGACCCCCTGATTGTTGGCAATGACGTCCTTGTAAAATTGTTGCACATCGGTATAGCTGGGGTAATCCACCGGCAGAAACCATTCATCCAGAAAATCACCGTCGATGACCAGCTCCCGCACATCCTTTGTGCTTTGCAGCCGCTTTAAGAAATCAATCAATATTGGACGGTTCGCCACATTTTCGGCATACTTGTCATCCACTCCGATGTGAACATCGCTTATGACCACAATCTTGTTTCTTGTACTCCCAGCCTCCCACAAAGCAGACGCACTGCTTTTTTGCGCACAGCCGCTTGTGAACAGAGCCAAAGAAATGACCATACTGGACGCCAGCAGCAATGAGAGAATTTTTGCTTTCATATTCGTTTCCTCCTACAAGTTGATATTTTTAAAATTTCTATTGTGAGAATATCCCGAAAAGCAAAAAAAATGAGCCTTTACACTTAAAAGGCTCATTTTTACACTTAAAAAAAGCTATTCACTTAAAATTTGCTCTTGACAAACAGGAAGCAGAGTGATTTTACACCAAAATGCGTACACGAAAAATACCTTTTTCGATTTTATACAGCAGTTCGCCATCATACTTTTTCACAAAGGCAATCACGCCTTTGCTGCCGATTCCATGTCCTTCTTCACGTGCAATCGGATAACCACTTTCATTCAATACGGTATCCTCCGTGCAGGGATTTTCCATTTCCAGCAACAGCCGTCCCACGCTCCGGCAGGTAAAGCGGAGATATGGAGAACAATTTTGCGGCAGCTTTCCACAGGCACGGATTACATTTTCCAAAAGGTTTGAAACCACCATGGAAAGCTCTAAGGAGTCCACAGTCAGGTCTCTTGGAATATCCAGTTCAATCTCTGTGGATATACCCGCCTGATCCGCAAGCCCTGCATAGTGGCAGACGGCGGCATTTACAGCTGGATTTTCACAATAAACCTTACTGATCTTGTGTGCCGTTTGATTTTGATTTTTTAGCAAAACAACCGCTTCATCGCTTTTTTTCTGCTCCAAAAGCTCCAGAAGCACATTGTTGAAGTGACGGCGGTCATGCGCAGCGCGGCTGTTCTGGGCCGATACTTCCTCCATCAACTCCAACCGCTGCGACATATTGCCAGCGGCCAGTTGCAGGTACTCCCGTTCCGCCTGCATTTTTCGGTTTTCCTCTTTGACCCGAAACTCTCTCTGAAGATTCTTAAGAGAAAGTAAAATGGAACCATAGGAGGCAAGTCCAATAAAAATCACCAAAAGCAGTGGTATGGCCTGTTCGGTCAGCATCGCCACAACGTCATTCGCAGTTAGAACATAATAGTTGAAGGTAATGTAAAGTCCCAAGGCCACGGCAAAATATGCCGTCCAATGCTCCACCGCCTGTCGATACAGCGGACGCACATAACGCCATAAAACCAGCAGAAAAGCACCAAACAGAAGTATGCGCAGCAATGAATTCGCATAGGGAGGATAAGGTAAATGTCTTGAGCCCTGGAAGCTTAAAATAATTACGGTATCGCTTATATTTTGAACGGTAATATACGAAAACAGCCACTGCATAAAGTTGTCCTTGAACATTGGACGCACCGCAAAACAAAGCACCGCAAACAGGATAATATCAAGCTTTGAAAGCAGTGTCAGGTTTCCGCTGACATAGCAGTAAATAGCGGTACCTAAATCGGCAGCAAGAACACCGAGCATGGTCAGCAGCGTGGCTTTTTTAGAATACTTCGGCTGCAAAAGGGATGTCATCAGCAGGACATTGGCAGTAGTTGAAATGATTGCTCGTAACAGGTCTGGTATGAGTTCAGTCATCACTGCGCCTCCTTGCCATAAGATAGTCCATATAAGTATCCCGTACAGCCGCATATTGCTTAACGGCAATGGGAATCATCTTGCCGTCGCATAATGTAAAGCTATCCTTGGCAAAGCGCTCCACCCGCCGCAGATTGACCACAAATGAAGTATGACATTGCAAAAAATGCCTGTCCTTCAAAATAAGTGAGGTGTATTCCGTAAAATTCTCTCGAATCGTTCGGCTTTGCACCTTCTCTCCGTTTGACAGCCAAAATAAGACTGCATGATTACTATACTCACAGCATAAGATTTCTGACAGTTTTATTACCCGTAAGCTATCCGCAGTTTTAACCGCAAAAGTCTGTTCCTCGGCAAGGTCTGCCTTTGAGATGGCGAGGGTCAATGTATCAAACAGCGTCTGCTTTTCGACGGGCTTCACAAGATAATTGATAGGACTTGCGGCATAGGCCTGCAAAGCAAACTGCGGCTCGGTAGTGGCATAAATAATTTGCGCTTCACGGTCAAGACGTCGAATTTCCTTGCCAAGCTCAATGCCGCTGACCATAGGCATAACAATATCCAATATGTAAAGATGGAAACTTTCGGACTCAATGGCGGTGAGCAATTGATCTGGGTGAGAAAAGCTTCTCACCTCGGCCTCCAATGTATGAGTGTCAAGGTATTCTGTTATGTGTTCATTGATGATTGCCAATTCCTTCGGCTGATCATCACAGATGGCTATACGCAGCATAGGCTTCACTTCCTTATGGTATTTTCTTTTCTGGGATCAGTAGGCTTTTGTGCATCAGCGGGAATAGCCCAAGAACGCCCGAAGCGGGAGACCCCCGGAATGCGTCCAGCTTGGCAGTATTGATGTACGCGCCGTTCCGATACGCCCCATTTGTATGACGCTTCTCGCGCCGAGATATATCCCTGCAAACTGCTCAAGCATTTCACCTCCGTGCAGATATAAAAAGACACTATATATTATATACGAATATCAGTATAGTTTCAATGACATACACAAAAAGTTATTCCTCGGTTAGTCAAGAAACGATGGAAATGTCGATTTCAATAATCGTGGATAATTTTGTGCTCGCGTGAGCACAATAGGTCAGCCAAGTATTCCAGTCGGCGTGACCAAGCCATTCCGAGACGAGTGTCAAGCGCAACGCCGAATAGTTCACCGATCAATAGAAACGACCAACCCCGCTTCTCGTATCTTTATAAAAATTGTGGTCCGAAGGCTCAATTATATCTTTTGTTCCGATTAAACCGGCGAGCAATGCAAATGGGCTGATGTCAAGTAAGGTCGCAAAAATATTTTAGTTTTTTTAAGAAACGCCGCTCCTAAGTGAAAGCGGTGTTTCTTCTGTAAAGATCACTGTCCATACGTGGGCAATCCGTTATAATAAGCGCTATGCCCATCTCAATAAGCCGATTCGTCCAATCACGATTCAGGATAAAACTCCGGGCAATGCGCTGTTTGATCTCATAATTTGCCGTGGTGCTGATGCCCTGGGTCAGAACGCCGACATACAAATCGTTTCTAAGAATGCGTCCTACCGCCACCGCTGTCCACTTGGAGCGCGCGGCCTTGCCAAATACCGTGGTGTAGTTGGAGCCGCACTGCTTTTTATATTCCAGCGGCGAGGGGACCCCAGGGTGTTCAGCTTATCGGCGATGTCCTGGGCGCTTTGCCTCTCAATCTTCCATTGGAAAATGTCCCGGACGATGGGAGTGGCATTTTCGTCAATCACAAGCTGGTTGCGGCCGGTTTCATCCTTTGCTTTCAGATACCCGAAGGCCGCAAAGGAGCCGATGTATTCCCCGTTTTGACGGCACACCTCAAACTGGCTGCGGATTTTTTCGAGATATCCGCACAATAGGTATCGTTAATCAGATTTTTGAACGGAATAATCAGGCTGTCGGTCTGCGCGTTGTGATGCTTGCTGTCGTAGGCGTCGTTGATGGCGATAAAGCGTACATTCATAAAGGGGAAAAAGCGTTCCAGCAGCTTGCCGGTTTCAATGTAGTTCCTGCCAAGCCGGGACAGGTCTTTCACAATAACGCAGTCGATCTTACCGCTGCGAATGTCCTCCATCATGCGCTGAAAGCCGGGGCGGTCAAAATTCACGCCCGAATAATCGTCGTCCTCATAGATTTCTTTAATTTCAATATCCGATTTATCCTGCGCAAACGCGCGGATCAGTTCCTTTTGGTTGGCGATACTGTCCGATTCCTCTTTGTCGCCGTCCTTGCGCGAAAGCCTGACATAGCGGCCCGCGCGGGATACTTCCAAGCCGGTTTGGGCATAAGTGCCGAAACGGGCATAAAGAGCTGCCGTTGGGGCAGCTCCGCTTATGGCTGTATGATTCATTTTTATCACTCCCGATTATTTTTTGCTCCGAAAAAGCGGGTCAACAATCGGGCTACGCGAAGTAGTC
The DNA here is from genome assembly GCA_023460315.1 of Actinomycetes bacterium. Lineage (GTDB taxonomy): Bacteria > Actinomycetota > Coriobacteriia > Coriobacteriales > Eggerthellaceae > JAEWQO01. Next base: position 52,991 of record JAEWQO010000011.1, read on the forward strand.
CGGCTCCTTATTCTCCTGTATGAACCGCGCGACCACGGCAAGAGCACTGGAGGCTTGCTACAAGGCTCACTGGCGATTACCTTGACCGGACTTTCACCGGCAAGCTGATGACAGCTTTCAGAACACACGACTTTCACCCTTGAGAGTGTGCCCATGCCGGGCACACTAAAAAAAGTCAGTAGATTGCCAATGGCAAAATACTGACTTTTTTACAATCTGGATATGAAATTGTATGTAAAGGAAATGGTAGATATAAAGTCCACCGTCTTTATTTCCACCTCATATCAAAACAAGAAGTTTTCATAGAAGCATCCCTTTCGCCATAGCGCATAGCAAAGTCAAAGTATCTGGATGCCATATATTCCGTTAAAAACCGTAAGAAATGACAAAGGCGCACCCTCTGTTTGGAGAGGGCACGCCCTTGTGGGTTTTGGCAGCCAGACTATCATAGCGCCCTAAGACACCTTAGACCCTCGGCTTTGGTACACTAAAAGTGCAGATGCTTTCGCCAGCCCATGGCATTGAGCGTTTGCGCTCATTTCTTTATGATGAGGGAGTAACCGGTCCGGCGTCCCTCGGCTTGGATCTCAGCATCCGTGACGCAAACTGTCGGCCGTCCCTCGTTGTAAACATCCGCTTAAGCAGGTTGAAACTCGCAGGAGCTTTCGTGTAACGAGCCAAAATGAATCGCAATGAGCAAGGATGGATCGCCGTTACGAAAAATACGATTCAGGAAGTGATATGAATGATCAGTGTTGGAATCGATGTTTCCAAAGGGAAAAGCATGGTGTGCATTATGAAGCCTTACGGTGAAGTAATTGCTTCTCCCTATGAAATTGCGCACACCGAATCGGAAGTTTCTAAGCTGTCTCAACGTCTGCTTGCGTTGGAAGGTGAGGTTAGGGTGGTTGTAGAGGCCACTGGAGCCTATCATCTGCCGGTGCTATGCTCTTTGCAGCAGGCCGGTATTTTTGTTGCAGTAATTAACCCATTGGTAATGAAAAAATATGCTTCCGCTGCTATTCGCAAGGGGAAAACAGATAAACTGGATTCCGTTAAAATAGCAAATTACGGGCTGGATAATTGGTTTCACCTTGAAAACTACCGGGCTCCAGAGGAGGTTTATGCCGACCTCAAGCTTTTAGGCCGCCAGTATCAGCATTACATAGCCCTGAGTGTCATGAGCTTAAATTCGCTCACCCACCTGCTGGACAGTGTCATGCCGGGCATAAAATCCCTTCTTCGCCCTTCCAAAGAGGGACGTAAGGGCAGCAAGCTGGGTGATTTCGTGGAAGAATTCTGGCATTTCGACAACATCAAAAAGATGAGCGAACAGCGATTTATTAATGCATACTGCCGTTGGGCAAAGAAAAAGGGATACCATTCAAGCGAGCGTAAGGCGCAGACAATCTACGCCGTAGCTCAGAATGGTATCCCTTCGCTTCCAGCGACACCGTTGACGAAAACACTGGTGCTGGAAGCCGTGCGAGTCCTTCGTGAATTGGATAAGACTCTGGAGTCCATTCTATCACAGATGCAGCAGTTGGCAAGCAACTTGCCGGAATACCCGGTCGTTATGGCTATGAAGGGTGTTGGCGCGGCCCTTGGCCCCAAGCTGATTGCGGAAATTGGCGATGTGCGCAGATTCCACAGCGGCAGCGCTTTGGTTGCTTTTGCCGGTATTGATGCGCCGCCTTACGAGTCAGGTTCCTTTGTCGGCACACAACGCAGTATTTCCAAAAGGGGATCACCGGTGCTGCGCAAAACCGGCTATGAGATCATGAAAGCGCTGAAAACCACCAAGCCCACCGAAGACGCTGCCGTTTATGAGTTCATGCTGAAAAAGGAAGCAGAAGGCAAGCACAAAAAGGCCGCTAAAATTGCTGGACTGAACAAATTCCTCCGAATTTACTACGCCAGGGTAATGGAGGTCTACTCGGAGTAACCGCTTTTAGAGCGATTCTGGCCAAGCCGCCTTTTGTGCTTGGTCTGCTTTGCTATGCTCATTTTTACCACGCAAAAACATCAGCTTTTTTGAATCGACCCCTTGACTTTGCTTAGCAGGTTTGCGTCCCCCGATTTTAACCGGGTTTGCCCATAGCTCTATTGATTTGTTGTTTCTGTTACTTTTCCGGCACTCGAAGTACATCGCCGGGGTAAATGATAGAAAACCGGCTCTTGTTATTCAGCCGTTCCAACTCGGACATTGTGCATCCCAGCTTGTGTGCAATGAGCCAGAAGCTGTCGCCCTTTTGTACGATGTAGGTTGTATAGCGGAGATTTTTGGGTACATCCGCTGTCACGCCGTACTGGTCAAAGGTATAGGCGCCACCATCAATGTCCTGCTTGCCGGTGAGGGGTTTGCCATCCTTGAAGTACATCCATTTGCCGGAATCGTTCATGGTCCAGCCCTGCGCCGTGTCACTGGAAATTGCCAGCTCCACAAAGCGGCGCAGTACAGCAGACACCTCGGCTCTTGTGGCTGTACCCTGCGGGTCAAAGAGATTGCCGTTTTTGCCGCTGATAACCCCTGCCATCTGCATTTGCTTCACGGCTTCCTTGGCATAGGCACTGATCTTGCCATTGTCAGCGAAGATGTTTTCGACATGAACTTTCGGTAGAGTATAACCGATGGTCTTGGCATAGTTGCTCATAATGACCGCCATCTGCTCACGGGTGATGGACTGATCCGGGGCAAACCTTCCATTGCCAACCCCGTTTACAATGTTGTTTTTGCTTGCCCACTCAATGTAGCCCATGTAGTAGGCGTCGCTTTTCACATCGCTGAAGCTGCTCTTTGCGTAGCCGCTTACATCGGCGTTTGCCAACCGTCCGAGGGCGGTGACGAACATTCCTCTCGTCATAGCGGCATTCGGACTGAACTTGGTTTCAGAAGTGCCGCTAAACAATCCACGGCTTACCACAAACTCAATATCTTCCTTTGCCCAATGGCCTGCAATGTCAGTAAATGCGGGGTTGGCCTGTTTATAGCCGATGCCGTAGGTGGAAAAATGATTGGTGCTGAAACGCAGTACCTTTTCCGCACTGTCATAGACCGAGTTTGTGAGCCAGTGTACCTTGCCCTTGGCATCCACATAGACCGCCTGCACATTCCCAGCCTTTTCATTTGCGCCGAGGGTGTAGGGAATAATTACCGATACGCTGCCTGCGCCGAAGCTGCTGACTGCCTTGCCGTTGCCATAGTTCACCTTGAGGTCAAATACCGGGCGGCTGCCGATGGCTTTTTTTGCATCACCAGTCAGCTTGCCGCTGTCGGTGCGTGTGGCTGCGATGTTGACATCGGATTTTGCCTGTTTGTTGATTTCCTGCACGGTAGCCAAATCCATGCCGATTCGGATGTCGGGGTTATCTACCACCACAATGG
>JAEWQO010000012.1 GCA_023460315.1 Actinomycetes bacterium
AAGTCCCGGGACGCGGCCCGCATGGCCATACCGATCTTGGTCCGCTTGATCAGCAGAACCAAAACTGCAACCAGCGCAATCACCAAAAACGGGGTGATGATGGTGACGCGGCTGGTGGTCGTCCCCGCCACGTTCACGCTGTCGCTGATCCAAGGCAGCACCGGATACTGTTTGGCAAGGCCGCCGGTGAGATACCACATGGAGTTTTGCAGCAGATAGCTCATACCGATGGCCGAGATCATGACGGACATGCGGGGCGCGGTGCGCAGCGGCCGGTAGGCCACCTTTTCCACCAACACGCCCAGCAGCACCGTCAGCACGATGGTCAAAGGAATGGAAACGCTCAGGGGCATGGTCGCGGCGGCATAGACCATAATAAAGCCGGCAACCGTGAAAATATCACCGTGGGCAAAGTTAATCAGGCGCAGGATGCCATACACCATCGTGTAGCCGATGGCGATCAGGGCATACTGCCCGCCCACAGAAATGCCTGCCAGCAGATAGGGCAGGATTTTGTCAAGCATGGAATTCCCTCCGTTCTCTCCGCTTTCCAAAAGTAGGATTGCGGATCAAATCCCGCGCCAAAGCGCGGGTTTTATTCTGTTCTGCATCGAACCCTTCGGCTCTCGGCTCGATGCAAGCCAGAATTGCTGGGATTAGAAAAGCGGGGGGGGGGGGGGCCCCCCCCCCCGGTGGGGGGGGGGGGGGCCCCCCGATTCTATGCGGTTTTCAGCGTTGATAGGCCAGATGGGAGAGGCGGGTGTCATCGAGAAGTGCGATTGACCCGCGAGAAAGCGCCACCAGCCCCTCCTGCTGGAAATATTTGAGCATACGGGAGACGACTTCGCGGGCGCTTCCCAGATCCTTTGCGATGTTCTCGTGTGTCCGCTCGAGGGTCCTCGGACTGCTCAGGTCAGCCTCCTCAAGCAGATATGCTGCCAGCCGCTTGTCGAAGCTGACGAACAGAATCTGATGAAACACCCACATGACGTCGGAGAAGCGCTCTGCAGTCTGACGGTAGGCGTAGGCGTCGACCGGAGCGCTCGCATGCATGAGGGAGCTGAACGACGTGGGGTTCACGACGAGGAGTTCGGCATCGGTCTTGGCATCGATGAAGATGTCGAAGGTGATGAGGGGGAGGATGCACGACGCGGAAAGAACGCAGCTTTCTCCCTCTTCGATGTGGAACAGGCTGATCTCGCGCCCGTTCTCTGCGAGCATAGAGGCCCGCAAGGTCCCTCTGACGACAAAGAGCACCCCGATGCAGTCACTGCTGCCGTTATGGACGTGCGCTCCTCGGGGGAAGGCACGCAGGGTTGATGCTGCCGACAGCGTCTTTTGCTGAAGGGGAGTCAGCTCTTTCCACAGAGGGAAATGCTTTTCGAGAAGATCTGCCGGGTCTTCTTGCCGTGGAGCGGTGTCCATGAGATGCCTCTTTTCAGGCGATGGAGCAATTGAAAGATGGGTCCATTGTACTACGCCGCACGAGGCCGATCTGCCTCCTGCGGCTGCCGAGTCTGTGGACAAGGGTCCTTTCGCTCGGCAGCATGCTGCCGACAACCGGTTCTGTGGCACAACAATCACCGATTAGTGTGCCGGCGAGTCCGGATCGGCGTGCAGCATTGCCACCGGACGATGTGTGGGGAATCCTCCTGACAACGCAGGGCGCCACAGTGCGGGGAAGGGCAAGGCCGGGGTGATGCTCCGTCTGGCCGTTGGCGGCAGTGTCGTGGTCGGGCTGGAAAGCGGTGTGGACACGATATTATCGACGAGGTCACGATGCAGGGAATTCCTGCCATGTCTTGCGCGCGCTCACCGATCGTGACAAGATGCAAAAGTGAGCGAATGCGCTGGCGTGAAGAGGGGCGGGGCAGACTGTTTTTCCTGCGGTCTCCTTTTCATTCTTGGTTGGGCCCTCGAAACGAAAGGCGATGATGCGTCATGCAGATCAATCACGTGCAAGCTATTCCCGTCGACCTTCCCCTTCCTCATCCGATGGAGTGGGCGACTGGCCGCATGACCAGCCAGGCTCATGTGCTTATCCGCATCATGACCGATGAAGGCGTCGAGGGGATTGCCGAGGCGATTCCCCGTGAGAACATCTACGGAGAGACGCAGGTCGGCATGGTCCATGTGGTGAATAACCTGCTGGCTCCCTTGATTGTGGGCCTTGATCCCTTCGATGTCGAGAAAGCCCATGAGAAGATGGCTTTCGTCAAGGGAAATCTTGCGGCCAAAGGGGGCATTGACGTTGCCCTCTGGGACATCATGGGCAAAGTGTGTGGCATCCCCTGCCATAAATTGCTGGGCGGTTATCGGGAGAGGATCGCCCCGAGCCGCATCCTGTGGCTGACGGATGATGCGTCTCTGCTCGACCAAGCTCGCGACCTGCATGGAAAGGGATACCGTGCTTTTAAAGTGAAGGGAGGCTTGGACCCCGAAGCCGACATTCGTCGCGTCCGTGCTCTGCGGGGAGCGGTTTCGCCTGACACGAAAATCTACATCGACGGAAACCAGAGCTATTCCTACTTTGGAGCGAAGAGGGTCTATGACGCGCTTCGGGGGGATCTTGACTATTTCGAGGAGCCGATCGCGGCGACGAACGAAAAGGATCGCGTGAGACTCGCCCACGCCGTCGACATCCCCCTTGTCGGGGACGAAAGCAATTTCACCTTGTACGACGTTGCCCACCAGATCGATCTCGACGCGCTCTCTGTCATGATGGTCAAGATTCCCCGCAGCGGTTTCACCTATGGCCGCAAGATCGCCGCGCTCTGTGAGGCGTATCATCGACCGATGATGATAGGAAGCCAATCGGAAAGTGCCCTGGGAATGGTGGCCATCATCCATCTGGGCTGCGCGATGAGGGCCATCAGCTATCCGTGCGAATTCATGGACTACGATGACGCATCGGCTCCGAGCCTTATCAATGAGCGCATCCGCATGGAAGACGGCCGTGTCTATCCGCCTGAGGGCCCGGGGCTCGGCGTCACGTTGGATGAGGATGCGGTCAGACGTTATACGGTTCAGGGGTAGTGACGCGAGGCATCTTTGGCGCTGCCCTTCCCGACGGAAGTTCCCGGATGAGGAAAAGTGCCCGCACGCGCGGCCGGCGTGCGAACCGAGCGCCGGGAGCCTTGAGTCTGCTGGTAGAATGAAAGAGGGCCTGCCTCGTGCAGGCCCGGGTATTTTCCTCTTTATTTCGACAGAGAGCAGCAACCTTCTATGAAAGCACGCAACATGGCCTCCCCGACATCTCCGACAGACAAGACCGGATTCCTCCAAGGACTGGGATGCTATGTGCTGTGGGGAGTCATGCCCGTGTATTGGAAGCTGCTTTCGGCTATACCTGCGTTGGAGGTGCTTGCTTGGCGCATGGTCTGGTCGTGCGTCTTCATGGTGGCGCTGTGCGTCGTGGTGAAGCGGACGAAGTTCCTTCCTCTGTTCAGAGAGCCGCGGGCGGTGCGAACCTTTCTGGTTTCAGGCCTGCTCATAACTTGCAACTGGGGCGTGTTCGTCTGGGCGGCGAACAGCGGCCACCTGCTGGAGACGAGCATTGGGTACTATCTGTGTCCTCTTTGCAACATCGTGTTGGGATTGGTCGTCTTCCAAGAGCGGCTTACGCGCATGCAGACGGTGGCGACGGTGCTCGCTGCGGTGGGAGTTGTCTATTTCGTCGTTGTGCATGGCGGTTCCATCTGGATATCCTTTGTGTTGGCGGCCACGTTCAGCGTATACGGTGCCGTGAAGAAAAGGGGTGGCTATCCCGCTTTGCCGGGCATGGCGTTCGAATCCCTTCTGACGGGAGCTCTCGGCGCGCTCGCTCTGGTCGTTGGCGCTGTCGCGCCGTGGGTGTGGCAGGTGACGCCGGCCACACCCGATCCCATCGCCATCGCTTCACCCGAGATCGACCTTGTCCTTTTTGTGGGGTGCGGCATACTCACCGCGATACCGTTGCTGCTCTATTCGGCAGCGGCGAATCGCATCTCGATGACGGTGCTGGGATTCTTGCAATACGTGAGTCCCACCATTTCCCTCGTGTTGGCCGTCGTGTTCTTCGGCGAGGATTTCACGGTGGCCCATGGCGTGTGCTTCGGCCTCATCTGGCTTGGCATTGCGGTGGTTGGCGCGGAGGCGTTCGTCCTCAATCGGACGGGAAGGGCGCAGGCTGGTTCTGCCGCGCTCGCCGATGCGGGAAAATGAGCCGTTTCGGCGAACCGGCGCGTCGGGCAAGGTCGCATGCGCGGTCCTTCGCTGATCTGGCAAGGGAAGCGGTCGGTGTGAGAATGGGGCATGCTATGATATCCGTCGACTGAAACGGCGATGTGGCATGATGGAGGAAGACCTTGATGGAGCAGTATAAGCAGGATTTCATCGAATTCATGGTTGAGAGCGAGGTGCTCAAGTTTGGGACGTTCACGCTGAAAAGTGGTCGAACCTCGCCGTTCTTCATGAATGCCGGAGCGTATGTCACGGGTTCTCAGCTGCAGCGGCTCGGCCGCTTTTACGCGCAGGCCATCCATGACAGCTTCGGTCTCGATTTCGACGTGGTGTTTGGCCCCTCCTACAAGGGCATACCCTTGGCGGTTGTCACCGTGATGGCCCTGAGCGAATTGTATGGGGTCGAAGTCCGCTATTGCTCGAACCGCAAAGAAGCCAAAGATCACGGCGATGCCGGCATCTTGCTGGGGAGTGCGCTTCATGACGGAGACCGCGTGGTCATGGTCGAGGATGTGACGACGTCGGGCAAGTCTATCGAGGAAACGTATCCCCTCTTGCTGTCACAGGCCAATGTCGAAGTCAAAGGACTCATGGTGTCGCTCAACAGGATGGAAGTGGGCAAGGGCGGCCAGAGGTGCGCGCTCGACGAGGTGCGTGAGCGCTATGGGTTTCCCACCAAGGCCATCGTGGACATGGACGAGGTGGTCGCTTGCCTCCACAACAGGGAGCAGGGGGGCAAGGTGGTCATCGACGATTCGGTCAAGGCCGCGCTCGATTCCTATTATGAGAAGTATGGTGTGCGCTGACAGGTTGAGGCGGATGCGCAAGGCGCCTGAGCGCATGGTGGAGACTGGCGTGTCGCGGTAGGGGCACGGGCCGATCTTGCCGAAGCGCTCGGCGCTTGCAATGTTTCTGCGTCAGGAGAGAGGTGCTTCGTTGCATTTTCGCCTGTGTTTCTTGACATCCCCTCCGTCCGTATTACAATTTCGGTTAGCACTCTATGGCGGGGACTGCTAACGTGTTTCCGCTGGGACTGGGAAACAACGAAGGGAAGGCATGCAAACCATGCGTAAGTTCAAAACGGAGAGCAAAAAGCTGCTCGACCTCATGATCAACTCCATCTATACGAATCGCGAGATATTCCTGAGGGAGCTCATTTCAAACGCATCCGATGCGGTGGATAAGCTGTATTTCAGAAGCCTCACTGACAACACGATTCAGTTTTCAAAGGACGATCTGGGAATCCTCATATCGTTTGACAAGGATGCCCGCACAATTACCGTGTCCGACAGCGGCATTGGCATGACGAAAGATGATCTCGACCGCAATTTGGGCACGATCGCTCATTCTGACAGCATGGCATTCAAGATGGAGAATGATCAGGCGCAAGGTGACGACGTCGACATCATCGGGCAGTTCGGCGTCGGATTCTACTCCGCGTTCATGGTTGCCAAAAGCGTGCGTGTCGTCTCCCGGGCCTATGGGAGCGAAGAGGCATGGTCGTGGGAAAGCGATGGCATTGAGGGATACACGGTCAGCGCAGCCGAGCGTGATGACCATGGCACCGATGTCACCCTCACGCTCAAGGACGACACCGACGAGGAGAAGTTCAGCACGTACCTTTCCGAATATGGCCTGAAGGATCTCATTAAACGCTACAGCAACTACGTCCGCTACCCCATCAGGATGGAAGTCACCAAGTCGCGTGAGCTGCCCAAGCCGGAGGATGCGGGCGACGATTACACGCCGCAGTACGAAAGCTACCAGGAGCTTGAAACCGTCAATTCCATGATCCCTATCTGGAAACGTCGGAAGTCCGAGGTCAGCCAAGAGGAATACGACGAGTTCTACAAGGCGGATTTCCATGATTTCTCGGATCCCGTGCGCACCATTTCCATCCATGCCGAGGGAGCGCTGTCGTACGACGCGCTGCTGTTCGTGCCCGGCCGTGCCCCCTTCGACCTGTACAGCCGTGACTATCAGAAGGGGCTTGCGCTTTATAGCTCCAACGTGCTCATCATGGAGAAGTGCGAGGAACTGCTGCCCGATTACTACAACTTCGTCCGCGGCGTCGTGGATAGCCAGGATCTCACGCTCAACATCTCACGGGAGACACTTCAGCACAACAGCCAGCTGCGCGCCATTGCTCAGAAGATCGAGAAGAAGATCACCTCGGACTTGGAGAACATGCGTGACAACGACCGGGAGGGTTACGAGGCATTCTTCGAGAACTTCGGCCGCGGGCTGAAATACGGCATCTATTCCAGCTACGGTGCACGGAAGGACACGCTCGCAGACCTGCTGCTGTTCTATTCCGCGAAGCAGGACAGGTTGGTGACGCTGGCGGAATACGTCGAGTCCATGGCTGACGGGCAGGAGTCCCTGTACTATGCGGTGGGCGATTCCATCGAGCGCCTGACGAAGATGCCCATCGTGAAGACGGTGCTCGCAAAGGGCTACGACGTTTTGCTGTGCACCCAGGACGTTGACGAGTTCTGCTTCACTGCCATGCGCGACTACGGGGCAGACGAGAAGGGAGAGGGCGCAAAAGAACTCAAGAACGTGGCGGGGGGAGACCTCGGTCTTGCGTCCGAAGAGGAGAAGACCGAGGCCGAAGAGGTCACCAAGGAAAACGACGACCTGTTCAAGGCTCTCAAGGATGCATTGGGCGATCAGGTGACAAAGGTTGCTGTCTCCGCGCGCCTGACCGACGAGCCCGCGTGCATCACCACCGAGGGTCCGGTCTCCCTGGAAATGGAGAAGATCCTGGCGCAAGGGCCGGATGGCGACGACGTCAAATCTCAGCGCGTGCTGGAAGTCAACGCGAAACATCCGGTGTTTGCCGTGTTGAAGGAGGCCCAGGCTGCCGGAGATGCCGACAAGGTGAAGCTCTATGCCGATCTGCTGTATAACCAGGCATTGCTTGTCGAGGGCATGCCTATCGAAGACCCGGTTGCCTTTGCGAATGCTGTGGCGAAGCTGATGGCATAGCCGCACCTCGCACTGCGCCGTCTCACTTCCCCTCTTGCCGAACGGGTGTTTCACGTGAAACACCCGTTTGCCGTTATGGCAGCGATTTGAAAATTGGCGTGGCGGAGTTTTGGGCTGTGCGCTATCATCGAACGACGAACGACGAACGACGAACGACGAACGACGAACGAGTCGAAGGAGGCCGGCATGGTCGAGGCCATTTTCAAGCGGGCAAGCGTGAGGAAGTTCACTGACGAAGCCGTGACGGATGACGAGGTGCGCGCGCTGCTCCGGGCGGGCATGGCGGCGCCCTCGGGCGGGAATCAGCAGCCTTGGGAATTTTATGTGGTGCGCGACCGAGAGACGCTTGCAAAGCTGTCGGAGGCAAGCCCCTATGCGAAGCCCGCTGCTGGCGCTGCATGTGCCATCGTGCCCTGCACGCGCACGGAAGGGCTTCGGTTTCCCAGCATTGTCGCGCAGGACATGGGCGCGGCGGTGGAGAACATTCTTCTGGAGGCTGCCGGGCGAGATCTTGGCGCCGTGTGGATGGGCATTGCTCCCGAGCCGGAGCGCATGGCGGCGATTGCGGAAATCATCGGCTCTCCCGCAACCCTTGAGCCCTTTGCCCTCATTGCCGTTGGCCATCCGGCGGCCGAGCCGGCTCCGAAGGGATCTGAGCGTTTCGACGAGAGTCGCATTCACTGGCTGTCGTAAGCGGATGGGGGGAGAAGGCATTCTGTGCCTTCTCCCCCCGGGGGCGTTCGCGGCAACGCCTTCAGTTCCTTGTTTTCAGGGCGCCTCGGTCACAGCGGTTACCCCAGGCATCGATGAGAAGGCCGTCGCGGTACACACAGATGATTTCGCAGCGGTTCGCGCACGCGGTGCATTCGACCTCGCGCGTCTCGAATGAGAAATCCTGGATGCGCTCGAAGTCAAAGGGCTCGGGGTTTGCCGCTTTGCCGGCGGTCTGCCTGTGATCCGGCGATGCCGCTTCGGCTGCCAGCAGCGCAATCCCAAAGGCTCCCATGAGGTGGCCGTCGGGATCAACCAGCACCTCCATGTCGAGGGCATCCTCGAAGGCTCGCACGACCCCTGCGTTCTTGCTGACGCCGCCCTGAAACACCACGGGAGCGACGATCCTCTTTCCCTTGCCCACGTTGTTGAGGTAATTTGACGCCACTGCCTGACACAGGCCGGCAATGATGTCCTCGCGGGCGTACCCTACCTGAATTTTGTGCACGAGATCAGATTCGGCGAACACCGTGCAGCGTGCGGCTATGGTGGCGGGGCGTTTCGAGGACAGCGCTATCTCTCCAAAGCGCTCAACGTCAACGCCGAGCCGATGCGCTTGGCTCGACAGAAACGCACCGGTTCCTGCTGCGCACAGCGTGTTCATGGCGTAATCGACCGCGATGCCGTTTTCCACGCAGATGATCTTCGAGTCCTGCCCGCCGATCTCAAGTATGGTGCGAACGGTGGGATGGAGGCAGGTCGTGCCGACCGCATGTGCCGTGATCTCGTTTTTCACGACGATTGCTCCGGCCATGGCTCCCACGAGCCTGCGCGCGCTTCCGGTCGTTCCGACCGCTCGCACGCGGATGCGATCGCGGTCGATCTGCTCTCCCAGGTCGGCCATCACGCGGCGGGCCGCTTGTGCGGGATTGCCTTCGGTCCAGAGATATGACCGTGCAACGATGGTGCGGCCTGCGTCGACGATGACGCCCTTCGTCGAGATGGATCCAATGTCTATTCCCAGGTAGGCATCCATTATCGGTAGTGGCTCCTCTTCATGGCTATCATGTCGTAAAACGCCTCGAGACGGGTGTCCAGGCCGGTGTCGCTGGTCTGCGAATCGTAGCTGAGGTACAGGATGGGGATGTGCTTGTCATGGCTGATTTGCTGCAGGATGGGGATGCAGTCGATCTCGGGCGTGCATCCGCTCGATTTGAGATGGATGATGCCGTCGAATCCCTCTTGGGCGTACTTGAGCGTCGCTGCGAGGGTCATGGTCGACGTGGGGCCCATGTCGTAGCGCACGTAATCGGAGATGCCGGCGCGCAGGTTTTTCTCGTTGTAGTGCAGGTTGCGGTTCGTTATGTTGAGAAGACGGTGCAGCTCGACGCCCATGTCGAGCAGCTTGCGTTCCACTCCCAAGTTGCTGTGGGGGTCGACCGCGGTGAAATACTCGCCGACGATTCCCACGCGCAAAGGGTTTTCCGGACTGCTGATGGCGAGCGAGCGCAGCGTGTCCATTCCGTGGCGCTGTGCTTCGGCGATGTCTCGTTCACAGGTTGCCTGGCGCATGTCGTCATGATAGACGGCGAGCGCGCGGTCGAAGGAACCAGGGTCGGTTTCGAAACCCGCATGGGACAGATAATAGTCATTGGCCTCATCAAGGGCTTCAATCATTTTGAACACGGCGAGCATGTGGCGCATCCCGTGCGGGATTGAGAGATGAGGATTCACCTTTTTCCTGCAGGTCTCGATGTATTCCTTGAGGGGCTTGCCGGTCAAGGTGGAGAAATTCAGCATGGTGAAGCGGTATCCCAAATCGCGCAGGATGGATTCCTGGAGCTCACCATAGTAGCCAAGGCGGCAGGGACCGGCGAACTGCACAAGGACGTCGGCTCCGAGTTCAAGCCCTTCGATGTAGTCACCGAGGATGTGCTTGAAAGGGGCGCATACGCAGTCGCTGCTGTTGCGGCTGCCGAGTGCGACCGTTCTTCTCGTGGGAGCAGGGAGGGGCAGGTAGTCGGCATCGAGCACCTGCTCCGTGAAATACTTAAAGACGATGTCATAGTAGCTGTAACGCAGAAAGGAGACCCTCGTGCGGGCATGCCGATCGCGTCGTGGCTGCAATGCACGGGGGACGACAAGTTGAAAGGGGCGTTTTCCCTCCGCATGCACGGCTACGCGCGCTCGGAGGGAGTCGCCGCGGACCGCCGACGACGTGGCGTCGGGTTCTTGGGGCAGGGCTTCGCCGACGGACGGGGAGGCCTTCTGGGACAAACCGCCTCGTGGCAGCGTTGGGGCATGCTTGTCTGCGGGTCTTTCCGGGAGTGTGGAGTCAGACCGTTCCACGCAGGTAGCCGCCCTTCCTTTGATAGTGGAGAATGTCGACGAAGCTTTCTATCCGCGTTTCCAAACCGGCTGCGCCGGTTTGTCCGTCGATGGTGAGGTTGAGGATCGGCTTTCCCTGCACGCAGCGAAGGATGGCGTCATTGGTCATGGAGTCGGGCCCGCACGGGAACGAGCTGACGAGCACGATTCCATCGATGCGATCATGGAGGAGCATGGTCGCCCCGATCAGCTCGCGACTGATCAGCCAGGGCAAGGTTTTCGAGAAAGACAGGCTCGCCTGGTACGACTTTCCTCGGTCTGTTTCGTCGGCGTAGAGAACGGTTGTCCCGAGAGAGGTGAGAGCGTCTGCCACGAGCCCTCCCATGGTGGGATCATGCGCGACGTAGGGGTGGGCCACGAACAGAATGACGAGCGGGCGAGGATCCGGCATGCGGGCGGACGAGGCAAGCAGCTGATCTTGCGCATGGGCGATGCCGCGCCGCGCCTTCTCGTCGGCACGCCGTGCGTCATGGAAGGCACGGCGTGCCTGACGGGGATGTACATCAAGCTGGATTCCCACTTCGACGAAGGCATCCTCCATGTCTCGGTGCGTTCCTGTGGTGTCGACAAGGCAGGAGATTATGCGCACGTTTTGGGAGGAGAACGTAGCCCTCACCACATCGGGCAAGGCTTGAAATTTTGTGCAGAATCCGCACAGCCTTCCAAGATTCGCCATACTTGGCACGAAGATCGCGTCGCAGCATCTCGCGAGGTTCTCGACATGGCCGAGATAGACCTTGGAGGCGAGGCAGCATTCGTCGACCGAATGCGCATCGCCAGCATCGACCGTCGGGCGGTCGGTCTCGTTGCTGACAATGACCTTCCGGCCGAGGTTTTCGAAAAAGGCTGTCCAGAGGATATGATAGCGATAGTACAGCAGGGCACGCGGTATTCCAATGGATTCGACATCGGCATAGGGCGCCTTTTGCATGCGCAGGACATTCGGCCTCAAAGCATGCCTCCTTTCGGTCCTCTCGGGATGGGCCGGTGCACAGCATAGCACGATTGGCTCGGCAGGGCCGCAGGTGGTTCTTCCTTCGTCAACAGTGAAGCCGAAGCTTGGCAACGTCGTGCGTTCGAAGCGGAAGGGAACCGCTATACTGGTATGCATTGGGAGTTTTGTGTCTCGAGAGAGGCGTTTCGAGACCTGTTCGAGAAAGGAGCATGCCATGGCCGTTGACAGTCTTTTGGTGGCGATTGACGCATCCGAAGGTGCTGGCAGGGCACTCGATTTGGCCGCCGGCATCGCGGCGCTGAATCCAGAGGTGCATATCGACGTGGTCACCGTCATTCCCATTCCTCTGTTGGACGACCAGCAGATGGCCGCCTTCAAAAGCATCCTCGACATGATGATATCCGACGGCGAGGATCTCCTTGCCGAGGCGCTGGAAAGGCTTGGGGACGTTTCGGATCGCGCGGACACGCTCATCTTGACCGGGCAGAGTCCGGCGGCGGAGATCATCAAGCTTATCGACCAGCGCCACTACGATCTCGTGGTTATTGGCAATCGAGGACTGAGCGGCCTCAAGGAGTATATGGGCAGCGTGAGCCATAAGGTGCTTCACGGGTCGAAAGTTCCGGTTCTTATCGCGAAATAGCTGGAACGCGAGACGATGGTGACGGATATGTTTCGGTTAACGGACAAGGGGGACCAGGTGAGGGAACGGAAGAACGCGCTGTTGCTGTTCAGCAAACTGCCAAAGCCAGGATTGGTAAAGACGAGGCTTTCGACCCTCAAGGATGGCGCGTTCACGCCGGAGGTTGCCGCGGCGCTCTACCATTGCATGCTGTTTGACGTGGTCGAGATAGGCTGCAGCGCCCTTTCTGCCCTGGCAAGTCGCTCTCCTGAAGAGGACGATGAAGGCGAGGGCGTGCGGGACTCGTACCACCTGATCATATCGACGACACCCGCTTCAGACGTCGATCCCATGCGCCGGATATTTGACGAGGCGGGCATGTGGCCCTGTGAACTCACCTGCATCGCTGATGACGGAGAGAGCTTTGACGAGCATTATAACCATGCGTTTTCCCAGACGTTCGATGCTGGCTATGATGTGGTGCTGTCGATGGGGGCGGATATGCCTGCGCTGACGAAAGCGGATGTCATCGGAGGGTTTGAAGCGCTCCATCGCCTTGACGGCATCGAGGGAGGCGGCATCGTCATCGCGCCTGATCAGGAGATGGGCGTGTCGATGGTCGGATGGACGCGCGAAACCGACTTCGACCACTCAGGCGTGTTCTACAACCCCGAGGGTCTCACGGTGCTGCCGGCCTATATCGCCAAAGCACGCGCGAAGAACCTGCCTGCCCTTTATCTGCCTCCGGTGCCTGATGTCGACACCATGGCGGATCTCATGCATACCATCACGCTCGTCGAAGCGCTGAGCTATTGTGCCCAATACGACGATATCACTCCACCGTGGCGCACCGCCGACGCGCTTCGTCAGATGGGTTGGGATGAGGTCCGCGTGCCTCCCAACAGCCTTATTGACCCGCGTGAGGAAATTGACAAGGTAGGCTGACTCTCGCTTCCTGCGCTTTCATTTCGCGCAGAGTTCCCAGAAGGCAACCGCGCTTGCTGCGGCCACGTTGAGCGAGTCGACACCGTATGCCATGGGAATGCGCACGGTGTAGTCGCATCGCGCGAGGGTCTCGGGGGCCAAGCCGTCCCCCTCGGTGCCGAACACGAGAGCCAAACGTTCTTCGGAAGCGAGCCTGGGGTCGTCGAGCGAACATGAATGGGGGGACAGCGCGAAGGCGGCCGTCTTGAATCCAAGGGAGTGGAGGAAGGGGATTCCTTCGTGTGCCCAGGCACCTTTTCCTCCTTTTTCCTTTGAATCATGGTGTCGGTTGCCCCGATGTTTCTCGCCGTCGCCTTCCGGGGGGCCTATCCGCGTCCAGGGAATCTGGAACACCGTGCCCATGGACACGCGAACCGCACGTCGGTAGAAGGGATCGTAGCACTCCGGCGTGACGAGCACGGCATCGACTCCCAGCGCGGCGGCTGATCGAAAGATTGCGCCGACATTCGTGTGGTTCGTTATGTTTTCCAAAACGGCGATGCGCCGCGCTCCCTTCACGACGTCCTCGACCGAAGGAAGCGTCGGCCTCCTGAATGCTCCAAGGGCACCGCGTGTGAGCTCGAATCCCGTGAGCTTCTTCATTTCGTCCCGGGGGGCAATGAACACGGGAACTTCGGGGAATTTCCGGGCAAGGTCGCTGATGGTCAACCTCATGCCATCAAGCCGTTTTTCTTCCATCAGCAGGGAGAGCGGTGTCGCTCCACCGTCCAGCGCACGTCTGATGACTTTGTCCGACTCGGCGATGAAAATGGCCTTTTCCGGTTCCAGCTTGCTTCGCAGCTGGGTGTCTGTGAGACGCGCGTACACATCAAGCCGAGGGTCGTCAAGCTCGGCGATCTCGATGATCATGCAAAGGCTCCTCTCGAGGTTCTGGCGCCGAGGGGCTGGATTCTAAAGAATGACATCACCGGTGATCTTGCCGCATGATCTCAAACTGGTTTTTTCGAAAGTTCACGATGCCATCTTTCTTCATGCGCGACAGCTCGGCGCACATGGCGCTGCGGTCGACCGACAGGTAGTCGGCGAGCTCTTGGCGGTCGAAGGGGAGGGAAAAGCGGTTCGACTGGGCCGCTTCTGCCTGTTCGGAAAGGTATGATAGCAGTTTATCCCGCGTTGTGCGCTTGGCGGTGTGCTCAATTTTCTTCGTGAGGGCATGCGTGCGTTTCGCGATGATTCCCAAGAGGTTTCGAATCAGGCGCGCATGGAAGGCGCAGCTTGACGAACACAGAGTGGTGATCTTGCGGACGTCGACCAGCAGCACGACCGCGTCTTCGGCGGCGACGGCGTTTATGTCGAACGGCAATTCAGCCTCGCAGGCGTACACTTCGCCAAACGATTGGCCGATGCCGAAGGAGGCGAGGATGCTGCGGTTTCCCCAGTAGTCTTCCTTTTCCAGGCGAACGGATCCCTCCAACACGATTCCCATGGTCGAGGTGACGTCCCCGACCCGAAAGATGGCTGTCCCCTTGGGGTAAGACCTCTGATGTGCGCCCAGGCAAGAAAGGAGGGCCTCGAGTTCGTCGGTGGCGATGCCCTGAAACAAAGGCGAGCGGGCAATGAGGGAAAGAGACGCGTTCATTCTTATCCTTTGTTGTATATGCAACGGAAACGTCGTAATCATTATTATACGCTTTCGTTCAACGGGCAAGCGCGAAGCGCCTCCCCGCTCGGCCAGACGGCGAGCGGGGGCGCCGCTGCCGGGCGCGAATGTCTCCTATCGTGCAGGTGGCAATGCGATGACCCTGAAAGACGACGGGAAAGGACGCGGCATGGACACGATGTTCTGTTTTCAATGCGAGCAAACTGCGGGGTGTGAGGCTTGCACGGGCAAAGTCGGCGTATGCGGAAAGCAGGCGAGCACGGCCCGCCTGCAGGATGATCTGACGGGCGCTTTGATCGCTCTCGCTCAGACCGTGCGAACGGCGAGGGAGGTTGCCGCAGCCCGCACGGACGCGATGGACAACCTGATAATGGAGGGATTGTTCGCCACCTTGACCAATGTGGATTTCGATGACGACGAGCTCGAGCGGCTGATTGGCCGGGTTCACGCCGAGCGCTCGCACGTCTCGCGCGAACAGGGCGTTCCTGAAGCGGCAGACTATCCCACAGCGGGTTTATGGAGCGCACAGGAGGACATCCGCTCCCTCAAGACCCTCACGCTGCTGGGACTGCGCGGCATGGCTGCCTATGCCTATCATGCGGCCGCGCTTGGATATCGCGATGAGGACGTGCTGTCGTTTCTCTATGAAGGTCTGGAGGGGATTGCCGCGGGACGGGGAGTAGATGACCTGCTGCCGCTTTCCCTCAGGGTTGGCGAAGTGAACCTTCGCTGCATGGAGCTGCTCGACAAGGCGAACACCGAGACGTTCGGCACGCCTGAGCCGACTGAGGTGACGCTTGAAGTGGAGGCGGGGCCCTTTATCGTGGTTTCGGGCCACGATCTCCACGACCTCAAGCTTTTGCTCGAACAGACCGCGGGATCAGGCGTCAACGTGTACACCCACGGCGAACTTCTTCCTGCGCATGCCTATCCCGAGCTGAAGCGATACGGCCACCTCAAGGGAAATTTCGGCACCGCCTGGCAGAACCAGCGCAAGGAGTTCGATGCCCTTCCGGCACCGATCCTGTTCACGACGAACTGCATCATGCCGCCGACGGACTCCTATGCTGACCGGGTGTTCACCACGGGCGTCGTGGCGTTTCCTGGCGCGCGGCATATCGGTGACGACAAGGACTTTGCTCCGATCATCGAGCGGGCGCGCGAATTGGGCGGCTTTGCCGAGCCACATTCCTTCGTTGGGGTCAATGGCGGTTCCACGATGCTGACCGGTTTTGGGCATGGCACGGTGCTCTCCGTGGCCGACACCGTGATCGATGCGGTCAAGCAGGGTGACATCAGCCACTTCTTCCTTGTCGGTGGATGCGACGGTGCCCGTCCCGGCCGGAATTACTACACGGAATTCGTGGAACAGACGCCGAAGGACAGCATCGTTTTGACGCTCGCCTGCGGAAAGTACCGGTTCAATGACCTTGACCTGGGGACCATTGGCGGTCTTCCCCGACTCATGGACATGGGTCAGTGCAACGATGCCTACAGCGCCATCAGGGTTGCCGTGGCATTGGCCGATGCCTTTGAATGCGGGGTGAACGATCTGCCGCTCACGCTGGTGCTGTCATGGTATGAGCAGAAAGCGGTTTGCATCCTGCTCACGCTTCTGCACCTTGGCATCAAGGGCATCTATCTGGGGCCGACCTTGCCCGCCTTCCTGTCGCCGGCGGTGCTTGACGTGCTGGTGCGCGAGTTCGACGTGCATCCCACCACCACGCCTGCGGCAGACCTTGCCGCCATCCTCTAGGAAGCGGTTGGAATGCGGCTGCCCGGCTGGACTCATCCGGGCGGGCAGCACCTGGAACTGTTGGCGCCTTCCTAGATGTCTACGCCCAAAACCTGCTTTACCAGGAGGCCGATGACGAATGACAGGGCGGCTACACCCAGGCTTATGCCAGCCATCTGGGCAAAGCGTTGCTTGAACGGAAGGTCTTGAGCCACCGAGAGGTAATAGTTGAAGACGACGAGAATCAGGAGGACGATGACGATCATGATGCCCATGGCCCAGAGGTAGTGATCGGCATCGAAGAGCAAATAGGGCAAGATCAACAACGCCACCGTCGCCAGATAGGCCACTCCTGTATAACCGGCCGACTTGAGGGAATCCTCCCGCCCCTCGCTTTTTGACGACAAGAATTCACTCGAGGCCATCGAGAGCGTGGCGGCGATGCCGGTGATCAATCCCGAAAGTGCGATAAGCCGGGTGTTCTGCATGGCGAGGGTCAGACCGGCAAGCGTGCCTGTCATCTCGACCAGGGCATCGTTCATGCCGAGGACCATGCTGCCGACGTATGACAGGCGCTCTTCGTCAAGCATGGCGAGCAGCGCCTGCTCATGGCACTCTTCATCCTCGCGGATGTCGAGGGCTTCGGGTGCGGTCTTGGCCAATTCCTCATAGGACACCTGCGCCGCTTCTTCCCCCTTCTCCATGAGCTTGACGGCAAAGGTGAAACCGAACACGCGGGCCATCAACGCATAGAGGCACACCCTGCCCGTCTGCGGCTTCAGGGTTTCCCCCGTATAGCGGCTCCACACGTCGGCGTGTCGGGTCTCCTCTTGCGCGATGCGCAGAAGCGTGTCTCGGTTGCCCTTGTCCTTCGTTTGCTTGGCGATGCGCCTATAGACGCCGGCCTCGGTCACCTCTGCTTGCTGGAAGAGGCGGATTTGCGTGAGCGCCGCTTCCGATAGGTGCGGCGTTTGATCGACCGATGCCATGGTGGCTCCTTGCGGCTGGGAGGGGATTCTTTCTGTGGACAGTATAGACGATCACCGGCCGGCGATCGTGTGTGTGGGGACGGCGGTGCCGCCCGGTCGTTGGCGCAACGCGCCCTTCTGCTTAGGGGGCCGGTCTCGGCGGGGAGGTTGCCGCGGTCCGGTATCGTTTCGGTCAAGCCCGCTGCTCGCGGCACCTGCCGTTGTCTCCAAGCGATATACTGCTGCCACGCCGACAGAAAGGAAGACGCCCATGACCGTAGAGAACGATGCATCCGCCCGGCCTGCGGATTCGTGTCGAGAGCCCGCTGCCCATCCGTCCTTCGATGAGTTTGTCGCCACCATTGCGAAGCTGCGCGCTCCGGACGGGTGTCCCTGGGACCGCGAACAGACGCACGAGAGCATCGCTCCCAATATGGTCGAGGAAGCGTATGAGGCCGTTGACGCCATTGAGTCGCAGGACCTGCCGCATGTGCGCGAAGAGTTGGGCGACGTGCTGCTGCAGGTTGTGCTGCAAAGCCAGATTGCTGCCGACGCAGGCGAGTTCACCATCGACGACGTGTGCGCTGACGTGAATGAAAAGATAATCCGCCGCCATCCCCATGTGTTCGGGGAAGCGCGGGCCGACAGCGCCACTGAGGTGCTTGACCTCTGGGATCAGGTGAAGCTTGCCGAAAAGGCCGCGGCCGACCTTACGGCTGCCGATGTCCGCGATGAAAGCCCTGGAGGGCTGCTTGACGGTGTGCCCAGCAGCTTTCCTGCGCTTATGCAGGCACAGAAGATATCGCGCAAAGCGTCGGCGGCGGGTTTTGAATGGGAGACGGTCGAGGCGGTTTGGGATCAGGTTGCCGAGGAGATGGCGGAGCTCAAAGAGGCCTATGCCGCCGCGCCGAAGGCTGCCAATGGCAAGGTTGACGGGGGAGCTGCTTCGCCTGCTGTCGCTGCCGCCGACAGCGCCCGCGCCATCGAGGCGGTTGAGATGGAGCTTGGGGATGTGCTGTTCTCCCTTGTCAACGTGGCTAGGAAGATGGGAGTGAATGCCGAGGGCGCGTTGCGCGCCAGCTGCAGGAAGTTTCGCCAGCGCTGGGCATTCATGGAGGAATCCGCAGGGGCGCAGGGCTGCGGCATCGAGGACCTGTCGCTCGGGGAGCTTGAGGAGCTGTGGGATGCGGCCAAGGCGCGCGAGGAGCGATGAGGGGCTTGCCGCCGGACCGTGCTCTTTGATGATTTGGGTGAGAAGCGGTGGAATGTCTGTGGCTGCGTCATCCGGTTCGCTATCATGGATTTTGAAAACGTACTCGTTGAGGAGATGTCCATGGATGACGTAGCGCAGCGGTCCGCCGAGCGGAGTCTGACTGTTGGAGAGGGAAGCGCTGAACTGGACGGAGTGCACGATGGACCGGAGAGTAGCAGCTTGCGTGGCCCCCTGGAGGACCTGGGCCGCTACCGGGACATTGAGAAGAAGACCCGCGAGGTTATCCAGAAATATCAAGCCGCCATGCGCCAGATGGAAGTCCGGTTTGAAATACTTGACCAAGATCTCAGCATGAAAAAGCATCGCAACCCCATCCACCATGTTGAGTCGCGCGTCAAAAGCCCGTCAAGCATTTTCGAGAAGCTCGAACGCTATGGGAAAGAACTGACGCTCGAGAACATGGAGCGCTTTATCATGGACATAGCGGGCGTGCGCATCATCTGCTGCTACATTCATGACGTCTACAACCTGCTGGAGTTGCTGGAAAAGCAAGATGACCTGATCATCGTCACCATCAAGGACTACATCGCCGATCCGAAACCGAACGGCTATCGCAGCCTCCATGTCATCGTGCGCATCCCTGTCTATTTTCTGGACAACAAGGAGCTCATACCTGTTGAAGTGCAGTTGCGCACGATAGCAATGGATTTCTGGGCCAGCCTTGAGCATGATTTGAAATACAAGGCCGTGAGCGAGGTGGAAGGGATAGACTCCTTCGACGAACTGAAGGACTGCAGTCATATCATCGAGGACGTCGAGGCTCGCATGCAGATACTCGCACGGGCGCTCGAAATGGAGGGATAGCGATCGCATGCCCGTTGACGGCACGCTTCTTTCCTGATCGAAAGCGCGCTCGCCAGCGATTCTGCGCGGTTTCGTTCTGATGGGAGGTTGTCATGCACAGTTACACAACATGTTCGCAGGGCACGTTCGACCATGAAGGCATCGCCTTCCGACGCGATGAGCATGCCGAGGCCGGCCTGGTGGTTTGTCGGCCCGACAAGACATTCCAGCGCATCGTCGGTTTTGGAGGCGCGTTCACGGAGGCGGCTGCCTTGGTGTTCGCGCAAATGCCGCCAGAAATACAGGACGAGTTCCTCCTCAAATGCTTTGGAGAGGCAGGCGACGGCGATGTGGCATTCGGCGGCAATGCCTACACGCTTTGCCGCACGCATATACAGAGTTGCGACTTTGCTTTGGGAAACTATTCGTATGTGCGCCCGTTTGACCGCTCGCTGAATTCGTTTGCCATAGAACGCGACAAGCGTCTGCTGGTGCCCTTCATCCAGTGCGGCTTGGCCGTGAATCCCAAGATCGAGCTTTTGGCTTCGCCCTGGAGCCCTCCGGCATTCATGAAGACGAACGGTCGGATGAACGGTGGCGGACGTCTGCGACGTTCATACTATCAGGCTTGGGCTCGTCTGCTTGTCCGTTATGTGGAGGCCTATGCTGCCGAGGGGGTGCATATAGGGCGGATGAGCGTGCAGAACGAACCCATGGCGGCTCAGCGTTGGGACTCCTGCCTGTTCAGCGCCGAGGAGGAGGCGCAGTTTGCCGCCGGCTATCTGCGTCCGGCTTTCGACGCGGCCGGGTTTTCTGATTTGCGCATCCTCGCCTGGGACCACAATACCGATCGCATTCTCGACCGCATTGAGGCGACGTTCGCTTCGGTGGGATCTCGGGGCGGTCAGGAACGTGATGCCGGACGGGCGTCGGATACTGCTCCCTCTGCCCGTGACGCGTTCGATGGGGTGGCGTTTCACTGGTATGCGGGCGACCATTTCGAACAGGTGCGTGCGGTGGCGGAAGCGTATCCCGAAAAGGAGCTTCTCTTTACGGAAGGATGCGTCGAGAAGTCGCATGATCGGGCCGCGGAGTCCACTCAGGAACGCAAGGCGGAGCAGTATGCGCATGCCGTCATCGGGTGCCTCAATGCGGGGGCGGGCGGCTTTATAGATTGGAATCTGCTGCTTGATGAGCGTGGCGGTCCCAATCATGTGCGCAACTATTGCGAGGCTCCTCTCATGTACGATCGGGCTGAGAGGGAGCTCATCGTGAATCGCTCGTTTTCCTATTTGGGACATTTTTCGCGTTTCGTCGTTCCCCGTTCGCGGCGGTTTCTCGTGTCGCGGTTCACCGATGACATCGAGTGCAGCGGATTTGTGCGTCCGGACGGCATCCGTGTGCTCGTGGTGCTTAACCGGCATGGACATGCGGTGCATTTTGCCGTGACCGAACGCCCCTGTGTTGCCCATGTCGAGATTCCGCCGCACAGCATCGTGACGCTCGTTTGGGATCAGGGCGAGTGCGATCAGGGATAGGAAATCGTAAGTCCAATCAGGCTTTCCCGTTTCCCTTCCCTTCCATGCACGGGCGGGATTCCTCCTCATTTTCTTATCCTCATCTGGTTCTTTACATGCGTCTTTCTTGAGATTGATCCGATCTTTGCCCAAATTTAGGCGCTTCTTTACCGGCGCTTGAAAACACGTTTACGTTCTTTCCTTAGCATAGGTCCCACGTCGGCGGCAAGCTGGCGCACACATGCGAGTGACTTTCCGCAAAGCGGATGAACGAAAGGAATGGACGTGGAGCAGAAGTTCATCAATCGTCGCCAATTCATCGTGGGCGGCACGGCTGTCGCACTGGTCGGCCTGTTCGGCGGTATGACAGGATGCACGGCGTCGGGTTCCGGGGCAGTCGCCAACGCCAGCGACACTACGGGTGGCGAATCGGATGGCCCCATCACCATGGTGTGGCTGCCCGACAACTCCTCAGCTGATCTGACATCCTCCCGGGAGGCCGTTGGCGCTGCCATCAAGGCGGCATGCGGGCGTGAGGCCGAGCTTATGACCACCACTGACTACAACGTGGCCATCGAGGCCATCGCTTCGGGCAAAGCCCACATGGCGCTGCTTGGCGCCGAGGGCTACGTGCAGGCGAACAAGAAAAACGACAAGGTTCAGGCTGCCTTCACGAACAGCGATGAGAACGGC
This sequence comes from Actinomycetes bacterium, assembly GCA_023460315.1. GTDB lineage: Bacteria > Actinomycetota > Coriobacteriia > Coriobacteriales > Eggerthellaceae > JAEWQO01. The sequence continues at coordinate 21,463 of JAEWQO010000012.1, forward strand.
AAGTTGGATGGCGCCTGCTACTATAGCCGCATCTGTGTCGCCACTGACAACGCGGCCCAGTACAAGGACGGCAGCAGCTATTCCATCAAAAATATCAAGGGCAAATCCTTCTCATTTGTGTCGGCCACTTCCACGTCGGGCTTCAAGGTTCCCTCAGCGGCCATCGTGAAGGAATTCGACCTGGACAGTTCGGATGATCTGCTGGAATCGGGCGGGTTCTTCTCTGAGGTTCTGTTCGGCAACTCGCATGCCGGGTCGGCCGTCAACCTGCTGTCGGGCGATGCGGACGTTGCCGCATTCGATGATGTCGACGTCGACATGTACCTTGACCTTGTGTCGGGCGAGGCAAACAGCGTCGGCGCGGTCTACAAGGCGAAGGACGATGCCGAGGCCCCGTTTGACACGGTGAGAGGAAAGCAGTTCACCATCATTGCCATCACGCCGGTTTTGAACGCTCCGTTCTGTTTCAACGAGGAAGCCATCAGCGACGACGACCGCACCAAGATCGTCGAGTATTTCTGTTCTGACAAAGTGGCTGACGACAAGAACATCTTCGTCGATCCTGACGACGAGAACGCGAAGGGACTGTTTGAGAAAGACTCAGACAAGACCTGCTTCATCGAAGTGGACGACGCATGGTATGAGCCGATCCGCAAACTGGGGGGCGCGGCTTGACGCGCGAAAGGCAGATGCGGGGCAGGTCTGAGCAGCAAGGCGGGGTGCTGCTTGACTTGCACGGGGTCACGAAGAGTTACGATGGTCGGTCGAAGGCGCTGGACGGTGCCTCGCTTGAGGTGCGCCGCGGCGAATTCGTGGCGGTCATCGGCTCTTCGGGCGCGGGTAAGTCAACGTTGTTGCGCTGCGTGAATCGCCTGATAGATCCTACGTCGGGGCAGGTGATCTTCGATGGAGCCGATGTTACGGCCATGCGAGGTCGCGAACTCCGTCGCGCGCGCCGACGCATCAGCATGGTGTTTCAGCATTACAACCTCGTGTACCGCGCGACATCGATAGAGAATGTGCTGCAGGGCCGGTTGGGCTACCAGTCGGTTCTTGCCGGCTCGCTGGGGCTGTATTCCGAGGATGAGAAACGCCAGGCGTTCGATGCCCTCGATCAGGTTGGCATGGCCGGTTTTGCCTATACGCGGACCGACCAGCTGTCTGGCGGACAGAAGCAACGCGTCGGCATCGCCCGTGCGCTTGTGCAGGATCCCCTGCTCATCTTGGCCGATGAACCTATCGCCAGCTTGGATCCGAAATCGTCCCGTACGGTGATGGAACATCTGCGTTGGGCGGTTGACGAATTGGGCATTGCCTGCCTGGTGAATCTTCATCAAGTTGACTTTGCCCTTGAGTTTTCCGATCGCGTCGTTGGCCTTGCTGCCGGCAGGATCGTGTTCGACGGTGTTCCCGCTGATTTGGACGCGGCAACGATCGCGGCCATTTATGGAAATGACGCCGATGGACCGCTCGTTGCCGCGCTTAAGGACATCCCTCACGAAAAGGATGCGGCATGAGAGGCCTCAAGGCCCGGTCTCGGCTGCTTTTCGCAGAAGGCTTGCTTTCGGGAGGTGTGGCGTCCGGCGATGGCGGGGCCAGAAAGACCGTTCAGGGCGTCGACTCGTCGCTCTTCCTTCGCAGGACGTTGTCCATCGTCGGCGCCTTTGTCGTATTCGTTGCGCTGGGCGCGTTGTCCGGCGTGTTCGTCGACTTCAATTTCACTCAGGCAATTCTCGATATCCCAGGTGGGTTGGTGTGGATGGTGACGCAATTCGTTCCCTCCCCCTCCTCCCTCGAAAAGCTTGGCACCATCCTGCCTGCCTTGGGATCAACGATTCTCGCCTCGATCGCATCAAGCTGCACCGCGGCGGTCCTGGCTTATATCTGTGCGGTGCTCGGCTCTCGCTCGGTGGGGGTGGGCGGTCCCGTCCCCCTCATCGTGCGGGCCATCGCTTCGCTGTTCCGGAACATTCCGGTGGTTGCTTGGGCGTTCATTCTGCTGTTCTCGTTCAAACAGAGCGAGTTCACCGGATTCTTTGCTCTGTTTCTGACAAGCTTTGGCTATTTGACAAGGTGTTTTCTCGAAAGTGTCGACGAGATGAGCTCCGGTCCCGTGGAGGCCCTTCGCGCGGCGGGGGCGGGCTATGTCCAGATTGTCGCGCAGGCCGTCATTCCCCTCACGATCACCTCGGTGGTGAGCTGGGTGCTGTACATGATAGAGACGAACATCCGCGACGCCACCCTGATTGGCATTTTGACGGGCACCGGCATTGGCTTTGTGTTCGACGTGTACTACAAAAGCTTCCGGTATGACACGGCAGGCCTGGTCATCTTATCCATCATTGCAGTGGTGATCATGTGCGAGGTCGTGTCGAACTATGTGAGAAGGCGGATCATATGATGCCCGAAAGGACGGCTGCTCCGGTGTCTGCGGTGGTGCTTGCCGACTTGGCAGGACCGGTTGCCGGACGTTCGCTTCAAAGCGATGGCGAGCCCCTCGGCGCTCGTCGCACCCGTTCCGGACGGGTGAAGGTGCACGTTGCCAACGCATCGAACATCGCGTTGTGGCTGGTGCTGGTCGTTTTGGCGGCGGTAACCGTGTTTTCCCTCATCACCATGGATTACGGGAAGGTGGCCTTTCCCGTTGCACTGGCCTCGGCGGCCAAAGACTTCGCTCAGATGATGCTGCAGCCGGGACTGGCCGGCCACTTCACGTTTCCCGATGTGGTGGAAGGGCTGTTCGTGTCGCTGTCGCTGGCTCTGTTGACCACGCTCATCGGCGTGGTTGTCGCGTTCGTCTTGGGCCTGCTGGCAGCTTCTAACCTTTCGAACCGCATTGTCAGCAACGCCATCAAGGTGACCATGTCGGTTTTTCGAGCCGTGCCGACCATCCTGTGGGTGCTCGTGTTCTCGGTGGCGATTGGCTTAGGACCCGAAGCGGCGGTGGCGGGGCTGCTGTTTCACAGCATCGCCTATCTGGTGAAGGCCTATTCGGAGAGCTTTGAGGAAGTGGATGCCGGGGTGATTGAGGCTCTTCGCGCGGCGGGGGCATCGTGGTGGCAGGTGGTGTTCCGTGGTGTGGTCCCCGAAAAGATGAATGAAATGCTGTCATGGACGTTCATTCGCTTTGAGATCAACTTTGTGAACGCCGTCGCCGTGGGTGCTGTGGCAGGGGCGGGCGGCATAGGCTATCAGCTGTTTTTGGCCGGCAGCTTCTACTACAACATTCACGAGGTTGGCCTGATCGTGTACCTGTGCCTTGCGGTGGCGGTGGTTCTTGAAGTGGTGGCCACGTGGCTGAGGAAGCGCTCTGCCGTGCAACGCTGACAGGTCCGGCGTCTTTTTGCACAGGTGCTGGCTGGCTGAACGGGTGGCGAAGAACGGGAAGATGGGAGCATTCGTCTTGTTGAAACGGTATGAGAGGACGCGGGTGCTGGTTGAGGGCGATCCGTCGCTGGCCCATGAGATCGTGAGGTCTGTCGAGGAGGAATGCTCGCAGGATGTTCCCGGCGGTGGCGAAGGGACGGTCCTGACGGTCAGGGTGTTGGACGATCCTCGTGAGGAACTCGTCATGGTCCAGGCGCGGGAAACGGCCAAAGGCACTCTGTTCTATTTGAGTGAGGCTCTCATGACCTCGTGCCGTGTGTCGTTTGACGGTGCCGTGGGATACGGCTTCGTGCTGGGGGCCGACCGATGCTTGGCCTACGAGCTTGCGGTGATCGACGCGGCGCTTGCCGGTGCGGACGGGGCACGGCGCGCCGAGCGCTGGGCGACGGCGTTCGCTCGGGAGAGGGAGGCTCTGCGGGTGCGTGATCGTCGTGACGCGGCACGTGTCGCTGCAACCAGGGTGGACTTTTCGACGCTGGGCGCAGGATCTGCAGGATGCCCGGCGGAGGGCGGAACGAGTGCGCCGATGCCATCTGGCGGTCCGAGGAATGGAAGGTGAGGTAGTTCGATGATTGCTGTTGAAGGCGCTTCCTTGCATCTCATGCAACAGGTGTTTCGCCACGTGCTCGATGCGTTTGCCCATCCCGGAACCGTGCAAAGGCTTCCGGCCGAGCTGTCGCGGGATGACGGGTCGCTGGCGTTCGGCGCACCGCTGGAAACACTGGTGCGCCTGTTCGTCGATCAGGCTGTGTCATTTTGTGTGCAGGATGTCGCTCCCGATGCCGCAGAGCGCTTCCTCGTGTCTGAGACCCATGCGGCGCGTGCGTCGTGCCGTGAGGCTGATTTTGTCATAGTTCCCGTTCGCGCCGATGCCCAGATCGTTCGCAGTGCCGTGCTGGAAGCCTCCCAAGGGGCGCTCGCGTCTCCCGAGAAGGGGGCCACGGTGCTCATGGGATGCGCTCGGATCGAAGCGGCCGGACAGCGGGCAGGCGCGTCCTTGCCGGTCGTTGAGGTGCGGGGCCCCGGAGTCGCGGACGTGAACCGCTTTGGGATCGACCGCATCGCGTGGGCGGACGCCCGTGCCGACCGTGGCGATGAATACCCCTGCGGGATTGAGATCGTGCTCGTGGATGACGAGGGAGATCTGGTGGCCATACCACGCAGTGCGCATCTCGTCGTGGACGGGAGGGAATGCTAGATGGGCTACGTTGCGGTTCGTGGCGGCGGCAGGGCCATCGAAGAGAGTCTCGCCCTGCTGGAGTTCGAGCGCGTCATGGCGTCGGGGGAGGTGGGAACCGATGATATCGAGGGGATGTTCCCCGAGCTGATTGACCAGGTTATGGGAGAGGCATCGCTGTTCTCCCCCCGGCTTGCGGCACTCGCTCTCAAGCAGGCCCAGGGATCTCCCGACGAGGCCGTGTTTCTGCTTCGGGCGTTTCGCTCGACGCTCGAGCGGCCCTTTGTGTCGCGCCCTCTCGACATGGGCCGCATGCAGGTGCGCCGGCGCATATCGGCGGCGTTTAAGGACGTGCCAGGGGGACAGGTTCTTGGATCCACGCGCGATTACAGCCATCGTTTGCTCGATTTCGATCTCGAGGCGGAGGATGCCAGCGATCTTGCCGCCAAGCGCGCGGCCCTCGCCAAGCATTTCGATGCCACAGGCGAAGAGGGGGCGTCCACTCCTGGAAAGGCCAGGGTGGCCAGAGAGGGCTTTCCTGAAGCTGCCGGCTCCGCGATGGCCGAGCGGCAAGGGGCCGACGGCGTCGCTTCGGAGGTTGCGCGGGAGGCTGGCTCGCCGACGGGTGCCTCCTCCGAATCCCCCTGCTCTTTGCCGGGGGAGGTGTCTGAGCTTTCGGAGCCTTTCCCCCGTGTGCTTGATTACTTGAGAGACGAGGGGCTGGTCGCATCCTGCGTTCCCGACGACAGCCCTCCGGTGGATGCGACCATGGTGCCGCTCACGTTTCCTGCTCCGCGCTCCGTTCGCCTCCAGACGCTCTCGCGCGGCATGACGCAGGCTGTCGAGGCGTTGGGGTATGCTGCGATCCGCGGCTTCGGGCCTTCCCATCCCACGGTCGGGGAGCTGCGTGCGGGCAGGGCAGCCCTTGCCGTCGACCATCCCCTCGAGGCTGGCGGTGCTGATGACGCATACTATCTTGGATCGATTCCCGTCACGGAAGTCGAGAGCGTGTTTCCCGTCGAGGCCGCTGGTCCCGACAATGCGGGCATGACGTTTGACATCGGCTATGGTCTGGTCATCGGACGTGCGGAGTCGAAGGCTATCGCCATGAGCGTGCTCGACCATTGCCTTGAGCACGGAGACGCGCGGTTTCCGACCGAGGATGAGGAATTCGTGCTGTATCACGTTGACGGGGTGGAGGCGACGGGCTTCATCTCCCATCTCAAGCTGCCTCACTACGTGACATTCCAGTCAAAGCTTTCAAGTGTTCGCGGCTCGGTTGAGAGGGCCCGCGGAGCAGCTCGGGCAACGGGAGAACAGGAGGCCACTGCTGCAGGCGGGATGCCGGAAGGCAGCTCGTCTGCAGGCGATGGGGGCCGTGGAGATTTGGGGAAGGGATCGTCCGATGCAGCGGCACTATAACTATGCGTTCTTTGACGAGGCATCGAAGCGTGAGATTCGTCGCGCCATCATCAAAGGCGTGTCCATTCCTGGCTATCAGGTTCCGTTTGCGTCGCGAGAAATGCCTATCGGGCGGGGTTGGGGGACAGGCGGCCTCCAGGTCACGTTGGCCATTATCGGCCGCGATGACGTGCTCAAGGTGATCGACCAAGGCTCTGACGACAGCGTGAACGCCGTCAACATCAAGAAGCTTGTCGTTGCCACCACCGATGTCGAGGTGACTGACGACACGGCCGAGGCCACGCTCATCCAATCGCGCCACCGCATTCCCGAGTGTCCGCTTCGCGACGATCAGATCCTCGTGCTGCAAGTGCCTACGCCCGAGCCCTTGCGCGCCTTCGAACCCAGCGAGGCGGTCACGAGGCGCCTCCACGCCGAAGCTGACTACACGGGTGCGTGGCTGGAACTGTTTGACCAGATCGTGCGGTATGGAATGACGGTTACCGGCGCCGATCATCCCGTGCTGGTGAACGGGCGTTACGTCATGGCGCCGTCGCCCATTCCTCGTTTCGACAACAACAAGCTTCACCAGGCCGATCATCTGACGCTCTTCGGTGCGGGACGAGAGAAAAAGATCTACGCGGTGCCACCTTACACCGAGGTCGTTCCACTCGATTTCGAAGACTATCCGTTCTCTCCCGAACGGTTCGACGGCAAGCGTTGCGCTCTGTGCGGGGCGACAGGGGTCTACCTGGACGAGCTGGTGGATGAGGTCACGGGAGCAACGTATCACCAATGCAACGACACCGCCTTCTGCGCGCAACGTCGCGATGCGCGGCGCGAAAGAGCGGGCGTCGCAAAGCTTCCCGCCGACACAAAGCTTTCCGCTGACGTAAAGCTTCCCGCCGACACAGGGCTTCCCGCTGACGTAAAGCTTCTCGCTGATCCTGCGGGGATGCTGCCGGATGCCGCTGCAACGCGCGCGGCCCCCGCCGGTGAGGTTGCGATGGGGATGATGGGGCGGTGCCGGGCGAGGGGTTCCGCCGCAATGCGCGCGGCCCCTGCTGATGAGGCTGCGGGCGCTGCCATGATGCCCGCAGCCTTTGCCGACAGGGCTCCGGACGGAGGCGGGCAAGCCGCAGGGTCTGCGAGTTGCCGGGGAGAATGTCGGGATGCCGCCCAAAAGAGAACGAATGTTTCACGTGAAACATTCGCGGAAGAGGAGAGCCATGTGTGACGTGTGCGCCAGCCCGCAAGCCGTTTCGACGCCGTTGCGCCGCCCTTCCGGTGTCAGCGGCTGCCAATGCCCCGAAGCTGTCGTCAGCGACCATCGGGATTATCCTCGCAGCCTGTGCTCGCCGGCCGGCATCCATAAAATTGACTCAGAAGATCAGCGTTTTAGCGCCAACGAGCGGCCACGCCTGTCGGTGCGCCACCTGTCGCTGCGCTTTGGCGCCGGATGTCCCTCCTGCCGGGAGCCTCACGCGAGGCTTGAACGCAATGTCTGCTCGCGCTGTGGCACCGTGCACGCCGTGCGCGACGTGAGCTTGGATGTGTTTCCCGGGGAGATTCTCGGCATTGTCGGTGAATCGGGAAGCGGTAAATCGAGCCTGATGAAATGTATATTCTTTGACGAGGAGGCAACGGCGGGAGACGTGCGTGCCCGATCGTATGATGGGGGTGCGGCAAATCTTCTCTGCCTGTCGTCCCAGCACAGGCGGATCGTTCGCAACACGGTGTTCGGCATGGTCTATCAAAATCCCTATCTGGGCTTGCGCATGGATTTCTCCTCTCTGTCGAACATCGCCGAGCAGATGATCGCCGCAGGCGACCGCAACGTGAATGCCATGCGCCGACGTGGCGAGGAGCTGCTCGGGCGGGTGAACATCCCGCTGTCTCGCGCAACCGACGCACCCCGTCTCTTCTCGGGCGGCATGCAGCAACGCGTGCAGATAGCTAAGGCTCTGTCGAACAACCCGCCTATTCTCCTGCTCGATGAGGTGACCACGGGGCTCGACTTGTCCGTGCAGGCCAGCGTTCTTGATCTTATTCAGCAGATCAAGCGCGACTCGAATGTGAGCATGGTGGTGGTCAGCCATGATCTGGGCGTCATTCGCATGTTGGCCGATCGCACGCTGGTCATGTTGGATGGATGCATCGTCGAGAGCGGTCTCACGGACCAGGTGCTGGAAGACCCCCAGCATGCCTACACCCAACAACTGGTGTATTCCCTGCTATAGAAGAAACGAGGTTGACCATGGATACCAACTCTTACCTGATATGTGGCGGTCTGGTGGTCTGTGCTGATCGGGTGCTGCCCGCACATGACGTCATTGTCATCGATGGCCGCATCGCCGCCGTCAAACCCACGATGGCCGATGACGACTGCTGCATCCCGCCCGACGGCACGGTGGGCACGTTGCCGGTGGTGGACGCGCGTGGCGCGTACGTCGTGCCCGGTCTTATCGACATTCACTCGGACTATGTGGAGAATGTCGCGTCTCCGCGGCCAAGCGTCGTCATGAATCTTGCCACCTCGCTGTACAAGGCCGATCGTGAGCTCGTGTCGCACGGCATCACCACCATCTATCACTCGCTGTCCGTCTATGGCGCGCATATTTTCGACCATAAGCCTATTCGCGATTTCGGCAACGTGAGCGAACTCATTGACCGCGTGGCTGGCATGCGCGTGGTTGAGGAGCGCGACCACCTCATCCGCCACCGCCTTCACTTGCGGGTGGAGCTTGATTCGGTGGACCTCTATGATGACATTGAGGCTTGTCTGCGCTCGGGCAAAGTGGATCTTGTCTCCTTCATGGATCACACTCCGGGACGGGGGCAATACCATGACTTGCTGGTGTTCAGCGATATGCTCAAAGGCTATCGCGACCTCGACGACGATGAGATCCGCGACATCGTCAACATGCAGCAGCAAAGCGAAAAGATAACCTATGCGCAGATATCCTGCTTGGCGGCTATCGCCCGTGAACGAGGCATATCCATTGCCTCCCATGACGACGATAGCGAGGAGAAACTGGCCTTCATGGATGGTCTTGAGGCGACCATCTCGGAGTTTCCCATCACGCTCGGCATCGCTCGCGCGGCGCGCAAACGAGGAATGCACACCATTGCCGGAGCACCGAACGTCCTGTTGGGGCACAGCCACTCGGGCAACCTCTCCGCCCGTGAGGCGGTGGTGGACGGTGCAATCGATGTGCTGTGCAGCGACTATTATCCGGCCGCGTTGCTCGATGCGGTGTTCACGCTGCACCGCACCTGCGACATCGGTATCGCCCGTGCGTTCTCGCTTGTCACCATCAACCCGGCGAAGGCTGCGGGCATTGCCGACGAGGTGGGCTCCATCGCCGGGGGGAAGCGCGCCGACCTGCTGCTTGTGCGCGAGATTGCCTGCGGTGGCGAAGGGCAGACCATGCCGGTGGTCACCCGTGCTTTCGTTGGCGGACGTTCCGTGTTTCGCTCTCATTATCCCGATCAGCCCAGCGGCTATGGCCGTGAAGACGACATCGCGTCGCAGGCGGCGCTTCGGCGTTTTCCCTCGCCCACGTCACCTGTCGAGATGGAGGTTCTCGCCGCTTTGGTCGAGTGCGGCCAGAGCGGGGGGCAGCGAAGGGGCGACGGGAAGGCCGCTTGTCTCACGTTGGGCGAGGCGATGTGACGTGGCTCCCCTTCTGCAGCTAGACGGCTTGTCGAAATCGTTCACGCTCCACCGCGTTCATCGGCGCATCCAAGGCTGCCAAGACATCAACCTGCAGATTGAGCCGGGCGCGTTCGTCGGCATCACCGGACGGAGCGGATCGGGCAAGTCGACCATTCTGCGTTGCATCTGGAGGACGAACCTGCCTGAAAGAGGACGCATCCTCTATGATTCGGCCCGTTTTGGCATGCTGGACCTTGCCCGGGCGACCCAGCGCCAGATGCTCTATGTGCGTGCTTACGAGATGGGCTATGTGTCGCAGTTCTTGGATGCGCTTCCTCGCCAGACGGCTTACGACATCGTGTTGGCCAGTGCGATGGAAGCTCATGGCAGCAATCGCGATCAGGCCGCATGCGAGACGGAGTCCCTGTTGCGCCACTTCGACCTCGATGAGGATCTGTGGGAGCTGTATCCCCGGACGTTTTCGGGCGGCGAGAAGCTTCGTCTCAACATTGCTGCCGCCATGATCAAGCGTCCCCGGCTGCTGTTGCTTGATGAGCCCACGGCATCCCTTGACGAGGCGTCGAAGATGAAAGTGCGCACCCTCATCGAGCAGCTGAAGGACGAAGGCACCACCATGCTGGGCATCTTTCATGACCTTGCGTTCATGGAGGGCCTTTGCGATCATGAGTTCAACATGCAGGAAGGAATGATGGCATGAGGGCGGATCTCCATGTGCACACCACCGTGTCGGATGGATCAGACACCTTCGAAGAGGTGCTTGAACAGGCAAGGCAGCGTGGCATCGGCCGTATCGCGTTCACGAACCACGACACGACGCAGGGCCTTGACGAAGCGATAGGCCTTGGCGAAAACTTTGGCGTGCAGGTGGTCGGGGGCGTTGAGGTGAGCGCATGGGACGTAAAGCGCAATCGTAAGGTGCATGTGCTCGGGTATGGTTTAGAGGAGGATTCTCCGGCAATCGCCGCGCTGTGCGGACCGGTGCTCGAACGTCGCAACGCAAACTCGCTCTGGCAGCTCGACCAGCTGGTCGCGGCAGGGTATGACATCGATGTCGAGCATGCCCTGAGGCTCGGCCATGCCTCCACCTGCCTGTATAAGCAGCATCTCATGGATGCTCTCATCGATGAACCCTATGCGAGCGCCTCGTATCGCACGCTCTATCGCAGCGTATTCAAGGACGGCGGCATCGGCGATCGCGATATTTCCTATGTCGATGCACGCGATGCGGTGCATGCCATCGTCGAGGATGGGGGCACGGCCATCCTGGCACATCCGGGGCAGCTGGACAGCTATGACGTTCTGCCTGATCTGGTTGCTTGCGGGCTGCTTGGCATCGAGCAGCACCATCCCGATCACACGCCCGTCGATCAGGTGCGCTGCGCCCGTCTGGCAGAGCGCTATCACCTGCAGCTCACGGCTGGCTCGGATTATCACGGCCGTTTCGGCAGCGTTCCCGTTCTGGGATATCGCATTCCCTTCTGTTAGGGAAACGTTGCCGTGGCGTGAGGCCGCCGACCGGCGGAGCCGCCATAAGGATTTTGGGCTCGATCCGTCAGGCGGACGCGCTTGCGTGGGCTGAACCTGTCGGGGCCGGCTACCGTGAATCGGATTGCCAAAGATGGGGAGATAAGGGCAGTTTTCTGGTGGGTGACCTGTCGCATTGACGTGAAAGGCCTGTTCATAACATGCGGAGGTTTCCTCCCTTTTCGAAAAGCTACACAGAAGGGAGCCTTTCCTCCAATCCAGCTTGGCACCGTCCTGCCTGTGCCGGCGCCTGTGCTGTCAGGGAGGGATTTCACAGGGCAGGGTAGGGCAGCCATCCTGTCCCCTTTCGTTCTCGTCCTCCTTGCATGATCCGTGAATTTTCGACCGTACACTGGGTGAAAAGTACCGTTCGCCACCTATCCGTTAGTCGAAATCACGGCTTTGGCACAGATAAATGTTTGATAATACCGTTGAAGCGCTTTATAGTGAAACGATTGTGTCGCGTCGAATTCGCAGAGGCGAACCGTGCGGACGAGGAAGGGGAGAACCGATGAATCTCAGAAAATGGAGCGTGTTCGCCGTCGTTGGCGTGCTTGCCGCATCTCTTGCGTTGTTCGGCTGCTCATCGAGTGGCAACCAAACGAACATCGGGGAAGACACGGGCTCGGATGTCGGCTACACGCTGGTGAACGATGGCAAACTGACCGTTGCGGCATCACTTGATTTCCCGCCGTTTGAGAATCTCAATGGCGACAAACCTGAAGGATTTGAAGTGGATCTCATGGGTCTGCTCGCGGAGGAGCTTGATCTTGACATCAACTATCTGCCATCCACGAAGTTCGACACCATCATTCCGCTCATTCAGACGGGCGGAAAGGCCGATGTGGGCGTGTCCGGCATCACGATCACCGATGAGCGTCTGGAATCGGTGGACTTCACTGACCCGATCTGCGACGTGAATCAAAGCATCACGGTGCTCAAGGATTCAGGCATCACTGACGTTACGCAGCTCGAGGGTAAAAAGGTGGGCGGCCAGACCGGCACCACCGGCTATGAGTGGGCTGCCGAAAACATCAAGGATGTCGAGATGGTGGGCTTTGACGAGATGACCGCCGTGTTCGCCGCGTTGCAGTCCGGCCAGATTGATGCCATTGCCGTGGATTGGCCAGTGGCGAACTACTATGTGAAAACCGCCTACACCGATTGCCAGATCATCAAGGAGATCCCGACGGGCGAGCAGTATGCCATCGCGGTGAGCCAGGACAATCCGGAACTTACCAAGGCGCTCAACACGGCTCTCAAGGCCGTGCGTGAGAACGGCAAGTATGACGAGCTTGTCGCCAAATGGCTGCAGTAACGCACGGATAGGGTGACGATGCAGACAGCTCTTCCCTCTGTTCTCAAACATATCAGAAGCGCTGCAGCCATTTTCATGGTTGCAGCGCTTGTCGTCTTGTTCGTTTTGCCGGTCCAAGCGCACGCGCTCGACGTTGATCGCTGGTCCGCCAAGCCGAACAAAGACGGCGACAGCACCACCGTTCTCGGGGCCACTTCGACGCGGGTGACCTGGCAGGGCCAATCGTCCGAAGACGAGTCCGTCGTCAGCGTGACCATCGTCCTGCCCGAGGGATCGACGGTGGAAGCGGAAAACGTCAAGACGACGGTGCTCGCGGGGCTTGACCGTTTGGAGGCCTCTTCTGAGCCGAGCGTTGACGGCACGGCGGTCACCGTGACCCTTTCGGAACCGGCTCCTGCCGGTGCGCTGCTCATGATCGAGTGCAATCGTGTGCTTTTGCCGGGAGAAGGTGGATCGTTCGGGCTTTCCGGCAGCTACACCACCTCTGACGGGCAGCAGCATGACATGCCCGAAACCGATCAAGTCATATCCGTTGTGGCGACATCTCCGGCGGAGCAGCTTTCGACGTGGCTCGGGGACCAGGAGTGGGTTGCCGCGTGGAACTCGAACAAGTTCCTCCACCTCTTCTTTGATCCCACGCTCATCGTCACGTCGGTGCCGGCCTTGCTTGCGGGCTGGTTCGTGTCTCTTGGCATCGTTGTCATCAGCTTTCCCCTCGCCATTCCCTTGGGGCTTGCCTGGTCGTTTCTCCGCATGGCGAAGCATCGGCTCCCGCGGGCAGTGGGGGCAACCTACATCAACATCGTGAGAGGCACGCCGCTGTTTCTTCAGCTCTATATCGCGTTTTTTGGGCTTCCCCTCATGGGTGTGCAAATGGATAACTTCGCGTTGGGAGCCATTGTCCTGATCCTGAATTCCAGCGCATACCTGGCGGAGATATTCCGTGCGGGCATCCAGTCCATCAACAAGGGGCAGTTCGAGGCCGCACGGTCTTTGGGCATGAACGGTGCGCAGACCATGTTCTCCGTCATCATTCCCCAGACGGTCCGTCGCGTCATTCCCACGATGACGAGTGAGTTCATCCTCATGTACAAGGACACGTCGCTGCTTGCTGCCGTCGGTGTCACGGAACTCATGATGTACGCGAAGACCATCACGGCCGCGACGGGCAACGTCACTCCCTATATTGTGGCTGCGGCTTTCTATCTCATCGTGACCATTCCCATGACGAAATTCATCAACGCTATGGAGGGACGCATGGCGCGAGGTCCTCGTCGGCACAAGAAAAGTGGCAGTGCGGCTGGCGGTACTTCCGCAGAGGTCTTTGAGCCGGGCTCGGATGCCGCCGTGGCGCGCAGCATGCGCATGTCCGAAACGTTCGCGGGTCCCTCTGAAGCCCATGCGGTCGCAAAGACATGCAGCGCGATGCCGCGCAACGACAACCATATCAGTCATTAGGGAGGTGCGGATATGAGCGAGTCTGAAAACGCGGCAGTTGTCCGCATCGAGGGATTGCACAAGAGTTTCGGCGACAACGAGGTTTTGCGCGGCATCGACATGGATATCCACCGAGGTGAGGTGGTCGTCATCTTGGGCCCCTCGGGTTCGGGCAAGTCGACGATGCTCCGCTGCGTCAACTTGCTGGAGCAGCCGACCGGGGGACGCATTTACTTCGAGGATCAGGAAATCACGGCCAAGAAGGCCGACATCAACACGGTTCGGGCCAAGGTCGGCATGGTTTTTCAGAACTTCAACCTGTTTCCTCATCTCACGGCAAAGAAGAACGTCATGCTTGCCCAGCAGAAAGTTCTGAAGCGAAGCAAGGATGAGGCCGAGCGCATAGCGGTTGAACAGCTCGGCAAGGTCGGGCTGGCCGATCGCATCGACTATCGTCCGTCTGAGCTGTCTGGAGGACAGCAACAGCGTGTGGCCATTGCCCGGGCGCTTGCCATGGACCCCCATGTCATGCTGTTTGACGAGGCAACGAGCGCTCTCGATCCTGAGCTCGTGCGTGATGTGCTGGGCGTCATGAAGGAGCTTGCCCAAGGGGGCATGACCATGATGGTCGTCACGCACGAGATGGGCTTTGCCCGTGAGGTGGCAGACCGGGTCATCTTCATGGACGGCGGCGTGATTGTCGAGCAGGGAAGTCCCGAAGACGTATTCGACCGCCCGCAATCGGAGCGCACCAAGGATTTTCTTGGGCATATCTCATAGCGCGGAGGGGTCGGGCTTCGGTGTTCTGCGCAGTTTGGCTCCGACCCTCGCCTTGCGTTTCCGCTGCTTTCCGATTCTGCTCGGAGCTGACTCTCCCGCCCGCACACCGCGCCGGTGAAACGTTGCAACACCGCGGTGCGATCACGGTCATATCGTGACGAGCTATCCTCAACGCTGGCGAAATGCGCGCCGATCGGATACCATAGAGATACGCTAGGATTGAGCCACGTGGGTGTTCGGCCTCCCCTGCCTTCCGAGAGTTTCCAGATGGCGTGGAGCAGGCCGGGCCGAGCGGTTTCCGTCGTGCAACGGAACGTGGCGTTCTCTAATCTGCACCGGGTGCGATGGGGTAGCGTGCATCGCATCGCCGAACCGAAGGATCTTGTCATGGGAACGGTAAAGGCAGTTTGCATGAGCAGCGTCAAGGGCATTCAGAAGAAGCCCGTTCCTGCAGTTACGCTGGTCAAGGAGCATGGGATCATGGGAGATGCCCATGCGGGAAAATGGCATCGGCAGGTAAGCCTGCTTTCAGCCGAAAGCATCGAGGACTTCAAGGCTCGGGGAGCCGATGTCGACGATGGGGCATTCGGAGAAAACATCGTCGTCGAGGGATTTGACCTCAAATCGTTGCCTATCGGAACGAAATTCGCCTGCAACGACATTCTTCTCGAGCTGACCCAGATCGGAAAAGAATGCCATGCCCATTGCGCCATCTACGATCAGGTGGGTGACTGCATCATGCCGCGGGAAGGCGTGTTTACGCGGGTGCTCCGTGAAGGGACCATCGCCCCTGGCGACACGATTGAGATTGTGTCTTAGGCGACGCTTTTCGACCGTAAGGACGCTGCGCAGGGGCGAGGCTTGCGCAGCGTCTTCCGCTCTTGGGCCATCCTGATCCGGCGGCGGGAATCCCGGTAAGGGAAAAGCCCGCCGCCGGACTTTGGGGGCTTTTCCTTCTTGCCGTTATCCGGTGCTTGTCGTGGCAGGGATGCGAGAAGCACCGAGACCTGCTGCGGGGTTTTTCACCTATCCGAAAAGCAGATGTCCGTAATAGCCGATGAAGGCTCCCAAGCAGGCAGCTATCAGTATGATGACTCCGACTTTGAGCGCGCGGTGCCTTCTTGCCCGCTGACTGCGCCTGTTGCCGCGATCGATGGGCAGGCCCTTGTCGAACGCGATGATCTCGCGATAGGTGACGAGGTCGTGCTTTTTCTTGATGCGCTCGATCGCGATTGCCGCCGCCATGGCGATTCCCCACAACAGGAATGCCACGGCGATGGTAGGCGC
Source organism: Actinomycetes bacterium (assembly GCA_023460315.1). Classification (GTDB taxonomy): domain Bacteria; phylum Actinomycetota; class Coriobacteriia; order Coriobacteriales; family Eggerthellaceae; genus JAEWQO01. Next base: position 37,453 of record JAEWQO010000012.1, read on the forward strand.
GAGCCCCCAGCCCCAGAAATCCAAGCCACCCACCAGCGCGCCAAACATCGCTGCCAAGAATCCCAACATCACCCAAGCCAGAATACCCATCTTCTTTCGGTCTTCTGCAACAGCTTGCTCCATGGTTTCCACGTCTCCTTTGATCAGTTCGTCGATCGTTACATTGAAAAGGACGCTGAGAAGAAGGAGGCTCTGCACATCGGGATAGGTCTTGTCGGTCTCCCAATTTGAAACCGTCTGCCGTGAAACATAGATCCTTGCAGCCAGCTCTTCTTGAGAAAGTCCGCTTTCTGCGCGGTGACGCTTGATGTGCTTGCCTACTTCCACCGTTGTCCTTTCGCAATGAGGAGTGTGTCATGGTGGCATTTATGGTACCACCGCAATGTTTTGACAGCGGTGTGTTGGGCCGAGCAAATCTTGTCAAAATCCTTTTGCAGCTGTGTGATCTGGTGCCGGGTGTGAACGATGCTTCGGTTGGGGAAGGTGCGAAAGGAGAGATGTGGCTTTTTCGCCCGGGAAGAGGAGGGTTCCGTCGCTGCGGGCAAGGGGAAGGGAGCCTGTTCGATGTCTTGTCGTTGTGCGAGCACAGGGAGGTCGTTTCGCTGTGTCTTCATCGATCGGAGGGGTCTTTCGTGTATCCCGTTTGAGCGTACAAATGTTTCACGTGAAACATTGAGGTCTTTCGTGTTTGGCGCTTCGCCAGAGGGTCGTGCGGCTCCCACCTGCGTCACCCCTCCCCATCTGCCTTCCCGCCCGCATTGCCCCTCGTGCTCCCATCCGTGCTCCCCAGCACGCTGCCGCCCACGCTGCCCCTCATGCTCCCCAGCGCGCTCCCATCCGTGCTCCCCCTCGTGCTCCCCAACGCGTTCCCACCTGTGCTCCCATCCGTGCTCCCATCTGTCCTCCTGCGTTTCCCCTGTCTCTCGCGGCAGGGGGTTGAAAGGGGAATAGACCTATTCGTGAATAATCAAAATATATATATCTATCTCGTAAAACTATTAATAACTGATGGTTTTATGAATAATATAGTAACCGAACGGACCTGGTCTATAGTCTTTTCATTCATTGATGTTGCAAAGGAAGAAGGATACTCCATGAACGAAGCGACCAAAACACTGCGCCAACTGAAGAAGGCGAGCAAGCTCACCCGTCTTGCATTCCGTAAAAATGGACCCAAAAGCTACAAACGCGGACAGGGAGCATTGCTCAATGCCCTGCTCGTGCACGATGGTTCCACTCAGCGCGACCTGGTGAAAATTCTTGATCTCGACCGCAGCGACCTCAAGGACATTGTGAAGAAGGCTGAGCGCAACGGCTATGTGTCCATCGAGGGCGTCGACGCCAAGCGCACCTATGCGGTGAAGCTGACCCCTGAGGGACGGGAATTGGCCGAAAAGCGTGCCGCAGCCAATGACGACACCGCCACCGATATCGTGAGCTGTCTGTCGGAGGAAGAAAAAGAGCAGTTGAACGCCCTCACTGAAAAGCTCATTCTCTCATGCAAGGAGAAGGGGATCAGCGGAAAGAAGAAGGGCCGCAAGGCTCACCATCATGGCAGCTGCCAAAGCCCTGCCAACGGCCATCATGGTGGACATGGCTCTTGCCACGCGCATCATCACGGACACGGTCACGGCCATCACCATCATCAGGAGCATGCCTCTGCTTCTTGCCATCGGTAGGTCGACATCCCGCGGGGTCCGTTTCTTCAAGAGACGGTGAGGAATGCTGCGAGAAGCGACGAGAAGCGACGGGAAGCGATACAATGGGGCCAATATCAGCTATTGGACAGGAGCGGTCACAATGCGTTATTCCCGTATTTTCGCGGCGCTCGACGGTAGTTCTACGCAGAAAGCTGTCGCTCAACGCGCCGTCGCGCTTGCGGTTGCCAATGAATCCGATCTCTTGTTCGGACATGTGGTTGACTCGGTGCCTTCGGAGGCAAGCGGGACGGATTTCTCCGTTCTGTCTGCCGAAGGGTTGAGGAGGATCGAGACGGACCTTGCCGCCGTGCTCCGTGAGGCGCGGCAAAGCCCTGCCCTCGCCTCCGTTGATGTGAAGGTGCGCGCCGGAGGCGTCATCGAAACCCTGACGGACGAATTGATCACGCCTTTCGACCCCGATCTCGTCGTCTGCGGAGAACGGGGCCTTTCGGCGATTAAATATGCCTTTGTGGGCAGCGTCTCGACGTTCCTCATCAGAAACATGAGGTGTGACGTGCTGGTGGTCAAGCAGCGCTGATCTGCCCCTCAACGCTGGGCCGGGAGGCGCATGCTCCTCTGGCGTATGCTCGCAAGCCGGATTCGTGGCAGCGCGCCGCTGAGCAAGCACCGCTTCGAGAGTCCGGGGAGGACCGGACGCGTCACCGGGCTGCCGGAGTCCTTTCGAAAAGCGTCCCCGTGTCTTTTGCCTGGGGATACCTCTTGGGCCGTGGGCCTTGTGCTACGCTGTTTTCCATCAAAAACTAACCGAAGAACGAGGACGTGGTAGCCATGGTGAATGAGAGGATGTTCGGTTTGGGGGCGGAGCCGAGCGCGATTCGCGAGCTGTTCGCGTACGGTATGGCTCGCAAAGCTGAAATTGGCGAGGACAACGTGTTCGATTTCAGCATCGGCAATCCGAGCGTCCCAGCACCCGAAGCCGTGAAGAAAGCCGTTCTCGAGCTCATGGAGGAACCTCCCAACGAGCTTCATGGCTACACTCCGGCTGCCGGTGCGCCGTGTGTCAGGCAGACGGTGGCGGACAGCATTCGTCGTCGGTTTGGCATCGATGCCTCTCCTGACCAGGTTTATCTGACGGCTGGTGCCGCTGCTGGCTTGGCTATTTCCCTGTCCGCCGTCACGGAGCCCGGTGACGAGGTCATCGTCATTGCCCCGTATTTTCCCGAATACAAGGTTTGGATCGACACCGCAGGCTGCTCCTGCGTCGAAGTGCCTGCCCATGTGCCCGACTTCCAGATCGATCTCGATGCGCTTGAGGCCGCCATCACCCAGAAGACAAGCACTATCATTGTCAACTCTCCCAACAATCCGGTCGGTGCCGTCTATACGCGGGAGACGCTGGAGAAACTTGCGGAGCTGCTTGCTCGAAAGGAACACGAGCTCGATCGCAACATTACCCTCATCAGCGACGAGCCCTATCGCGAGATCACCTACGGAGCTGAAGTTCCTTACGTCCCCTGCATCTATCCGCGCACCCTCGTATGCTATTCGTATTCGAAATCGCTTTCTCTGCCGGGGGAGCGGATTGGCTATGTGTATGTGTCGGATTTGGCCGACAACGCGCACGAGCTGTCAACGGCCGTCGCGGGCGCCGGCCGTGCCTTGGGCTTTATCTGCGCTCCCGTGCTGTTTCAGCATGTCATTGAACGCTGCATTGACGAGCCGTCCGATGTGGCGTCCTATGCCGAGAACCGCCGTCTGCTCACCGAAGGCCTCGCCGCCCTTGGATATGAGTTCGTGAGGCCGGATGGCGCGTTTTATTTGTGGGTGCGCGCTCTTGAGGAAGATGCGCAGGCGTTCAGCGACCGGGCGAAGGACCATGAGCTTCTGTTGGTGCCGTCCGACAGCTTTGGCGTGGGCGGATGGGTTCGTGTGAGCTATTGCATAGCACGCGAGACCATCGAGCGTTCCCTGCCGGCATTCAAGGCGCTGATGGAAGAGTATCGCGGGTAGTGTGCCGCACCGCATAACAGAATGCCCGTGGCGGGAGAGGGGGCGGCAGAAGGCCGCTTGACCCTCTCCCGTTTCAAGTTGCTCCCGGTGTTCGCGGGTGGCAGCGAATTTTGAGGGCGGAACGTTTGGGCGTGACAGCTGCGCTTTTGTTGCGGCTGTTGCGGATACGCTTTCATAGAGCAGGCTTGTCGAGCTTTCTTCCTGCCTATGAGGTGTAGGTGTGCAGGTAGTCGAGGATTTCCTGACGTGAATGCAGGCCGGTTTTCGCATAGATGCGTTTGATGTGGGTATGTGCGGTGCCCGGCGTGATGAACAGCTCTTCCGCAACGCGCTTCTGCGTGTATCCGAGGGCATAGAGCGTGAGCACTTCGATCTCTCGCTCCGACAGCAGGAACTGACGACCGAGTTCCTCGGCGCTGTGCTGCATGGTCATTTTGCGCATGTTTGCAAGATTTTCCGTTTCGTCAAGGCCCATGATCTTGATGAGCCTGCCCTCCTTCTGATCGGGGCTGTCCTTTCCCTCGTCATGGCTCCTCTGGGCGATGTCAAGAAACTGCGCAAAGATGACCTGGGTTGACAGGACGATCATGCCTCCCATGAGAATGCTGATGAGCGTGGTGTCTGTTGTGAAGTGGTAAAACTCCAGCAGGGAGATGCGCGCGCTGCCACGGCATCCAAGCCACACGAGCCATCCGGCAATGGCGTAATAGTAGGGGTCTCTCCAGCCGAAACTCATGAAAGCGATGATGACATACCAGGTGAAGCCGACCATGAGGGCGTTGAGCGTCGTGGTGAAGACCGCTCCGATGTCCAGCATGTCGGGAAAAGCCGCATAGCAGACGAGCGCCCAGCAGGCCAGGAACTCCATAGCCATGAATATGCCCACGGTCATGATGCGCTGGTGACCTCGGAGCACAAGGAGGATGATGGCAAAGCTGAGCAAGACGGTAAGCAGTCCATAGGCAATGCGAGTCACCGGCTCGAACGCCACGGGCATGCCGTCGGGGTACCCTCGCAAAAGCCCGATGACGACCGAGAGGCATCCAACTCCGATGGCGGTGGCTGCGAGGAAACGCTTGTTTTGGATCATGGTCCGAGAAAATCCGAAGTAGTCGCTTTCCTGGGTAGGAGCTTGGATGTGGTGAGGCTGCGTGCGCGAACGTGCCCATATTTGACAGGGATACTGGAACAGCACGAGCGCTCCCGTGATGAGGTTTCCTGTCCAGACAGGAATCAGGGCGCAGACATAAATGATGAATTCACTGATGATCAAAGCGGAGAACACAAATACAGCCGCGGTGGTGGTGCTGGTGCCGCGAGCGCGTCGGAGCCAGTAGCAGATAGCTCCCGATGCCGTTAAGGTGCACAGCACGCTCAGCCCAAAACGCCAGGCGAAGCTTTCGATGTCAAAGAAGTCCAGAAAAGCCAGCCCAATGAGCGAGCAGGTTTCAAGTGCGATGCATACCCGCATGATGCGGTTCACGGCGCGTTTGCGCAGGGGCCTTGATCCGCGGGTGGCTCCCACGAAAAGAACGCCAAGGATGATGAGGGCGACCAGCATGGCGCCGTCGGTGAAGATGCCTTCGTCGGTGCTCGTGTAGCTGCCATACGATGCCACGATGAGTCCCGTGCGGCTGAACGTAAGGCCTATGATGAGGGGCCAGAGCGGCGCATAACGCTTTAAGGCATCCTTCAAGCCTTCCTTTCCCTCATTTTTCATGGGGCCTGAATCGCCAGTCGGTTCAGCGACATGTTCTGACGCACCTGAAGTCAAGATGCCCCCCTCCGTCGTCGTGCATCTCGGCGGTTTTCTCCCACACTCAACGCATGAGGCCGGTGATGTCAATGCATCACATCCTCTCTATTGTAATCAATTTCAGCTCGCTTGATAGCGCTCGTCCTGCGATTGAGGCCCGGTTAACGCTGTGAGAGACGATTTATCCTTAAAGAGGGGATAGCGCAGGGACCCGTTTCGCGCATGATCACTTTGAGGAAATGTTTGGGAAGGAGAGCATCATGGGAGAATCCAGAAACGTGTATGTGGTGCCGGATGACCGCGCGGTCCTGCGGACGGCTGACGTATATCAGACCGAAGTGGAAGCGGGCACCGCGGGATATTCTGACACGCTGCTGTCGGTTGTCGCAAATTTCACGAACAGTGGTGCTCCAGAGGGATACAACGCGCAATGCATGGTGGGAAAATCCAAGCGCGGAGAGGTTGCGCTCAGGTTGTTCGCCGTCATCGATCCGGATGCCGAGACGTTCGTCAAGGTTGGATTCAAGACGCGTGGCTGTTTGGCCATGACCGCGTGTGCCAGCACGATCTGCTCGATGCTCGAAGGCAGAAGTTTTGGCGAGGCGCTTGCCATCACTCCGGACAATGTCAAGGAAGCTTTGGACGGAGTGCCGTCTGACAAGATTCATACGACCTATTTTGCGGCTGAGGGCGTCCGTGCTCTCATTGGCGACTATCTTTTGCGGCAGGGGGCGACGTTGGACGAGCTGGATCGGATCGTTCCCTGCGACCAGTACTCCATCTCCTGCATCGTCTGCGAGCACTGTTCGCTGCGTGATGGCCGCATCGAGCTGAAATTTCCGCTTTCACCCGAAGGGCAGGACGCCTCTCCGGATGCGAAGGCGGTTGGCGCATGAAGGCCGAAGCGGAGGGGCAGGGATTCGACGTATCGGGTGGGGCAGGGCATCCGACGCGGGCGATTGGCCCACAGGGCGAGAACGGCGATGCGGTAGCCGAAGACGCTCCTGACGGCGCTGAGGTCGACAGCCCGCAAGACGACGCTGCCGCGCAAGCCGCTGCGCATGCGGGCGCTGAGCATGACGCCCTCGTCCAGGTGTTCGATGACGTGCGCAGCCAATCGTCGCAGAGCGAGCTCGTCGAACCCTCTCGCTGGGTCGACATCGGCATGGTCCCCGCTCATATGACACCAGATGAATTTGAGATGTTCGTCTATGAATATCTGGAGGAATGGAGGGCTGAGCACGCAGACGACGAGGTGGCCTCGGCGCCGGTGTACCGCAGTGCAACGCATGCCGTGGGCGTGCCTCACTTTTTTGACAAGCAGGAGCCGCCAGAGGAAACGTCGGGAGAGGCGCGGGAGGATGAGGTTGCCAAGCAGCCAGTTGAACCTTCCTGCGAGAACGACAGCCCGTCCTCAACGGGCCAGCCCGTCTTGGCGCATGCCTCGCAGGAGACGGAGACGGTTGAGTCGCCTGCCGGGGAAGATGTTTCCGAAGAAGATGCGGACGACCCCCTTTCCCACCTCAAGATCCCGGAAGGTTTCGAATTGGTTGAGCTTGAAGGCGAATACGTGCTGGTTCCCCTTGAGGAGCCTCTTGCGCACGTGGAGCAGCCGATTGTCTGTGACCACATCGAGACCCTTGTGGGTGCCCACAGCTACTATCTCTATTCTTCGGATGTCATGACGGACGCCTATGCCCACTGGGCGTATCTTGCCGCCGAGGACAACAAGGCCATCACGTTTGTCGACTGCGTGCGTGAGGACTCCCGCGTCTACCCTCGGCCCTTTGCGGCGTCGAGTCTGAAGAACCCGCCCTTTGGCTTTGACGATGAGGCGATAGAGGAAATATGGGATACGGTCCGGGAGTCAACCCTTTATCCTGACATCGAGCAAACGATTGCGTCAAATGGGGACGTGTACTACTACTCGACGCGTTATCTCAATTCCGCCCATGCCGCCTCGCTTGCGGAGTGGGATGCGGTGGAGCGAAGGATGCACCTTTAGGCACAGCCACTGGTCAGATGAGACCGATGAAGTTTTGATCCGAAGGGTCTCGAGGGAGCTCCATTCGGAACAGGCAGAAAAAATGAGCGCCCCCCGTTCGCGAAACATGAACGGGGGGCGCTCTGAGGGAGGGGGCGCTTTTCAGCCCTGCAAAACCCAACCTTGCAGGGCCCAAGCATCCTACCTGAGGCCGTTCGTGCGCCTCAGGTAGGAGGGGAATGCTAAGGCAGGAGGTTGAGCGACTGCAACTCCTCTTTGACATCGGGCATGTCATACTCGTCCAGGCAGGCGGCCGTCGGGCAGCCGAGCTGTTCGTCCCAACCGAACTTGCCATAGAGCATGCCGAGGGCCGTCTGGAAGTCGTCGCGGTCCATCTTGTCGGTGCCTTCCGTGAACGGCTTCAAATCGGGATCCTTGTCAAAGGCCCATGCCGTGATGACGTCATGGTCGCCGCGAAGGTTGTTGTTGCCGGTCGAGCCGTCCGCTTTCGTCATCCCGCGCACGGTGTTGGCGCGCTGAAGCGTCATGATGCGGGCACCGGCTTTGTAGAGATCGTCGGTGGTGACGTTCTCGCCAGTGACGGCGTTGTAGAATTTTGCTTCCAAGTCGAGGTCTCCGCGATAGTCCCGCGCTTTTGTGGGGCTTACCGTCATGGGCCATACCCAATTGCAGAGGGTGAGCGAATCGTGGAGGACGTCGGTGACGATTGACCACCAGGCGAAGTTGGCTTTGTGGTCGTTCATCGGCGTGTAATTCTTGGTGTCGTCAATCGCGTCTTCGCCTCCCCATACCTCTGCCGCGATCTGCTGCTTGAGCTCGAAGGGCAGTCCGGATCCTTGGAAGTTGACGGCGGAATGGATCATGTCGTCGCGGTTGAACATCATGTTGTAGACGCCGCCCACCTGGCCGAAGCACTCGATGGCGTGATGCACGGGCCATCCACGGTAATTGATGAGGGTCGATTTGGAATTGTCGAACCACTTCTGCTCATTCCAACGCTCGCACCACACGAGCGGACCATGGGCCACATACGAGATTTCAGAATCGTTCTGGGCGATTTTCGTCAGGATCTCGACCATGACGGTGGGATCGGCGCGGCTGGGGTCGAATTTCCCCCAGTCGATGGAGGCGTATTCCTCGGCCGGCAGCACGCGCTTGAACACTCCGGCGGTGTAGCAGTAGGCGATGTCGCGATAGAGCTGGGCGTAGTTGCACCAGAGACCCAGCTCATCGACCATGTTCGTTGTCGTGGTGTCCCAGAGCACGCTCAGGTCGCCTTTGTCCTTGAGGCCGAGCTTGAGGAACGGCTCCATGTATACACTCACGGGGAAGTTTGCCGCGCAGGTGTTGCCGGTCGTCTCGTATCCGGTCGTCTCCTTTGTGCCCTCGACGCGCAAGTCGGAGAAGCAGTGAATCGGGCAGCTATGGCAACCGTCCATCTTGACCGTGTATTTCTCGGCTGCGTCACCCAGGTCCTTGGTGGCTTTCATGCAGCGATAGCCCACCGTGTTGAGCTCTCCCGGCTTCGGCTCGCCCGTTTCGATGGGGTCTCCCTCGGCCGCTGCCCAGTAGAGTCCCTTGCGTGCCGTCCAACGCGAGCCCTTGTCGTAGTATTCGGCCCATTCTTGCTGGGTCGAGGGCACGACGTGGTTGTTGTTCGAGCCGATGACCTCACGCAGCATGTAGTCGGACAGTTCCGCGACTTCTTGGGGATCTGCCACCTCCACCGAGCCGTTGCCTTCGACGACGAGCGCCTTGCATTTCTTGGAGCCCATGACGGCGGCGGTGCCCGCACCTGCCGAGTGGTTGCGGGAATTGATGATACATGCATAGGGGGTCAGGTTCTCGCCTGCGGGGCCGATGGCGGCGACGCAGGACTTGACGCCTTCCTTGCGGCAGAGCGCTTCGGTCGTCTCGCGCGTACCGAGGCCCCAGACTTCACTGGCGTCCTCGATAGAAACCTTGTCATCCTTTATATGAATGTATACCGGTCGGTCGGACGCGCCTTCGACGATGACGGCATCGTGCCCGGAAAGCTTGAGCTTTGCACCCAGCATGCCGCCGCAGTGTGCATCGACAACCAGATGATCCTTGGTAAAGGTGGAAAGCGAGCAGATGGTGGTACGGCCTGCGAGGGGCACGCCCGATGCCGTCAAGGGACCAACGGCGAAGACGATCTTGTTTTCAGGGGAAAACGGATCGGTGCCAGCCGGAACCTCATCGTACATGATCTTGTTCGCAAGACCCATGCCGCCGATGTACTGTTTGTATGGTTCGGTCGGTTCGGTCGTGATCGCGCCAGTGCTCAAATTGACGCGAAGGATCTTCCCCGCCCATCCATATGACTTTTCGTCAGCCATGTTGCATCTCCAAATCTCTTCTCGATACGTGCGTTGTGTGACACGTTGGATGCGATTTGAGGGCACCGATGACTAACTTCATCGCGGCTGAGTATGTCAGCGCTTCTGACGAGGGAATACCCTCTTTAAGGGTATTTCAGGCAATTGTGCTTTTCCCCCTTAAAAAGGGGACGGTGCTTTCATGAACACCCCTCAGAATCACGGATGTTGTGTGGCAAGGAGGCGAATGGGCATGCGCCGGCCGGGACGGCGGAGTAAGAACGTTCCGCGGATGAACCGTCCGACGACGACCAGTTTGAGAGAGACTCACCGACTAATGTGAGGGGGAGTACAGAGATATGTCAGATACAAATCTGAATGGCACCACTTCCGCAGACGAGAGTATCCCGGCGAGTACCGACGGGGGAACATCGGCCACGGAACAAACGGGTGCATCTGCGCCGAATCCGGAGCAGGAAACCAAGAAGAGGAAAAGCCTGACTCGCCGCGATGTGCTGGCGATGGCCGGCTGTGGCGTTGCGGGCTTGGTGGTGGGCGGCGTGTTGGCCTCGTGGGGCGTCACGTCAAAATCCATCGCCTCGGGACGGATTGAGATTCGCACAACGCCGACGAAGATGATCGTCACCGACCGTGCCCGCTGTTCGGGCTGCCAGCGCTGCGAGATGATGTGCACGCTGAAAAACGACGGTCGCGTCTGCCAGAGCATCGCCCGCGTGCGGGTATGGCCCAACTACAACTTTGGTGCCAGTGCGGACACGGAAGATGGCGTATATGCCAATTGCCAGTTCACTGTCGAGCATTGCAAGCAGTGCGAGGATCCCTGGTGCATGAATAACTGCCCGGTTCACGCCATTTATGCCGACGAGAAGTATGGCACCCGTTTGGTGGACGCCGACAGGTGCATTGGCTGCGGTATGTGCCATATGGCCTGCCCGTGGAACATGCCTGTTGTCGACAGCGAGACGGGCGTGTCAACCAAGTGCGTTTCGTGCGGCCGCTGCGCTCAGCAGTGCCCGAACGGCGCAATCAAGTTCGTCGATTGGGAAGATATCGCTCAGAAGGTCATTGACCAGGGCGTAGTGAGGACGACCACGCTCGTCCAATCGTAGTCCCGTTCATCATGATGGTTACCGAACAGTACAAGAGCGAGAGGGGGGACAGACGATGATGGAGGACGAAGCGGTATTCTCCGTGCTTTCGAAGTGCTTCGCTCCGGTTGAGAGAGCCGAGTGGGAGCATATTGTGCAGGGTGCTGCGTGGTCAGACTTTCTGGATGGCATACGCCGACTGCTGCAGGATGAGGGCGCGCTCGGCATGACGTCTGCTCCTTTGACACGGGTCCGCAAGCGCTGTCCTTTGCAGGAATTCCTGTCGGCTGGTGAAGTCAATGCTTTGTTCTCGCCACCGACGTTTGAGGAAAAGGGAATGTTCGCCGCGCGTCATTTTACGGGCGGTTTGCCCGAATCGGTCGTTCCGGTCGAGTCGTTGTATGCCGTGTGGTCTGTCAACCCTCGGGCTGAAACTCCTTTTCCGCAGGCCAAGGGATTGTATTGTGGAGACACGGCCCGCTATATGGGTGCGCTTGTCGACTCGCTTGGTTTGCAGGTGCCGCATGCGTTCGCGTCATATCCGGACCATGTGTCCCTTGAGCTTGATCTTGTCGCTGTTCTTCTGCGTTCCGGCATGCATGACGAGGCTTGCCGGTTTTTCGTGGAACGCTTTGAGTGGCTGACGGCATATAGGACGCAGTTGCTCGCCCTCCAGGACGACGCTCGTTTTTATATCGGACTCGTTGACGTGCTCTTGGGCATTCGTGCCCAAGTCGGCACGGTTAAGGCGAACGTTTGAGGCCGGGGCCATCATGAATCGAAACACGGGCATGCATAGAGAGAGGAAACAGCAATGTCAGAAAACGCTATAACCAGGCGAAGCTTTCTGGCTGGTAGCGCTGGGGTGGCAACACTTGCGGCGGCATCCGGCTTCATGAGCTTCAATGCTTGGGAGCGGGCGCATGCTGATGAGGAAGCCGGGGGCGGCGAGACCAAAACCGTCCACACGCTGTGCAACGCCTGCTCGACTAAATGCGGCTTCACCGCGTATGTCGTCAAGGGACGCCTGACGAAGCTCATTGGCGACACGGATCATCCGTATGCTCGAGGCAAGCTTTGCGCACGCGGATACGGCTACTCGCAGATTGCCTATTCGAAAGACCGCCTGACCGATCCCTTGAAGAAGAATGACCAAGGACAGTTCGAGGCCATCTCGTGGGACCAGGCGTACAGCGAGATCGCGGACAAGGTGAACGCCATCGTCGAGGCCGAAGGCCCCGAGGCTCTGGCCATAGTGCAAGATCCTCGCCCTTCGGGCAAGTATTACGCTAAACGCTTCATGAATGCGCTCGGATCGCCCAATGTGTACACGCATGGCGTGGCCTGCAACCTGTCGAAGGAATCAGGCATGACGCAGGTCATCGGGACGGGGGGCTACACGTCCGATGTTGAGAACTCGAAAATGATCATGTTCATCGGCCGCAGTTATGCCGATGCCATCCGTCCGAGTTCCGTCGCCGAGCTGCAGAAGGCTCACGACAAAGGCGCGCATGTTGTCATTGTCGATCCGCGCTGCAACAACACCCGCGTATTCGCGGATGAATGGGTGCCCGTCAATCCGGGTACGGACCTCGCGCTCGTGCTGGCTATGTCTCACGTGCTGGTGACGCGTGGCCTGTATGACAAGGAGTATGTAGCTGCCAACACCGTCGGTTTTGACGAATGGGCCAAGGCGCTTGTGGACTATTCTCCACAATGGGCCGAAGAGGTGACGGGCATTCCGTCAGGCACGATTGAGCGTCTGGCCGTTCAGCTTGCCGATGCAGCTCCTGCAGCGTCCATCGAATCCAGCTGGCGTGGCGCGTTTGGGTGCGCGTACGAAAACTCCGGTGAGACGGCACGTGCCGTTTGTCTGTTCAACACGCTCTTGGGCTGTTGGAACCAGGAGGGTGGCGCTCTGATCACCCCCAGCGTGTCGGTGGGAGACCTTGACAAGGAAACGTTCCCCAGTGTGCCGAAGGTTGAGGGCAAGATTGTCGGAACGACAGAGTATCCTCTGGCGCTTTCCAGCATGGGGTCCAACCTCGTGGCGGCCCAGTTTGCCAAAGAGGGCAAGATGAAGGGCATGTTCTTCTACAACTCCAACATGGCTGCCGGCTATTCGAACACGGCGTATCTGGGGGAGGCGCTCGGCAATCTTGACCTATGCGTGGTCATTGACGTCCAGATGTCGGAGACGGCGATGCTTGCCGACTACGTGTTGCCCGACACGAGCTACCTCGAACGCCTGGAGCTCCCGGAGTTCATCGGCGGCAAGGTTCCGGCCGTGGCTTTGCGCAATCAGGTGCTTGACAAGATCCATCCAAACACGAGGCCGGTCGACCAGATATTCTCGGAGTTGGCCGAGGCGTGCGGGATCGGTGACTACTTCCAATTCTCCGTGGAAGAGCTGGCGGACGCGGAGCTGCAGACCGTTGGCCTGTCGCTCGACGCTCTCAAGACAGTGGGCACCGCGTACTTCAACGACAAGGCGTTCTCCTACGGGAGCGTGCCGAAGTGGAAGACTCCGACTGGAAAAATCCAGTTCACAAGTGAGGCGTGCGAGGCAGCGGGCTTGTCTCCCTACCCGATTTGGGTGGAGCCGGCCGTGATGCCCATCGGCAACGAGCTGCGGCTCATCGGCGGCAAGCAGGCCATCCACAGCCATACTATGACGACGAACATCGAGGATCTCATGCAGATCACGAAGGACTACGATCTCACTCGCGTGTGGCTGGGCGCCGAGATCGCTGACCGACTGGGTATCCAGGACGGTGACGAGGTGGAGATATCGAACCCCGAGCACACGGGACGCTGCCATGTGAAGGTGACCCAGCGCATCAATTCCACTGCGTTGTATATGCCGAGCCACTATGGCTGCACCTCTCCTGAGCAGCACACGGCCTACGGCGTGGGCCTGCGTCAAATGGATTTCGTTCCCTTCCACATCGAGCCGGCCTATGGAGGCGCGATGACGCAGGAAGCGCTTGTCTCGGTCAAGAAAGTGGGTGCATGATGGCTCGCTACGGAATGCTCATCAACACCAAGAAGTGCATTGGCTGCTATGCGTGCCGCGTGGCCTGCCAACGTCAGAACAACCTGCTTCCCACGCAGGACTTCATTCGCTACGAGGAGAGCGAGACGGGGACCTATCCTGAGGTCTCCATCGAGACGGTGCCTTTGCAGTGCATGCATTGCGACGACGCTCCGTGCGTGGCGGTTTGCCCGACGGGAGCCGCCTTCATCGGTGCCGATGGGGTCGTCGGAGTCGACGAGGGGCGTTGCATCGGCTGCAAGTACTGCATGGCCGCTTGTCCCTACCAGGTGCGTGTACAAAATAAGGAGACCGGTACGGTCGACAAATGCCGCTTCTGCACGGTGTCGGCTTTGACAACAGGCACGAAGATGTGCACCTGTGTGGAAGCCTGCCTGACGGGAGCGCGTATCTTCGGTGACCTTGACGATCCCGAGAGCGATCTGTCCAAGGCCATTGTCGAGTATAACGCCCAGCCCATTGCCGGCGACTTGACGCAGGCCAAAGTATTCTACGTGAGGTGATGAACGATGACGTTTGAACCTATCTGGGGCGCCATCATTGCATGGTACCTGTTCCTAGCCGGTTTGGGCGGCGGCGCTTTCATAACCTCCGCTTTCCTGGGCTGGCGACATCCTGAGGCGGTGAACATGCGGAAGGCGGGCCATCTCATCGCTCCCATTGTGGTGATCGTTGGCTTGTGCCTGCTGATGTTCGACGCCGAGGGCGGCTTGCACAATCCGTTACGCTTCGCACTGCTGCTCACCAACTTCGGCTCGGTAATGACGTGGGGCGTCGTTTTTCTCGGTGGCTTCACCATCGTGGCGATCGTCGTCGTGATTCTCGACTTCCTGAAGAAGTCCGTGCCGGTGTGGCTTGACATCGTGGGCGTGGTTTTCGCGGTGTGCGTTGCCGTGTACACCGGTGCTCTTCTGGGCGTGTGCAAGACGTTCCCCCTTTGGAACAACGCGCTGCTGCCCATTCTGTTCCTCGTGTCGGCCGTGTCTGCCGGTGCTGCAAGCGTGCTTTTGGTGGCGGTCATCCGTCACGCCGATGAGTTCAACCGCGTGGGCGTGCTCAAGAAGTTTCACTTCTGCCTGCCCATCATCGAACTTGTTTTGGTGGCTTCGCTCATGTTCATCACCAGCTTCAATTCCGTGGCGGGTTGGAATTCAGTCATGAACCTGCTGGTGGGACAATATGCGCCGTTGTTCTGGATCGGCCTTGTGGCCATTGGCCTTGTGTTGCCGACTGCGCTTGAGACGTGGCTGCTCTTTTTCAGCCCGAAAGAGTTCGAGGAGAGCCGCAAGGCGCACTGGATCAGCCTTGGGTCGGATATCGGTGTGCTGGTCGGCGGTTTCTTGCTGCGTTTTCTCATCGTCTCTGCGGCTTTGCCGGTGACCCTGACGGTTGCTGCCATGCTGTAAGAGGGATTACGTCGAGATTGTCAGACGATGCGATGGCGCCCCTTCAAGGGGCGCCATTGTGCATTTCCGTGGCCGCCCTTTTCTGCGATGCGAAGAGACATTGCTTCTCTGCCTGCCCCTCTGCGGCTGGGGGCGGCGGGGGATGATTCATGCGGATGGCAGATGCGGTGGTCCGACTTCCACTCATCGGGCGGAGTGCGCTGCAGGCTCTGCTTCATGATGGGGCTGCCAAGATGCGGTGGTCTGTCTTCCGCTCGTCGCGGAGTTAACTGCCTATTGGCTGTTCGTCTCGATGATGGCGAGGCCGATGGACTGCGGGTTCAGGCGAACCTCCCTGGTGGTGCCATTTTCGCACCAAGTGTGACAGTCGGGAGCGTGATCGCGGCCATCGAGCGGGTGCGATGGATTGCATCCATTTCGCCTTGTCTCGCTCGTGCTCAGCTCAGTAAAGCTTAATGTTTCCGATTGAGCGTTTCATCAGGAGGCGCTTCACAAGCACCGCCTTCCCAAGAGGCGACCTGCCTGGCAAGGCCTGTCGCCCTCGCCCCCTATCGCTTCCTCCCGCACTCGCCGCTATCCGCATGCGCCATGGTGCCGCCCGTCCGGGGACGAGGGCAAGCTAGGTACCGCTCGGCATTCTGGCGAACCATCGAGAAAGGCGAGGGGCCTTTGACTTCAAAAGGCTACGACACCTCAGTAATGGTGTAGAGTTGTGGCTCTTCTGGCGATTCTGCCGGAGGGGTGTCGTCGGAGGAGCTTTCCTGCTCGTATTTTTGGCTCCACTCATGCCTTTCCTCCCAGAAGGCTGCACATTTCTGGTCGAAATCCTCCACAGGCTGGATGACGTATGTTTTCGTTTCGGTCGATCCGTCGTTGAACGTCGCAGTCAAAACCAAACGTGCTTTGGCCAGCGTTTGTGCGGCGGCTTTATCAAGGCTGATGCCGCACTCGTAGAACTGATGACTGTTCCAATTGCCAGCATCGTGCTGGGCATATATGCTTTTGACATCATCGGGCACAGGATATCCCAGATAGATGCTCACGGTGCGCTCCTCGGTGATGGATTCCTGGCTGTCGTAGTCAAATGAGACTTCCTTCGTGTAGAGGAAGGCTGCCGTGTCGCCGGAGTCGATTTCTTCAGGAGTGGACGAACGCTTTGCCTTCTCCATGTCGATAGTTTCAAAGTAAGTATGCTCGCCTTCTATTCGATAGGACACTGACTGGATATTGCTGCCGGTGCAGGAGAGCTTGAAGCCATATTTGTAGCCGGCCCAGTCACCCCACGAGGTGAATCGCCCTGTGTCGGGGTCGTAGTACGCACCGCTCGATCCGCCCCACCCAAAATCATCGTTCAGCGTGACGGATGTCTCCTGCTCGCCGCCGGGTGTGTCGCCCGACTCGCCATCAAGGAACGGCATGTTCGAAAGGCTGATATTTCCGCTGGCGAACGCGACTCCTGTGGCGATGACGACAAGACAGACGGCAGCGGCCACTTGGGGCAGCATTCGCAGGCGACGCAACGACGTGGCCCGATGGGCGAGGCTTCTTTTGCCGCCCTGTGTTGTGGGCTGGGTGGCGCGAGGTGCCCGCCTGCGGGTGGGCTCGGACGACATAGTGCGTCGAGACACGCTCTCGCTCACCAATCGTTCGGCTCGTGCTTCGGCGCGGACGCGGTTGGCAAGCGTGTCGGAGACTCGCACCCTTTTCATCTTCGTGGCATAGTCGCGCAAGGGATCAACTCTCATGCGAGTCCTCCTTCTTGAAAAGGCTCTCTCCGATTTTCCGCCGCTGGCTGCTCGCCGCCCAAAGCATGTTTGAGCTGAGTACGTGCGCGGTGCAGCCGGGTACGCACGGTGGCCGGACGGCAGCCGACAAGCTGTGCTATTTCATCGGTTGAATAGCCCTCGACATAGAATAAATGTACGACCGTGCGAAGTTCAAAGCGGAGCTCGCCTACTGCCTCCCACACGTCGGAGGCGAACAGATCGGGCGCTTCGATGGTCGCATGTGCCTCGTTGAGCGGCTCGTTGGGGTGGCGTTGGACTGAGCGGCCGACATCATGGCAACGATTGATGGTCACGCGAATGAGCCAGGCTTTTATATGCTCGTTTGAATTGAACTCGACCGTGCTGTCCAGCAGACGGAGAAACACATCCTGAAACACGTCTTCGGCATTGGCGGCATTGCGCAGGTGGCTGAGGGCAAGGCGCAATACCATGTCGCCCCATTGGCGCATGGCGTCTTCGAGAAATGTTTCGGATCGTTTGGGCTCGGGCATCTCTTCATCTCCTCGCCCATAATACGCAAGGGGAGAGCGGATTGTTCCCAAAAAGAAGTCAAATCTGAACCGAAGGGTACAAGAAGCCTCGAGGAGCATGGTCTAAAAGCTGACGCGCTGAAGAATCTTGGAATCGGCATCGTCCGCAGCGTCCTCCTGCCTTCGCGGTTCGAGCTTGCTGGGTATGTTGATTTTGAAACGTCGTCGATGGTATGCCGCACCCATCTCAAGCTGGACGTATCATAGAAAACAGTCACATGGAGCGAGCCATTTCACCTCCGAGGGGGGCGAGGTGGCAGTAAAGGAGAGAGTCATGGATGCAAAGGTGTATGAGCTTCTGAACGACCAGATCAACAAAGAGCTATATTCAGCGTATTTGTATCTGTCGTTTGCCGACTACTATGAAGAAGAAGGTCTCAAGGGTTTTGCAAACTGGTATGAGATCCAAGCTCAGGAAGAGCGTGACCATGCGCTCATCTTCCGCAATTACCTGCATGACAACGGTTGCAAGGTTACGCTCTTGACCATCGACCAGCCTGAAAAGACGTTCTCTTCCCATCTTGAGCCTCTTGAAGCTGCTTTGGAGCACGAGAAATACGTCACATCCCTCATCAACGACATCTATTCCGCTGCTCACGATGCCAAGGATTATCGCACTATCAAGTTCTTGGGCTGGTTTATCGACGAGCAGCTTGAAGAAGAGGCAAACGCCGAGGATATGATCACGAAAATGAAGCTGTTCGGCACCGATGCCAAGGCGCTTTACGATCTTGATCAGGAAAACGCGGCGCGTGCCTACAGCGTGCCAAGCCCGCTTGCCGGCGAGTAAAGGTTTTCCGGTTTTGACAGCCGGGCATTCCACCTAGCTTTCAAGAAGAGGTCCCGCTTCCCTCCGAGGCGGGACCTCTTCTTTCAAAAGGCAATTTTGCAGGGCGGAGAGGTGTTTCGGGGGCGTTCACCAGTTCGATGATCTCTTGCTTGCTGTGCACGTCGAGCGCTGCCTACCCTTTGGCACTTGAGGTCGATCCATGCGATGCCGAGAATCAGGGTGGCATAGATGTTCTTAAAAAAAGCGGCATCTATCAAAGCGGACATGCGAGAGGAGCCGGTGGACCAGCTTCGTGAAACCATCGGCGGATTGTCCCGCGCGGGTGCAAGGCCAAAACGCTGCACCATATCCGCGTCGCGATCCTTTCGCCCCCACGGGGCAGCGAATCTCTAAGGGTGCCTCGATTTTGGAACACTTCCCAGAAAATACGCCGGCAGACCCTGATTGGCGTGCCAAATTATCACTTGGGCTTGGAGGGAAGGGAACGTCTCTATGCCAAAAACGCGTGCAGGTAAGAAGATGTCCGTGAGCAAGAAGGCGGTAGGAAAGCGGTGCTGCTGACAGGTGCATGCACGAGGGAGGGTGGCTGCTTTCAATCTGAAAGTCGAATGCAATCAACCCGTCAGGGTAATCTGGAAGATCAACTTGACGGCGAGTCTGTCATGAAGGTGATTGCGGTTTGAGGGAGCTGGTGGAGAGATTACCGCTCGTGGAATTGCAGGACGCCCAGCTCCCCCTGTGGCAGGTGCGAGCCACAGGGGGAGCTGGAGGCATTATGCGAAGATGAACGATACCAAGAATGCTGCCGAGGCAACCCACATGAGGGGTTTGACCTCGCGAATCTTGCCCTGCACCAGCATGATGACGCAGTAGGAGATAAATCCAAACCCGATGCCGTTGGCGATCGAGTACGTGAGCGGGATTCCTGCGATCGTGATGAACGCGGGGAATGCCGAAGCGATGTCCTCCCAATCGATCTGGCCGATCTCGGTCATCATGAGGTAACCGACAACGACAAGCGCGCCGCAGGTGGCAGCTCCGCTGACCATGCCGACAAGCGGAGCGAGAAACGCGCAGACGGCAAACGCGATGCCGATGACGATATTCGAAAGGCCTGTGCGCGCGCCTGCCGCTGCGCCGGAGACCGATTCGACGAAGGACGTGATGGAGCTTGCTCCCATGAATCCTCCCACGGCGGCGGCTGCGGAGTCGACGGTGAGAATGGGCTGGATGTCCTCCACATCGCCTTTGTCATCGACGAAGTCGCCGCGGCTTCCGACGGCCATGACGGTTCCCATGGTATCGAAGAAGTCGCTCATGAGGAGGCTGAACACGAACAGCAGCAGCACCGGCTGCAGGAAAACCTGGAGCAGTGCCATGGTCCCATCGGGCGTCGCCTGGAAGGGCGCTGCAAACGCGGAGAAGTCCGGAATGAAGGAGAACTCGTTGCCAAGGGATGTCACGCCCAGCGGAATGCCGATTATCGTGGCTACGACGATGGAGATGAGCAGCCCGGCCTTGAACTTCAATGCCGTCAGAACGACGGCGACGACAATGGATATTGTTGCAACGATGGCAGCGGGGCTGGTCAGATCACCCAGCGCGATCAGGGTCGATTCGTCAGCAATGACGAATCCGCCGCCCTTCAAGCCGATGAAGGCGATGAACAGGCCGATGCCGACGCCGATTGCGCGGCGCAGCGACACAGGGATGGCATCCATGACCGCCTTGCGCAGCCCGCACAGCACGAGCAGCAGGATGACGACGCCCTCGAGAAAGACCACGGCCATAGCCACACGCCAATCGACGCCAAGGCCCAAGCACAGAGAGTAGGCTACGACTGCGTTGATGCCCATTCCTGAAGCGAGCGCGATGGGACGGTTGGCGAACAGGCCCATCGCGACCGTCATGATGGCGGCGCCGAAACACGTGGCTGTCAGTCCGGCATTGAAGGGGATTCCTGCCGCTGCCAGCATCGCTGGGTTCACCGCGATGATGTACGACATGGCCAGGAATGTCGTCAAGCCTCCAATGACTTCCGTGGAAACCGAGCTGCCGCGTTCCGATATCTTGAAAAACTTATCCACTACCAACCCCTCTCATTTTGGTTGAAACGCTGAATGTGTCCCGGGATGCGTGGCAGGACGAATGCCGAGACAAAAAAATAATATCATTTCTCGCTGAGTATGGCTGGAAAACCTTCCGATAGGTTTGCGAGATGGGTCCAGGACGCGCACGGGGCATCTTCTTTGACGAGACGGGTCCTGATGACGTGAGAAAAGGGAGGGTGACGAGATCGCCTTCGGCATGAAGGTCAAGCAGCTTATCGGGGAAAACGGAACCAATGGCCATGTTATGGGGACCGTGGCTTCGAGGATGGCTGGCGGGATGTGCCGTGACCTGCCTTATGCTTGGATGCGCAGCGTGGAGCCCGCTTTCTTGACGGATAGATACGCAAGCCAGAAAAACAAGGCGTTCTCAACGAAGTTGCGTTCCGTGATGTACACGGGAAAGCTGGGAGAAAAGGCAAAGGGGTCGATGAGCACCATGAGAACCACGTCTTCAGCCATCATGAGCCCGACCAGCATTCGATGCAGCCTCTTCAGACCGGCATCGTCCTTCCTGGCTTTCAAACGGCGCAGGCCATACCAGGCGATCCAGACCATCATCAGCTGCCGACAGCCATAGAAGCACAGTTGCTGCCAACGTCCTTCGGGGACATGCTTCCTGTCAGGCCGTCCGCGTTATTGCGACAGGGCGGCTTTCCGCGTCTTGTCGATATACACAGCGGAAATGATCAGCAGCACCATGGATATGATGTTGCCCGTCAGAAACGAGGTCACGGCTCCCGCGATGGACCATCCGAACGCGCTGCCGAGTTGCAGAGGCTTGTCATAGTTGCGCATGCCGAGGATCGAGGCCACCAGCGCGACGAGGGAACAGGCCATGCTCCAGATTACGAAAGCTCCCGCGACGCCGATGCCCAGGACTGCCAGGTTGAAGACGTCGGTGCTGCTCAGATTCGATGCTTCGAGTTCATTGAGGGCGTTCGGATTGCTGTGGATTCCCGCTGCAGCCGAGTTAGCAATATCAGGGTTGACCAGGGCAGCGCTTCCGATGCCCAAGAAGAGGAGGACAAGTAGACATCCGGCAATGGCGAGGGCGGACAGAACCAACACGGCGATGCTGAGTCCGCGGACTATCCGCGCGTCTGAGTTCGGCATGGTGGCTTCCTTTCGGGAGACGATGAGGTGAGCGTGTGTGCTATGCTCAAGATTGTACGGCACGAGGCGGTTTGCCGCGTTGAATTGAAGGTAACGTTTCCGTCAAAGCGGGAAGAGAGATGATGGGGATATGGAGAATTTCGAATTTGTATCGCCGACGCATTTCGTGTTTGGGAAGGGTGCCGAAGAGCAGGTTGGGGCAAAGCTGTCCGAGCGTGGCGCAAAAAAGGTGCTGCTCCATTATGGCGGACAAAGCGCGGTGCGAAGCGGGCTTGTCGATCGGGTCAAGGCCTCCCTTGCTGCTCGGGGAATCGAATGTGTTGAATTGGGGGGCGTCCGTCCCAATCCGGAGATATCTTTAGTTCGTGAAGGTGTGAAGACCTGCAGGAGTGAGGGCATTGACTGGGTGCTTGCCGTCGGAGGAGGTTCCGTCATCGACTCGGCGAAGGCCGTTGCCGTGGGCGCGGGCTATGACGGTGATGTCTGGGATTTCTTCGAGACCCAACGTCAGACCGATGACGTGTTGCCTCTTGCGGTGGTGCTCACTATCCCGGCGGCCGGAAGCGAAGCCTCAAAGAACACGGTCATCTCGAATGATGAGCTGGGCATGAAATCAGGGTACTCGAACAACGCGCAGCGCCCGAAACTGGCCTTCATGAATCCCGAACTCACATTCACCCTGCCGCCCTATCAGACGGCTGCCGGGCTGACCGACATGTTCTGTCACCTCTTGGAGCGGTTCTTCGATGACTTGGGGGCTGTGCCGGTCACGGACAATCTGTGCCTGTCGCTCATGAAGACGGTGCGTGCGGAAGCTCCCTGCGTCATGGTCGACCCCGAAAACTATGATGCGCGTGCGAACGTCATGTGGGCCGGCATGCTGTGCCATCAGGGGCTGGCAGGTGTCGGCCGCCATGAGGATTGGGCCACGCATGGCTTGGAGCACGAGCTGTCTGCCCTTGATCCCCACATCACGCATGGAGCGGGTCTGGCCGCGCTGTTTCCCGCATGGATGGAATACGTCCATGGCGAGAATCCCGCGCGTTTTGCCTTTTACGGCCGCGAGGTGTTTGGGCTTGCTTCCACGGGAGACGTTGAGGCCGACGCGCTGAGCGCTATCGACGAGACCCGGTCTTTTTTCGCGTCAATCGGGATGCCGACGACATTGACCGAGCTTGACGTTGAAGAGGAGGACATCGAACGAATGATTCCCACGCTGAGAGCGAACAGGGGGGATTCGTTCGGAAGCTTCAAGAAGCTCGATATGGATGATGCCCGGGCCATCTATCGCATTGCGCTCTCCTGAGCGTCTGTGTGGGCTCCGCGCCCCGATGTTTCGGGAAGCGCTGAAGGAGGCGGGGAGGCGGGATGGTCGGCCGGATGGGTCCTGCGCGGGACCGATGTCAGCGCAGGGCCACCAACCCGCCAACTTGCCATCCATTAATCCGCCAACCGCTATTCTCTATTCGCAACTTGCTACGCATTAACTTGCCGCTTGCCACCTGCCAATCCATTGGCCTATCGCCTTATCAATGTACCGTCCATCAATCCACTCACCTGCCGCCCCTCAGCCTCTCAGCCCCTGAGCTACCAAGCTCACCTCCACCAAGTCCACCAAGTTCGCCAATCCACCAAGCTCACCAAGTCCAAGAAAGTCGTTCCTGAATTCCGTAGACTTGGTGGTGCGGCCGAGTGAATCGCCATCCGATGCCGCGAACGCGCGAAATGGCAAGGTTTGCGATCCCTATGCTCTATCTATATATCAGCGTCAGATCAAAAAGCCTGCTCAGATGTGTGGTGAAATAATCTGCGAACGCAAGGCCTTGCCATTTCGCGCGTTCGCGGCTCGAGGGAGAGCGATCTGGCGAGTCACCGATCCGGCCCGAGAAAGGGCGATCTGTCGAGCCATCGATCTGGCACGAGGCAGGGCGATCCGACGAGTCACCGATCCGGCCCGAGGCAGGGCGAGTCACCGACGCATCCCGAGACGGCCACTGGTGACTCCTGGCTTACAGCACCGAAGTCGCCACAATGACGATGGCGGTGGTCAACAGGCCTGACACCGCGATGGAGACGCCGCTCATGGCTCCTTCCAGCTGGCCCATTTCAAGAGCCTTCGTCGTTCCCACCGCGTGGCTGCACGTGCCGATGGCGACACCTTTCGCAATGCCGTCGCGCACATGAAACACCCGACTCATGAGAGGTGCGGTTATCGCTCCCAGAATGCCTGTGATGATGACGGCGGCGACCGTGATGGACGTGATGCCTCCCAGCTGCTGGGAAACTGCGATGGCGATGGGGGTCGTCACTGACTTGGGCACAAATGAGAGCGCCAGCGAATCGCCCAGTCCCAGAAGCATGCAGAGCGTGTAGGCGCTCACCATGGAGACGACTGATCCTACCAGACAACCAGCGAATATCGGTATGAAGTGCTCCTTGAGCACCTGGCGCTGGCGGTAGACCGAATAGGCGAGCGCAACGGTGGCCGGTCCGAGGAAGAAGGAGATGGCCTGTACGCTTTGCTCATAGGAGTCAAGAGGTATGTGCAGCACGCCGAGAGCCGCAATTATGAGCACGACGGTGACAAGCAAAGGATTGAGCAGAGGAGAATGCACCTTCTCGTAGAGAAGCACGGACAACTTGAACACGCCAAACGACAATGCCGTTCCGATGGCAAGGATCAGGATGGATGACAGCATGCTCAGCGAACCTCTCCACCGTCGGAAGCGCGACGCGCGGTCCGTCTCGCCAGCAACCGGGAGACAAGGATAACCGTGTACGAGGTGGCAAGAAACACCAGCACAGTAGTGATGACACAGACGAATGCGAACTTCGCCGCATTGTCTTCCAGAAGCGAGATGCAGCCCATAATGGCCACGCCGGCCGGGATGAAGAACAGCGACATGTTGTCAAGGAGGTAGTCGCAGGCGTGATCCACGTGCCGAGGCTTCAACGCTCCCGTCCCCAGCAAGGCGAGCAGCAGCACCATGCCAAGGATGTTGCCGGGCAGCGATAGGGGTAAGATGCTGGCTATCCCGCATCCCACCGCATAGACGGCTACGAGCAAGCCCAGTTGAAGGGCAAAGCGAAGAACGCGTTTGCCGGTTGTCTTTGCCTTTGATCTGAAGGCGCCGAACCGATTGGCCTGCAAGGGTACACGTTCAGAAGCGCCGCGTGCGGCGTCGATGGCCTGTTTCACGATGAGAATCCTTTAGTGATGTAGGGACTCTGGCGGCGTGCGAAAGTGCCGTCCGCACGCCGCCAGAGTCCAAAATCTGTCAGTGTTCGCCCTCTATTGTAGGACCGGCTGATGTTCGATCCAGTCTCGGTCCGAGTTTTTACGTGAACGACACAGCGTCTCACGAGAACGACACGAAACGTTGGCATGAGCGGTTGCCGACGCTCCGGGAACGGTGGTCGGCGCGTCGCAGAGAGACTGCGGCGTGGAGGTTGGCAGTGACGAGGGACTTGGGGGAAAGGGCCCTCCCTCGACGAGCGGCCTGGATGGAGAAAGGGCCGGTTGGAGTCCTCGGAGGTTTTCATTTCGTTCCAGCAGGGGGAGGGAAGGAATCGGCCCAACTTTTGACTGGGCCGATTTCAAATGGTTGCTAGGTGAGCCCTCAGTGCAACAGACGAGGGCGAACAGACGAGGACGCCCTGTGTCGGCAGGGCTATTTCTTTGCGCCGACCAGGGAATTCACCAAAGCAGAGACGACGCTGATAACAATGCTGGCGACAAAGGCACTGCCAAACGAGCCAATAACCAGACCCACTTGGAAAATGCCATTAGCCAGCCAAGCGGCAATGTAAAGCATGAGCGTGTTGACCACCACGTAGAAGATGCCCAGCGTGATGACGGTGATGGGCAGGCTGAGTATCTGCATGAGAGGCTTGATGCTGATGTTGATGAGGGACAGGATCAGGCCAAAGAGGGCAATGCCAACCCATGCGTCGGATCCTCCGAGCAGTTCAATTCCGGGCACAATCCATACGGCGACGCCGACGGCAATGGCTGTCACAAGCCAGCGAATGATGAAGTTCATACGTGCGTCCTTTCCGTGGAAGACAAAGTTCTCGCACTATAGCATACCGCCATATACCGTCCTGGCTAGGGGGCGAAAGGTTATGCAAACGTCAAGCGTTCAAGCGCAAGATTGAACGGGAATCCCCTTTGCGCCTGAGTTTGGGACGGTTGAGTTTTGGCTGTACGCCTTCCTCGGGTTCTTTGATTTCTCTTCAAGCTATTGCGGGACCATTCAACAGCTCCTTTGCAGACCCTAGCTGCAATAGATGGATGAAGCGCAAGGGGCCCGAAGCTGGCCCAGAGCTGTCTGGTCTTCGTGTCACTTCGAATTCAAACTGAGGTAGGTTTCGTGCTTGGTGCATGCTGTGCCATCTGAAATTCCCTCTGTTTGCAACGAACGCCTAAAATGCATGGAATTCTCTGGCATGTCGGTAGGTATATTAGAAACGGAAGAGCGCGAACAGGACTGATGCAGCCCATCGTCTTTGACGGAAGCCGGATTTCGCGATTTCCGATGTTGAAACCTTCTTTTATCGTCCCTTTGACGTTGAGATTCATACATTTTAGGCGTTCGTTGCCTTTTTGGGAGTTCTTGATGGCAGGCAGAAAGGAAAGACGTGTCCAGCGAATCAAGAAAAAGTGGATGATAGGGAATGTTCGATCCGCCACTGCTCCGTGAGCCAGATGTCAGCACAGCAGCAGATTATGCCGCAGAGAGACAATCGCGAATCCAGCATGGTTCCACGAGGAATCTAGCAGAAACTCAGTAGAAATGAAACGTGGATACAGCAAGAAAAAAACTGCATTTGAAATGGCATTTTATTATAATTTGTCATCTTCAAAAAATGCTCGAAGCATGTTAATCTGCGGCCATGGCAGTCTATATAGCATATTCATCCGCCTTACGATATTGGCGATTCCGTTACCGCTCAAACAAAAAGCGGTGTCGCGTCACATTGCCCTTTGGATCATCGGACATGCAAAAGGCAAGTTTGAAGCCTTCGAAAAAAGATGTTGATGCACTCGTCGACCTGATGCCTGAAATGTTGGCTCCTCCTTTTCATCTTCTATTTCCGGATCGAGACTCCCGATGCACCGATGATCGCGTCATCTGCCATACCTGTACCGTTTCACTGCCAGAAGGATCGTTCGTGAAGATTGGACCGAGCGTGTTCATGGCGTCTCCCGAGCTTTGCTATGTACAGCTTTCGACGTCTATGTCTTTTCCCGCCTACGTGCAATTGGGTTACGAGTTGTGTGGCGAATATCGTCTACGTTATGGCATCGCTGGAAAAGCAAGCGATGCTCGCGCAATAACCAGCACACGCGCTTTGGGAGTATTTTTAAGAAAGACTCCTCGGATGAAAGGAAGCAAAAATGCTCGGCGTGCGCTTGCTTTTCTTTGCAATGGATCAAAATCGCCGATGGAGACGGATATTGCAATACTGTTGTGTTTTCCTATAAGGATGGGCGGGTACGGGCTGTCAAAGCCTTTGTTGAACCAGCGATACGACGTAGAAAAGAACCGGCGCAGCATCTTGCCTCAGGCCCACTTTGCTCTTGATCTTTACTGGCCAGCATCAAAAATTGGGCTTGAATATGACAGTAGAGAAAGACATAGCGGCACGTTAGCTATCGCGCACGATGCCATTCGTCGAAACGGCATTGAGCACTGCGGCATACGAGTGGTCACGATGACTCCACAGCAGGCAATGGACCCGATTGAGTTTGATCGGATCGGCCAGATACTTTCGCAGGAAACTGGGAAGCGCCCCTATTCGGCCACGAGGGACTGGACTGGCAAGCGCACGGAACTTCGGAATACCTTGTTTGTGCGGTTCAGGGACAATCAGACGCACTCTATGGGGTAAGGGCTGTCGGCAAAGGAATCACCCTGTCGTTTTTGTCGATAGAGGGGTAGTGGCAAACTTGAAGCCCGCATTCTCCCATTCTCGATCAACGCATTGCGATGTGTGTTTCCGGATATCCAAGGGAGGATTCAGAACGTCGCACCCCGCGTGCCATCCACTTTTCCTTTTTCTGCAACGAACGCCTGAAATGCATGTTTCTTCCATCCAGAAAGTGCATATTGACGTTAAAGGGAAACGAGAGACATTCATAAGGCCTGTTGGAAGATCCGGGCATTATGAATGTCTCCCATAATGGTCTCGATGTCGCTGTTGTGGATGCGAAAACTTACGCATTTCAGGCGTTCGTTGCTTTTTCTTGATTGAGCGATGCCGCAGGGATTTTAGGCTAGCCCGTCATAACGTGCCTCCGCCACACGCTTTATCGAACTGCTCCGTTGGTCATCTTGCGGTGGGACTATGTCGGGCTATTCGGTGACGGGTTTGAGTCTCGCGGGATCGTCGATGTTCGAGGAGCGGCCTGGGTCGAGACCGGGGTTGCTGTCCAATGCGCAAGGTCCAATCCCACAGGCCTTCCGTTGCGACTTCAGAAGCGCAGCGAGAGGCAGCTCAAGCCGCCATCGAGTTTTCGATATTCCGACGTGTCGACGGTCAGTGTCTCGTATCCGGCATCTTGAATGGACGTGAGGACGGCTGGATAGCCTTCGGGCACGATGACCCGGCCGTTGACCCAGATGCAGTTGGCGGCGTAGGCCTCCTCTTCAGGGATCTCGATCTTGTCGAACTTCTGGAAGTCGGGTTTCTCAACGAACTCCCCGGACACCAGCATGGTGTTGTTCTCAAGGTAGTTCACGCCGGTTTTGAGATGAAGCACGTGTTCGAGCGGAACCTCGGATCCGCTGAGCCCCCAGCTCTCAAGGATGTCGATGAACTGTCGGATGCCTTCCTCGTTGGTGCGGGCTGATCGGCCGACGTAAAAGTGGTCGCCAACCATCATGACATCGCCGCCTTCGAGCGTGCCGGGGTCGGAGATGCGCGCGATGTGCTCGTCGTCGAAAAAGGCGCGAACAGCGGGTTCTATCTCGATTTTCTCTCCATTTCTGCTGGCGGCACCCGGATTGGTGATGATGGCTCCCCTGCTGGTGATGACTGCCGGATCTTCGACGAAACATGAGTCGGGGAACTGTTCGAGGGGAGGCAGCACCGTCACGTCGACACCGCATGTCTTCAGTGCGTCGATGTAGTCGTCATGTTGCTTGAGCGCGAGGTCGTAGTCGGGTTTACCAAGCTCGGGGGCTGAGGTGATGCCCTCTATCAGCGATCTTGCCGGACGGCGGACGATGGCATTCTTGAACTGGGTCATGGCATGCTCCTCGGTGACGGTCTTGGATAGGGCGCGAGAAAAATTTTCCCGCGCATCTCCCTGATGGCGGGATCGCTTTTTCTCGCTATGCTTCCTGCATCGTATAGTCGTCCCTCCTTTCGATCAAGGGAAAACGCGAAACTGTTGCCGGTTGCTCTGGTCTGCGTCAAGTTTTCAAGCGTGACGATGGGTCTGCGTGACCTAAGCGGCGGATCATGATCGCCTTCTGCATGCAGCAGATAATGTTGGGATTTGGCAGAGCTTGTCGTTCGAAGGTCCCCTGAGGGTGCCATGGTTGCCTTCTGTGCTATATTGTCGGCATGAAAGCAGAAAAAACTGGCGGAGAAACGACACGCCAAACCCACTCATCAAAATCAAATGACTGCGATTCGGCGGATGTCGAGGCGAGGGGCTGCGCAGTCGAGCGGCAATGCGGGGCTTGTCAGCATTTGTCCGTTTCCTATTCCGAGCAGCTGAGGCGCAAGGAAGAGCGCATCGCCGAGCTGTTCAGGGAGGTGGCTGATCGTGCCTGCCTTCTTCCCATCAAGGGCATGGAGAATCCCTATCATTATCGGAATAAGGTCGTTTCACCCTATGCCCGGGGCAAGAAGCTGCCTTCCAAAGGGGGGCGGAATACCTCGGGGGCGTATGGCGCACGCGGCGGCAAGGGCAAGCACGGTGTGCGGCAGGGCGGCGGTCGGGCCTCTCGGGCCGAGGGGGCTCGCTATGAGATTCTCTGCGGAATGTACGCGGCGGGGACTCATCGCATTGTGCCGACCGACGAATGCCTCATCGAGAACGAGGAGGCAAAGCGCATCATCCTCGCGGTGCGTGGCCTCATGCCGAAGTTTGGGCTGACCCCCTACGACGAGGATACCGGCAGCGGGTTTCTTCGTCACGCCGTCGTGCGCGTTGGGCATACGAGTGGCGAGATATTGGTCACCTTGGTGACCAATGGCCGCGAGTTTCCGGGGTCGCGTGCTTTCTGCCGCGAGCTCGTGCGTCGTTGCCCGGGCATCACGACGGTGGCGCAGGTTGTCAACACGCGGTTCACGAATGTCATCATGGGCGAGGAGGAGCATGCGCTCTACGGGCCCGGATTCATCCTTGATCGCCTGTGCGGACTGAGCTTTCGGATATCTCCGCGATCGTTTTACCAGGTGAACGCAAGCCAAACGGAGGTACTGTACCATCGGGCCTTGGAGCTTGCGGCATTTTCGGGCGACGAGCATGTCATCGATGCCTACTGTGGAACGGGCACCATTGGTCTTGTCGCGGCAAAAAATGGGGCGGCGCATGTCGTCGGGGTTGATTCGGTGCCGTCTGCCATTCATGACGCGCGTGCGAACGCTCGTCACAATGGCGTGGACAACGCTTCTTTCGTCGAGGCAGACGCCGGCGCATTCATGCGCGAGCTCGCTTCCGCAGGAGAGCAGGTGCAGGTGGTGCTCATGGATCCTCCTCGCGCCGGGGCAAGTGAGGAATTTCTCGCGGCCCTCGCCGAGCTCGCTCCCGAGCGCGTCATCTACATTTCATGCAATCCTGAAACCCAGGTGCGCGATATCCGGCGCCTTTTGCAGAGAGGCTACGCGGTGAGTGCCGTGCAGCCCGTTGACATGTTTCCTCATACCGACCATATCGAAGTCATCGTCAAGCTCTGCTACAGGTAGTCATGGCCCCGCTGCCGTGTCGCCGTCCTGCTTTTTGAGCGGACAGGGGAAAGCTTGGAAAACAAGGCTCTTTCATGGAGCGCTCCTGTGAAATCGGTGTGCGTTTGGCTATAACGGCGTGCGAACTTTTCGGATCGAAGGACGGTGGGAAGGCGATGGGATCGGCCTTGGTGCGACTCGAAAGGGAAGGCAAAGGGCATTCCTTCATGTTTCCGTTGAGTTCAGGCGCCATCCCCTGGCTGGCAAGGACAGAGGGGGTTTGCCGACTTCTTTCAAAACAACCATAATGAACATGTGTCCCATCTGCCATCAAGGGAGGCCGTCATGCTCAGCCAGATAGAAGAGAGAAGAAGCGTCCGTCGGTATCTTGACAAGGGCGTTGAGAAAGAAAAGCTCATCCAGGTGCTGGAGAGCGCCCGACTGGCACCGTCTGGAAGCAACACCCAGCCTTGGACGTTCGTTGTGGTGGAGTCTGAGGAAACGAGGGGGCAACTGTCAAACGCCGATCATCGTCAGGCATGGATGATGTCAGCCCCGGTGTTTGTGGTGTGCGTGGCGGACGTTCGTTGTCGCCTTGCTGAAGATGGGGACATCAGGCTTGATGAGAACAGTCCCGAACCGGAGCTCAAGCAGATCATCAGAGACACGGCCATCGCGATAGAACATCTTGTGCTCGAGGCGGAACAGGTGGGACTGTCAACCTGTTGGACGGCATGGTTTGACCAGGATGACGTGCGGCCGATCCTGGGCATCCCCGAAGACAAATATGTGTGTGGAATCGTGACGCTGGGCTATGGCGACGAAACGCCGAAGCAACGGCCGAGAAAGGCGTTGGAGGACATCGTCCGCTATGAAACATGGGAATGACACCCGTGGCATACGAGGTGGAGCTGCGATTTGCCGGCTCGGGCAATGGCGGTTTCGCGGCAGCCGCGATGCGGGAGGCTGGCCGCCGCGACCGGGGGATCATGATCCCCGCCGTGGGGGCTGCGATGCTTCCGATTGACGGTTCAGCGGTCCCGCAACAGAATGGAGGATGTGATGGCGCTGCCCGTTATTGAGCGCATGAAGAATACGATCAGAGAACGGAAGCTCGCCGATTCTGGCACGCCCGTGTTGCTGATGGTGTCGGGCGGATCCGATTCGACGGCGCTTGCCTATCTTGCCTGGGACCTGTGTGAAGAGGGAGCACTTGGCCCGCTGGCCATGCTTCATGTCAATCACCAGCTGCGCGGAGAAGACGCCGATGGCGATGCCCGCTTCGTGGGCCAGCTTGCCGAACTGCTGGGCATTCCTCTGTTTTCGTGTGAGATTGACATTGCCGGCGAAGCGGATCGCACGCATGAGAACGTGGAGGCCGTGGCGCGCCGTGAGCGCTATCTTGCGGCAAACGAGGCCCTGGCGAGCCTTTGCCGACGGGCCTCTGCTCCTTTATCCGATGGGCGCATTTTTACAGCACATACGGCTGACGACCGGGTGGAGAGCTTCTATATGCGCTCCATCGTCGGCACGGGTCCCGGCGGCTTTCGCGCTATGCGGTATCGCAACGGGCCCGTTGTTCGGCCACTCATGGACGTGAGCCGTGAGGATCTGCGTGCGTTCATCGCGGATCGCGAACGTGACGGCGTGGCGGTCTGTGCTGACGAGCGGGGGGACCTTTGGCGGGAGGACGCGACAAATGCCCATACCGACCGGTTTCGCGCATTTGTCCGTCATGAGATCGTTCCGCGTGCCAAGGAGCGAAACCCGCAGCTGCTCGAAGTGCTGCGTCGCACCATGAACCTCATTGCCGACGAGGATGACCTCATGGAGGAGCAGGCGGCATCGCTTGTCCTCAGGCGGGTGGAATGGATTGAAAACACCGAGGCCGTTGGCATCGACTATGGATCGGGCTGTGTGCTTTCGCCCGACATGGCTGTCGATCCGGTGCCTCTCATGCGACGCGCGGTGGTCCATGTGTTAGGGCGCATCCTCGGCTCCGAAGCACGGGTGGAAACGGCGACGGTCGATGCCGTCCTCGGCGCTTTTAGCGACGGTGCGCCCCGGGGGGGATATGTCGCGAATGTTCAAGGTGACCTGGCTGTGAGCGCCAACAAGCAGGGTGTTCGCATTGAGCCCATGGCCGCTTTCCGGGCGCGGAGGAAGCGGGAGTAGAAAAGGCCGGCGCCGCGCGGCGGGGTGCACCCTTTCCTCTCTTGATGCCGCGCTGCGCCGGCTGAGTTGCAGAGTTTCGGGGGGAAGGGCGGCCGGCTGCGTTCTCGAACGGGTCCGTGCGGGCCGCGAGTGCGCTTGCGGTTCCTTTGCGTCGGGGGCAGGCACGGCAGAGGGGATTTCCGGGAGGCTTCGCATCAACCGTTCGTGTGGGAAATTCCTTCGTTGGGGGGCGATTTTCCGACGGCGAGGAAAGTGAGGGTACAATACCCAACCATGGAAAACGAATCGAACAACACTGAAAACGGGGTCGCTCCTTCCCTCGACGTCATACTGGCCAGCGGGTCGCCTCGGCGACGTGCGCTGCTGGAAGATGCGGGCGTGAAATTCACCGTGCGCGTGTCTGAAGTTGACGAGGGCTTGGATGCCGATGCGCTGGCCGACCCGTCCGAGGCCGCCAAGAAGCTTGCCGAACGCAAGGCCGGAGCCGTCGTGCAGGAGGTGCTGGCCGAAGACTATCGCGGCACTGCCGTCATCGTGGGTGCCGACACCATGGTGGTGCTCGATGGGGAGATATTCGGAAAGCCTCGGAGCCTTTCCGATGCCAAGCACATGCTCAGACGGCTTTCGGGTCGCACGCACGAGGTGCTGACCGCGGTCTCGGTGTGGCTGGTTTCTGCACCGGAGTCCGAGAAGGTCTCGCTCGGATTTCGCACGTTCGTCGATGCTGCCCAGGTCACGTTCCGAAGTTTGGACGACGATGAGATAGCTGAATATCTGAAAAAGGGAGAATCGTTCGACAAGGCGGGGGCGTATGCCGTGCAAGGAGCGGGGGCGGATCTCGTCTCGGCTGTTGAGGGGGATTTGAACACGGTCATCGGCTTGCCGGTCAAACGCCTGCTGGAGGAATTCCCCGACTTGAGAGGTTCCTCGGCGTAGGCAAGGGTCGCTCAAGGCGAAACCGGCGGCCATCCTCGCAACCTGTCTCGGCCTGATCGGCTCTTGCCAGGTTGGATGGCGGGGACTGCGCCGTCCGCCGCGATGCCGAGAAGCCAAACCTCCTGTTCCCGTGCCACCGTGTAAAAATCGTGGCTCTTGGGTCGGCGTTACCGGTTCGTCTCCTTTTATGTGAGAGGCAATGGTACACTTACGAAGTCTCGAAGCAAGCTTGGGACCGCTGCTTATGAATCATGCGTTTTTGGCATGCCATCGGCGGCGATAGGAAAACGGAAAGCCAAGGCAAAGAGGTAGGGACGTGCACACCGATATCGCGGAAATCCTGTTCACCGAAGACGAGATTGCGGGGCGAGTCGAAGAAATTGGGAAGGCGATTACCCGCGACTACGCTCATACGGCGGACGGGGGCGGCATCATCCTCATCTCGGT
>JAEWQO010000013.1 GCA_023460315.1 Actinomycetes bacterium
ATAAAACCCCAATATATGGGGCCCCCCCCGCCCCCGCTACGGGGGGGGGGCAGCCGAGCGCACTCATCGCGGGGCCGCTGCCCCGCAGCCTGGCCACCGACTCCGCAAGAGGCTGGCCAGGCTCGAGGTTCCCGCTGATCGGCTCAACGTGCCGCCCGATTGGACATCGCACGCCGGCCGATCAGGCATCAGTTCTGCTTTGATCGGCAACCTGCCGACCGCCGCTCATCTTCAACCAAAGCTGCAGGCGACGGGATCGCGCCTTTCCTGCTTCAGGTAGTCAAGGAATTTCGGAACGATGTAAGGCACCAGATGAGGCATGTAGCTGGGCATCAAGGACTGCATGGTCCGGGGAAGCAAGGCTGGCATGAGATCGGCCATGTCCTCGGGCATGCCTTGGAACTGATTCTCGATTCCCGCAATCATCTCTGGCATCACCTTATCCATGATGCCGGGGGCCATCTTGGGAAACAGCCGGGGCATCATCTTTCCTATGAGGGCCAGCCCCGCGTCGCTCTGAGCCATCGAACGCATCAGGGAACCCATTCCTGCCGGCATGGCATCGAGCATAGCAGGGAACAACGGCACCATGAACGCCGCCATATTCTCGGGCTTCATCAGCACGATGAAGCGTTCGAAATAGCTCCACATATAGCTGGTATAAGCAGATGAGGTGGGAATATCGTAGCCGGCGGCATTTGCCACCACGCGGGCAAGGTCGTCTACCTTGATGTCAAGCCCGCTCTTCTCGGCCGCATCGCGCAGTTGCACCTGGCAGCAGGGACAGATCGCGACGACCGTGTCCGCTCCCGCGTCGATCGCTTCCTCCAGCCGGGCACATCCAAGAACGGGAGCAACCTCCAATTCTCCGACAAGCGTGACCACCGATCCGCAGCACAGTCCTTCTTCGCGATTGTGCTCCATCTCGACGTAATCGATGTTGGGAATGGCCTTGAGCATGTCGCGTGGCGGTTCGTAGATCCCTTGCGCGCGGCCCGCATGACACGAGTCGTGGAAGGTGACCTTGTGCCCGTCAAGCACGTCTTTCTCCAGGTGTAGCGCGCCCGACTCGATGGCAGGAGCGATGACCTCGCTGTAGTGCTTGACCTCGAACTCATAGGGTTCGCCAAGCCGGTCAGCCTCCTCGGCATACAGCTCTTTCCAGACGAGAGCACAGGCAGGGCAGGAGGTCACAACGGTTTTGACTCCGCGTTCGCGAGCCATCTTCACGTTGCGGTGATACATTTCGGTGAACAGGTCCCACTTGCCCGCCATCTTCATAGGAATGCCGCAGCAGGATTCCTCGTTCCCTGCATAGGCGACGTTCAAGCCGCTGTCGAGAAGCAGACGCAACGTGCTTTCCGCGATGTCCGTCTCCACATAGCTCGCGGTGCAGCCCGCAAAATACAGGACATCGGCGTGGTCGGAGAGCCGGCTGGCAACATCGTCTGGCAGCCAGGCCTCGCGACGCGATTGCTTGCCCGCCCAGATATCCCCCTCGTCGTCCAGCGACGCCGCCATCATCTCGAAGGGAGGAAACGTGCCCAGGGACTGACCCTTCACCAGTTCCTCGCGCAGGGACATCCCGTTAGGCTCAACCGGAAGCTGCAGCTGGCAACGGAAGTCGCACCGCTCGCACGTGGTGCAGAGCAGGAACGTGTCCGCCGCCTTCTTGTCCCAGGCCTCTCGTCCCGCATATACCTCCCGGATCCAAGCGTACTTGCCACGCGGGCTGTCGCTTTCCCAACCGCGACCCGAATACTGCTCGCACGTATGGACGCAATAGCCACACCGCGCACAGGTGACCGCCATCAAATCAACGTCTCCCGCAATCCCGTTGCGCTTGGGAGGCATGCCACGCTTTCCGGGCTTTGCCGCATTGGCGATGGGCCGAATCGCAGGCTCAAGCCTTGATGCGGTTTTCATCAGCCAGGCAAGCATGCCACCCCGCTCGTTTTTGAGAACGAGCACCTTTCCGGGATTCATGAAGCCTTGAGGGTCCTGGGCATCCTTGTACGCCCGCAACCGTTCGCACTTCTCTCTTCCCAGCAGACGTTCGGCCTCATGGCGGAAATAGAGGCCGGTCGCATAACAGCTGCCGCCATGCGCGTTGGCTATGGCCATGACGGACAGGGAGAGGGCAAAGGCAGGATTGAAGGCAAAGGAGCGCTCATCGTGAGGAATGTAGCCGAGGAGAACGACGTCGCCGTTCTTGGACACCATGCCCTCCAACACAAACGGCTGGTCGATCTTCTCATCGATTTCCTGCAGCACCTCGGCCAGATCGCCGAGAGGAACGATGACTTCCGTCGGAATGATGCTCGGACCGATCCTCTTGAGGCGCATCGCATTGGTGCGATCTTCCCATTCTTGCTGAGCCTGGGCATCGCTCAGGAACGTCCCACCCTGCGTGCGCACGATGGTCTCCAAGGGCCCCCTGATAAACGCCGCTCGCGATTGAGGAAATGCTATGACCGCAAGATACGATTCAGGAAGCGCCTTGAGCGCAGCCAGTTCCTCCTCCACCTCTTCCTGTTGATAGGAGTGCGCATGGCGGGAGGGCAACTTTTTTTTGAGAGCGACCGACGTGGGGTTGAAGAACGTCACCGACCACAGGGGAAGTCCGGCATCCATCATGGCAGCAAGGGCGGCACGCAAGGCAAGTGCCGAGGAGAACGAAGCCAGTCGGACCACCGTGTCTTCAAGCGGCCGCACCTTGAACGTCACCTCGGTGATGACGCCAGTGATGCCTTCGGCATCGGCGACATAGCTCAAGAGGTCGTCGCCACTGACCTCGACGACCTTGCCCAGGGGCGTCACGACGCGGGCGGACACCACGTTGTCCTTGAATGTTCCGTATTCATAGGAGCCGAATCCGCCGCCACCCTGGGCAAGCCAGCCTCCCACCGTCGAGGAAGGATAGCTTGAGGGGTAGAGACACAGCTCAAACCCCTCCTTTTTCAATAAGGCATCGACCTCTTCCCAGATGGCACCAGCCTGGCATCGGACCACCTGCCGATCATGATCGATGGACAGCACGTCGTTCCACCCCGAGAGATCCAACACCGTTGCGCCCTTGCGCGGCAGCACGCCACCATACCCACTGGTGGCAGCTGCCCGCACAACAAGGGGAACTTCAGCCTCCCGCGAGACGTTCACCAACTCGACCAGCTGGTCCTCCGTTTCAGGCCGCACCACCGCCCCCGGTGTGCCCGCTGGCACAAAGGGCTTGACCAACGGCGGCATGGTCCCAATGTCGAGGGCATTGACCTTACATTCGCGTATGTCGGTGCGAATGCGGCCAGGACCCACGATCCGCCCTATTCGCTCTGCGAATGACATTGTCATGATTCTTCCCTTCTCTCCTATGCAAGCATCGAGAGAAGCTGGCTTTTGGGAACGGCTCCAACCGACTGGTGCACAACCTGACCTCCATTGATGACCAGCGTGGTGGGAATGCTCATGACGCCGTATTTCGAGGCGAGCTCATGCTGCTCGTCAACATTGATCTTGCCCACCTTGACGTCCGTCCTTTCCCGCGCGATCTCGTCGATGGTCGGACCGAGCATCCTGCAGGGGCCACACCATGAAGCCCAGAAATCGAGGAGCACCGGCTTGTCGGACCGCAACACCTCGTGGTCAAAATTGTCTTTTGTGATGGTTAAAGCAGACATGTCTGAATCCTTTCTCGCCGTACGGTCGCTCCCCTCTCGGAAAGCGCCGATCAACCTGGCATTCTTTACTTGAACCGCAACGCGTTCTTGGGGCAATATGACACACATCTGCCGCAGGAGACACATTGGCCGTGATCGATGTCCGGGGCATCGAAGCCCCGCTGCCGCAGCGCGTTTGTCGGGCAGATCGGGACCGAGGGACAAGGATGGTTTTGCGGGCATCGCGCAAGATCGACGAACAGCTCTCTCTTGCCACGCGCCGCGCGCGCCTCCGTCCCGCTTTTTGTGAAGCCGAAAGCCATGGTCCTTCTCCTTTCGCCCCGTGCGATCCTCCTGTCACGGGCATCTTGTGAATGTCATCGAAACCCAGTCTAATGAAACCCCCGACCTCGGTCTGTGACCAACTCACCAACGCGAAACCTGCTCGAGCGGGAAACGATGCATCGGGACATCTCCCACCCGCAAAAAACGACCTGTCTTTCCCCTTTTCCCTTTCCCGCGCATCAAAGTGCGCTAGACTGAGACCCATGGAAAAGGGGGCTTTCAAACCAATGAGAGCACAGAAGCTCTCCGCTGACGAGCTCGCGCAGATAGCGCAGCTTGGCTCCCCTGTCTTCGATATGCTCGCTTCGTGGGCAAACAAGCGTCTAACCTGCTCGCATTGCAAGAGATGCACCCTGCGTTGCGAGGTCCTCAAGGAACCGGCCCTCGACATCGGACTGGTGGAAGCACGCTATCGCACGATCATGGCCCTCCCCGTCGACGAGCAGCCGGCGGCCGTCCTGCAGACCGTCCAGGACCATCCCGAGCTTTATCACGCCCTGCGTCGCTGTTGCTTCTGCGGGTACTGCACATCCACCTGCCAGACCCATATGGTGGCACCGGAACGCATGCGCGAATGGCGCCTGCTGTTCATGCGCGCGGGAATGATGCCGCCAGACGACTCCAGGTTGGTGATGGTCGACAACGAATGGCATATCTTCAGCGCCTATCGCGCCATCTACGACATCTCCTATCCGGAGTTCACCTCCTTGGAGCATGCCGCCGAGCAGGGACCCGGCATCGTCGACACGCTGTTCTTCCCCGGCTGCTCGCTCGTCAGCTACGCCCCTGAGCTCACCCGTCTGGTTGGCCATTGGTTGGACGAGGCCGGCATCGCCTGGGCACTGTCCGACGGCTGCTGCGGAAGCCCCCTGATGAGCGCGGGACTCTTCGACCGAGCCGAGAAACTCCGCCAGAGAACGCTCGAGCAGATACACGCGGCGGGCATCACCCGCGTGCTGACCGTCTGTCCCGGCTGTGGGGAAGAGCTGGCCGCAACGATGGGCGACGACGTGGATATCGTCCCTTTGCCCGAAGTGCTTTTAGCAAAAGGCCGTGCCGCCCTGCAGGCCGGCAAGCCCACCGGTTTCTCCCCTCTCACGCCGTCCAGCATCACGTTCTTCGATTCCTGCCACGACCGTTTCGACGGCCGCCATGGATCGGCTATCCGCAAGCTCATGAAGGCCAACCTTCCCGAAGCCGAGCGCCTCGAGATGGAGCATCATGGCAAGGGCACGCTCTGCTGCGGCGCGGGTGGCGCGGTTGCCTCCTACGATGGCGACATCACCCAGCGGCGCGTCTGGAACGTCATAGACGAAGCACGGGCGACCGGTGCCGAGACCGTGGTCACCGCTTGCCCCACCTGCACATACACAATCGCCCAAGCCTGTTTGGGCGCAGAGCCGGGTCGCGGCATCGACAACCGCCATTATCTGGAGCTGCTCTTCGGTCAAACGATCGACTGGCCGCTGGTCTTCGATCAACTCGGTTCGATGTGGGAAGGCGAGTACGGCCCCTGGCTCACAGCGACATTCTTCTCCTGACACAAGCCGTCCCTCATGCTCCTATGTGCAGGTCCGAAAGTGGCCAGTTTTCTGCATGGCGCGCCCTATACTGGACAGCACGACAGTCAAGGAGAGCAGGCACCTATGGCAGAATGTGACCCCCACGGATACTACGCGGCATTGAAATCGAGAGATGCCCGTTTCGACGGCCGCTTTTTTGTGGGAGTCTCGTCCACGAAGATCTATTGCCGCCCCATTTGCAGGGCACGCCTGCCCAAGGAAGAGAACTGCACGTTCTTCTCCACAGCGGCAGAGGCGGAACAGGCCGGCTATCGCCCGTGCCTGCTTTGTCGACCCGAGCTCGCACCTGGCCGGTCGGTCATGGACGCAACGGCCTCGCTCGCCCATCGTGCAACGCGGCTGCTCGAAGAGGACTGTGGAAGCGGGCAGAGCCTTGAGCGCCTGGCGGGACGGCTTGGCTGCACCGACCGCCACCTGCGTCGGGTGTTTGCCGAGGAGTATCATGTATCGCCCGTCCAATACGTGCAGACCTGCAAGCTCCTCATGGCCAAGAGCCTGCTGACCGACACGGATCTGCCCATCTCGGATGTCGCGCTGACCGCCGGATTCGGCAGCCTTCGGCGCTTCAATGACCTGTTCAAGAAACGGTACCGGCTTTCCCCTTCCCGGTTTCGCAAGGAAGCCTCAAACCGCACGGAATGCCAAAACGAGATCACCTTGAAGCTGGGGTATCGCCCTCCCTACCGTTGGCGAGAGCTGATCGAGTTCCTTGCCATGCGTGCCATTCCCGGCGTGGAAGCCGTGCGTGACGGAGCGTATCTGCGCACGGTCCGCCTCCTTGCCGACGAAGGAAAGGAGGCGCGAGGATGGATCCGCGTCACAAACGACGAGAAGAAAAGCGTGCTGAACGTGACCCTCTCGTCCACGCTTCTTCCCTCTGTCCCCCAGGTGCTCGCGCGGGTTCGC
This sequence comes from Actinomycetes bacterium, assembly GCA_023460315.1. Taxonomy (GTDB): domain Bacteria; phylum Actinomycetota; class Coriobacteriia; order Coriobacteriales; family Eggerthellaceae; genus JAEWQO01. The sequence goes on from JAEWQO010000013.1 coordinate 6,488, forward strand.
CACCTGTTTGACCTGCAGAGCGACCCCGATGCGGTCGGAGAGGTCCTCTCATCCATGAACGGCCTCAAGCCGGGCCTGTACGTGCCCGGCATGCGCGTCCCCGGCTGCTTCGACGCCTTCGAGACGACGGTGCGCGCCGTTCTGGGCCAGCAGATAACGGTGAAGGCCGCGGGCACGCTCGCAGGGAGGATGGTTGACGCATACGGCACTCCCCTCGAGACCGGCATCGAGGGGCTGATCCATTTGTTCCCCACTCCTGAGGGCATCGTCAACCTGGGAGAACCCATCAGCGACCGCCTGGGCCCTCTGGGGATCATCGCAACACGCTCCGAGACCATACGTGCGCTCGCCCGCGCGTTCGTCCAGGGCAGCATCGATTTCAGCCCGAGCGCCCAGCCGGAAACCGAGACACGGAAACTGCGCGCCCTTCCGGGAATAGGAGCATGGACCGCCCAGTACATCGCCATGCGAGTCATGGGCTGGCCGGATGCATTCCTGGAGACCGACCATGGCGTGAAGAAGGCTCTTTTTCCCCGAACTTCTCGGGAGATACGGGATCTGGCGGAGGCGTGGCATCCCTGGCGCAGCTATGCGACGGTCAACCTATGGAACTCGCTGACAGAGCCAAACTCTTCACTGAACAGCCATTGACACGGCATCATTCTGAACTCACTATACAAACAGGCGCTTTCAAGGGGAGGCGCCGCCGCATCTTTCGTTTTGCTAAGGAGAATTCATGCACGCCGTTCATTGTCTGAACAACATTTCCACGCACGGCACCGATCTGCTCACCGACTCATACGAGCTGACCGACGAGCTCGAACGAGCCACGGGCATCCTGGTCCGCAGCGCCTCGATGCACGACATGGAACTTCCCGAAGACCTGTTGGCCATCGCACGGGCAGGCGCCGGAGTGAACAACATCCCCGTGGACCGCTGCGCTGAGCAGGGAATCGTCGTCTTCAACACGCCCGGCGCGAACGCGAACGCCGTGAAGGAGCTGGTGCTGTGCGCGTTGTTTCTCGGCAGCCGCGGCATCGTCGACGGCATCGAGTGGTGCCGCCAGAACGCCGATGACGAAGGCATCGCCAAAGCCGTCGAGAAGGCAAAGAAGGCATTTGCCGGCCGCGAGATCAAGGGCAAGAAACTCGGAGTCATCGGACTGGGGGCCATCGGTGCCGAGGTGGCCAACGCAGCACTCGGCTTGGGCATGGATGTCTACGGCTATGACCCGTACGTGTCTGTGGGGGCCGCATGGAGAATATCGAGCTCCGTCAAGCACGTCACCGACCTCGACGACATCTTCCGCACCTGCGACTATCTCACCATCCACGTGCCGGCCATGGAGGGCACCGTCGGCATGATCGACAAGCGCGCCTGCTCACTGATGAAGGACGGAACGGTGTTTCTGAATTTCTCGCGGGACACGCTGGTGGACAACGAGGCCATGGCGGAAGCCCTGGAGTCGGGGAAGGTCCACGCCTACCTCACTGATTTCGCCGTGCCGGCCGTCATGAAAATGAAGGGAGCCATCGTGCTGCCCCATCTGGGCGCTTCGACGGCCGAAGCCGAAGACAACTGCGCAGTGATGGCCGTGAACGAACTCATGGACTACCTCGAGCAGGGCAACATCGCGCATTCCGTGAACTATCCCACATGTGACATGGGAATTTGCCCTGAAGGAGCAGGCCGTGTCGCCGTGTTCCACCAAAACGTCCCGAACATGATAAGCCAGATCACCAATGCATTCGGAGAAGGAGACGTCAACATCGCCAACCTCACGAACAAGGCACGGGGCGACTTCTCCTACACGCTCATCGACACCGACCATCCCGCACCCGCGGACATCATCGCGAAGTTGGAAGGCATCGATGGCGTCCGGCGTGTGCGCGTGGTGCAGTGAGAAAGGGTTCTCGCGCCCACCCGCCGTCCTGAAAAAAGCGTTAGCTGGCCCGGCACCATCTTTAGAAAGCATTGACTGACGTGAGGTTGTCCCCCGGCCGACAACCTCACCTTGATCGGCGCTTCCCTAGCTCCAGTCGGCACCTAGAACGACGAGGAAGTCGGTGTCGAACGCATATGATCCATCGTTGAGCTGGGCCTCTCCAACACCGATTGTCGAGGCGATCTCCTTCGCCTCATCGGCTTGGCTGCTTGTGTTATACACGACGATCGTCTGGGAATAGGTGAAACTCTCAGCGTTGCCGGTGTCGACCGTGTATCCTTGGTCCTCCAACTTCGAAGCGGCCTCCAAACCGGCACCGGCCAAGCCGTTTCCGTTGCGCACGGCAACGCTGCCCTCTTTTTTACTCGAAGAGGTCGCTCCGTCCTCCCCGTCCTGCTCCTCGTTCAGCTGACCGCTGCCCGTGCTGGCAAGGACCGTGCCCGAGCTCTCGTCGACAATGTCCTCCTCAGTGGGAGGCAGACCCTGGTCGACCCGATCCATCATCTTCTCCCATTCCTCGGTATCGTTGATCTCATACCAGATGCCATCCGTGTAGAGCGACGTCGTGGGCTCCATGCCCGAATAGATGTCGGTCGAAGGATCGAGCCCCTGCATGATCTGAGCCAAACCGACGATATCATTGATGGAAAGATCGGTGGTCACGTAGTTCGAGAGAGCGGTGACCGTCGATGCCATGGTAACGACATCGGCCGAGAGGATCTTCTTCGCGATGGCCGCCAGAACGAGGCGCTGATTCGCCGCACGATATGAGTCACCGTCGCCATATTCGTCATAGGCATGCCGCGACCGGCACAGGATGAGAGCCTGATCGCCGTTGAGTGTCTGAAGGCCTGCATCCAGATGGCCGCCTGCGTCCTCATCGTCGATCTCCATGGGAACGTCGACCTCGACTCCGCCGAGAGCATCAACGATGTCCTTGAATCCGTCGAAGTTGATTTCCGCATAATGGGAGATGGGAACCCCTGCCAGTTCTGAAACGGTCTCGACCGTCAGGGCAGCACCGCCAATCGCGTAGGCGGCATTGAGCTTGTTCACTCCGTATTCCCCCATGTCGATCCGAGTGTCACGATGGATAGAGACCATGGTGACCTTCTTGTTCACCGGGTCGACCCGCATGAGGATGATGCTGTCGCTGCGGAACTGGTCGCCCGCATACTCTTCAGATGCCGCACGGTCGTTGGAACCGTCAGTTCCCATGAGCAGCACGTAGAAGGGCTCATTGGCCAGATCAGTCTCGACGAGGGCATTGCGAAGATCGTCGTCAACGCCGTCCTGCAGGTTTCCCTCAAGCACAAAGTGGACATAGGCGAACGCCGCACCCCCGCCGCCCACGCACAACGCAAGAACTACAGCAAGCGCAACGAGCAGTCTCTTCTTGCGTTTGCGCCGTGACCGCTCACGCGCATAGTCGCGCTGCGATATGCGACGTGCTGCCGAGTCCTGGGGGGAATCCGAACGCATTCGGGCGGCAGAGGAACCCGACGAACCGAAAGAACCGCGGGAAGCCGGATCGAAGGAACGGTCACGACGCTGGCCGGACCGGTCGTCACGACGGCCTGCAGAAGCGCGGGCATCTCGACCCGGCGCGGCGGGCATTCGACGGGCGTGCGACAAATTGCTGCGTTTGCTGTCCATCGTTCCATTGTGCCGGGCTCCCGCACGAAGCGCAAGCGAGCACGTCTTTTTTCTGGGAAAATGCCACAGGTTCGCCGAGAGCGGCCCCTGCGGCGGCGCTCTTCCCGCTTATCGCACACCCAGCTGCGCGCACATATGCGCGTTCGCCGCCCGCTCGGCCGTATCGTCAAGGGGGATAAGCCCGGGGTGCGCCACTCCGGCTCGTCGTTGGCGACGAGCGAGGGCTCGGTCAAGCAGATCGTCGGCCACCTCAGGATTCTTCGACAGCAGCGGTCCGTGAAGGTAGGTTCCCACCACGTTGCGGTAGAGCACACCATCGCTGTGATCCGTGTCGTTGTTCCCGTGGCCAACCGTTGAGACGACCCTCCCGAAAGGCTCGGCTCCCTCGCCGAGATAGGTGCGTCCGGCATGGTTCTCGTAGCCAACGACGGGAGTGGAGAAACGGGAAGAGCGGAGAACGATGTTGTCGATGAGGCGGCTCGAGGACGAGGAAGCACGCCCGGTGGTCACGTCGATGATGCCGAGACCCTCCACCGTCTCATCCGCAAGCAACCATTCTTGGCCAAGTATTTGATAGCCGCCGCAAATGGCCAACAGCGCACCATCGTCCTCGACAAACGTGCGCAGGTCATCGCGCATGCGCATGAGTTCAGCCGCCGCGAGACGCTGTTCGCGATCAGGACCTCCGCCCAAGAAAACGAGATCGACCTCATGCAAGTCAACGGATTCCCCATATCTCACCCGCTTGACTTCGACGGGAATTCCCCGATCATGCAACCGGCATGCCAGGACGCGGACGTTGCCGCCATCCCCGTACAGGTTCAGGAGATCGGGAAACAGATGGGCGATGACCACCGGGGACTCATCGGTGGAAGAAGGGCGCGCGGGAACAGGACAGCCCCAATCAGGGAAACGGTCCCTCGCATGCGGAACAGATCCGGCACGCTGCGCGCACGAGGCTGCGGCATCCTGCCCCGAATCCTCGAGACGAGCCTCAATGTGATCGGAAGGCGAATCGCCGCGGGACCCTCGGGTGCCAGAGGATCCGGATCCGTCTTGAGCCAACCGATCCATGTCTGCCTGGACGGCGGGCAGCACCGTATAATTGGCGATGAGGTAGACGCATGCCCCTGCAGGCAGCTCCGCAAGGCTCGCGAATACATCGGACGCCCCTCCGACGAGCCGGGCATCCAACCCGGCATATTTCAAGCGCACCTGGAGGTCGTTTCTGCGCGTGCCGCCAGCGAACACCGCAAGAGCGCCCTCTCCGGCAAGCTCCTCAAAATCGATGTCCCACAACCACGAGACATCATGCCCGTCCGCCTCCCTGTCGTTTACGAAGAACGCGACGGCCTTCGAGCCCTTGTCCTGCAGAATGATCTTGATGTTCTGGTTGAAACCCGTCGGGTTCTTGGCCAAGTTGAGCAGGGCCGGCCGCCCATCGACCTCATAGGACTGCAGGCGCCCGTTGCGGGGAGCGAATGCGTCGACGGCGTTCTGCACAGCCGCTTCTGGGCAGCCCATCAGGCCGGCCGCCACCTCGACCGCCGCAAGGTTGTACACCATATAGGCACCGCTGAAAGAAGCCTTCAGCCGCTTGATGCCCGCAGGGCCAGCTGCATCATCCTTCGGACCCCGAAGGGCAAATGACAGGCCGCCCGCACCCAGGCTGACCTCTCCCACCTCATAGTCAGGTGCGGGCCTGCCAAAACCGCATGAAGGGCAATGGTAGTCTCCCAACTGCCCATACTGGCGATAGGAATACTCAAGCATCGTCGAACACCGCTGGCACATCTGCGCGTCGGTCACGGTGTTCTGCGGAAGACCCAAGTCCTCGCCAATGCCGAACCCGATCGCCCGGTTGTCAACCCGATCGGCCACTGCCGCACACAGCGGATCATCGACGTTGTAGACGAGCACCGTGCCGGGCGAGCTCTCAAGCGCGCCAACGATGCTGTCCTGGACACGGTCGATCTCGCCCACCCGATCCAGCTGGTCGCGAAACAGGTTCAACAACAACACGTAGTCAGCCTGAAGAAACGGCAATATCTTGGCGAGCCACAGCTCATCGCTCTCGAACACGCCCCAGTCGGAGGGACGTGCGTGCAGCAGCGCCGTCGCAACTCCCGAATCAAGATTCGCTCCCGTGCGGTTGCACACGACTCGCTCCCCCGCCAACTCCAACGCGTCGGCCAGCAGATTCGTGACCGTGGTCTTGCCATTGGTGCCCACGACGCACACCGAGCCCTTGGCCAGCTTCGGCGTCAGATGGCCAATGAGGGAAGGATCAACATACAGGGCAACCTTGCCGGGAAAGTTCGCGGCAGGACGATGAAAGACGTGTTTCAAGCCCCATGTGGAGATGGCGCCGATGGCGCGCGCGCAGGCGAACTGAAAGCCCATGGACGATCCTTCCGGTTTGTTTGAAACCAGTATAGACGGTCTGCTGACAGCTGCGAACCGCAGCTTTCCCTGTCGGCACGGCCCCTCCACAAACGCCCGCCCGAACCCTTTGCGACAAAAATCAGGAATCCAGTTGACGGCTTGGCTACACCATCCAAGCCACGCGTCCCGCTCATGACATCATGATGTTGTACGCTATTCCACACCCACAACGTCACCTTCGGTGATATGATCGATTACGATTCATGGCATAGTGCAAGATGGGGAATGCATGACAAACGGCGATTTTGACAATCTGTTTCCCCCTGCGCAAGAGGGGGATGGGGAAAAGCTGCGGCCAAAACGGCCTGAGCATCGTCCATCCCAACGGCCATCCGCCGCCTCCCGACACTGTTCTCGCTACCAGGATCGTGACCGTTATCTAAGCAGGTCACGCACGGTGCATCGATCAGGCCACCGCGTCGCGAAAGCCCTCATTGGCATCGGCATCTTGGCTGTGCTCGCCCTGGTCCTCGTCCTGTTCATACAGAACCTCCCGGCATCCATCACCCTCAATGGCACCCAGCTCGATGTTGGTGGAGACAGGACGGTTGCGGACGCATTGAGCGCTGGCGACATCCAGCCCCAACCGGGCGACCTGGTCGCAGTTGACGGATCCGTCCTCGAGGACGGCCAGGGAGAACCCTTCCACGCCACCATCAACGGGCAGGTCACCACCGACCCCACGACCAAACTCACCTCAGGAGACGTCGTTGAGATAAGCGACGGCGAAAACATCGAAGAGCCGGCAGACGTGACGGAAGTCGCCATTCCCTACACCGTCACCCAGGAGGGAGGAGGCGCCATCCACGCCATCGAAGGAGAGGGCGTGGATGGCAGCAAGACGACGAAGACCGGGAGCATCTCGGGACTGACGGTCGAACAGGTCGATCAAGAACCGACAAACATCGTCCGCCGCAATCTGACTCCTGATGTCGGCAACGACAAGGTGATCGCCCTCACCTTCGATGACGGACCTTGGCCGAACTCAACCGAGCAGGTGCTCGACGTGCTTGCCGAAAATGATGCCAAAGCAACGTTCTTCACTGTTGGCAACTGCATTACAGGAAGCAGGGTCGATCTGGTAAAGCGGGCAGCAGCCGAAGGCCACCAGATATGCACCCACTCCTTCGATCACGCAGCGGGCAGTGGAAAGAGCGTGGATCTCGGCCTCATGACACCCGACGAGCAGGTCGCCGAGATCGAGAAGGGCTATGCCGCCATCGAAGCCGTCACCGGCGAGCCGGCAAGCCATGTCATCCGCACACCCGGAGGCAACTACGGCACCGAGGTCATCAAAAACATCCGATCGCTCGTGTCCTATGAAATCGGCTGGAACATCGACTCCCATGACTGGAAGAAGCCCGGAGTAAGCGCGATTGTCTCCGAAATAGAAAGCGCTTGGTCAGGTTCAATTGTCCTTATGCACGATGGCGGAGGAGACCGCTCGCAGACCGTCGAAGCCTTGAAGCAGGCGCTTCCCTACCTCAAGGCACAAGGTTACCGCTTCGTCACCATGGACGAGCTGCTCAGCTACCCCCTCTCCTAAAGCCAAAGCGGCACCGACCGGCGCGGCGCTTTCCCAAAGAAGCCTGGTCGATGCAGCGTGCCCTGCACCAGATTGTCAGGAGTTCCGCACGGCGCATAGGGAACGCAGGCGGAAGTGTCCCGCGAGGGATACCGCATGACGGCGGACTTCATGTTGAGCACCTCGCGCAGGGTAGCGGGGCGGGCCAAGGCATCGGGCGGTCCTCATAGCGGACCATCCCTCTTTGATGGCGACGGGACAGCCCGAAAACATGATGTCATGGTGCAGATCATGCAGCGCCATGACAGCGGTGACGCCGTGCGCGGCATTGAGCGTTTCCAAAGCTGCAGGATCTCGAGTTGGTGGGATAGGCTGAGAAAGGTCGCGAGCTCTCCCAAGAAGAGGATATTCGTTTTCTGGGACAGAGCCAGGCCGCACGAGAAACGAGAGGATAAGAGGCGAAAAGAGGCCGTGAAACCCTTGCGGCCAGTGCGGCATTTCGCTATACTTCTTACTCGCGCTTCCTTGCGAAGCCTTCGCCAACGTGGCTCAGCTGGTAGAGCAACGCACTCGTAATGCGTAGGTCAGCGGTTCGAATCCGCTCGTTGGCTCCAGAATTATCGCAGGTCAGTCATGGATACTTGGCTGGCCTGTTTGCTTTCCGGAATTCCCAAAAGCACCCTTAGGACACAATCAGGACACAACGGGCCGAAGTCATGCCGTCTTCACCTCTATGATGCGTGGCTCTGTCGGCCGAGTCGCGAACAGCTCGCCGACCAGTTTTGCGGCCTTCTCGTCGTTCTCGGGCAGCGCATGGGCGTACCAGTTCAACGTGAGCGAGGCGTCGGAATGTCCCAAGCGCGCCTGCACCGTCTTCACGTCCACGCCGTTCGCGAGGAGCTGCGTCGCCTGGGTGTGGCGCAACTCATGGAACTTCAGCCCATCGAAACCCTGTTCCGTCCTCCAGGGCCTCCACCAACGCTCGAAATTCTGCACGTGATAGAAGCCTCCCGCGTCAGAACAGCATACCGGCGTGCTATCATCCTGCTTGACGCCGATCTTCAGCAGCTCGACCGCCTGCCGCCCCTTCCACTTCTTCAGGTGGTCGGCAGTGGTGGAGTCGATATACACGGTGCGCTTCTTGCACCGCCCCTTCGGCGGCTTTATTTCGCCGTAGGTGCTTCGCTGCTGAACCACATGGATACATGGCTGGTTCAGGTCAACACTCCCCCAGCACAAGCCCATCACCTCGCCCAGCCTCATGCCGGTGGCAATGCCCACCCGCACCGCCAGGACGTTGCATATCGGGTACAGGCCGTGGATGGCCGAGCGCCCGAACAGGTTCCCGCGTGCGGTCTGGCGGGCCTCCTTGCCCTCCAGAACGCCGTACGCCTCCGTCTCCGCCCTGTCTACACAGCGGAGCAGCCTCGCGCCTTCCTCGACGGTCAGAGAGCGCCGCTTCGGTTCGTCCTTCTTGGGAGCCTTCACCCTGTCGCACGGATTGCGCAGGATCAGGTCATGATCGACGGCTTTCTGCATGATCTGCTTTAGCACCACATGGAACTTGTGCATCGTGGTGCCTCCCACGGGCCGCCCTGCGTCCTCCTTCTCCTTCTTAACGGCGGCATAGAGCGATTCCACCATGTGCGGGTCTATGTCGGCCAGGCGCACGTCTCCCAGGTACTTCGAGTAGCACGCCACCATGTACTCGCCGTCCTTGATGGTGCGCAGCGACAGCTCCCCAGACGCCACGCGGCCTTCCTGCCACATCTGGGCGAATCGCCCGAACGTGATCGTCGCCGCGTCGAAGCTCAGCCCGTTGTCATGCTCCTGGCGTATCCGGTCGCGCACCTTCCGAGCTTCCGCCTTGCTGCCGTGAACGTTGCGGGACACGACGTTGCGCTTTCGTGTCACCGGGTCGGTACCGAAATCGATGCGGACGCGCCACACTCCACGCCTCACCTCCGTGATGCTACCGTCTCCCTTTGCCATGGTTCTACCTCCTTCCTGTGATCGCCGCTTGCATGGCTATGTCCAACGCGCCCGGGTCAGCGGGCGGGATTGGCTTTCTTTTTCTGCTGTTTGAGCCTATGACCAGGACTTTTTCTATAATTTCTCTGAGTATGTCGGTTTTTGCATCTATCGCAGCAGAACGAAGCATCTTCGTGCGATTTGTTTTTTCGCCCCTTTGATCGTCTTTCTACAAATATTTCCCCGCACTCATCACAAACGTTGTAATGCTCTTCTCCCATAAGGTTGAATTTCCGAATCTGCAACGCGAGAGCGCAGCATAAGCTGCCGTCGTTAGAACCAGGTAGATACACGCTCGGAGCGCATCCCTCTGACGGCTTGCTTATGATGCCCATACTTGGACTGACGGTTTTTAAGTGATTGGAAATGAACTCGTCGTAGCTTCTGATTATAAAAACTGCTTCGTCCTCATCTGGCAAGCTAAGCATTTCAGCAATTCTTTTTGAATCACGTTCGGCCATAAGTGCTTTCGCTATCCGAGCACAACTAAGAAACGATTTGACCTGTTGCCGCACTTCCTCTATGGAAACGAGAAAGGGGAAGAAAGCCACACCCCTGCCGCCTTGGTATCCGGGATATGCTATCGCGCGCCTCAGGGGCTGAAGACTCACGACGCTCTCTATATGCGAAATCTCTTCCCGAATATCATCTGGAATACTGCCTTTTTTAAGGACATGTATTTTCTCCTTGCACTCCTGCGTGCTCATTCCGAATATTTTCTCGAAGAGAGGCTCGTCATCACCTGCAGTCTTCAAGTCAACCTCAAACATGTTGATCTTTGATTCTACGAATCGCTCTTCAATGTTCGGACCATATCTCTCCAACATATAATCTACGATAACCTGTTGGCGAAGCAAGAGACTACTCCATTCTCCACTGCCGGGAATGGCTTCGTCAAGGGCAACCGTTAAAGCATCGAGGGTGCCCGTTAGATTTTTTTCAACACGAATGTATGCCTGCCATGCTAAAAATCCTGAGTTTATTTGAAAGATCATGCCATACTTTGTCATGAAGGAAGCGAGAGCTTCAGCATTCTCGAGATCAAGCTCCTTTAGCTCGTGGTTAAACATTTCACAAGGCAGCGCGCTAATCGTTGATCGGTTGTTCTCGTCATAGAGATTGCCAAAGAATGACCCTAAGTCATCTCCCTGTTCGGGAATATCCACGTGCTCATAAAAGCCAATTGCTTCACCGTCTATGTCCCGCAGAACGTCCACTTTGAACACCCTCCATGGCGGCGGAGAAAAAGCATCTCGCGTATTAAAAAGCCGTGAGATTATCATGAGTTCCCTTCAGTGTCTCTGTGACCTCAATAATTCGTAACCCCAAAAACAATAACCTTAATTTCTCAATATTTGGATTATTGCACAAAGGTACCATGGACACAAGGGCAAAGCCAAATACAATCCCTAGGAGGAAAAATGAAGATGCTCTTTCTGGAACACAAACGACGGGAAATCGGTATCACGAAATCGGAACTAGCACGCAGAGCGAAAATACAGCCGGGAGTAATCGGCTGGATTGAGGAAGGCCGCTTCAAGCCATACGACTCACAGCTCGAAAAACTAGCCAAGTCACTCGAGATTGACGATCCACAAAGTCTACTTGCCATCGTGGAGGCATGACATGAAAGCCATAAGTACACCGCCGAACCCGCAATCCTGCCGCATGGTCTACCTTTCCGAGAGGCCGCCTGCGGAGGCTCCCGAGATGCTGGCGGGATACCCCGACCTCCTCACCGTGCAGCACGTCCACGAGATAACCGGCGTGAGCGAGCAGGTCATCCGCAAGGAGGTGGCGGAGGGCCGCCTGTGCGGCGGGAAGATCGGGCGGCGCATCTTCGTCCCGAAGTTCAAGCTGATCGAGCACATGGTGGGAGGTGGCCCCGATGGGGACTAGATACGTCTTCGGCACGAGAGCCGAAGCGCCCGCACCCGCCGCCAGCCGTAGGAAGCAAAGGGCGGCGGAGCGAGCAGCACACAGTGGGCCGAGGCCCATGCGGAATCATACCACGCGCGCGAAGGCTGCGGGGTGTCCCCATGGACGGCTGTAGGGAGGTGCCATACGGCGAGCTGCCCAAGGAGCTGCGCGAGAGGCTGCGCCGGGAGCGGGAGCTGAAGCTGTGCGGCGCATACTTCCATGCCATTTACCGCTCCCAGGAGCCGACGGACGGCGAGCTGCTTTCCAGGGACGCGTGCGCCTGGGCCGACTTCGAGGAACGCGGAGTCCAGCCGTCGCCGAGGCAGGCGCTCCGCATGCCGCACCTCGCGCCCCAGCCCAAGGAGTGGGTGCGCGAGCTGCTGGACGAGGCAGAGAATGGGAGGGGCTGAGCCATGGCTGTCCGTCTTTCAGAGGGAGCTTGCGGACCTTTGCCCGAAGATGACCGGCACGCAATGGAAAGCATACACCGCGCTTGTGGCATGCCGGAACCGCAAGACCATGGAGACCGTGCCAATCGGAATAGCACTCATCATGGAGAAAACCGGCCTTCCGAGGAGAACCGCGTTCCGGGCGATATCGGACTTGGAGGAGTTGGGGTTCGTGGAAAAGAGGTCATGCGGGAACAGGGCGATATACACCTTTCCCCGAGCCTGACACCGTTCGCCGACCGTGCCACTGGTGGCACTATCCGAGAACGACATCGTGCCACTGGTGGCACTATTCCAGATCGTGCCACTGGTGGCACTATCCGAAGAAGAAACCGCAGGCAGATCGTTTGCACGCCTTCCAAAGAGGCGACCAAGATCGTGCCACTGGTGGCACACAGGACAATAGGACAGTATAAGCAGCGTCCAGCGCGGCCCTCAATGGCCGCGCGTTGGACGCGGACAAGAGAGGCAGACTTGCTTGAGGGATCGGCCGGGAACGGCCTTGCAAGTTGCGACGCCGCCGGGCCGCGCATGGAGGCGCGCCCGGCTCCAAGGAGAAGGGAGGGCATGCGATGAGCGCAGAGGCGTTCGAGTGGAACGACGGGAGGCTGGACGCCATCCTCGCCGCCATGGCCTCCATGAGGCCCGTGGGCAGCACCGGGCTCTCCTCACTCGACGCGGTGCTGGGAGGCGGCCTCTACCCCGAGGTGTACGTGCTCGCCGCCGAGCCTGGGGCGGGAAAGACGACGCTCGCCCTCCAGGTGGCAGACTACGTGGCGCGCTTCGGCAGCCGCAAGGTGGTGTTCCTCTCCATGGAGATGAGCGCCGCCCAGATCGTCGGGAAGTCCATCTCGCGCATCTCGGCGCAGGGCCACGGCTGGCCGCCCCTCACCGCCCGCGACGTGATGCGCATGGGGTCGGGAGACCCGGGCAAGCTCGACGCCATCGAGAAGGCCGTGGAGACGTACCGAGAGGAGGTCGCCCCGGGCATAGCCACGATAGATTCCAAGATGGCGGTGGGCGACATAGCCTCCCTCTACGCCTCGGCCTTCGACCCCGGCGAGCCGAAGCCCGTGTGCGTCGTGGACTACCTCCAGATCATGCCCGACGACGGCAGCCCCAACGCCACCGACTACCAGCACCACACGGCCAACATGCGCGGGCTGTGCGCCATAGCGAGGGACCACCGCACGCCCGTCCTCGCCATCAGCTCCAAGAACCGCCAGAAGCGCGGCAGCAAGGACCTCGGGGCGCTCACCGGGTCCTCGGACATCGAGTACGGCGCGTCTGTCGTGATGTTCCTGTCGGTGGACGGCGGGAGCGAGGACGAGGCGGCGGAGAACGCCAAGCGCGACTCCCGGCCCGTCACGCTGTCGGTGCGCAAGAACCGCTTCGGGCGAGTGGGAGACGTGCCCCTGACGTTCAAGGCGTCCGAGAGCCTGTTCATCGAGAGGATAGATACGTTCAACACCGATGTGCACGCACGACGTAAATCGTGGTGCAGCAGCGGCGTAAATCGTGGTGCCGCTGCTGCGTAAGCGATATGCTCGCCCGAGCGGCTAGCTTGCGGCGTCGAACGCGCGCA
>JAEWQO010000014.1 GCA_023460315.1 Actinomycetes bacterium
GCATTGTGCTTAAATCGGACGGCGCAACGCTGTACTCCACGCGCGACCTCGCCGCCGCGTTTTATCGCAAGAAAACGTACGATTTTGATAAATGTCTTTATGTGGTGGCGTATCAGCAGAATCTTCACTTTAAGCAATGGTTTAAGGTGGTGGAGATGATGGGCTACGACTGGGCAAAGGATTTGGAGCACGTCGCCTTTGGCATGGTGTCGCTCGAGGATGGGACGCTCTCCACACGCAAGGGCAAGGTTGTGTTCTTACAGGATGTGCTGAATAAAGCCATCGAGAAAACGCTGTCTATCATCAAAGAAAAATCACCCAATCTTGAAAACAGGGAAGAGGTGGCCAAGGCTGTGGGCGTGGGAGCGGTGGTGTTTGATACGCTCTCATCGGCACGCATCAAGGACATCACGTTTTCATTCGACCGCGTGCTGAATTTTGACGGTGAGACAGGGCCTTATGTGCAATATACGCACGCACGCTGCGCGAGCCTGCTGCGGCGCGCCGAATTCGATTGGGCGGCGGCTGAGAAAGACCATACGGCGCTTGACAACACGGAAGCGTTCGCGGTTGCCAAGCTTCTCTATGCTTTCCCCGAGACGGTGCAAAAGGCTTGTGAAAAAAATGAGCCGTATCTTGTGACACGGCACATGATAGAGCTTGCAAAAGCGATGAATCGGTTCTATTATGAACATAGAATCATTGATGATAACAAAGCACAGACGGCGGCGCGCCTTGAGCTTACCGCGTGTGTTAAGCAGGTTATCAAAACAGGACTTTGGCTGATCGGTGTGCAAGCACCCGACAGAATGTAATATATAGAGGCAATTGGCCTATCTACGCTTACGAGCGTTTTTCATAAATCATTAGACCGGAGCATGGACGGCAACATTCCGTGCAAAATAAGCACAGGGAACATTTGGATTTTTATAGGTCTATGTTTTTGTGTTCAAAATAACGGAGGGTTTATGGAAAACGAAAAAGGAGCATGGAGTTTCATTAAAAAGCACAGCAAAAGGTACTTTATTGATGCGCTGGGCGCGATGGCGCTGGGGCTGTTTGCCTCGCTGATCATCGGTCTGATTTTGACGCAGATCATCAACCTGATTTGGCCGCAGGTTGGTGGCAGCGTCACGCTGGAGCGCTTCGGTGAAGCAGTGGGGCTGATTACGAGCGGGCAGGCGCAGGGCCTTGAAGCCATTGAGGTGTTTAAATACCTGATCGGCGCGTCGTCGCCTGTGGTGGGCGCGGCCATTGGCGTGGCTGTGGCGTGGGGGCTTAAGGTGAAACCCCTTGCCCAGTTCTCATCCGCCGTGACGGGCGCTTTTGGCTATATGCTGGGCGGCCCGGTGGGCTGCTATATCGCGGCGCTGGTCGGTGCGGAGATTGGCCGTCAGGTGGCGGGAAAAACAAAGATCGATATCATACTCACACCCATTGTCACCATTGTGACGGGGTGCATTGTGGGCTGGCTTGTGGGCCCGGCAGTCAGCGTTTTTATGACTTCGCTGGGTCAGCTCATTATGCTGGCGACAGAGCTGCAGCCGTTCTTCATGGGCATCGCGGTTTCCGTGATCGTGGGGCTTGTGCTTACCGCCCCGATATCCAGCGCAGCGCTGTGTATCATGCTGGGGCTTTCGGGCCTTGCGGCGGGTGCGGCGACGGTGGGATGCGCCGCACAGATGGTCGGCTTTGCGGTCGCGAGTTTCCGTGAGAACCGCTGGGGCGGGCTGATCGCTCAGGGGCTTGGCACATCGATGCTTCAGGTGCCTAACATTGTGCGGCATCCGCAGATATGGATTCCGCCGACGCTCGCGAGCGCGATTTTAGGACCTGTATCCACACTCGTATTCGGTATGACGAATATTCCGCTGGGTGCGGGCATGGGCACATCGGGGCTCGTTGGTCAGGTGGGCACGTTCACCGCGATGGCCGGCACTTATGATTTTGGGACGCTCCTGCTTATCGTGGCGGGACTGCATTTCATATTGCCCGCGGCGCTGACGCTGCTTTTCTCGGAGATCATGCGCAAGAAAGGATGGATCAATCCGGGAGATATGCTGCTGCCAAGCTAACAGTGAGTCACGAGACTGGGAAACATTTTAGGGCGGGATAACAAATCCTGCCCTATTTTTTGTAAAAGTATTGTTCCTTTTGTTGCCCCGTCTCTTGTTTTATGAGATAATACGAAATAGATTTTGATTTTGAAAAAAAGAGGTAGTTATGCTGGACATCAAAAGGATACGGACAGTGCCCGAAGAAGTGATTGCAGGCCTTGCCAAGCGCGGTGTGACCGGCGTTGTGGAACAGGTGGCCGAGCTGGATGAAGAGCGCAGAGCGCTGATCGTCAAGACGGAAGGCTTAAAGGCCCGCCGCAACGAGGCTTCCAAACAAGTGCCGCTAAAGAAAAAGGCCGGGGAAGATGTGGAAACGCTTTTTGCCGAGATGAAGCAGGTTGCGGATGAGATCAAATCCATCGACACGGATCTATGCGCGATTGATGCTCAAATAAACAATATTTTGATGTCGACACCCAACGAGCCAATGAGCGACGTGCCGGTTGGCTCTAGCGATGCGGATAATGTGGAAATCAGGCGCTGGGGTGAGCCGCGCCAGTTTGATTTTGAGCCCAAGGCGCACTGGGACATCGGCACAAACCTTGGCATACTGGACTTCGAAACAGCGGCCAAGGTATCAGGTGCGCGCTTTGTGTTCTACAAGGGGCTGGGAAGCCGCTTAGAGCGCAGTCTCATCAGCTTCATGATCGATACACATACGTTGGAAGGGCCTTACACCGAGGTGTTCCCGCCGTTCATGGTGAACCGCAGCGCCATGCAGGGCACAGGTCAGCTTCCCAAATTTGAGGAAGATGCGTTCAGTGTGACCAACATGGACTATTTCCTGATTCCCACGGCAGAAGTGCCGGTGACCAACATGTACCGTGAGAGCATCATGGAAACACTGCCGGTTTATCACACCGCCTACAGCGCGTGCTTTCGCGCCGAAGCGGGCAGCGCCGGCCGGGATACGCGCGGACTGATTCGTTTGCATCAGTTCAACAAGGTTGAGCTGGTCAAGTTCGTGAAGCCTGAAGAATCCGAAAACGAGCTGCAAAGCCTGGTGAATGACGCCGAAAAGGTGCTGCAGAAATTAGGTCTTCCGTACCGTGTGGTGCAGCTTTGCACAGGAGACTTAGGGTTCTCATCAGCCAAAACATACGACCTTGAGGTTTGGATGCCAAGCTATAACCGTTATGTGGAGATATCGTCATGCTCGAATTTTCTCGATTTTCAGGCGCGCCGTGCGGGCATCCGGTATCGTACGGAAGCCAAAAAGAATGAGTTTGTGCATACGCTCAACGGCAGCGGTGTGGCCATCGGCCGCACAGTCGCCGCCATTCTCGAGAATTATCAGCGTGCCGACGGCACAGTGGATATACCAGAGGCGCTTCAAGAGGCCATGAAGACAGACGTAATTATCTAAAAGAGCTCACTATGATAGTGGTGTTTTTGTGCTCTTTTACAGGAGGATTCTAATGGTAGATAAAAAAGATTGTGGGACGGAGAATCCGGACGTTCCATCAGCTCGTCTATATAGCGAAAAAAAGGTGGCGTCCAGCATCACGGTTAATGTACCGTCACGCAGGGAGTTTGAAGAGGTGTATGAACGCAGGGTAATCCCCAAAGGGTTGCTTGCGGTAATGATTGCCATGGGTCTGGTGCTCATTGCCGGTGTGATCACAGTGGCGGTGCTGCTTCTTACACAACCGAATGCCACCGTATCCGTGGGCCCCGCACCGACAGTGTCTCAAACAGCAGAGCCCTCAGAAGCTCCGGCGCCAACGCCCTCGCCAACGCCCTCGCCAACACCCTCGCCGACGCCGGTTGCGACAACTGTTCCCGAGGAAAGCGACGACTTCAGTTCCATATTTGATGCGCCGGATAACGAGATTCTTCAGAAATCACAGAACCAATAAAAAAGAGCCGGAAATCGGCTCTTCGAGCTGTCATGATTGGCAGCTTATTTTATTACGGAGCCCCTGAAAAGCATAGCTTTTAGGGTGTGGTTATTCCTCCTCGGCCAAAAGCGGCGTGATCCCAAACATAAGCGAATCGGGCACCGGGCGCTGGCCGGTCAGAGATCCTTCGTATTGGCTATATGCTCACCCATAAAGCACATCGTGGCCGAAGCACCGCCATCTAGGTTATAAGCCACCTCGCAGTCGTAAGACGCAAAAAGATCAGCTAGCTCGGGATAAGTCATGCCCTTGCTGTACTTGCTTTGTCTTCCGTCCACCACGACGAGCAGATAATGATACGGCTCAATCATGCCCACAGCCGTACGCGGTTTTTTGCTGGCTAACCGTAAGTCCTCAAGATCTGGCTCAATCACGCCGTTATTAATCAGCGTCGGGCCAAAAGAAAACGAATTCTGGACGCCGTCTTCCAGCAATTCATCGGCATCGGTTTCGCCCGGACGGATAATTCTCATGGTGCCGTCGGGATA
>JAEWQO010000015.1 GCA_023460315.1 Actinomycetes bacterium
CGAATCAGACACGCCCGTCACGGCAGCGACATGGGAAGTGGATATAGGAAGATGAAAGGCTGACGCCCAGAAAACCCCGGGGTCAGCCTTTCGTTGCTTCTTGACAAAACTATCTACATATCAGTCGTCGATCATGACGCACGTCATGTAGACCTCGTGATAGATGCGACATCGACGGATGTCGACCAACTGTGTGCCACCGGACAAGCCGTTGCCCAATGCTTGTCGGATCACGCACAGGTGACTGATTCTTCAGGTGCCGAGCTGTCGGATGAGATGCCTTGCGGTGCTTTGTTCGAGGCTTACGATTTGTCGGTTCGCGTCGAAGGCTTGAGGTCGGCTGACGTGTTTGATGGGATGTTGCCCGCTGGAGGCGATGAAATGACGTGGCAGTGATGTGACGCCATTGGCTAGAGCGTGGTGGAATCGCTTTTTTATGTTGAATCAAAATTGCATGAGGGTGATGCTTGTATGACGAGCGAGCGTCTGCCGGACGAGGGAATGGAACGAGGGATGTATGGACAAGAGGTCATTCGACCGCCGCACGCTTGTGAAACTGCTGGGGACCGGTGCCCTGCTGGTGCTGGCGCCTTCGGTGCTTGCGGGATGTGATGGCGTCAAGGGAACGCTCGACGCGGTGTTGGAGGGCACTCGCGAATTTACCGATGATGCCGGGCGGGATTTGGTCATTCCAATTGCTGGCAAACTGGAACGCGTGTATTTCACTTCGAACTCGGCGCAGATATTCTGTTTTACTCTCGATCCGAGCGTCATTGCTGGCACCACGTTCCAGTTCACGAAGCAGGAACTGGAATACCTTCCCGAAGGGACGTCGGGGCTGACGTACATGGGCTCGCTTTCGGGCGATGGCGAAATCAACCGAGAGATGCTTATGGTCGAGGATGTGCAACTGGTGTTTTCCATCTCGACAATTGGAATCTCGGCTTCAAATGTTTCCGATGCCAATGATCTGCAGAATGCTACCGGTATTCCTGTGGTGTGTTTGGATGGATCAATGGAAAAGATTGCCGCCTGCTATCGGCGTTTGGGCGATGTTTTGGGATGTGCCGATCGTGCGGAAGAGTTGGCGAAGTATTGCGAAAATGTGTACGGCCGCGTGACGGCTGCGGTTGCCGCCGTTCCCGAGGTTGATCGCACGACATTGTACTATGCCGAGGGTCCAGAGGGCCTCCAAACCGAGCCAGATGCCTCGCAGCATGCCCTTGCCTTTGCTGCAGCGGGTGCAATCAATGTGGCTGCGGTGCCCGAGAATGAGGGTCAGGGCATGTCAAATGTATCGCTTGAGCAAGTGCTTGCATGGGATCCCGAGGTTATTGTTGCGTGGGACGAGGTAGTGCGTGGCGGGGCTGACGCCATTATCCGTCGCGACCCAAACTGGTCGACCATCAAGGCGGTGCAGGATGGGCGTGTGTACACGATGCCCAATGTTCCTTTCGCATGGTGCGATCGTCCGCCAGCGGTCAACCGCTTTATGGGCATCCAGTGGCTTGCGAACATGCTGTATCCCGATGCTTATGACGTCGACATGGTAGAAGCAACGAAAAGCTTCTACTCAACCATGTACTGGGTTGACATCACCGATGACCAGGCAAAGGAAATTCTCGGCAACAGCTACCCACCCTATCGGGGATAGCCTGGGGGGCAAGTCGACGCCCGCCGTGGACTTCGGGCGTCGAGTGTGCCATGCTCTCAGAACAAGGCACAACGGCTGGCAAGGGGCGCTGCCGCCCGTCACCTGTCATCGTCGAGCAGTCATGGCTGTCCGCCATCACCTTTTGGCATCCCCTCGCTTTATTCCAAGCAAGGCATTGAGCTCCTTGCGGGAATTTATCTCCAGCTTGGTGTAGACGTGACGCGTGTGCGTCTTGACGGTGTTCGTGCTGATGCTCAGTTCGTCGGCGATCTGCGAGAGACGCTTTCCCTGCGCAATGAGCGTCAGAACCTCCTCCTCCCGGTTGGTGAGCTGATGGGCATGTCCCAGCTCCTTGCATTTAAGGCCCGTCCGGTTCTTTTTCAGATACAATTCCCGGTCATCGGCAATCGTGTGTTTCAGCACCACGCCCCATGGGGATGTCACTGACTTTTCCGAGAAGAAGAAGCAGGCGACGAACACCAGAAGCCCCGCCATGCCCAAGAGAACGAGGAAATGCACGAAGGCCGGCAGCGATGACACGTCAATGACGCTGCCGGTAAGTCTGCCCGTTTGGGATGCGGCCATGCGCACGGCTCGTTCGATGGCGAAAATCCAGAGTGCACATACTCCATAGCGGTAGGAGAGGTTGCTCATAATGACCATGATGAGCAACAGAAGAACGGTGTAGCTGGTCAGCGCGCAGGTGTCGGCTATGGCCGCCCATCCTTCAACCAGGCCGTCGAGCGGGGCCAGCGATATGAGCATCAGGGGCATGGCAATCTTCCACAGAAGAGAGAAATCAAGCTTTTCGCCCAGGCGGCTTACCAGAACATAGACTACGGCCGCGCCGACAAAGGCACCCATGCCGGAATTCATCGAGAGGGGACTCATGAAGACGCCGTTGCGCATGCCATAGACAAAGGAGTAAAGCCCAACGACTACCACCGGCTTCCAAGGAAAGGAGTAATCATGTTGATAGACAGGAGGGAATCCGTCTGCGGGCAGGGTGAGGTAAGACCTCCACAGGCAAAGGAGGGAGATGATCGGCACCAGGCAGGTCCCCACCCAGAGCCAGGGCAGCGAAAGGCCCTTGAACGCCCAGAGAACAAGACAGCTGACGACGATTCCGGCCGCGTAGTAGCCGGCAACGCGCAGGGGGTTGATACAGCCAAAGAATTCCGACCACAGCATGAGGATGAACGAGATGCCAATTGAGCCGCTGATGATGGCGGGCCATCTGAGCATGCCCGCCCATTCGGGGTGATAGATTGAGGCGAAGTTCATGCACGCTGCGCCGGTCATGGCGATGACGGTAGCGGCGATTGCCCACGGGTGTGAGTAGAAGGGCGCCAGACGCTTGGCAAACACGGCGAGCAGGATGAGCACGAAGACCGAGAGGTAATCGAACAGCGCATAGGCGTCAAAAAAAGGAAGCGGCGCGCCGAAATCAAGCGCCGGGAAATCTATCTGTGCATTGGAGTAGAGAGTTTCGGTCCAGACACGAAAGATTCCCATGCCCATGAAGCAGAAGGGAACAGGGTAGAAACTTTTCCAGACCTTGTCGGCTGTCGCATTGAGAGAACATGGCTTCCTTGGCACTTCAATCACCCCCGCTAACATCCCCAGTAACCCAACTATAGAGCAAAAAGGTGAGGGAATTCGCCGAAAATCACCCAAAAAAAGAGCCGCAGACATGATTTGCAAAACCCGTTGGGTGACTAACCTGTGGATTGCCGCACGAAAATGTTGGGTGGCAAGAAGACAGGCCGGTCGAAGGCCGGCCGATTTGAATGGCAGGAGGAAAGGGGACATGATGAAAGGACTCACGAGACGCAGCTTTTTGAAGGGTGCGGTCGCGGGCGGTGCGACGATGGCTGTGGGGGCGGGTCTTGCGGCCTGCGCGCCCGCACAGCAGGGCGCATCTGCCGGAACGGGCACGGGTGCGACAACATCATCCGATGCCGCCCGCTGGAGCTGGTCGACGGCTCCCGAACCCATCGCCGAATCGGATTTCGTGGAAACCTACAATGCGGACGTATGCATTGTGGGCCTGGGCGCGGCTGGTGCTCCCGCGGCCATGTATGCGGCGCTCCACGGTCTCAATACGGTGGTGCTGCAGAAGGGTAACAAAGCCATTTCGAACGGCTGGTGCGCCAATGCCATCAATAACAAGCAATGGCTCGAGTCCGGTGGCGAGCCCTTTGACACGGGGGAGCTTTATGCGGATTTTGCCGACGTTTCCAACGGACGCGACAACGGCAAGCTGGTCATGAACTTCCTCAATCGCGGCGGCGAGGTGATGGACTGGATATTCGACAACACCACGGAGAAGACTCCCGTCGTTGTGGAAAAGGGGCAATCCATCGGCTGGTATGTCGACAATGACTTCTCCACGCGCTATGCGCAGTATGCCGAGCTGCTTACGCTTATGGGCGAAAAGGCTGAAGCCGCGGGCGCGACCATGCTGTGGGACACTCCGGCGGTGCAGCTTGTCACCAATGACGCCGGTGACGTGGTGGGCGTGATTGGCCAGAACTCGAACGGGAAGCATGTGAAGGTGAATGCCTCCAAAGGCGTACTCATGGCCTGCGGGGACATCACTGACGACGAGGAGATGTTGGAATGCTATGCCCCGCTTCTTCTGGGCGTGCAGAGCATGCATGGCGCACCCAACAACACCGGTGACGCCATCAAGATGGGAACGTGGATCGGCGCCAAAATCACCCCGGCCCCGCATGCCCTGATGATGCACTTCGATCCCACGTGGCTTCCGGAAGGCAACGCGCCGTTCTCGGGCATCCCGTGGCTGCGCGTCAACGTCAAGGGCGAGCGCTTCGGCAACGAGGACGTTCCCTATCAGGCCGTGGTTCAGGCTGTCGCGGCGCAGCCCGAAAAGCTTGCGTTCCAGATCACGGATGCCCACTGGATGGATCATGTGGCGGACATGCCCAATCCGAACAGCCATAGCCGCGAGACGGCAGATCCAGCCAACGACTGGGCAAAGGCCGTGGAGCGGGGCGCCATCATCAAGTCCGACACGCTGGAAGGCATCGCTGACACGTACGGAATTGACAAGAAGACGTTCCTCGCGACGGTGGAGCGCTACAACGAGCTGTGCGCGAAGGGGGTCGATGAGGACTTTGGCGTGAAGAGCGAGTTCATGGGCTATACCGCCATCAAGGAGCCCCCGTTCTACGCCATCAAGCGTGCTCCGGGTGTCCTCGCCACGGTCGGCGGCTTGCAGGTGGAAGAGCACAGCCGCGTCCTGAACGAGGAAGGTGAAGTGATCAAGGGCCTGTGGGCGGCGGGCGACTGCGGCGGCTCCTTCTATGGGCATGAATATCCCATGGTCCTTCCCGGCGGTTCCATCGGACGTGGGTTCATCTTCGGGGTGTTGTCTGTCAAAGACATGATGGACGACTTCGAGAGCGTGACCGCGTAGCCTCGGGTGCAACCTGCCGACCCGCCAAACCATGCGTGCGGAGCGAGAATCCTGCATGCCGGCGCCTTTCGGGGCGCCGGCATGCAGGACGTGCTGTGCGCAGGTGCCATCAGCGGAGGCTGCACCCCCACGGTCTGTGCTGCAGTTGATTGGATCCCTTGCCCTCGCTCATTTTATACCCGTTGGCATATAATGCATCGAGGGAAAGAACAGGGAGGGGCGGGAGGCGCCGATGTTGTTCATGCTGACGGGAGAGGTGCAGACGGGCAAGACGCGATGGCTTGAGAGCCTCGTGTCCCAGCTGTCCCTTGATGGGGTGAGGTGCTCTGGCGTGCTTGCTCCCGGTATGTGGCGTCGCCGCGGCGCCGATGAGCAGAGGGAGGAGCCGGCGGAGGGCAGCTTGGACCTGGAGGCGTGCCCTTCGGCTCGTCCTGCGCACGCCGGCGGCACGGATGCGGCAGCGGCATCGCTGCTGCCACTCGGGCTTTCCGACGATGCCGGCCGGCAAGACCCCCTTCCGTTTGGCGGATTGCCCCTCTCGGCTCCCGTGCAGGGCCTCGCGGGGAGCGGGGAGTTTGAGAAGCTGGGGATCGAGAACGTGCTGCTCCCCGGCGGCGAGCGCATCCTGTTTGCCCGGCGACGCGACCTGTCCCAGAAGGCGGGCACGTTCGACCCGTCAAGCCAGAGCGCGGCGGCGCAGCTCGCTTGGGACATCTCCGATGCCGCCCTCATGCGCGTGAACGATCATTTTGCCTCGCTCGCAGGCTCTGCGCGGGATGCGTCGGTTCAGAGAGGCCTGCTGGTCGTTGACGAGCTGGGGAGGTTGGAACTGATGCGTGGAGGGGGGCTGACCGAGGCCGTCTCCCTGCTGGAAGCCGGCCCCACGCCTGCGTTTCCCCATGCAATCATTGTCGTGCGCGCCGCCTTGGCCGAGCGTGCCGGAGCGCGCTTCGCTTCGTCCTGGGGTGGGTTCCAGGCAGTGTTTCCCGACGATGCCGGGCGTGCGGTCATCCGAGCCGCCTGCGGGGTTTGATTCATCGCGTGAGCGTTCTGCCGGGAGAGGGGCATCTGTCCGGATTTCGCGTCCGATGGGTGGTTCCCGCGGGAAAGCTCATTCAAGAAAGTCTTGGGCGAACAGGCCGAATGCTCGACACTCATCGTTCTTGCTGCTGCTGAGATAGGCAATGCAGACCAAGTGCCGTTCGTATGGGTAGAGCGGAATGGCCACCATCCCGCTTGCCGCTTTCAGAAGATTCTCGGTTTTGACGGGTCGTATCCCCACTCCCTTTCCTGTGGCGATATTGAGATCGATTGCGGCCATGTCCTCAAAAAACACGATGTTTTTATGGGAGATGTGACGGGATGCTTCTCTCATTGTCGGCTCATATGACGGGGGATAGTATCCCCGAGGCATCAAGAGAATATTTTGGGTTTTTAAAGTTTCCCACGTGATGAACTGATTGCTTGCCAAGGGGTGAGATTCGTTGACCAGGCAGGCGCGCGTTGCCTCGAAAAGGGGAAGCGAGACGATGCCTTCGTGCTGGGTTGCGTCGCTTTCAAGCGTGAAGGTGACGTCAGCTGTGCCCTCTTCAAGCATGGCGAGCGAGTTCTTTCGGTCCGATACGATGAACGTGACCTCGATGCCTTCGTTTTCCCTTTGAAAGCTTTCGGCAAGTGCGGTGGCCGATGAACGGTCGAATATGGACGGGGGCCAAGCCAGGGTGAACCTTCCGTTAGGGCTGTGCGCGTGAGAGCGCGCTTCGGACACGGCTCTCGTGAGGGTTGCGGTGATTTGAATGAGGCTATGGTAAAGGGATTCTCCTGCTGGCGTGAGGCTCACGTGCCTGTTGCTTCTCTCGAAGAGAGAGAAGCCCAGTTCTGATTCGAGTGACCTGATTTGATAGGTCATGGCTGGTTGGGATATGAACAGCTTCTCTGCGGCTTGGTGAAAATTGAGATAGGTTGCCGCTTGGACGAAGCACTGTATCTGACGGTCATTCATGAGGCGTTCTTTCTTGAGGGGACCCACGCTCTGCACCCGTGTGTTTTGCCAGAGCTTCTACAAGGATCTATAGTACCTTTTGATAAATAATATTTATCAAAACTCTCAGAAAATCGAAATTTATTTCGGGCTTTGACTTATCTACAATAAAAAATTTGATAGGTTACTTTTGATGAAGGGGAAGGGGTTTCCATGCGTGAAGAAAAGCAATGTCGGAAATCGGGCGTAACGCGGAGAAAGTTCTTGGGGGTGGGTGCCGCCGCCTGCGCAGGGCTGGGATTGACAGCCTTGGCCGGATGCAGCCCTCGATCGAGCGCCGACGAAACGCAGGAGGCGGGCACGGCGACTTCGACATCGTCGGCAGCGGCCGACTGGTTGGGAAACGCTCCTGAGATAGCCGAAAGCGACATCAAGGAAACGAGAGAAACCGACGTTGTCTGTGCTGGTGCAGGCATAGCTGGCTTGATCACCGCTGCTGTGGTGGGTGAGCTTGGCGGCGAGGCCGTCGTTCTGGAGAAGCTCACGGTTCCCAGTTCGTTCAGGACAGACATTGCAGGAATCGACACGCGCCTGCAACGTGCGCAAGGAGTTCAGGTTGACAAAGCCGGGGTGGTCAACGACATCCAGCGATATATGACTGGACAAAGCAACGGAAAGCTTCTCAAGATATGGGCAGATGAAAGCGCTGACGCAGTCAACTGGATTCTCGATTTATTTGATGCCAACAATATTCCTTATTACCTTGAGTCCGATCCCGGCTCTCCGGACATGATCTACAAAGAATGGCCGGTCACCCATGGATTCAACGACGCGACGGCGGCGATGGACGCCTTGGTTGCGCGGGTGGAAAGCGTGGGGGGCCAGATTCTCTATGAAACTCCCTTGGTGAAGCTGGAGCGGGAGGAGGGAGGACGGGTCACGGGAGTGATCGCGCAGGATTCCTCAGACGGTTCCTACGTGCGTGTCAAGGCGAGGAAGGCCGTGGTCCTGACGACCGGCGGCTTTGCCAACAATGACGACATGCTGCGGGCTTTGGTTCCTGACATCTATGCCCAATGCGTTATGAAGGAAATGACGCCGAGTCAGGATGGCGATGGCATCAAGGCCGCCCTGTGGGCGGGAGCGGCCATGGATGAAGATGGATTCGGTCAAGCGTTTGAGCGTGGCTGCGTGCCTTTTGGGGAGGAATTCGAGGGACCGAGCAGCGAGGCGCAGATTTGGTGGCCGGGAAGCCAGCCGTTCTTGCGCACGACGTTGAAGGGGGAGCGTTTTTCAAACGAGTCGACTCCCTACGACTTTTCCCTTCGAGCCATCCGCATGCTCCACGACAACACATGGGCGGAGGTGTTCGACGCCAATTGGCAGAGCCAGATAGCTCAGTTTAAGACGGTCGGATGCTCGCGCATCGTCGATCCGGGAACCATGCCTGGTTGGGCACCCACCATGCCCATGGAGGCGATTGCTGGGATGCTTGAGCAGTATGTTGAGAATGGCTACATTCAGAAAGCCGACACGTTGGAGGAACTCGCTGACAAGATGGGGGCGGATCCTGAGACCTTGGTCGCAACGGTGAAAAGATATAACGATTTGTGCACAAAGGGCGTCGATGAGGATTTCTATAAAGAGAGTTCCCGTTTGGCTCCGCTGGACACCCTGCCATTTTATGCTGCCCGCATCGGTGGCATGCTGCTGTCCACGGGAAGCGGATTGACGGTCAACGAGGACATTCAAGTTGTAGACGTCGAGGGAGAGCCAATCGATGGCCTCTATGCGGTTGGAAACGATTGTGGGAGCACCTATGCGCGCACCTATCCCTCGCGCGTGGCCGGTTTGACCATGGGGCGCAACGTCACGTTTGCCCACCATGTGGCCCACCATCTCATGGACGACTGAGAGGGAAAGACTGCGCGAGGGGTTTCCCGCTTCCGTTTTTTCTTGTAGAGGAAGACGTGTCTCTTGCGGGTGATTCTGGCGCAGCCGGTTGCCTGCGACGCCCCTTTGGGGGCGGAAGGCGGGGTGGACGGGGGGCGATGCTCCTTGTCCACCCTTAAAGGCGCGCCTCGTGACGCTGCTCTGGCTGAATTCGGCAGGCGCACGACGCCGAGCAGCATATTTCTCGGAAGATGCTGGCAGCTATCAGGAGTGCGGGCATGCTGGCTTTCGTCGTATCGAACGGGTGTCCCACATGCCTTGTTTTTATTAATGATATAAAGTATCATTAACAGATCAGGTGAAAACTGAAATAAGGGAGCGACATTCAAGAGAAGCCGCCGTGTGACGTTTTCGGCGGTGGGGGAGGCTCTGCCATGATCGACAAAAGCGCATTTCGCAGCTTGAGCTATGGGCTGTACATCATCTCGTCCGAAGCGGCAGGCAAGAGGGCTGGCTGCGTGGTGAACACCTTTCAGCAGGTCACCTCACGCCCTTTGCAGGCAAGCGTCGTCATGAACAAGGAAAACGCCACGACGGGCGTGGTGCGGAAGGCGGGCTGGTTCACCGCTGCGCCGCTCTCGCGGGAGGCGACGATGGAGATCATCGGCACCTTTGGCTTTCATTGCAGCGATGACTACGACAAGTTTGCGACGTGCGCGGTTGACCTCGATGGGCGGGGTTTGCCCTACGTTGCCGAGCAGGTGTGCGCCCGTTTCAGCGTGCGGGTTGATCATGAGGTCGACCTGGGCACGCATGTCCTGTTTGCCGGTGAAGTCGTGGAGGCGGAAAGGCTTTGCGACGACGAGCCTATGACCTATGCCTATTACCATGAGGTCAAGGGCGGCAAAACGCCGCCAAAGGCATCGAGCTACCTGCCTGCCGATCCCGCGAACGAGAAGGGCCCGGCAAGGGAGGAGTCGGGCGGCGGGAAGGGGAAGGCTGACTGCGCTTCCTCGCCCACGTATGCTTGGCGCTGCCCGGTATGCGGCCATATCGAGTATGTCGACCGGCTTCCCGATGATTTCGTATGCCCTGTCTGCGGTGTTGGCGGCGCGCTGTTCGAACGGGTCGAACGGTAGCCGCTCGCATTGCCGGTGCACGGACGACGCCGTCCTTGGCACATCCTTCCAGCCGCTCGGGGATGTGCCGCAAAGGCGTGTGCCGCTGCTGCCTTTCATGAGCTTTGCGGCACATCAGAAGCGCCAATGCGCTGCCTGACGGGGCGTGCTATTTGTCCCAGGCGATGAAGGCCCAGGTTATTTTTCGGGGGTCGCGCAGGCGCAGGCTTTTCTCAGGTGCTCCGTCGCGGTCGGGTTTTCCTGCGTCGGGATTCTCAACCAGGTTGTCCTTCAGCCAGACGCGCAGGCGTCCGAGTGCAGCCTTGAGCTCTCCGTCTGCGGCAAGGGTGCCAACGGCGCTTGTCACCATGCGCTCGAGCTCGTCATACGCTTCTTCGATTGAGGCGTACGTGCTGGCGCGCGCACTCCTGATGTAGGCGATCTCCGGCTTGATTCCCTCGTTTGCCAGGATGTTGAAGGCGTAGAGATAGTCCCGTCCGAGCGCGCTCTGCAATCCTATGGCCGACAGGATGCGCTCGTCGCTGCGGGGAGATGAGCCCGTGGGAAGCGTGACGCACACGCGTCGACGCGCCACTTCGTTCAGGCGCATGAGGGAATCCTTCAAATCGGCGGTGGCTATGGAGCGCGACGCGATGCACACATCGGCCGTTCCCGGCCGCACGCCGTGTGCCGCCCAATCGTCTTCCCAGCTCATTTGCACCGTGGTGACGCCGGTGACGTCGTTTCGCACAAGGGCGTCTTCCAGGCGATCCAACATGCCTGAGGAGAAATCGGCCGCGGTCACCCGATGGCCCTCTTTGCCCAGCGGCACCGACAAGGCTCCCGTTCCGCAACCCATGTCGAACACGGTTTCTCCCGGATTGATGGCGGCGAGCTCGAGGAATCTTTCGACATAGGGGTTCGGTGTGTCCTTCGTGAGAAAGGTTGCGGCGCGCCTGTCCCAATAGGCGGAATTGTCGGCCCGCCGGCGGGCCTTTTGCAGCTGTTTCCACTCTTCGTTCCAGTCACGGGTGGTGAGCAGAGGTGTGAAGTTTTCAGCCATGGCCGACCTTTCTTGTGAGGGTGCGGTTCGTTTCGGGTACCATAGTAGCGAAAGAACGCGTTCTTGTGCACGCGAAACCCTTATTCATCCCGTCTCGAGGAGTATGCGCCCCATGCACGTCGAACTGCTGTATCACACGCCCGATCCCGAACGTGCCATCGCCACCGCAGCCCGTCTGTGCTACGCGCCCGTCGGGGCTTCGGAGCTTATGGAAACCATGCCGGACGAACGCGTGCAAAGCGTGCTCTCGACCATCTTGGGCAGCGGTCACTTTTCCACGTTGGAGCATGCCAGCTACACGTTCGCGGTCGATGGCGTGTCGCGCGCACTCACGCATCAGCTGGTGCGCCACCGCATTGCCAGCTTCAATCAGCAAAGCCAGCGTTATGTGAAGTTTGCCGAGGGGCTTGCCACCATCAAGCCTGAGAGCGTCTCGTCGTCCCCTGATGCCAGCGCCGTGTTCGATGAGGCGGTCGAGGCCGCCATCGGCGCGTATGAGAAGCTGCTCGCGGCAGGCGTTCCCGCAGAGGACGCGCGTTACCTCCTGCCGAATGCCGCTGAGACCAAAATAGTCATCACCATGAACGTTCGGGAGCTACTGCATTTCTTCTCGCTCCGCTGCTGCAATCGCGCCCAGTGGGAAATTCGCGACATGGCCCATCGCATGCTCGAATTGGCAAGGCCGACTGCGCCCTCTGTGTTTTTTGATGCCGGGGCGCCCTGCGTGAGAGGCGCGTGTCCCGAAGGCAAGATGACGTGTGGGAATCCGTATCCGCGGATGACGAGGGACTAGCATGGACGATCGGACGCAAAACGGGCACACGTGCCGTTCTCGAACATATGTTTCACGTGAAACAGGTGAGGAGCCCGTGGGAAACGGGGGCGAGGCGGTTTCCGGAAACGCTGGCGGCTTGGGAGAGGCGTCAAGCCCCAAGGGAGCTGGAGCTGCCGAGAACGTCGGTTGGGCTGGAGGAAATGCGAAGGCCGCACAAGGCGAGAAAAGCGATCTGTCGCGCGCGTTTGCCGAGGATGGCGCCCTCAAGACGCACGTGGGCGGCCAGGCGCTCATCGAAGGCATCATGATGCGCGGCAGGTACAATTGGGCGGTTGCCGTTCGTGAGCCTGACGGCGGCATCTACGTGGAGGAGCACGACCTCTCGTCAGGGCGCGAGAAAAATGGATGGATGTACTGGCCGCTGGTCCGCGGCTGCCGCGCGATGGTCGAATCCCTCATGCTCGGGTATCAGGCGCTTCAAATTGCTGCGCTGCACGCGTTTGCCGACGATGTTCCCGAAGAGGACGAGCCCGCTGAGGTCGATGCCGTGTCCCAAACTTCTGCCGAAGGGTCCAGCTTCGCGTGCGATGCAGGCGTTGCGGCACCTTCTTCGGTTGAGGAGCAAGCCCGCACCGGTAAAAACGCTGAAGTCCGGCAGATTGCCGCGGATGATGCTGGGGCCCGGCAAGCTGCTGCGGACGATGCGGGGGCCCGGCAGGTTCCTGCGAAGGTGGACGAGCTGACCGATGACGGCGCGTCGTTCGGAAAGCGCGAGATGGCCCTTTCCATGGCGCTCGGTCTGGTGCTTGGCGTGGTGCTGTTCATCGTCGCCCCCGCGTTTGTCACGAACCTCATCGTGGGGGAGTACGACACGAACACGGTGCTGTGGAACGTCGTGGACGGTTTGCTGCGCGTGGGCGTGTTCGTGTTCTACCTCTGGCTCATCGGCCGCATGTCCGACATCAAGCGCATGTTTGGCTATCACGGGGCGGAGCATAAAACCATCCATTGTTACGAGCACGGTCTGCCCCTCACGCCGGAGAATGCGCGCAGCTTTCCGCGCTTGCACGTGCGTTGCGGCACGGCCTTTCTCATTATGGTCATGCTCATTGCCATCTTCGTTTACACCGTGACGCCCATCAACGGACTCATCGCGGCGTGGGGAGTTCCTGATGGCGCTCCCAAGTTGGCGCTGGTCATCGTGGTTCGCATCCTTCTCATGCCCGTGATCGCGGGGCTGTCCTATGAGATAACCGTGAAGTGGGCAGGCAGCCATCCCAACAATCCGTTGGTGAAGGTGGTCCTGTGGCCCGGCATGCAGATGCAGTATCTGACGACCAACGAACCGGATGATGACCAGATCGAATGCGCCATTGCTGCCATGCGGCGGGTGCTGGAGCGGGAGCGGGCGGAAGCCGCCGAAAAGGCGGACAGTGGCAAGGGGGTCGCCGAAAAGGCGGCCCCCGAGGCTGCTTAGCACCGTTTGGCGATCTCCCTCACGTGCCGTTCCTGGCTTTCCGAGTGGTGGCGCACGGTCGGATGCAGGTTAGGGCTAACCTGCATAGAAATGGCGGCGGTGTGTGATCGAGGACGCAGGGCGTAAAAGCCGATCCCTCATTTTCCCGTCCCTCGAATTCAGATTCGAAGATTGCTCATGGACGGCATGCGCTTTTGCCCTCTCGTCCACGGCTTTGCCCGAAATGTCGTGCGGGCGCTCCGCGGTTCCTCTTGCGCCTCCCGCGTGCCACGTGGGCATATGTCTGGGCATTCGTCACGTTTTTGTTACCCGGTGATCCTTGGGCATGCTCTTTTTGCGTGGTAGACTTTAAAGTTGCAACTCACCATATATTCAAATAAGGCCTCATCGAGATCGTCGATGATGGCCTTTTAGGCGGAAAAACGGAGGGCTCCAGCGTGGAAAGCGCAATCTCGGTTCGGGATGTCAGGAAGAACTTCGGTTCGGTCGAAGCACTGAAGGGCGTGTCGGTCGAAGTGGCCGAAGGCGAGAAAGTCGTGATCATTGGTCCGTCGGGTTCGGGCAAGAGCGTCCTTATCCGTTGCATCAACGGACTTGAGGTGCCGGATTCCGGCACGGTTGTCGTTGAAGGCATGGATCTGAGTGACCGCAAGGTGAACTCACGCGCGTTGGCGCGTGATGTGGCCATGGTGTTCCAGAGCTACAACCTCTATCCCCATAAGACCGTTCTTGAGAACGTGACGCTTGCTCCCATAAAGGTGCTCAAGGTTCCGCGAGACCAAGCCGAGGAGACCGGGCGGAAGTATCTGGAGCGCGTCGGCCTCCTGGACAAGATGAGCAAATATCCCGATCAGCTTTCCGGCGGCCAGCAGCAGCGTGTCGCCATTGCCCGCGCGCTCAACATGCATCCCAAGATCATGCTGCTCGACGAGCCGACGAGCGCGCTGGATCCCGAGATGGTGCAAGAGGTCCTCGACGTGATCAAGTCGCTTGCCGAGACCAACATGACCATCGTCATGGTCACGCATGAGATGGGCCTTGCGCGCGAGGCGGCCGACAAGGTTGTGTTCATGGAAAGCGGGCGCGTGGTCGAACAGGGCACCCCCCATCATATTTTTGACGAAACGGACAGCGAGCGAATCAAGAGCTTCCTGTCCAAGATCCTGTAGGCGATCGCATGTTGACGAGACGGGACTTCATGCGTGTCGCGGCAGTCACGGCAGGGACATGCGTCCTCGGCGGTGGTCTGGTCGGATGTTCCAGCGAAGATGTGTTGCGCGTTGGCACCAAGATAGACGTGCCGGGTTTCGGGTTCCAGAACCCGGAATCGGGCAGCATCGAGGGGTTTGAGGTCGACATAGCACGTGAACTCGCGCGGCGCATCAAGGGCAGTTCTGACGCATTGCAGGTGACGGGCGTGAACGTGACGACGCGGGGGATCATGCTCGACAACGGTACCCTGGATGCGACGCTTGCCACGTTTACCATCACCGAAGCGCGCAAGAAGAGCTATAACTTTTCTGCTCCCTACTTCACCGATCATATTGGCGTGTTGGTGAAGAAATCGAGTGGCATCACCGAACTTGCCGACCTGGACGGCAAGACCGTCGGCGTGGCGTCCAGCGCCACAACGCGGGACAAGCTGGGCCAAGCGGGCGATGAAATTGGCATCCACATGAACTTTGCCGAGTATGCCACCTATCCTGAGATCAAGATCGCCCTTGTCACCGGGCGTGTGGACGCGTTTTCCGTCGACCGCTCGATCCTCAACGGCTATCTGGACGATTCCACCATGCTGCTCGATGCCCAGTTCGCGCCTCAGGAGTACGGCATTGCCACCAAGAAGACCAATACCGAGCTGGCGTCGCAGATAGACGCTTCGCTTGCCGATATGGAGTCGGACGGCACGCTGCAGTCCCTCAAAGAGAAGTGGGGGCTGGCCGATGCTTGATGCGTTTGCTCCGTTCAAGTGGGAGGCGCTTTTCCAGCGGTGGCCCGACCTCCTCTCCGCCTTTGGCACCACGGTGCTCATCTCGTTCTTCGCGCTCATCCTCGCACTGGTGTTGGGCGTGCTCTTCGGTGTCCTGTCCGTGTCGCGGTTTGCAGTCGCCCGCGGCATCACGCGGGTGTATGTCGAGGTTGTCCAGAACGTGCCCTTGCTGCTGCAGGCGTTTGTGTTCTATGCGCTGCTGCCGCTCGTCGGCATCAACATGCAGACGGTCTATATCGGGATATTCGCCATCGGCATCTATCATGGCGGCTACATATCCGAAGTTGTGCGAAGCGGCATAGGCTCCATTCACCGGGGGCAGTTTGAGGCAGCGAAAAGTCAGGGCTTCGGCTACTGGCAAGCCATGTTCTCGATCATTTTGCCGCAGGCGATGCGCATCATCCTTCCGCCCTTGGCGGTCCAGACGGCCAATCTGGTGAAGAACACGTCCATCCTCGCGTTCTTCGTCGGTGGCGAGATCATGTACTTCTCAAATTCGTTCGCGGGTTCGACGAGCTACTATGGACCTGTCTACGTGGTTGCGGCCGTCCTGTATTTCATCATTTGCTTTCCTTTGTCCCGTCTGGCTTTGTATCTGGAAAGACGGACGCGTTCCTCCCGCCACGTGACCACCGGGGATGCAACCGAGCATCTGGCCGAGGACGCCATGGAGGTCACGCCGGGATCCCACGACATCACCGGTCGCACGGCGGCTGACAGCATGGCGGCGGGCGTGCAGACCATGCTGGAGACCGTGGACATCGCTCCGGCCATCGAGGCGCCCTCTCCGCGCCATCCCCTGCATGTTCTCATCGACCCGAACGATCCGAATGCGGTTCATGAGGCGTATCCCATCACCGGCAGGCGCGCCGCCGAGATTGCCGACGAGATTGGCCTGGAGCTGCAGCAGCAGATTGAGGCCGAATGCGAAGGCGACGAGGCCTGCGTGTGGCGCAAGACGCACACGAAGGCGGGACGCACGGGCGCCAAGCGCCGGCTGGCGGAGCGCAAGCGCCGTGAGCGTCGGGGTGATGCATCCACCGATGACGCGACTGGCCACATTCGTATGAAGCGCGGCGGGCGAAGCGATGCCCAGGCGTCTGGACCGACCGATGAAGCCGACAGCGCACGGCGCGATGACGATGGAAGGGGGGAGGAATGACCATGGCGGATCTTTTCTCTTGGGTGAACATCCAGTTTCTTCTGCAAGGCCTCGGCATGACCCTCGTCATCTCGGCCATATCCATCCTCTGCTCCATCGTGCTGGGCACGCTGATATCGGTGCTCCGCACCTCGGGCAACCGGGTGCTGGCGGGAGTGGCCTCGGTCTACATCGAGATATTCAAGAACACGCCGCTGCTGCTGTGGATCATGTTCACGTTCTTTGTTGCCCAGCTGCCGCCTTTGGGGGCCGCCGTGCTTGCCTTCACGCTGTTCACGAGCGCAAGCGTGGCTGAGATCGTCCGCGGAGGGTTGGCGAGCGTTCCGTTTGGCCAGTACGAGGCTGCCAAAAGCCAAGGCTTCGGCATCGTGCAGACCTATACGCTGGTTATTCTTCCCCAGGCGCTGCGCAACATGATTCCCGCGTTGCTTTCCCAGTTCGTCACGACCATCAAGGACACGAGCTTCCTGTGGGGAGCCATGGCAATCCAGGAACTCATGGGCCGCGGCATGATCCTCATGAACAGCTACAACTCGACCGAGCAGATATTTGCCATTTTCGGCATCATGGCTGCGCTGTATTTCGTCGTCTGCTTCACGCTCTCGCAGATCGTGCGTGCTTACCAGCGTCGGCTCAAGGAGGCTCGCACGTCGTAGGAGGTGCCGATCCCGAGGGAGCAACCGACCGTGGGGAGATGCCGTTTCTTGTTGGAGGCAAGACGGCCTTCTTCCCGAGGCGATGCGATCCCTCGCTGTTTCCGGCGAATGCCGCCGAGGTGTGGCACTCGCCAGAAACAGCGAGGTGCCAACGATGCTTTTCCGTTGGATTGGCAGGGATCGTCCCTCATGGGCGGTTTTCTCGCAAGGGAGACCTTCGGTGAAATACGTGACCGGGGGCTTTCTGTCATCGCCACAGTTCGGGCGACAGAAAGTTGCCCATGAGGGACGATCTCGTCCAAGCCCGCCGTGTTGCCGACCAAGACCGCTGCCACTGAGTCCGTCGGTTGACTCTGGTCGAGCGGGCCGGGACTCCGTTCGACCAGAGTCAACGGATCCCGCAGCCGATTCCCGCCAAACCACCTCGAGCAGGCTTTAGAATTCCTGCGAATGGGCCGTCGGATCGGGAGCGAGCAGGCTGCCGAGCCCTGCCGGGCGATCTCGTCCAATCCCGCTGCCGAGCCGCCTCGAGCGGCCGTCCCATCCGACTACCGCTTCTGTCCGGATCGCTTGAACCTGTCTGGTTCGATCCGGCCTCCTGCCTCAAACGCGCGGGCCGGCCTGATACTCTTTGTGCTGGTCCTGTTCGCCATCAGCTCGCACTGGTGAGAGAAGGAAGGTAGGCCTGTGCTGATTCGGGGACCTCGAACGTCACGTTCTGTCCGTAGGCGTTCAGGGTGACGTAGCTGGGGTCATCGTAGAGGGTCACCGTTCCGTCGATGCCAAGGGCGCTGGCATCGACGGTTGTTGCGGCCACGGCATCCGATGGAAGGGCGGTCGCTTTCCAGTCGTCCACATTCAGGTTCGTGATGAGTCCGTTCACCTCGCCTGTTGTCAGACCGGTGGCGGCGGCGATGGCGTCGCTGTGTTGGGAGAGCGCTTCTTTTGCCTGTTCCTTCACGCCGGAGGTGTCCAAGACGACGTTGGTCGCGGCGGCCTTGACGTCGCTGGCGGCATCGCTGACGGGACCTGAGTCGGTGTCGGCCAAGGCGAAGACGCCAATCGTGCCGACAGCGATGAGGGCAATGAGTCCAAAAAGCGCTCCGAGTGCTCTTTTCACAAGCATGCCTTTCTCTCGCGCCGCAGCATTGGGTGCCGGGTGGGGAAGCCTATGGGCACCGTACGGGAGGAGGCCGCCGCCGCTGTTGCGTTTAGGGTGTGGGCGGTGAGGAGTTCGTCTGTCCGATCCGGCGGCTTGTTCCCTTCAGCAAGGGTACCCGAGAATCGGATGCTCCATGAAACGTCCGTCCCGTCTTCAGAGCCTCTGGACGAAATCCCCATGCTATTTACGAAACTATTGTTTTTTTGAGGGTTCCGGCAAAATCGTGTATGCTGTCGTCTGTTGTGCGCAGACGGTGCGCCTTGATGCTCCGTCATGCCTCATCCCCGCACACGTTAATAAACAGGAGCCTGGGGTCATCGTGTGAACAGAGCAGGCCGCACCAGGCGGCCTTGAGGACAGGAGGAACCGCGTGAAGTTGGTGGTAACCGAGAAGAACGACGCGGCCCAGAAGATTGCCGACTTGCTCGGCAGCACGAAGCCGAAGGCCGACAAGGTGTACTCGACTCCCGTGTATCGCTTCGAGGTGGATGGTGAGGAATGGGTGACCATCGGCCTGCGCGGCCACATCCTCGAGCCTGATTTTGCGCCGACGCTCGTGTTTGAGAAGCGAAGTGGCTGGAGCGGCGTCACGGAGGAAGGCGAGACGATTCCCGCAACGTTGCCCGACACGCTTGCCAAGCCTCCTTTCAAGAAGAAAAAGCCCTTCACCGAGGACGGCGTGGAACTGAAGTCGTGGAAGATGGAAGCGCTGCCCTACTTGGTGTATGCACCCATCGAGAAGCTTCCCAAGGAGAAGGAGATCATCCGGTCGCTCAAGAACCTGGCGAAGAAGGCCGACTCCATCGTCATCGCCACCGACTTCGATCGCGAAGGCGAGCTCATCGGCTCTGACGCGCTTTCCTGCATGCAGGAGGTGAATCCCACGGCCCCTGTCACGCGGGCGCGCTACTCGGCGTTCACGAAGGAAGAGATCACCCATGCGTTCGACAATTTGGTGGAGCTCGACTACAACTTGGCGAGCGCCGGTGCGTCGCGCCAGGACATCGATCTCATCTGGGGTGCCGCGCTCACGCGTTATCTGACGTTGGTGAAATTCGCCGGTTATGGAAACGTGCGCAGTTCCGGCCGCGTGCAAACGCCCACGCTGGCCCTCATCGTGGCTCGGGAACGGGAGCGCCTTGCGTTTGTCCCGGAGGACTATTGGGTCATCCGCGGTGCGTTCGGGGAGGATGCCGATGCTTTCGAGGCACCTCATGCGACGGCTCGCTTCAAGGTTGAGGCTGATGCCCAGGCCGTCATGGCTCGGGTGGAGGGTGCGGACCATGCCGCCGTGGCGTCCGTCGAGAAGAAGACGCGCACGGTGCGCCCGCCGGTCCCCTTCAACACGACAAGCCTCATGGCGGCTGCATCCTCGGAAGGGCTGAGTCCTGCGCGCACGATGCGCATCGCCGAGAGCCTGTACATGGACGGCTACATCTCCTATCCGCGCGTCGACAACACCGTGTATCCCTCCTCGCTCAATCTGGCTGACACGGTGAAGGCCATTTCCGGCAACCCGGCCTACGCGCCGTATTGCCGGGAGCTCCTGGCAAAAGGCAAACTCACTGCCACGCGGGGCAAGAAGGAGACCACGGACCACCCTCCCATCTACCCGACGGCCAAGGCGACTCCCGACGACCTGTCTCCCGCCGATTACAAGCTGTATAACCTCATAGCGCGGCGGTTCCTTGCCACCCTTTCGGAGGCGGCGGTCGTCGAGGGGACGAAGGTCACGCTCGACGTGAACGGCGAGCCGTTTGTGGCGAAGGGCGACGTGCTGGTGAAGCCTGGATTTCGGGCCATCTATCCCTATGGCCTCAAGAAGGACGAGCAGCTTCCGGCCTTCTCCGATGGGCAGCGGCTTGCCTTCAACGGTGCGACCTGCACCAAGAAGCAGACGGAGCCTCCTGCTCGCTACAGCCAAGGAAAGCTCATTCAGGAAATGGAGAAGTTGGGCTTGGGAACCAAGTCCACGCGGCACTCCATCATCGAGCGTCTCTATACGGTGAAATACCTGTTGAACGATCCCATAGAGCCAAGCCAGCTGGGCATGGCCGTCTGCGATGCCCTCGACAAGTTCGCCCCGCACATCACGCATCCTGACATGACGGCCGAGCTCGAAGAGGAAATGAACAGCATCGCGGCTGGGGCGACGACCAAGGACAAGGTGGTCATGACGTCGCGCAACCTGCTGTCCGAGCAGCTTGCCTCGCTCATGCCCCATTCGGATGAAGTCAAGGATGCGCTGGCGGACGCCGTGGCTGCCGACGCGTATGTGGGCAAGTGCCCAAAATGCGGCAAGGACCTGCAGATCCGCGCTTCGCAGAAGACGCGGTCCATGTTCATCGGCTGTTCGGGCTGGCCGGATTGCGACGTGACCTATCCGCTGCCGAAGGGCAAGGTGGAGGCGGTGGAGGAGCTCTGCTCAACCTGCGGAATGCCTCAGGTCAAGGTGACAGCATTCCGCTCCAAGCCGCGGACGCTCTGCATCGATCCCCACTGCCCCACCAACCAGGAGCCCGATGTGGTGGTGGGCGAGTGCCCGGCGTGCAAAGCCGCGGGCAAGGAGGCGAAGCTCATCGCCCAGAAGAACCCCCGCACCCTCAAGAGGTTCATTCGCTGCGAGAACTACGACGAGTGCGGAACGGGCTATCCGCTGCCGCAATACGGCAAGCTCCAGGCAACGGACGAGGTGTGTGAACATTGCGGCGCTCCGATGGTCGTGGTCACCACCAATCGAGGACCGTGGAAGCTGTGTCCGAACTTCGATTGTCCCGGCAAGGAAAAGGACGAAGAGGACAAGCCTGCCAAGGGCCGGTCGCGTTCGTCCAAAGGTGCCACGCGGAAATCGCCCGCCAAAGGAACCAAAAAGGCCAAAACGGCTCGGAAGCCCACCGCGAAGGCTCGGTAGCCCGTCAAAGCGGTACAATTGGTGAGAACTGCACGGAACAAACGAGGAGAAGAGCCCTATGCCTAAGGTAACCATCGTCGGAGCGGGTAACGTCGGAGCTACGGCCGCCCATATTGTCGCGTCAAAAAATTTGGCCGATGTCGTGCTTATCGACGTCGCCGAAGGTCTGCCTCAGGGCAAAGCGCTTGACATGATGCACATGCGCAGCGTTGAGAAGTTCACGGTCAAAGTCACGGGAACCAACGACTACGCCGACACGCGCGATTCGGACGTTGTGGTCATCACCGCCGGCATCGCCCGCAAGCCCGGCATGACGCGCGAGGATCTGCTGGGCGTGAACGCCGGCATCATGAAGTCCGTCATAAGCCAGGCCCAGGAGGCTTCTCCGAACGCTGTGTTCATCTGCGTGACGAACCCCCTCGACGTCATGACGACGCTTGCGTATCGGGAGTCGGGTCTGCCGACGAGCCGCCTCATGGGCATGGGAGGCGTCCTGGACTCGTCGCGCCTGTCCTTCGCGGTGTGCGAGAAGCTGGGCTGTGCGCCGGCCGATGTTGTGGCATGGGCCGTGGGGGCCCATGGGGAGGGCATGGTGTGCTGGCCCCGGTTCACGACGGTCGGCGGAACGCCCATCACCGATCTCATGGATGAGACCGAGGTGGCGGACGTGGTGCGCCGTTGCGTCAAGGGGGGTGCCGAAGTGGTGGCTCACCTCAAGACGGGCAGCGCCTATTACGCTCCCGGCGCTTCCATTGCCAAAATGGTGGAGGCCATCTTGGGTGACACGCATGAGGTCATGAGCGTGTGCGCGCACATCGATGGGGCTTATGGCATCGATGACCTCTACATGAACGTCCCGACGCGTCTTGGCCGCGGTGGCGTGGAAGAGGTTGTCGAATTCGACCTGAACGAAGAGGAGCTCACGGCCCTTCAGGCATCGGCGGAAAGTGTTCGCGCCGGTCTGGCGAACCTGCCTGCATAGCCTGCGGTCCAACAGGGCCAGGGAGCCGATGGGCTGGCGCCTCTCTTTTCGGAGTCGGATGCCGCTGCTTGCGCTATAATCGGGTGCTATGGATACCATCATCACGAAATCACAGGTCGCGGATGCAGTGTACGCGGCCCTTCCGCAGCTTGCCTGCGTGTTGCCGGCCGATGTGGAAGCTGGCTTGCGTGCCGCCCGCGACGCGGAGGACAATCCCCGGGGGCGTGCGGTGCTTGACCAGCTGGTGGAAAACGCGCACATCGCCACCGCAGACGGCGTGCCTCTCTGCCAGGACACGGGGACGGTCTGGGTCAGCTTGGAAGTGGGTCCTGACGTGCTGGTGCCGGGTGACGTGTTCGCCGCGGTGGACGATGCGGTGGGCCGTGCTTATGCCGAGGCCCATCTGCGCACGTCACTCGTGCGCGATGCCATTCTTGACCGCACGAACACCGGGGACAACACGCCGGCGTTCTGCGACATCCACCCGGTCGACGAGCCGGGGGCAGCCCGGTTGCACCTCATGCTCAAGGGCGGCGGATCCGACAATGCCAGCCGGGTGGTGATGCTGGTGCCGGGCGCAGGGAGGCAGGGCATAGTCGACGAGCTCGTGCGCTGCGTGCGGGAAAAGGCGGCCAATGCCTGCCCGCCGCTCATTCTCGGGGTGGGCATCGGCGCCACCTTTGACAAGGTGGCAGGACTTGCCAAGCGTGCCCTCATGCGTCCCGTGGACGAGCCGGCATCCGACCCCCGCGTTGCGGCGCTTGAGGCGGAGCTGCTGGCGGCGGTGAACGCGACCGGCATCGGCCCGGGGGGCATCGGAGGCCATACGACGGCTCTCGCCGTGCGCGTGGTCACCGCACCCTGCCATATTGCCGCCCTGCCCCTTGCCATCAACATGGGATGCTCGGCCATGCGCCGCACCACGGTTTCCCTGGTCGGTGACGCGGAGCGGCATCCGGGATTTCTCTCTCAGGAACGGGTCGCCGGATATCCGGAGGACGTTGCTTGTCGGGGCGTTCGGCCCGGCGAAGGCGAGGGGGGTGCGCGATGACCGACGCAAAGCGGCTCATGCTTCCGTTCGACCGTCTCCTTCTTGCCACGCTTGAGGCCGGGGATGCCTGCTTGCTCAACGGGCCGCTGTACACGCTGCGCGAT
This sequence comes from Actinomycetes bacterium, assembly GCA_023460315.1. Classification (GTDB taxonomy): domain Bacteria; phylum Actinomycetota; class Coriobacteriia; order Coriobacteriales; family Eggerthellaceae; genus JAEWQO01. The sequence continues at coordinate 23,422 of JAEWQO010000015.1, forward strand.
GCGGGACACGCGCGACTCTTGGCCCAGATGGAGGCTGATGGCGGACGCTTGCCGTACGGCCTTGACGGACAGGCTCTTTTCTACGCCGGTCCCACTCCCTCGGCTGCGGGAAGGCCTTTCGGTGCGGTGGGGCCGACCACGGCGAGCCGCATGGATTTTGCCGCACCGGCGCTTCATCGCGCAGGTGTTGCCGCCACCGTTGGGAAGGGGCATCGCAGCACCGAGGTGAGGGACGCATGCGTCCAGACGGGTTCCGTTTATTTCGTGGCATGCGGTGGCGCAGCTGCTTATTTGGCAAAGTGCGTGGCATCATCTGAGACAGTGGCATACGACGACTTGGGAACAGAAGCGCTCCGCCGCATAGAGGTCGTCGACTTTCCCGTGTTCGTCGGCATCGACACACGGGGCAGCGATCTGTACGACCTCATCTGAGCACACCGATCCGGTCCTCCTATCGAAAGGGATGCAGGAGATACCTGTGACAGAGGAACTTTCAATAAAACCAACCGTCCAGAAGGGCGTGTTCATCACTTTTGAGGGCGGCGAGGGGGCTGGCAAGTCCACCCATATACGCTTCCTCTCCGAAGCCCTGCATGCGCAGGGCCGTGAGGTCCTCAGCCTGCGTGAGCCGGGTGGCACCGTCATCGGTGAGCAGCTGCGTGCCGTTTTGCTGGACCCGGACAATGAGGCCATGTCCGACGAGGCTGAGCTTCTGATATACGAAGCTGCCCGCGCGCAGATCGTCGCCGAGGTCATCAAGCCGGCCCTCGAACGGGGGGCCGTTGTGCTGTGCGACCGCTTCTTCGACTCGACGGTGGCGTACCAGGTGTATGGGCGCGGCCTCTCGGCTGATTTTGTCGCGCGCGCCAATGCCTTTGCCTGTCAGGACGTTCGTCCCGACCGCACCATTCTGCTCGTGACGGGGGGAACGGCCGAAACCGGTCTGCGCCGGGCGACGCACAACGATGGCGCGGATCGTCTCGAGCGGGCGGGCGAGGAGTTTCACACGAGGGTGAATGAGGCGTTCCTGGATATCGCGCGGGAAGATCCCGACCGTATCCGCATCGTGAAGTCCGCTGACCGCAAGTCGGTCACGGCCGCCTCGGTGTTCTACGCCCTTTCTGACCTGTTTCCCTGGATGGCGGACGCTTCAACGTGCGGCGAAGGGTTCTTCGCCCCGCTTGATGCCATCCGCGTTCCGGTCAGCCGTGACGGCGGTCGGGATGGATCCGCTGACCGGGGAAACGTCTCGGGACAGCGAGGGGCGTGACGTGCCCGATGCCTTTGAGAACATTCTCGGGCAGCCGCAGGTCCGCGATTTCCTGCGCGCAAGCGTTGCGCGCAGCCGCGTGAGCCACGCCTATCTGTTCGTCGGGCCGGCTGGCTCGAACAAGACGCTTGCTGCGTATGCTTTGGCTCAGGCGGTGCTCTGTCCTCAAGGAGCATCCGGGCCGCGGGGCGGCAGCTGCGGAGCGTGCGACGTTTGCGGCCGGGTCATGAGGCGCAAACATCCAGATGTCCGCTATTTCGCGCCCGAAGGTGCCGGCGGATATCTGGTTGACCAGATTCGCGGCATCGTGGCCGACACGGCGTTGGCGCCTATTCAGGCCGACAAGAAGGTCTACATCCTCGACCGGGTTGACCTTTTGGGTGCGTCTGCGGCGAACGCCTTTCTCAAGACGCTCGAAGAGCCGCCGTCCGACGTGGTGATGATCTTGTTGGGACGCACGCGAGAGAGCGTGCTTCCGACCATCGTTTCGCGCTGCCAGGTTGTCCCATTCAGGCATATCCCCGCCAGCGAAGCGGCCGGGATTCTTGTGCAGAACACCGGCGTTTCGCTCGAGCGGGCGAAGATGGGCCTGGAGGCCTGCGACGGGTCCATAACCCGTGCCGTGGAGTTTCTCAAGTCGAACGAGCGCATGGTGTTTCGCTCCCGCGTTTTGGAGGTGCTGGGCTCCCTGCGCCGTGCCGACGACTGGGATATCGTGGGATTTGCCAGCGATCTTGTGGTGCGGGCAAAAGCGCCGCTTGACGTCGTGCGAGCTTCCCAAGAAGAGGAGCTGGCTGAAAATGCCGACTTTCTGGCAAAGTCGGCCATTCGGCAGATCGAGGCTCGAAACAAGCGACAGCTGACGGCAAAGACGGTTGAATCTCTACGCCAGCTGACGGCCATCGTCCGTTCTTGGCTGCGCGACGTCATGGCGGTGTGCGTCGAGACGCCTGAACTGGTGATCAATGTGGACGTGCGGGCTCAGATCGTCGAAGTGGCATCGATGACCGACGAGGCGCGCGCGGCATCCGCGCTGGGTGCGGTGCGCCGTTGCGACGAGTCCATCGCGTATAATGTATCTCCAGAGACGTGCATCGATGTCCTTCTGTTTGAAGTCAAGGATGCCCTTTACCGATGACCGCTTCCCTCCCCAGGGGGGCGTGAATGAGCGATAGATGAGATAAGAGAGGTTACCTATGGTACGCATAGCGCCTGTTAACCTGTACTACAACCCCAAGACGCTGTGGTTTGACGCACGTGACTTGGAAATCAGCAAAGGCGACGCGGTCGTGGTGCTCACGGTTCGTGGAATGGAGTTTGGACGCGCGGCGGCAGAGGTGTTCGAGGCCGATGAAGCCCAAGTGAAAAAACTGAAGAGTGCGCTCAAGCCGGTGAAACGCCTCGCCACTGACGACGATGTGGAGAAGGCGGCGGAAATGGAGCGACGGTCGGCGGAGGCCCTGCCCATTTTCAAGGAGATGGCGGCCGAGGCGAGCGAGGACATGCGTCCGGTGTCGGTGGAATACCTGCTGGACGGTGACAAGGCCGTATTCTATTTCGAGGCCGAGGAGCGGGTCGATTTCCGCGACCTCGTCCGAAAGCTGGCTTCCCGTTTCCATGTGCGCATCGACATGCGGCAGATCGGCGTGCGCGACGAAGCTCGCATGGTGGGCGGCTTGGGCCACTGCGGGCAGGAATTGTGCTGCAAGCGCATGGGAGGGGAATTCTGCCCGGTGTCCATCCGCATGGCGAAGGAGCAGGACCTTTCCCTCAACCCTCAGAAAATTTCCGGCGTATGCGGCCGTCTGATGTGCTGCCTCCGGTACGAGTACGATGTCTACAAGGATTTCAAGAGCCGTGCTCCGAAACAGAACTCGCAGGTTGAGACGCCGGTCGGATCGGCGAAAGTCATCGGTTTCGACGTTCCTCGCGAAATCGTGTCGTTGAAGCCTGAAGGGGAGAAACCCGTGAGGGTGCCCCTTGCCGACTTCGATCCCGCCGACGGAGGAGGCAGGCCGAACCGGGTTGACGCCGAGGCATGGGAGCGCGCGACGGACCAGGATGCGCTTGATCTTGACAGGGAGTCTTCCTTTCTCACCTCGCAATTCACGGGCGCCGACAAGTTGGCGGATCCTGCTTCCACCCGAACGGCAAAGGGAAACAAGGGCCAGAAGGGCGATCGGGGAGGTGCCAAGCCTGCGGGCGAAGGTGCGCGCAAGGCCTCGGCAAACGAGGGCCGAAAGCCGCGCCGCCGCCGCTCGACCAAGGTCGGCGGAAAAGGAGATGCGGCAGAGTCTCCGACAAAGGGAGAGCGTGCGCAGCGTAGCCAAAACGGAGGAAGCCATCCGCAGAAAAAGAAGCAGGACGGCAAGCGGCATCAGTCGGGCTCGTCGGGAAACGGGTCGGAGAGACAGCAGGGCCAGCAGAATAAGAAGAAGAGTTCCTCTTCGAGGACCAATCAGGCTCCGCGACCCGGCCAGAAATCGTCTGGCCTGCGTCAGGGGGAGCGCAATCAGCGTTCTCAGGCTCCTCGGGATCAGGGGGCGACGGGTTCTGCCGGCGTGCCTGGGCAGGGAAGCCATCGCCGCGCGCGCCGCCGCAGCCATAAGGCGGGCGGTGCGGGACCGTCGGATTCTGCAGGGTCGACCGGCGCACAGGAATAGCGGAAGAGGGCATCGATGGACATAGAATACGAGCTTCTGACCGATCTGTACCAATTGACCATGGCGCAGGGCTATTGGGAGAACGGCAAAGACGACGAGGCCTGTTTCCATATGTATTTCCGCGATTATCCGTTCGAGGGCGGCTATGCGGTCGCGTGCGGCATGAGCCAGCTTGCCGACCTCGTCGACGGCTTCCGGTTCACCGATGACGACCGCGCCTACCTTGCCTCGCTTCCCGCTCCGGGCGGCGGCTTGCTGTTCAAGCGTGAGTTTCTTGACACCCTGGCTGATTTTTCCCTGACGGTGGACATCGATGCCGTCACGGAGGGCACCGTCGTCTTTCCCCACGAACCGCTCGTGCGGGTAACGGGACCCATCATGCAGTGCCAGCTGATCGAGACGGCGCTGCTCAATTGTGTGAACTTTCAGACCCTCATCGCAACGAAGGCCGCCCGTGTGTGCTTCGCGGCTCAGGCGCCCGTGGCCGAGTTTGGGCTGCGTCGCGCACAGGGGGCCGGCGGCGGGCTGTGGGCCAGCCGTGCGGCCGTCGTCGGCGGCTGCGCCTCGACGTCGAACGTTCTGGCGGGCAAACTGTTCGGCGTTCCGGTGTCGGGCACCCATGCACATTCGTGGGTCATGTCGTTTCCCGACGAGCTTTCCTCGTTCCGTGCCTATGCGTCGGCGTTTCCAAAAAACTGCGTCCTGCTGGTGGACACCTACGACGTGAAACAAGGCATCGAACATGCCATCACGGTGGGTCTTGAGATGCGGGAGCGGGGAGAGCGCTTGGCGGGCATCCGCATCGATTCGGGAGACTTGGCATGGCTGACGAAAATGGCGCGTGCCAAGTTGGATGCCGCCGGGCTTTCCGATTGCGGCATCGTGCTGTCAAACGACCTTGACGAGCGCACAATCCAGTCGATTCGCGACGAAGGCGCCCAAGTCGCATCGTGGGGCGTGGGAACGAAGCTCGCATGCGCCTACGACCAGCCGACGTTGGGGGGAGTCTATAAGCTTTCGGCGACGCGGCCCGTGGGCGCGAGCGAATGGGAGGACCGTCTCAAGATATCCGAGTCGGCGGCCAAGCTGACGGTTCCGGGCGTGCTCGACGTGCGCCGCTACTTCCATGATGACGGCCGCGTGGCGGGAGACATGGTGTTTGACGTGAACCGGGGCATCCAGCCGCGGGAAGTCATTGTCGATCCGGGCGATGACCTGCGGCAGAAGCAGCTTCGGGGGAAGCGAAGCGAAACGTTGCTGCATCCGCTTGCGCGTTCGGGCAAAACCGTTCTCTCCGACGGACAGCGGGATGCTCTTGCGGCACAGGCGCGGGCCCGGAAGGGGCTGGCCACGCTCGATGAGAGCCAGAAACGCATGCTCAATCCGCATACGTATCCGGTCGGTCTCGAATATGGTCTTTTTGAGCGTCGGCGCGATTTGGTTGTGCAGCTGCGTGGCATCGCGTAGTTTGGTAATGAGAAGCAGCAGGGAAAAAGGGTGCCTTACCGTGCCCCAAGTTGGAAGGACGTCATGATAAAGATAGTTACCGATTCGGTTGCGTCTATTCCCGCTTCCGTTGCGCGTAAGGCCGGAATAGACATCATCACGCTCTACGTGAACCGTGATGGCGTCGAGCACGCTGATGCCGAGATGGATCTTGACGCGTTCTATGCTGACATTTATGCCATGGTTGACAACATCCCTCTATCGAGCCAGCCATCTCAGCACACGTTTGAAGAGATATTCGAGAAAGCTGCGCAAGCGGGCGATCAAGTGCTGGGCATCTTCATCTCTTCCGGCTTGTCGGGCACCTGCGAGGGGGCTCTGCGGGCGGCGCGAGCCGTGAAGGCGCGCAACATCGACTTTGAATACCGCATCATCGATTCTGCTTCGTGCGGCTATGACGAGGCGTGGCCGGTGTTCGATGCCGTGCGTGCGCGCGACGGCGGCGCCGATCTCGACGGCTGTGCCCAGGCGGTGCTCGAAGGCATTGAGTCGACGCGTTTTCTGTTCACTCCCGAGACGCTGACCTTCCTTCAGAAGGGCGGAAGGATAGGAGCTGCGGCGGCGTTGGTCGGCAACCTGATCAACCTGTCGCCCGTGCTGAGCGTCGTCGACGGATTGGCTACTCCCATCGCCAAGGTGCGCACGCGCAAGAAGGCGCTCGACAAGATGGTCGCGCTATTCAGGGACGACATCGAGAAGCTTGGTCTGAAGAATGTCGTCGTCCATTACATCGGAGACAAGGCTCCTGCGGTGGCTTGGGCGCGCGATGTCATTGAGCCGCTTATTGGAAGGACGGTTGACGTGCTGCCGGTCAGCCCGGTCATCGGCCTTCATGTCGGGCCTGCCGTCGGGCTTGCCTACGAGTGCGCCCAAGCTCTGGCGGGCAAGCTGATGACGCCAGTCCAAACCCGTCTGAGCACGTCATAGCATAGTCCGGATCCCGCCGGCAGACCGGCGGGACATTCACATCAGATGGAGGAAACGAAATCCATGCAGCCAAGATGCAACCTTATCATAGACTCCTGTTGCGACCTGCCTTCTGAAGTCGTGAGGAGGGATGGGGTCAAGCTCATCGAGTTTCCGTACGTCCTGAGCGATGGCGAGCATTCTGACGACCTCTATCAATCGACGACGGCACGCGACTTCTATCAGGCCATGAGAAACGGCGAAGAGCCAACCACCGCCCAGGTTCCGATGGCTGTCTACCGTACTGCGTTTGAGGATGCGGTGGAAAGCGGTGTTCCCACCGTGTGTCTGAGCTTCTCGAGCGGCCTGTCGGGCAGCTACGATGTGGCTGCCCTCATGCATGATCGCGTGCTCGCTGACCATCCGGGTGCCGAGCTTCACCTCGTTGACACCGGGCTGGCTTCGGTTGCCGAGGCGTTGCTGGTGTATGAGGCCATGAACCAACGCGACAAGGGCATGACGGCGACGGAGCTCGTCCATTGGGCTGAAGAGGCCCGGTGGTTCGTGAATGCGGAATTCATGGTCGACGATCTGGAAGCGCTGCGCCGCGGGGGGCGGATACCTTCTTCCGTAGCCTATGCTGGCTCGAAGTTGGATGTGAAGCCTCTGCTTTCGTTCGCTCTTGATGGCACTCTTTCCCTGACCGGTGTTGCACGCGGCCGTAAAAAAGGCATCCGCCAGCTTGCCGACTACTACGAGAAGCGCGCTGCCGACACGGGTCCGGGATCGTGCGTGGTCATTGCCGGAGCGGACTGCCCGAAAGACGTCGAGCGATTGAAGGATGCGCTTTCGAAGCTCGACGACAGCATCCTGTTTCTTGAGAGCAGTATCGGGCCCACGATCGGCAGCCATGTTGGCCCCGACATGATAGCGGTTGTGTTCTGGGGTCGTGATCGGCGGGATGAGATGTCGGTTGCGGACCGCATCGCAAAGACGGTCAAGGGAATCAACTAGTCGTTGAAGCAGTGAGAAAGGTATCCGCACATGGAGAAGACCTATGCATATTCAGGAAACGAGGTCGTGGGGGGCGCTTTGGAGGACCGGCTCTCAGCGGCTGGCTTTTCCCTCGTGGCGGAGGTGAAGGAAGCTGATTTCATCCTCACGTACTTCACGTCGAGCACGGCACTTGAGGATGCGTACTTTGACGAGTGCGGTTTTGTGCAGTCGGCGCATCCTGGCACGATTGTGGTCGATCTGTCTCCCACCACGCCCAGTTTCGCGCGCGAACTGAACGCCATTGCCGTGGTGAATGATCTTGCTGTGGTCGAGGCGCCGTTGATAGTTGATGACATTACGATGACCCGCGCATTTTCTGATCCCGACAATCTTCTCTGCTTCGTGGGAGGGGACGAAGACGCCGTCAGCGCAGCTCAGCCTCTGATCGATGCGGTTGCTGGATCGACTGAGAGGACGGGCGCACCCGGCTCCGCCCAGCTGATCCGCGCCGCTTACACGATTCAGGCGGCCGCTCAGGTCACGGCAGCCATAGAAGCCGATGCCCTCTATCGTGCCGTGCGGCGATCGTCAGCCTCCTATGGGGAAGGGACGGCGCGGGTGGGTGCCCTGACTCCACACGCCGAGCTCGTTCTTGCGGCGGTGGAATCCGGAAAGTTCGAAGGAGATTACACGCTGGAGATGCTCATGGCCGAGCTGTCGGCCGCGCTCATGGCAGCCGACGATGTGGATCTCATTCTCCCCCAGGCGGAGGCCTGCTTCCATCTGCTTGAGCTGCTTGCTGTCATCGGCGGTGCTGACAAGTCGCCTGCGGCGCTTTCGCTGGTATATGGGGAGGAGTCAGCCTGTGCCGAAAATGGGCTTGACTGGACTCGTGCCGAGCAGGCATATGGAGAGGCCGAAGGATACGGGGATGACGATTTTGGCGCGTTCGGCTCCTGCGGCGACGAAGGATGCGAAGGAGGGCACGGGCACAGCCATGGAGGATTCTCCGGTGGGATTGACGCCTATTCTGCCAACTGAATGCGCTCTGTGCCCGCGGGCATGCGGCGCTGATCGGGCCGCGGGAGAGCGGGGATTCTGTGGCGGGGGGGGGCCCCAAGACCCCCCCCC
>JAEWQO010000016.1 GCA_023460315.1 Actinomycetes bacterium
GCCGAATATATCGGGTGTAACGATCGGATACATGTAGCCGCCCTTGTTCTCCCGGGCCGAATAGCTGTACGTGCTATGGTCCGTCTCGCGGGTGATAATATCGGCCTGGTTGAAAACACCGTCGCCGTTATGGTCGTGATGGTAATATTTATGCCCGTCATACTCATCATAACTGCCGTCGCAGGTGTGCACGCTCTCGGAATAAGTGCTCACCACATTCCCGTTCACCCACGTGGCATTGCAAAACCCGTCGAGTTTCCCGGCATTGTCCGTCATCCGATAGGAGACCAGCTGCCTCTGGTTGTTATAAGTATAGTATATCTTATAGAGCACGACGCCTTTGTGCTGAATAACCGAAGAGCGGGCCAGCCCCGCCGCATTGAGCGTATAGGTAACCTTAAACACGCCCGGCTCTCCGAGGGTTTCGCCGCCTTCGAACTGATACCAGACTTTGCCATCCTCGTAATTGATCGGAATTTCCAAAGCCAGGCCGCCCTGTGAAATCTTAATCTTCGACATCCGCCGATTCGCATCGTAACTGTATTCGATGGCGCCGTTTCCTTCCGTAGGATCGACCGACTCGACCCGTTTGATCTTCTTATCCGCCGACGCCGGGGGAGTTACGAAACGCTGCTCGTCGAGTTCCGCCGCGGAGGGAGTTCCGCCGGTCGGGGCGATCGTCATGGAGGCTTTGCCGTTCCCCACGTCGCTGATGGTGATTTTGCCGAAATCGCTCAACGTGAGTTCGTGCAGATCGGCGGCAACGGAATAGGCGCCCGAAAGCAGGTAGATATTGTTCTCCGCAGCCCGGGTAAAGGGCGTTTTGGATAAAAACGTATAAAGGCCGTCGGTCGTGAACTCGAGCGAAACATAGTTCGAACTCTCCGCAAAAGTCCACACTTTGGCGATAGCCTGCTTCAGTTCGGCCTCGGAGTCGGGATATTGCTCCTTCCCGGCGGCTGCCTGCGTGACATCGATCGTCGCCTTTTCACTCCCGGCCGTCACCGTAATCACCGCCGGCGTCGGAGCTGTTTCCGACGTATTGGGATCGGCGGAAACCGTAAACTGACCCTCCCCCGCAGCGACCTTGCACCAGCTTTGCGAAGACTCGGCTTTCCACGCCGGTTGATTGGTGACGACCTTTACAGTAAAGGTCTCCGTCGCCGCGGCCGTAAAGGCAATCGCAGTTTGGGGACTGACCGACAAAGTCGCCTTATCCGGAGCCGGATCGTCCTTCTTGCATCCCGACAACAGCAGCATCGCCGCCGACAGAACGGTTGTGATAAATTTGAATTTCATACGTATTTGCTTTTGAGTGAGTGTGATTTCTGCGGACATCCGACCAAAATCAGCTCCATCACGGCCGTATCGTTACATGTAAAACAAAGGTATTCAAATTCCGCTGAATTCAAAATAAATCGGTGGAAATAATCGTCCGAAAGGCAAAATAGCGGGCGGCAGCGTTACCGCACACGCATCGTACGTTTATTTTAAAACGAATTCATCGGCGTCCCGCCATGCGGGGAATTTTTCGCGGAACGCCGCCAGCGCCTCCGTGTCGAACACGCCCGTCAGAATCCGTTCCCCGCCGCCGGCTTCGGCCATCGTGCGGCCCTTGAAGTCGACCAACGCCGAATCCCCGGCGTAACGGGCCGCAGGGTCATCCCCCACCCGATTCGCCCCGGCCGCATAGCACTGGTTTTCGATGGCCCGGGCGCGCAGCAGCGTCCGCCACACTTCGCGCCGCGGCGCAGGCCACGAGGCGCAGCACAGAATGGCGTCGTAATCGCCCCGGCAACGGCTCCAGACCGGAAAACGCAAATCGTAACAGACGAGCAGCAGGAACCGCACGCCTCCGTATTCGACCACCGCACGGCTGTCGCCGGGCGTGTACTGGCGCGCTTCGCCGCCGGGTGCGAACAGATGGCGTTTATCATAGCCGATAAATTCGCCCGAGGGTTTCACGAAATACATCCGGTTGTAGAAACGTCCGTTTTCGGCAACGGCGACGCTGCCTGCGACCGCCTTGCCGTATCGGGCGGCCCAGCGGCGCAGGGCCGTGACGACCGCCCCGCCGGCCCCGTCGGCCACTCCGGCGGGATCGAGCGTGAAGCCCGTGGCGAACAGTTCGGGCAGCAGCACGACATCCGCTTCGGCGGCAGCGACCATCGGTTCGAGCCGCGCGAGGTTCCGCGCGGGCTGTTCCCAGGCGATGTCGCACTGGCAGAGGGCGATGCGGAGTTCCACGAAAATCAGAGCTTATAGACGGTCAGCGACGACGCGCGGTCGCGCTGGTGGAAAAGCGTCACCCGGCAGGGCACGAAATCCGACGCCGCACAGCGCCACAGGTCGATGAACTGCTGGGGATTGCGCTCCGTGAGCGGGAACCACGAACTCTGCACCTGCACCATGATCCGGTGTCCGGCGCGGAACGTGTGGGCGATGTCGGTCGTGCGGAAAGGCACGGTCTCGGGGTTGCCCGGCACGAAGGCTTTCGGACGCGCGAAGCCGTCGCGGTAACGGCCGCGCACCACGTCGCCGCGAACAAGCATCTGCATGCCGGCCTTTTCACCCTCGTCGGGGTAAACGTCGATCAGTTTCACGACGAAATCGGCATCCGAGGTCGAAAGGGCCACTTTCAGCGAAGCCTCAACCGGACCGGCAAGGGTCACGTCTTCCGCAAGCGGTTCGGTCACGAACGTCAGCACGTCCTTGCGGCCCTCCAGAAACCGCTGGTCGGCGATCATATACTCCTTGGGACGCCGCGTGCCGGAGGTTGCGATATACGGCACGGGGTCGGCAGGATCGGACGTATAGCTCGTCGAGGAGTTTTTCACCGTCGGTTTTTCGGTCGTGATGCGGCCGCCGTCGGCGAGGTAAAGAGTCAGTTTGCGGGCCTCGGAAGGCGTCCACCGCCCGAACGTATGCCAGCGGTTGTCGCCCGACGAGAAAGCCGCCACGGGCGGCAGCCGGTCGACCGTGTCGCGCGCCCAGAGGTAGCAGTCGAAAAAGGGCGCCTCGAAATGTTCCATATAGTAGGCTCCGGAGGCCTCCTCTCCGAAATCGAAGCCGCCCAGCGTACGCCCGTCGCCGCGCCATGCCCCGTGGGCCCACGGCCCGACGACCAGATGGAGCGGAGTCCGGGCGCTCTGGCGCAGGACGGCTTTGTAAAGGTTCCAGGCCCCGTAGCAATCCTCGGCGTCGAACGTGCCGCCCACGACCAGCATCGCGGGACGGATGTTGTAGCAGGCCCGGCGCGTGTCGCGCGCGCGCCACCACTCGTCGTAGTCGGGATGTTCGGCCATCTCTTCCCAGAACGCATTGGGTGCCAGCAGTTTCGTCAGGTCAGCCCGCGTGGGGCGCTCCGTGAGGAAGAACGTGCGTTCGTCGGGCGAGATCGTCAGCCCGCGCCGCGGCATCTTGTCGGTCGGCTCGTGTCCAGCGGGCGTGTTCATCGAATTGAGGAACCGCACGGCGTCGCTCAGCATCAGCACGCCGTTGTGGTGCACGTCGTCGCCCATGTACCAGTCCGTAACGGGGGCCTGCGGCGAAACGGCCTTCACGGCCGGATGCCCGCTCAAACCGCCCATCAGGGCGTAGAATCCCGGGTAGGAGCATCCCGCGAAACCCACACGGCCGTTGTTGCCGGGAATGTTCTTCACCAGCCAGTCCACCGTATCGTAGCTGTCCGTCGTCTCGTCCACGCTGCCGAAGCCCGCGGGACGCACGTGCATGAACTCGCCCTCGCTCATGTAGCGGCCCCGGACGTCCTGCCGGACGATGATGTAGCCGCGGTCGACGTAGCTGCGCATGTAGCCTTTTTCGAAACTGCCGGGAAACTGTCCCTCGCCGTAAGGTCCCGTACCGTAAGGCGTCCGGAAAATGATTATCGGGGCCTTGCCGGGGGCCTTGGGCGTGAAGACCGAGGTGTGCAGGCGCACGCTGTCGCGCATGGCGATACGGTATTCGGTCTTGTCGTAAAGCGTGCTGACAGGCTGGGCGCACGCGGCGGCCGCTACCAGCAATCCCGCCCAGAGCAGGAACAGAAATCGGCGTAGTTTCATCATTTCGGGAGATTTTTACGTTTCGTAAAGATACGGTTTTTCGGCCAATCCGCAAAACTTTCGCTCCGCAAGCCGGCAAATCCGCCGCATCTTCCGGCAGTACGGCCCGCGAAGTTTGGATTCGGACGAAAATAAACGTACTTTTGCAGCGTATATACCGGAAAAACCATGTTGAAAGCAGGACGCATACAAACCCTCACCGTAAGCCGCGTATCGGAATACGGCCTATACCTCGCCGACGAGGAGCAGAACGAAGTGCTGCTCCCCAACCGCTACACTTCGCTGACGGACAAGGTCGGCGACCGGAAAGAGGTCTTCCTCTACCACGACTCGGAGGACCGCCTCGTGGCGACGACCGAAACGCCGCTGCTGCGCGAAGGCGAAGCGGGCTATCTGCGCGTGGTGGACAAGACGGCCCACGGGGCTTTCCTCGACTGGGGACTGCACGGCAAGGACCTGTTCCTCCCCAACCGCAACCAGCAGGGCGGCATCCTGGCCGGACACAGCTACATCGTCTACCTCTACGAAGACAACATCACGGGCCGCTGCGTGGCCACGACCAAACTCAAGAGTTTCATAAACAACGACCTGATCACGGTGAAACCCCGCGAGGAGGTCTCGCTGCTGGTGGCTTCGGAGAGTGAAATCGGCTTCCGCGTGATCGTCAACAACCGCCACTGGGGCATGATCTACCGCAACCAGATCTTCCGTCCCGTGGCCGTCGGCGACCGGCTGAAAGGCTACGTCAGGCGTATCACCGAGGACAACCG
>JAEWQO010000017.1 GCA_023460315.1 Actinomycetes bacterium
GGGCCGTCAGCGCATCAAAGCGGCTGGAAAGCTGCACCCCGATCTGGCTCATGGCATTGCTGATATTCTCATCCAGCACCACCAGTCTGCGCTGGGTGGAGATGATCCATAGAACAACGGCCGCAATCATTACGGCGATTGTGATGAAAGTTGGCAGCATAATAAAGTCTCCTTTTTTATTTTTTAATGGGCAGACAGACTACGATTTTGTCCGTCTGCCCAGTTTGTTGCCGGTATGTGTGATTACTCCAATGTGATACTCGGAAGTATATCGGCCAAATTTGCCTCAAGGGAGGAATTTGCCCCTGTGGTGTAAGTAAAAACAATGTGCTGCTCGCAATTCTGACCATCAATTGCGAAGTATAAAATAATTTGACAAGTGGTTACGTTTTTGCCGCTGTTATTGCTGTCTCCTGTGCAGAGGAAGGATAAGGAATCCACTCCCGCAATGTTAGCAGGATTATCAAAGGCAAGCACCTTGATGTTGGAATAGGTATCCCCCAGTGATTCAAGCATATAGTCCTCGGCCACATCCTCAATCCATGTATCCGATGGGAATGTAGGTGTTACGACAATGCTGGCATCGGGACCTTCAGCCACAGCGTAGCCGTCTTTGTCGCTAAATTCGCCAAAATCGCTGGGAACAAGCAGCGCAGTGTAATTTGCTACCTTGTTAACAAGCGTGATGTCCGACGCAGCAGACTCCGATGTGTCAGGCGTGGAGGTTGGTGCGGAATCGCTTCCTCCGCAGGCTGCAAGACTCAGTGTCATGGCAAGTGCCACCATAAGTATCAATAATTTTTTCATCATAAATTCCTCCATTTTTTTTTGCTTTTGCGGTGTTCAGGGACTATCACTGGCTGACTTCGTCTAAAGCGGCACCGGCTTCAGCAATGAAGGAACGGCCTACCTCAATGGCTACCGTCAGGGCACCCATCACTTCCGGTGTGAGTGTTTCAGGGCTGGCAAAGTATTCGTCCGCCTTGATAATTTCACTGGAAAGGTCATTCATAGCAGTGACAAGCTCTTCATTTTCCAAAAGCTCAGGGCTTGCATTTACCTTGTCAGCAATTGCATCAAATTCCTCTGCCATGCTCATAAAATCTTGCGCAAGGGCTTGCTGCTCTGCTGTAAATTCCGTATTCTCGACTTGTGCGGATGTGGAAGGAGACGTTGCGGGAGCAGAATCGCTTCCTCCGCAGGCTGCAAGGCTCAGCGTCATGGTAAGTGCCATGATAAGTACCAGTAACTTTTTCATTTCTAAATCCTCCGTTTTCTGTTGGGTTGTATAGGGCAAAGTCCCATGCGTTCACTCTATCAAACCCTGCCACAGAAAACCGTCCGCTGCATGAAACATGTTTTTTTCGACATGAAACATAATTTTAGGGGTTAGTTTGTACCGTGGGGCGGCGCGGTCAGTCTTCCGTGTACGGCGACACATCAGGCTCAATCCACGCCTTACCGTCACGCCAGTCCACATCGAAGTCAAACAGCTTTGCGATGTCCCGCAGCTTAATATAGTTGTTGCCGCCGATGGTATAGGCGGTCAGTCCCGTCACCGTCGCACTGGTGTCACCCCACACGAAATCTGTGGTGCTAAGTGTCGCACTTTTACTTTCTTTGCCGATTGCGGCAAGCTCGCCGCTCGTCTTGGTGTACGTCGCATGGTTATACAGCTTCGCCTTACCGTCCTCCCAGCGCACATCAAATCGTGTTTTCAGCAGCGCGCCCACATCCCGCAGCTTGACGTAGTTGTTGCCGCCGATGCTGTAGGCGGGCAGCGCAACCTCCGCGCTGTTTAACATAAACTTAGTATTGGTAGGCGTTGCCGTAACGGTGTTGGTGGGTGTCGGTGTGGGTGTCTGCCCGGATGCTCTCACAGAGGACGTTAGGTTCTTCGGCACGGCCGAAATGAGCGATTCCACCCTATCTAAAAGTCCACTCCATTCACCTAACCTCAAATGTTCTGCTGCCGCCCAATGAATGGTTTTGTATTGGAGAGCCGCTGCCTGCTCCCATGTTATTTTGGCGTTTGCGCTTGTGTCGCCGCTGATGGCAAAGCTCTTGATGGTGTCCTCGGTGAAAGCGGAAAATTTGGTACTGCTCCTGCTTTTGTTGTAGTCCATGAGCTTAATTAAGTAAGAGGTAAACTCCCCGTAGGTAGGATTCGCACTCCAATTCATATTTTTATCAGTAAAGACACCCCAAGCGTAACAAATCACAATACTGCCCCTGAATTCCTCAGCTTGCCCTCCTTCTTTGCGCAAACTCTCATGCAAATCCTTCGGGCCTTCTGCGGGGTAATGGTATCCTAAAATACTGAACGCATCATAGAAGAACCCCGCCATTTCAGCATTGCTAATGGGTCTGCTCCAGTCCTCAAAGGTTATATCGGTATAGTTGGGTATGTATTCGGACAGGACAACCCCCGTTCCGTCCGGGTATTCTTTTTCCGCAGGACGGACCATCATTTTAGGATTCTCGGAGGGGCGCATAGCAACATTGTTGCCGAAAGATATCTGCCATAGATAAGGGTTATCTACAGCCGCTACCCGCGTGCCACCCGCATTCACTTTTGTCAGTCTGGCAGCCCACATATAATATGTCTTACCTTCATACTTTACCTTTGCCCAGTCGCCCTTGATCTCGGTCACTTCCAGAATAGTGTCTGACGGAAGTGTCCCGACAATGTCGCCATCCGGCTTTGTACGGTAGACCGGGTTCGTCCCGACCTTATACATCGCTCTGTCATCGATTTCGCCCGCAACGCCCAGATAGCGCCCATCCGCCATTTTTATGGTTATCTCAGTCCAGTCACGGTCTACAACGCGTTTTTTCTCAACATAAAATTTTGTGGCCCTTCCTCCTGTGCGTAAGAATGCCTTGCCCTCGGAGTCGATATTGATAAAAGTGTCGTTCCCACCGGCGTACATCAGACCGCCTCCGCCACCGCCAATGGGGCCCAGACGGATGCTGTACCAGCCGTTGTCTATCGCATCATACAGTTTATAAGTAGTCTCAGTTGGTGCAGGCGCGGTCTTCTCAGGGGCAACATATTCGCCGGTGACGGTAACTGTATATTTTCCCACAATTTTGCTTGTTTGTTCGCCCGGAGCCGTCCACCGCAGGGTAATCTCCTGCTTTCCCGCAGTGTACGCGAATACCGTACCTTGATTGAGCGTCACATTGCCGGAGTTTCTGAAACTGATTTCGTCAGAGATGTCCTTTTTTTCGCCTCCTACAATAGCCGTCGCTTTAATCCCGGTTCGGTCAAATCCCTCGCCAACCGTATATTCGGTCTTTGTGGGGTATGACAGTATGGTCACAGCTTCCGCCGCCAGCACAGTTGTCGGCAGTAGGGTAAGCACCATGCACAGGGTGAGCAGAATGCCCATAAATCGCTTTTTCATAATCGTGTTCCTCCTTTTTGATTGAACGAAATATCGTTTATTGTTCCACGTTCAATTTATCAGGAATCTCTCTGCAAAACCGTCCGCTGCATGAAACATGTTTTTTTCGACATGAAACATAATTTTGAAAAAAATCTCTCTCCTGTCTTTTTTCTTTTAGATTTAGAAAAACACAATATTACGCTAAAATCGACGAGTTCGCATGAATATTATCTTGAATTTGCGATAATTTGATGGTATACTGTGTGCTGTTAGTATAAATGATTAACGAATGATTTCCGTTTTTCAGAAAGAAGTGAGACGTGTTATGGGTGTCAGTTATAGCAAATTATTTAAACTGATGATCGACAGAAAAATAAGAAAAGGCGAGCTGTGCAAGGCGGCGGGTATCAGCAGCGGCTCGCTTCTGAAAATATCAAAAGATGAAAACATATATGTCGATATTTTGGTTCGGATTTGCGGTGTTTTGGGCTGCGACTTTGGCGACATCATGGAGTATGTTCCTGATGAAAATGCCGTTATAAAATCTGAACCCGGTAATCGGCAACTACCCGATTTGCAGGAGGAAAAGCCTGCGAGAGTTTCTGAAGAAGTCTAATAGAACATGGAGGGATGCTTATGCTGCAAATTGCAGTCTGTGATGACAATATTGACGAGCTGTCCAATATGGTACAGCTTATAGACCTGTACCGAACATCAAGAAATCTAAACTGTGACCACGCTGTCTTTCCAAACGGATTTGAGCTGGTTTCAGCCTTGGAAAAAGGAAAGCGGTTTGATATATACTGCCTGGATATTATGATGCCGGGCTTTACCGGCATTGATGCGGCAAAGGAAATTCGCACCTTTGATAAAACCGCACCGATTTTATTCTTCACCTCATCGCCTGAATTTGCTTTGGAAAGCTATTCGGTAAAGGCCATCAACTATGTACTCAAGCCAGTCTCAAAGGAGAAGCTGTTCTTCACCTTTGATGAGCTGCTGGAGCAAATCAAAACGAAAGACGAAGAGGATGCCGTCATCGTAAAGAGCAACGAGGGGATTCAAAAAATACTGATCTCCAATTTGGTCTTTGTCGAGGTCATCGGCAGAAACGTACTCTATCATCTGCGCTCCGGCAAGGTGGCCGAATGTACGGAATCTTTTTCCTCTGCCTGCGATAGCCTGCTGAAATACGGGTGTTTTATCAAACCTCACCGCTCCTATCTTGTGAATATGCAGTATGTGGATACCATCGAAAACCATCAGATCACCTTGCAGACTCTTTCCGCTGTTCCTGTCGCACAGGGCAAGGCCAAGGAGATGAAACAGCAATATCTGAATTATCAAATGGAAGGGGAATAAAAAGATGGGGGGAGGTGCTTTAAAGTGGCAGTAACAGTGATAGGACTCTTGCGATTTGGGGTTTCTCTGGTCTTTGGCATTACGGTGTCCGTTCTCTTTGCAGGAATAGTATCCACCAAGAAAAACAGGCTCTCCGTCGGTTTGCTCTGTGTCATTTTCCTTTTCGTTCAAACTGCCAGTTGGTGGATTTTGGGATTGGATTTGACATCAAAGCTGTATCCGCTGATTATCCATCTGCCGCTGATCGCAATATTCTCTTTATACTATAAGCGTCCGTGGCTCATATCCGCTGTCAGTGTGCTTTCCGGTTATCTCTGCTGTCAAGCTCCGCGCTGGTTTGGTTTTCTTGCGGGTGCCGCTTTGGGCAGCAGACTTGCAGACCACATTTTTTACATAGCATTCGTGTTTCTGGCCTATTGTTTCTTGAAAAGATATGTGGCCGGATCTGTCCGGCAGTTGATGGAAAAGTCCACGAAATCTTGTTTGTTTTTAGGCGGGGTTCCGCTTTTTTATTATTTGTTCGACTACACAACCGCCATCTACACCGATGTGCTTTACAGCGGTGCCGAATGGGCGGTACAGTTCATGCCCTCAACAATATCCGTTTTCTATTTTGTGTTTGTTATCCTTTACTACGCTGAGACACAAAAGCAAGCAAGCCTCCAAAGAGAAAAGGATATGTTGGATGCACAGTTTCGGTTGGCGCAGACAGAGTTTGCTTCTCTGCGGCAGTTACAGCAGAACGCCGCATCCTATCGGCATGATATGCGCCACCATTTTGCGCTTTTACAGGGGCTGGCCTCCAAGGAACACATAGAGGGGATTAAAGATTACCTACGAACTGCCCAGTCCGACATGGATGCCATCACACCCACACGCTTTTGCGAAAACGAAACCGTCAATCTGATTTTGTCCGCTTTGGCTGCTAAAGCGAAACAAGCGGAAATCATGCTGTCAGTGGATGCAAAACTGCCTGATTTGCTTCCCTTTAGCGATACTGAACTTTGCTCGCTCTTGTCAAACGCTTTAGAAAATGCTATTCATGCCTGTGAACAGATACCTGACCGCAACAAACGCATCATCCGGTTGCGTATGTATTCCAAAAATAATAAGTTGTGCATTGATCTACACAATAGCTATCAGGTAGAGCCAGTATTCCAGCAGGGGCTTCCAGTATCACAAGAACGGGGGCATGGCTTTGGCACAAAAAGTATAGCTCATATTGTGGAAAAGTATGGCGGTGTATTTCAGTTTTCGGTTAAGGATGGCTGGTTTATATTTCAGGCCACTGCATAAAAAGTTGTTGTTCTCTCTATGGAAGCTACCAATGAAGGATGTTCAGGGAGAACCCTATTCCCAACTTGGGAATATTAAACTGTTCCAATTATATTTCTGCATAGGAGCGGTTGTTATAGCACGAAAGCGGAATGTTCCGTTTAGATTAGTTATCTTCAAAAACTTTTAATCAGCACGTAATGATTAGACCCGCGAGCAATGCAAATGGCGTGCCATTTACGTTTTTTCAAAAGTGGCCTTTTGAAAAAACTGCTCGTTGGTGCCCTGCCCCAAGCCCCGTCAGCCCTCCGCTTTCGCTCCCGGCTGTTAAGCGGCTTTGCCGCTGCTACGCGCCCCTTCGGGGGCGCTTTTTACTTGCACAAAAAGGGATGAAAACAGAGGCGGTCAGCGCTGGGGTTCGGCTCGTCCGGGGGCAGGCGGCGTGATGCGGAGAATGCGATCCACATTGGCCTTCATGATCTGGAGCTGGCGCATGGTTTCCTTGTCCTGTCGGTAGTTCTGGTACAGAGATTTTTTCTCGGAAAGCAACGCGGCATACTCCTGTTTCAGTGCGTTGATAGAGGGCAGTTTTTGAAGTCCTAAAACATCAAAAGCTTTCTTGGACGCCTGGTGCAGCAGGATAGCCGCCTCATGCTCGGCACGGAATTTTTTACTGTAGCCGGATGCCTTGTACTGACGATAAACCTCCCGTGTCCGGCTGTAGTTTCCGATGTGTTTTTGCAGCTCGGAAATCTCCGCCATGCGGCTTTCCGCCGCCTTTATTTTTGCCGTCCGCTCATGAAATATGGCGGACGCAGCATTGGTTTTCTGCGCTAATACCGCATAATCGTCCAGCCCATTTTCCTGCAAAAAAATCAGTGTTTTTGCCATTTCCTTGAGGTTGTGCAGCTTGGCCCAGCGCTCAAAACCGGGGCCTTTTCCTGCCTGCATCCGGTCCTGTATATCAATCAGCAGGCTGACCCGTTTTAGCGGCTTTTCTATCGTGGTATTTCCCCCGCCGGAGGAGACAACGCGGACGCCCGCGATGCGTTCCCGAATGGCCTGTTCCGTGTAATTCCCCTTGAGGGTATCGCAGCGGGTGAACCGTTCCTGACCGGGCCGGTTGCCGTCCGAAAGCACACGGAAGCGAAGGGATTTTCCCCTGCGGACAGCTTCAATTCCCGATGATGCCAGGAGTTTCAAAAATGCGTCGAAGTCAGCGGGATTCTGCTCCAGTGCGGCGTCAATGGCCTGCTTCATAAGCTGCTGAAAGGACGGCTGTTTATCCTTGCCTAACCAATCGCCGTAATGCTCACGGGATGGTTTCGGATTCTGGATTACTGACAGACCATGCTCTGCGCAGATCAGATCATTGAGCCGCCGAAGGGCACGGCTGGAACCCCAAAAGTTTCGGAACTTCCGCTCACAGTCCAGCGCGGTGGAATTGAAAATAATATGGTTGTGAATATGAGCCTTGTCGATGTGGGTGCAGACCACAAAGGCGTGTTTCCCTTTGGTAAAGCGCATTGCCAATTCGTACCCCAGCTCATTCGCCTGTTCGGCGGTAATTTCTCCGGGCTTGAATGACTGGCGGGTATGATAAGCGATCACATCGCGGCGGCCCTGCTCGCGCCCGGTAATGTAATCATACTGCCGCTTGGAAAGCACAAACTGTTCGTCCGCAACCCGCGTGTCGCAGGCATAGCCGATGATGAGCCTGCCGTTATCCGTCTTGTCGGGATTTTCCGCATAATCAATGATGTCCCGGATGGCGGTGGACACCGTTCGCCCCTTGCCGATATGCAGCGGCTTGAGCCAAGAGGTCGCCATTTTTTACCTCCCTTCCATAAGAAAACGGGCGCTCATCCTGTTGTGAAGAACGCTCGTTTTCAACATAGTTTCAAGTTGGAAATACCTCTTTATAAATTCCGGATTCGCCCTTGAGCGCAGTTGCCGAAAGATCATAAAAGTTGTTTCTGTAATCCATGCGCCGATGGTTGCGACCATATTTTTTCCTTCTGAATCCGAAAAAATTACCCGTACAGAATTTATGTAATTCCATATAGGGCAGAGGCAAAAAGCGAAGCCGATACAAGCTGATGCTCCCGTTTTCTATAACACCGCTATGTGACGTCATTGATCCCTGCCGGGCAAGATGCGGAGCTGCCGCCTGAGCTCCAGAGCCGTAAGCTCCGCATTGTCCATCACCAACAGCGTGTCCGGATGGATTGCAATAATATCCCGTCTCTTTTGCCGGGCATAGCCAACGGTATAGGCAGTGCCGCCCTTTGTGCCGCCGTCGTAAACGGCCAGCAGAAATCCGGCGTGATCCACCAGCCAGCGGTTACGCTCAAACATGCAGGAGGGCGTGTAGTGGGTATTCAAGGTAATCACGTCGTCGCACTTGGCGAGGGTATTAAAATACTGTTCCCGCTGCTCCGGCGACCATTTATTGGCCTGGGTTTCACAGGGCAGCACGGCGATCAGCTGGATAGACGGAAAATCCAGCTTTCTGCGTAACACAATCTGCGCGGCCCATTGATCTGTCCCAAGTGCCATACCCGTATAAAATATGGTGATTCCCGCATCTGCCATGCGGACAATCTGTGCCTCCATCGCCAGCTTGAGCCGCAGGCATTTTTCATCTTCTTCATCAAATCCAAAGGCAAACCGGGAGGGTCGGTGCCCGGTAAATGCACAGTTTTTTTCCAACATCACTTGATAGCCTCCACCTTTTGTATTCGACACTAGCTTATAATTCGTGTCAAATGCCATAGTAATAGTTTAAATCTAATATGTCAATGATAATACCCTCCTGTAATTCGTATAATAGCCATGTGTATACTGTAAAATCTAGTATAGGAGGATGATAGACATGAATGAGGAATTTATTGCAGAACGAATTGCAAACCTGCGCACACAAAAAGGAGTCTCTGCGCGTGATATGAGCCTGTCAATGGGACAAGCGGATAATTATATTAACAACATTGAAAACCGAAAGTCACTTCCGTCTTTTCCAGCGTTCTTTTACATTTGTGAATACTTGGGTGTTACACCGAAAGATTTTTTTGATGTGGATGTTAAAAACCCCGGACTACTAAGTGAATTGACGGACGAAGCAAAGCATTTGGATAATAATGCACTTACACATCTTTTGGGTGTTGTTCGAGAGATGCGCGGATGACCGACATATTTGAAGTGTAATTAACGAGCAAGCGGCCGAAATGAAAGTGAAATACCGTTCCTATTACGGCGAATAATAACTTGCTTACAACGCGGACAGCCTTTTCAGAATATTCCCCGCCTGTTCCCACAGGCAGTCGTAATGCGCTTTCAAATCCTGAATATCGGCCTCATAGACGCTGCGGGTTTCGTTGACGCGTCGGGCAATCTGATTGAGGTTGTTCGTCGCGGTGCGAAGCAGGGAAACCATTTCCTGCACCTGAGATAAATCAAGCTGCACCACATAGCCGTCCACAGCCATTTTCAAAAGATAAGCCCGCAGGCTTCGGATGCCCGCGAGCTTCATTTTTTCGGCAATCAGCTCCTTTTCGTGCTCAGTGGCACGAAAGGAAATGTTGATGTGCCTGTTTCGATTCACCATAAAAAATCACCGCCTTTTCGGTTTAAAATAAAAGAAGGGGGCGGCGGCAGGATATTTTCTTCCTGACGCTGCCCCTTTTTTCAAAGAAGGAGTTCTTCCAATCAGGTTTTCTTTCCCAATCGTGGCATACGCCGCTTCTTTCTGACAGCAACGGAGCGTCCCCACTTCCGGGAGCGCTCCGTCTGTTCATACAATCATGGCGCATTCCGGCTACAGACTGTTTTCCGCAGTCCTGTCCGGCCGGGACGCCGGTTTACTTGTGTGAGAGGAAACCCGCAGGCTCTCCAGAATGGACGGCTTGCTCTTGGCGCTTTGGGCACTGCCCAGAGAGGCAGCCTCCAGCGGCGCACGGCCGTCATCAATGTTCAGCTCCGCGTTGATAAGAGCCAGCCGCGTTTCCTTTTCAGACAGCTCACGCTCCATGGCAAACGGCTTATCCAGCTCTTTTCTGGCGTTTTCCACCTGCTGATTCAGGTTCTCAAGATAGACACGGTTGGATTCCAGATGTTGTGGGATATCTACCTTTAATGCATTGTTCATACGGGTAATGTTGCCGAAGGTATCCACGCCCATATCAATACTGTGGCTCAGCGCGCCCTTCATGGAAAGCCGGAACTTCTTGTATACGGTATCAAAGGACAGGTGCAGGTCAAAGCCCAAATATGCGCCGATGTTGACGGCTTCGCTCCCCTTAACACTTTTGCAGGCTTCCAGAAGAGCCTTGCCCGCCGCCTCTTTTTCCGCGTAGGTAATGCCCAGCACCGTCATGGGCGCAAAGGGCGTTTTGCCCGCCGTCTCGGGTTTTGCCTCACCGCCCTCTACAGGAATAGCCGGTGCGGGCAGCTCTTTGGGAAGATGGGCATTGAGACGCTGTAAGTCCTGTTCCAGCCCGGCTATTTTCTCACGGGCGGACTGAATGCTTTTTGGAAAGTTTTCCAGCAGATCATCCTCCAGACGGTGGCGCTGATTCTGATGCTCGGATTTCAGCAGCCGCAGCCGGGCGACCTCAATATCCAGGTCGATTTTCTCCTTTATCAGGGGATTGCCGGAACACAGTGCCTTAATCTCTGCATAGGACAGGGCGGTTTCGTCCACATCCTCACAGGAACGGACGGGGGATTTTGAGGTCATGATCTGGCTGATGAATTTCTGCTTGTTCTCCACCGTCTGCCAGAGGTAAGCATCAAAGGTGCCTTCCGTAGCATAACGGTAGATGAACACTTCGGGGTTTTGATTGCCGAAACGCACGATGCGCCCGGCGCGCTGCTCCAGATCGGCGGGACGCCACGGGCAGTCGAGATCGTGCATGGTGATGAGCCGGTCCTGCACATTTGTCCCCGCACCCATTTTGAAGGTAGAGCCGAACAGAATGCGCACCTGCCCCTTACGAACCTTGGCGAACAGCTCTCTTTTCCTGACATCGGTGTTGGCATCATGGATAAAGGCCATTTCCTGCTCCGGGATGCCTTTTTCCAGCAGCTTATCCCGGATATCGTCGTAGACGTTGAAGCGTCCGTCCTTATTCGGGGTAGAGAAGTCACAGAACACAAGCTGGGTCAGGCGGTCGCTCTGGGTACGTTCCCATACCCGGTGAATGTTTTCCATGCAGGCGTTGACCTTGCTGTCAGCATCGTCGGGCAGCAGCGGGTCGATCAGGCGCTGGTCCAGTCCGATTTTTCGCCCGTCCGACGTGATTTTGAGCATGTTGTCCTCCTTGGGATCAACGATGCCGCGATGCACATCGGCCGCGCGCTCGGACAGCGCCTCCACCATTTCCTGCTGAAGCGCGGAGGGCTTTACCACAATCGTTTCAAAATGAGCGTCCGGGCGTTGCAAATCCAGCATATCAGCGGTCTTAATGTCGGCGACCTCAGAGAACATGCCCATAAGCTCGGGGAGATTGTGGAACCGGGAGAAGCGCGTGCGCGCCCGGTAGCCGGTACCCTCCGGAGCCAGCTCCATCGCGGTCACGGTTTCCCCGAAAATGGAGGCCCAGCAGTCGAAGTGCATCAGGTTATTGCGCTCCAGCGTGGCATATTGCAGATACCGCTGCATGGTGTAAATCTCCGTCATGGAGTTGGATACCGGGGTGCCGGTGGCAAAGATAATGCCCTTGCCGCCCGTCAGCTCATCCATGTAGCGGCACTTGAGAAACAGGTCGTTGGATTTCTGCGCTTCGGTGGTGGAAAGCCCTGCCACATTGCGCATTTTGGTGTAAATGAACAGGTTCTTGAAATTGTGTGCCTCGTCGATAAACAGTCGGTCAACGCCAAGCTGCTCAAAGGTTACCACATCGTCGCGGTGCTTGCCTTCCCGGATTTTTTCGAGCCGGATTTCCAGCCGCTTTTTGGTCCGTTGGAGCTGCTTGACGGTGAAATTCTCACCCTTGGCGCGCTGCGCCTCCTCAATGCCCTCCAGCACCTCCCAAAGCTGCTCCTGCAAAAGGCGCTCCTGCCTTTCATTGGAGATGGGGATTTTCTCAAGCTGGGAATGGCCGAGGATCACTGCGTCGTAGTCGCCGGTGGCAATCTTGGCGCAGAACTTCTTGCGGTTACGCATTTCAAAGTCCCGCTTGGTCGCTACAAGGATATTTGCGGAGGGGTACAGACGCAGGAAGTCCGCCGCGATCTGGTCGATGATGTGATTGGGCACGGCGAACAGGCTTTTGCTGCACAGCCCCAGGCGCTTGCCCTCCATGGCGGCGGCTACCATTTCAAAGGTTTTGCCCGCGCCCACCTCATGAGCCAGCAGGGTGTTCCCGCCGTAAAGAATGCGGGCGATGGCATTTGCCTGATAGGAGCGTATGGTAAACTCCGGATTCATGCCGGTAAAAACAATGTGGCTGCCGTCGTATTCGCGGGAGCGGCAGGAATTGAACAGCTCGTTGTATTTGCGCACCAGGCGCTGGCGGCGCTGAGGGTCCTGCCATATCCAGTCCTTGAACGCCTGTTTAATCAGCTCCTGCCGCTGCTGCGCCAGGGTGGTTTCCTTTTTGTTGAGGACGCGCTTTTCCTGGCCGTTTTCGATGATGGTGTCATAGACCCTCGCATCCCGCAGGTTTAGTGTATCCTCAATGATTTCATAGGCATTTCTCCGCTCGGTGCCGTAGGTCACATGGGCGGCAATGTTGTTATAGGGAATGCGGCCCTTGCCCGTGACCTGCCATTCGCCGGTGTAGGCAGAGTAGTTGACCTTGGAGATATTCTGGATATTCCGGGGTGACTGGAGCAACTCATACATAAACTGCTGAAAATACATGGGGTCAATCCAGGTGGAGCCGAGACGGACGCCGATTTCACCGGCCTCCAGCTCCTTGGGCTGCGCCTTTTCCAGCGCCTCCACGTTGATGGAGATATCCGGGTTGACGGCTGCCGCCGCCCGCGCAAGACGCAGCTTTTCGCGCACATTGCCGGAAAGGTACTCGTCGGCGGTTACATATGCCTGTTCGGGGGAATCGGCGTAACCGGCGTTGAGAAAGATCACGCCGCGCAAATCCTCAATCAGCTTGTCGTGGGACAGACCGGACAGCTCCTCCATATAGTCCAAATCCACCCGTGCCCGTTCCCCGATGGAAACCGCCAGTGCTTCGCTTGCCGTGTCTACGGAGGTCACAACAGATTTTTGCTTGATGGTGCGCTTGGTGAACATATCGGCCTTGCGCTCCAGCTTGCCGTCCTCATCCAGAAGCTCCAGCGAGGACAGGAGAAAATACGAGGAATCGGCGGTGAAGGCCCTGTTGTTGGCGACGGAGTTGATCAGGCCGTATTCGGCGGTGAAAGCATCGTACAGAGTATTCAGCTTCTGCTGCTGTGACCGGATTGCCGCATCGTCGTAGTCGTTGAGCTGGCAGTCGATAAGTGCGTGTACACAGTCCCGCAGCTCTACCATGCCCTGAATGCGGTCTAAGGTAGCGGTGGGCAGCTCCACGCGGTACATGCGGGAGTTCTCCCGGTAATACACATCACCCTGTCCCAGCTTGGCGGCATACCAATCATCGCCGGATTTTACTGCGGTGGCCAGGACGTAGCTGAAATTTTTGACATGGGTGTCGGCGGCAATAGAAAATCCGCTGCCGCTGTCGGAAAGCTCATCCAGCTCCGTCACCGCCTCCGGGATACTGGCTTGCAGATGGGAAACGGCCTCCCGGAGCCGGTCGCTCAATGCGGCCTCTTCCGGCTTGCAGGAAAGCTGGGGACCGAACGGCCCGGATTCCACAGTCAGCTTGCCCAGCACCATTTCAGGGTGTTCCCGGTAGTAGTTGTTCAGGGTCAGGACAGTGCGGCGGATTTCTCCGGATTCCAGTTCATGTTCATGCTCGTGGAAAATATCCACGCTGACCCAATCAGGCATATCCGTCGTAAGGCTCCGGGGCACTTCGCGCTTTTGCAGAAATAGAATGTCGGTGGTCATATCGGTGCCGGCCGCCGCCTTAAACGCGTTGTCCGGCAGACGGATCGCGCCGATCAGGTCGCAGCGCTCGGCCATATAGCGCCGGGCCTTGCTGTCCCGCTTGTCAAAGGTGCCGCCGCTGACGCCGTTGGAGGTAATCAGGGCGACGACACCGCCCGCGCGTACCTTGTCGATGGTTTTGGCGATAAAGTAGTCGTGTATAAATAAATTGTGCCGGTTGTAGGCGGGGTCGAAAATCTTGTAATCCCCAAAGGGCACGTTGCCGACAGCAAGGTCAAAAAAGCTGTCGGGGAAGCTGGTCTTTTCAAAGCCCTTCGCCATAATGGTTGCACCTGGGTAGAGCGTTGCGGAGATCCGGGCGGAGAGGTCGTCCAGCTCCACGCCGTACAGTCTGCTCCCGCGCATCCCCTCCGGCAGCAGACCGAAGAAATGACCTACCCCGCAGGACGGCTCCAGTACGTTGCCGGTTTTGAAGCCCATCCGGGCTACGGCGTCATAGATGGCCCGGATTACTATGGGCGGCGTATAGTGGGCGTTCAGAACGCTTTCCCGCGCCTTTTCATATTCGTCGGGGGTCAGAAGTGTTTTCAGCTCCGTGTATTCTTTCTGCCAGCCCTCATTCCCGGCGTCGAATGCCTGAGACAGACCGCCCCAGCCCACATACCGCGAGAGGATTTCGTGTTCTGCCTGCACAGCGGGCCGTGCTTCGGCTTCCAGCTGCTTGAGCAGACGGATGGCGGCAATATTGGCGGCAAACCGTGCTTTGGGGCCGCCCTCGCCAAGGTGATCGTCAGTAATCCGGTAATTGGACGCAGGGGGCAGATCGGGCAGTTGTTCCGTTTCCGCTTGGGGTTCAAACAGCCCCGCATTGCGTGGATTATTCTGTAACAGCTGATCAAACTCGGTGATACCGACAGCGCGGAAGATGGGAAAGCCCACGCCCTGGGCAAAGGTCATATCCTGCAACGAAATCTCTCGGTCGCCGATGCGGTCGATGCGAAATTCCCGGTCATCCTCCAGAAAAACGGTGTCGCCCTCCTGATACCTGGGCAAATCCTGCTGAGGCCCGGCCACCGTTTCAAGTTCTGCCGGTTCCTCACTGTCAAAATCGTACTCGCGTTCTACAAGCGTCATTTCATCTGGATTTAAAAATGCCCCGGCTTCAATCAGCTGGGCAATCCGCCGCTGTACCTTCGGCCACGGCAGATGTTCCTCCGTGCCGTCCGGCAGAGCCACCGGGAAAGCAGAAAAGTCCTCGATATCCTCCGCATAGTCGGCAAACTCCGTTTTGAGAAAATCGGCGGTGTCCCGCGCACGGGGAAAATCCCGCACATATTGATACACCATGACCTTACTTTCCACATGGCCGTTCCATACCCGCAGGGCGTCGTCAAGTATTTCCTGTTCGGTACGCTGCGCCGGTTCCTCCGGCAGCGCACGGTTTAGCGCGTGAAGCCGCTCCAGCAGCTGGTCGGCCTGAGCTTCCAGCTCCGCGTCGTGGGTGCGAAAGCTGCTAAGGCTCCGCAAAAGCTCCTCCGCCTGCCCGATTTCTCCGGCGCGCAGTTGATTTTCCAATTCGGCGGCAAGGTCAAAGTCCTCGGTTTCGTCAAAAGGGGGCGCTCCCGCGGTGTCCTCAAACAGCAGCGAAATGTCCTCTGCCAGTGTGTGAATGGCGTCAGCCGAAGCGGCCGGTTCCGGTGTAAGGCCAAGCTCCGCTTCGTATTCCGACGCGGCCCGCTCGGCAAAGGCCAGCATTCCGTCAATCCGTGCTTCATCCTCCGGGGTGGGGTTTTGCAGGCGCTCCCGCAGCTGCGCGACTTCCTCCGGGGTGAGGATATCGTCCTCCGGTTCCTGTACGGCTTTGCGCTCCGCCGTCTTTTCTGCTTCCTGCTCGGCGGAGTGAAAGCCCTCCAGTCCCTGATGGTACAGGCTCCGGCAGATGGCGGCGGTTTCCTCCCAGGTAACAAAGGTTTTCGTCAGCTGCCGGTCCTGGGCCTCGATCTGAATACCGCGCGGCTGGGTAAAGTAGTCCGTTTCATATCCGCCGGAGGATACAAAGGTTTCGGATACGTTGGGGAACGCTTCGGCAAGGTGTGCGGCAATGCCGGAATTGTCCGTGCCTGCGGAAAGCAGCTCTGCCACAGCACGTTTGGAATCCCGCGTCAGCAGGCTGTCGGCCAGAACATCATGCACGTCCGGGTGAATATCACTTAAATCGGCGGCCAGAAAGCCGGTGATAGCCGCATTTTTGGGATTGCGGCGCAGAAGGTGTTCAAAATAGCGGAAGCTTTCGGAGCGCAGGGGTGGAATATCTGCCGCCACATGAGCATGATAAAGGTGTACCTCACGGTCAATGGAATGAATGATATAGGGCGCGTCCTGTTCCAGAAAGACCATATCGCCTGCCGCGTAGGGGCGGCCGGTTGCGGCGGACAGCTCGGCAGGCGACGGCTTCGGCGGTGCTTCGGGGAGGACGGCTCCCGGCTCCATAATGGAGAACCGTCCATCATCTAAATAGTCCTCAAACCGGGAGCGGAACATCTCCACCGGCTCCTGATCGGGAACGGATGGCATGGTATAGTACACATATGCCTCGTCCACGCGGTCGATCACCAGCTGGACATGGGTGCCGTCTGCGGAAACAGCGTCTATGGAATCACCCTGCTGATAAGCGATGTGCTGGCGGGGGCTCTGGTACGCCTGCTCCGGGGTTTCCAGATAACAACCGGCCTGTGCCAGCTCGGCCACGCGCTTATGGAGCTGTCCCCACGGCAGAAACTGCGTGACGGCGGGCGGGCGCTCGGACAGGGGCGACGCGGCAGGTGCGCCCTTGGAAAGATGAACGCCGCCCTCCTCGCCCAGCAGTCCCATATAGCCCTCGGCTCCGTCTGTCCGGGGCATGGTGAAGGCAAGCGGAGCGTAAATTGCCCTGAGTACCTGCGCCGCTTCCCGTGAACGGGGATTTTCGGAGAATACCTGACCGATACGCACACGGCTTTCCGCATTTTCCACCGCCGCCCCAATCAGGGCGTCCGCTTCTTCCTGTGAGATGGTATCGGTAATGGCAGGCTGTTGTTTTTGTTCGTCCTGCTGGGTATTTGCCTGTATCATGGTCCGCTGCTGTTCTACGCCGGGCAGTACCGGCAGGGGTGCTGCGGACACCATCTCTGTCAGACCGAAATCAAACAAAGAAAGCTGTACCGGCGCGGGAGGCGCAGCCGGGAGGGGCTTTGCCGCCGCTTCGGGCATGGGCAGACTGTTCCGCCCCGGAAACAGGGTATAGCTGCCGTCCCGGAATGCGGTCAGACTGTCAAAAGCAGTGCGGCGGCTTTCATAATACCGGTCGTCGGGATGGGTTCCTTCCAAGATGGGGTTCATAGCCGCAAGAAGTTCCTCCACCTTTGCCGGATTGTCCAGCAGCTCCCGCACAGACTTCTGGCTGGCGCTGTCAAAGTACCCGGAATCGGCGTAGGGGCGCGGAATGTCGCCGGGCAGACCGTAATAAAAGGACGTTACCTCTCTGGCCAGTGTCTGCCGCTCATATTCCGGGATGCGGTCCAGATCGGCGCGGGTCATGTAGCGGCCCTCGGCTATCAGCTTGCCGACGCGCTTGGCGGCCGCATTCCAGTTCAGCTCCACTGTGTCGTATGGCTCGCTCAGGCCGCCCCGTGTCAGCTTGAGCTTTCCGTGCAGGCCGTCATACCAGCTGTCGTCCGCGCCGCCCAGCGCATGGCTGCCTCCGCCGTTCCCGTACTCGTTTTTTATAAAGTCGGCCTGCTCCTTGGGGGTGTGTCCTTGCAGGAAAAAGGAGAAAATACGGTATTTGCTGGCTTCAATATTGCTTCCTTTTGTGAGAAAAGCATCCACCTCATCCTGCGTGATGAAGCGCATGGCGGCAAGGCCCCGCACCTCCCGGACAGGAAAGGCATGTGGACGGATACCGGCATCCCGGACATCCTCTAACATCCGGTGCGGGTCATGCCAAAAGCGTTTGGGCGCGTCCGGTTCGGTGGAAAGCGCGGCGACATCCTCCGCCAGCCGCTCCAGAAGCAGGCTGTATTCGCCAAGCTCCCCCTGATCGCCTAAAAACTCCGCTACATGCCGGGCATCATCCGGAAAGCCGCCGCGTTCGCTTCGCCAGCCCTCCGGCATTTCCCGAAAATCCCGGAAGTCGTCGCGGTACAGAAACAGCAGCCGCTCGGCCAGCTCCCGATGCTCATTGGGAATGGCCTCGTCCAGCAGATCGCCGGAGATGTATTGCCCGGCCTCTAAAAGCTCCCGGATGCGCACGGCGGCCTGCTCCCAGCTTACTTCCACCCGGTCGGATGCGCGCAGGGCGCTGTCTCCCCGGCCAAGCGTAATACCGTTCGGCTTGAACCAGACCGCCAGGCTGTCGTTACCAAAGCGGAAGCCCTTGCCGCCCTCCGTGATATGCCGATACTTCGCCACATACTCCCGGCGCAAAAAATCGGCGTTATCGGCAGGACTCTTGTTTTTCATGAAATAGGCGGCAATACGCAGAACGCTTCGGCTTTCATTCCCGCCGTCGCGCAAAACAGCGTCCACCTCCTCGGCGGTGATGGAGGAGGCGCGCAGTGCTTCGACAATCGGTACAGCGGAAACAGCGGGCGGCTCCAAGGTATTTTCAACCTGGGAATACCCTTGCGGGTTTGTGCTTTCCGGCAAAGAAATACCGCCCGAAACAGGTTCTTCCTGTTCGGGCGGCGCTGCCGGTTCTTCGTTTAGATGTAGATCAGCTCGTGGAGTATCACTTCCTCCGCCTGCTGACGCAGGCTGTTCATATGGGCCGTCCAGGCCATCTGGTCGGCTTTCTTGTCCGGGGGCGGATTCTTCTGCGTCAGTCCGGCCATCAGCTGCTCCATACGCCGGTTGGCTGTTTCCTCCGTTTCCCACAGGTGGGGGTACAGCTTCTCGCTCAGAAGAAGGGAATTGTAGGATATGGCCCGGTGCTGCTTGAGAAAGCTCCGGCGCAGCCTGCCATACTTGCCCAGGGTCGCGTTCTCTGCTCCCGGCTGGGGTGTCAGGGCCAGATTGGGCAGCAGATAATCCCCGCTGCGGCTGTAAATGAGATCGTTCATGCTCGTCGCTCCTTTCGGCATCCAGCGCCTGATTCACCGCGCGCTGGCGCTCGTATTGTTTAATGACTGCTCCAATTTCCCGCAAAACCTGCTGCGACAGATCACTGACCGCCGTGCCCAGCGCATAGACCGCCGAAACGGTATTAAAGTCGAAAATGGGCTGAAAGTCCTCGTCCTCAAAATAGGCGTCGGTATCCAGTCCGCAGCGGGACATCAGGCTGTAGGCTACGCTGACGGTGGCGGCTGCCCGGAACGATACGCCGAGATTATATTCGTCGAAGTCCTCCAGAAAGCTGCCCTCGGCGCTGTAGCCGATTTCGCGGTCGTTATCCTCATAATACTCCCGGACGAGCTGGGTGGCAATGTTGTAAAGGGCATCATTCAGATTGCCCTCCACGCCGTCGTAATTTTGGGAAAGCGCCGCCATGACCGGTGCTTCATGCTCCGGGCGCATTTCCCAAAGATAGGGTCTGCGGGCGTTTTCATGGGCCGGTTCGGTATCGGAAATGTCGAACACATATTTCAGGCGGGGGCGTTCACCGCTGTCGTCAATGAGGGCGATGCCTCTGGAGCCGCGCCGCACCCAGCGGTGCATAGGGTCATTCCAGAGCTCAATGGGCGCGCAGGCCGTGGCTTCCGGCCGCTGGGAATAAATCATGAGCTGTTCTGCAAAAGGATATTTGTACAGGCGGGCGGCGGTGTCCAGAAAGCGGGTCCATTCGGCGCGCTGCCGTGTAACCTGCTCGGCCTGCCGCTCCGCCATTTGTGCATAGAGTTGAAATTTGGTCGCCAAAATGAATCACACCTCCTCGTCAAAATCATCGGTTACTGTAAGGTCGAGAGCATCGAACGCTTCCTCGCTCATGCCCTCTAAGCGGGAAAGCACCTGGAGCGCCAGCTCCCGCAGCTCCGGCTCCTCCATATCGGGCAGGCTTTCATGGATAGCGCTCATCAGTCTGCCCCGGCCGGTAACATGATAAATACACATCAAATTTATTTCTTCTATGGTAAAATCCATCTTCATACCTCCCGTTCATTGTCGCGTTTGGGTGCTGTTTTAGGGGAATCCTGTCCCTGTGCCGCCACTTTTTTGCCCTCCTGTAGCCGGGCAAGGATGGAGGGCTTCTTGCTTGCACCCGGCTCATTTTTTTCAGGCAGCTTCCGCTGCTTTGCCAGATAGTCGGCCAAGCGCCGGTGCAGCCGGTCCGCTTGAAGCCCAAGCGCAGAGGGTTCCTGCGCGTCCGGGGACGACTGCACCAATTCCTGCAAATGCGCCAGAATATATCCGGCCTCCTTGCTCCCGGCACTTATATGGTGCGTGTCCTCGGCAATCGCCTGTTTGGCTGCCTTTGTGTCAAAAACCGGATTGGCGGTATCCTCAATTTCAAGCTCCGCCCGGTATTCCCACGGTGCAAACGCCTCTAAAATCACATGGTATTCTTTCGCCAGTGTTTCAGCCTCCCGCAACAGAAGCATTTCCCCACGGGGAACCTCTGCATGTAACTCCCGCTGTCCTTTTCGGATAGAAAATGCCGTGCTGTCAAAGGGCAGCGCATCCAGCAGACGGGTGAGCTGTTCGGCATGAAAGGTATTGGCGACAAAGGAAGGCAGTTCTACGGAGAAATACTGCTGATCCGGGCTGTTTGCCTCAGAAAGTTTTCCGAAAGACTCCATGATTTTTTCGGAATAGTACGATAGGCGCTCATCATACAGATTGCTGGTATGAAGCCACAGGTCGCCGGGCTCGGCTTCCAGGGAGCGGACTACATACTGCCGGTTCAGCAGCTCCTCCAAAGCATGGGTGTCGGCTGGCTCATGACGCCAGTATTTCATTTCCGGAAGTTCCTGGGGATAGGCTCTGTCAAATTCCTGTTTTGACATAACGGTCTGTGCGCCGTGGTCATAGGCGTCTGTGAGAAACAGTCGCATAGTCTGGTAAGAGAGCGCGTTTTCCCGGACAAATGCCCCATATGCCTGTAAGTCAATTTCAAACAGGCTGCCCATCAGTTTTCCTTCCTGAACGCCCGTTACCTCAACGGCATAGGCCAGCTTGCGTTCATGGTTCGCTCCATTCGCGTGATACTGAACGCCGTTAAAGCCCCGTGTGTCCTTTAAGAACACATCGCGTTCGCTGTAGCAGTCGATTCCGGCAGGATAGGATATCCAGATCAGGGTTTTCTCGGTGGGATCGTCCATTTGGGCCGTCCGCTTCATCTGTCCGATACTGATGCCAAGATCATTCTCAAGATGCCAGGCCGTATTGTTTCGGGCTATGTCGTCCAGAGCTTTTTGCAGGTCAATATTCTCAATTTGAAGCACGATCACACCTCCCGTTCACTGTCGCGTTTTGGCGTTGTTTTAGGGGAATCCTGCCCCTGTGCCGCCGCTTTTTTGCCCTCCTGTAGCCGGGCAAGGATGGAGGGCTTATCTGCGCCCTCTCGGTTTGCCGGCAGAGCTTCCGGTTCCTCCGGCTCAGCGTTTTGACAGTAATCCAGATAATAGCACACATCAAAGCAGCCGTCCGAGAGTGTAGCGTCAGCCACCGCCTCCGTCTGCTCCAGCAGGTGCAGAATGCTCTTTTGATGGGCCGCAATGAAATCCGCGCCGCCCAATTCGGGAGGGAGATCATCAAAACCCATAATCCAGTTCCCCTGCGTGGTGTTCTGCGTTCCCTCCTGAACGATATGCTCCGCAATCCGCTGGAGGCTGCTTTCCAGCTCCAGCAATCGGGACAGGAAGCCGTCCAGAACAGTGGGGTGAGAATTCAGAATATAGAATTCCATGTCCTTATGAGGTAGGGAAAAACTCTTTGCCCATTGCTTATGCGCGTTGGAATAACGTCCATCATACTCATGCTGCTGAACAAGGTGCGCCAGCACCCAGGAAACACGGTGCAGACCGTATTCGGAAACCGCAGCCTGTGCGGCGGTTTTCAGGTCATAATGGTAAAGTTCGTAATTGTTGTCGGATATGGCCTGGTCAATAGCCCCGGCACAAGCGCAGTTACGCTTTTTACTCTCCCGGTATTGCGGCAATTCGCCATTCTGACGCGCGGTGTCCACCGACTGCGTATATACCTGATCTTCGTACATCTCTATACCTCCCGTTCACTGTCGCGCTTTGGCGCTGATTTGGATGTGTCCATGCCCTGTGTCGTCCGTTTGCCCTCCTGTAGACGGGCCAGAATGGAGGGCTTCTCCTTTCGCTCAGACAGGGGCTTTTCCCGGTGAACGGCGTTTGCAAGGTCGGTCAGGGAAATCTGCCCGCCCGCCTTGACGGTGGCCTCCAGCTCGGCAACACTGGGTCCGGAGCGTTCTTCCGGGGTATTCCCAGGTTGGGAATAGGTCGGCTGCTCCTGGGGCCGGGTCTCCGCACCGAGAAAAGCGGTCAGCGCGGCAAAACCGAAGCTGTCCACATAATGGGAGGTCACTTCCTCTCCGCGCCGCAGGACAACGATATCACTGACAGACAGCGAGCGCATATCCTTAGCCGCAGGCCGGTCGTCCCGATTGTGAAGCTCAAACAGCTCCTCCAGCTCGGTATCGGCAGGCAGGGGTGCGGTGTACACCAGCTTATAATGGTTCCGCTCCACGGAAAGGCCGTCCTGTTCCAGCTGCTTGAGAGAACTGAACCGGTGAAAGTGCAGCGCATCGCCGTCCTTGAGCTGGTAAATACCGTAGCGGTCGCCGGTGCCGTAAAGCAGTGCCCCCTCACGGGAACCCTCACTGTCGAGTGCCTCCTGTTTCATCCGCTCAAATTCCCGCGATGCCTGCCATTCCCCGGCCTCTATGCCGAAAATGCCGTCATGCCCGGTGATTTCCTCACGCTCGAATACCATCGCCTCGGTATTGTCCGGGTGCAGCATATAAATGGTGTGGTCGGCGTCGAACAGCTCCAGCGCCCGCTCCGTCAGGAGTGGAAGCATGGCGGGGTCGGTATAGCCGTATAAATCCCGTTCCGACAGACCGATAGCAGAATCAGGCGGAACGTCCTCCGGCTCCGTGCCGCTCTGCTCCGGTTCGGGTATTGGTTCTTCCTCCGGGATTGGGTCGGGTATCTTCTGGAACTGCGGTTCCGGCGCGGTATCCCGATTCGGCAAAACCGGTTCAGGAGCGGTACGGAACACCGGCGCGTCTTGTGTGGCAGAGATGCGCATATCCGAGGTGCGCGCGATTTTCTCAATGCCTGCCCTGACCGATTCCGGCATATTTTTATCATAGAAGGTCACGCTGCGGTCGGGGTCAATGTGCGCCACCGTAACGTAATCGCCGTTTTGCTCCTCCAGCCGGTTCCACACGGTCAGG
The DNA here is from genome assembly GCA_023460315.1 of Actinomycetes bacterium. GTDB lineage: Bacteria > Actinomycetota > Coriobacteriia > Coriobacteriales > Eggerthellaceae > JAEWQO01. Next base: position 23,447 of record JAEWQO010000017.1, read on the forward strand.
CCGTTGCCCATATGCCCATAGCCCAGGGCATACTGCTTTTCCGGTTCTTTTTCGCTTTCGGTCTGAGGCGGCCCCGGCTGGCTGTATTCGGCCGCTTCCAGAAACGGGCGGTTTGCGCCGTGGACAAGCAGGGAGCGGACGACCTTTTCCGTGGGGAGTGTCAGTTCCGCCGCCAGCTCCGGTGCCATAAACAGCACATCGCTCTCCCGGACAGCAACCACCTGCACCGGCTTCACCGCGTTTTCCAGATATACCAGTTCGCCGGGCGTCAGCCGGGCAAGGGCAGCCAGTGCCGTCTGTTCACCATATTCCTTTTGGGGGAGCGATTCTGTGGCGGCAACGGCGCTTCGCTCAGTGGCAAGGTTAATGCCGCGCTCGGCGGCCAGCTCCCGGAATCGCCGGTCAATGCTGTCAATGAGCGTCACCGCCGTTTTGCGGATAACATCCAAAGAAGCGCTCAGCTCCTTTAGTTCCCGGCTCTTGCTCCATTCGGCGATATAGCCCAGGCTGTTGGGAGAGGTTTCGATACCGTAATACTGGCAGACGGTATAGGCTACACTCTCGGCCTCAACCTCCTTGGTGCGGTCGTCCTTGGGTTTTTCGTTCTCGTCCGGCTCCGGCTGTAACGTGCCGTCATGGAGTACGGCATGGGTGATTTCGTGGACGATGGCGGCAACAGTCTGGATTTCGCTCATGCCCTCCCGGATACGGATGCCCACACCGTATTCGCACTCGCCGTCCTGCTCGGGCGGGAACGCTTTGAAGGAGATGGGCAGTGGGGAAACGGCGCGCAGGGCTTCCATAAACAGCTCGTAATGACGCACGTCCCCGCTCAATTCCTCCGCAAGCTGAAGCTCCGCCAGAGGCTTTCCGTCCGTCTGTGACAAATCAAACACAGGAATGGCCTTGAATCGGGGAATGCGCAGCTCTACCTCCTCCGTAACCGGCAGGCCGTCTGTGCTGAGAATAGGCATATGGGTGTCCGGGTCCATTTTCTGCCGTTCCTTTTTCACGGTAAAGGGTGTGGGAGCCAGTATTTTGATGCCCTTTTCCCCCTTTTTGACATACCGGCCGAACTTGCTCTGCCAGGTCTGGAAACCCGCGACGAGAGTAGCGTCCGGTTTCTGCATATGAATCAGCAGCACATTGCGGGTACTGTACCGGGGGAAACGGGCGAGGGTTTGCAGATAGGACATATATTTTTCGCTGGTAAACAGATCCTGCATCCCGGCCTCCAGACGGCCGATGATTTCCTTGACCTGAGATTGTGTATTGCCTTTTTCCGCCATGCGTGGCAGCCTCCTTTCATGAGAAAGGCCCGAAGCCTATCGCTCCGGGCCAGCTTTTTCGGTTTGCCTGGGTGTAGCGGCCTGCGCGGCGGCGGTACGCTTGGCCTCGGTCAGCCGCGCAGCAACAGAGAGACGCTCCGTATCCTTCCGGTTCTCCAATGCCGCCAGCCTTTCCTTTGCCCACGCGGGCAGCCTGCCGGGGTCGGCGATTCCGGCCACGTTTTGGCGCTCCCTGCGGCAATGTTCGCCGGTGCACAGATTGTTGCAAAACACGGCGCTGCCCCGTGCGTCCGGCCTTGCGCCGTTTCCACCGGTGACAACAAAAAGCTGATGATCCGGGGTTCTGGCATAGGCCGCCAGCGATTCCGGTTTCAGCACGATGATCTGACCGGCATAGTCCCTGCGGTCGCTGCCGGAAATGCAGTCTGCGGCGGTGAGGGGAATATGGCCGACGCCCCTTCGGGCGCGCTCCGCGTCCACCCGCTGCACCTGCTCCCGCAGACGGCTCGTGAACTCGGTCATGATCTCTACATAGTTGTCGCCGATGAGCGCGTCACTGTACACGTCCATGCTCAGCGGATTGTCCCAGGTGCAGTCGCACACCATGAAGGGCATTTCAGCCCGCTGATCCTCGGCAAAAATGATTTCCCGGCCGCCGATATGGATGGTGGTGATCACCTCATAGCTTTCAATCATGCGCTTCTCTTTCTCCATGAAAACACTCCTTTCTCAAATCAGGTAAAATACAAACAGCACGGCGGCATACCCAAACACGCCGACGCATAGAAAGACCGCCAGCGGTATGCTTCTTTGCCGGGTCACTTTTGCATACACACAGGCCGGAAGCAGGGCAAGAAATAAAATTGCGGCAAGGGAATACAGTCCGAACGCAAAGCCCATAGCCGCCGTCAGCTTGATATCGCCGCCGCCCACACCGCCGAATTTCACGGCAAGCAGCAAAAGGCAGAGCCCCGGCAGCAAGAATCCCGCAATTCTTTCATACAGAGCCGGAGCAGGCAGCAAAAAAGCGGATATTACCCCAAGAACAAGAATGACAATCCATGTCCAGTCGGGAATGATCCGCTTTCTATAATCAGATACCGCCGCCCACAAAAGGGGGACGGCATATAGCAGTAGAAGCATCAGTCCGCTGTAGTGATGTCATCGGAATACATGCTGTCCACTACCCGGATTTCCAGCTCCCCGCCGGTCAGCCATTTGGACAGGGTTCCGCCCGGCGTATGCACGTCGGTCACCAGCAGCTGTGCGATATAGTCCGTGTCGTCAGGGAACCAGAGAGGCAGGTACTGTTTCCGATAAAGGAAGGGAGAAGCGGGATTCTCCGCAAAGATAAATTTGCCGTCCTCTTTGACAAGGGGAATGGCGGTATCATAACGGTATTCCGGCAGATAAAGCTCCGCTGTCTGCGGGGCGGTAATCAGTTCCGGCTTGTCGTAGTTGGTACGAACAGAGGGTGTAACCGTAATCGAATAGCCGTACCCGGACTTTAAATAGCCCTGTTCCTTTGTGGCATATTCCAGCGTAGCGCTGACACTTAACTCGGCGTAGTATTCATGCCAAACAAACTTGCCGCTTTCATAGCGCTGCTCCCACCAGGTCACACGGGACTGTTCGGTTCGCTGGGGTGGGTCGGGCAGAGTCTGACTTTCCTCCGGGGTCTCGTAGACGATATTTTCAATGACCGCCTGCTGCGTGTACACGTTGTTATCATCGGTGCTTTCATTGTTCAAAGCTCCGTCCGGGTTGATGGTGGCAATCAGGGTAATGGCTTTATCGGCCTGCACATCGGGGGTATCCCAGCGCAGGGAAACCGTGTTCCATGTATCCTTTTCCATGACAATGGCCGTCAGGCGCTTGGAAAAGGACAGCTCCGGGATTTCAAATAAAACGGTCACATTCTGTCCCGGCGCAAAATCAAGGCTGCCCTGATTGCCCACCTTAATGGTGGTGACAACGGACTGGTTTTCCTTGTAGCGGTCGGGAGTAATGCGCTGCACATCCAGATCGTAAGGCTTTTCCAGCACCATGATTTCAGCGGATACCCGGTTGTTGGCCGGATTTTCGTCGGTATATCCGTCAGGCGGGGAGATTTCAGTCACGATATACAGCGGCTCACCCTTGGCCCCGGCTGTGGCGGTAACGGTATAGGATTTTTTCTCATAGGCGGTAAAGCTGGCCGTATCCGGCACGGAGGAAACCCGCTGGCCGTTGATGGTCACGGAAAGAGGCACGTCCGTCAGCGTCTTGCCGGTGGAATTGGCAAAGTATACGGTGAAGCTATAGCCATCCCGTTCATAGACCGTGGGCGGCGTAGACAGATTCGTCCACACATCACAGATTCTGGTTGGTGAGGGAATGGGATCGCCGGGGTCATCCGGTGTATCGGGCGTGTCAGGATCATCCGGATTGTCGGGTAGGTCAGGATTATCAGGATCATCGGGAGTATCGGGAGTGTCCGGATCGTCCGGGGTATCTGGCGTATCGGGAATATCCGGTGTATCCGGCTTTTCCACAACGGTTATGGTGGTCACAGCCGTATTGTTCACGGGATTCTCGTCTGAAAAGCCCTCCGGCGTGTCCACATAGGCCCACAGGTGGTAAACCTCCCCGGCACTGCCTGCCGTTCCGGTCACAGTATAGGTCTTGGTTTCGCCCGGTGCAAAATCCGCTGCTTTCGGAATTTCCGAAAGGCTCTGCTCATTGTTTGTACCGGACAGCGGCACATTGTTCAGGCTTTCCCCGGATTGATTGGTGAAGCTGACGGTAAAGCTGTATTCCTCCTGTTCATAAACCGTGGGTGCGGCCAGAATATCCGCCAGCAAATCACAGCTTTCTTTTTCGTCAGGAGGCTGGTCGGGCGGATTATCCGGATCACCGGGATTATCCGGGTCGTCCGGTGTATCCGGCGTATCCTCCGGTGTCGGCTCCGGTTCGGGGTCAACGATTTTTATAACCGCCGTGGCGGTGTTGTTTTTCAGATTGCCGTCCACAAAGCCCTCCGGTACGCCGATATTGGCCCACAGCTGGATTTCATCCGCAGCCGTGTCCGCCGTGCGCTTTATCGTGTAGGTCTTGCTCTGATTGGGGGGAAAGTCCTGCATGGCGGGGATTTCTTCTATCGGAAACTCATCTATGGTTCCTTTCAGAGGCACATCATAGGCGGCGCTTTCTCCGCTGTTCATATAAATGACCGTAAAGGAATAATCTGCGCCGCGGTTGACCGTCGCGGGAGCGCGGATCACCACCGACAGATCATTTCCCTTGGTGGATTCAAACTTAAAATAGAAGTCGGCGGCGGGAATCTGATAATGAATTTTCTGTGTGATTTCCGTCTGTGTCTTGCTTTCTCCATCGGCATATTCTGCACTGTCCGGGGTGTAATCCCATTCCAGTCCCAGATAGGAGAAGTTTCTGGAAAGAGAAATATCGTCCTTATGAAAGGTGACGGAAGTGGTCTGGTAAGGGTATAACAGCTCCGGTACGCCCTTATCCTGGGCGGTGAGGGTTCCGTAGATTTCCTGTTTTTCCTCGTCACACCAGGTCGCTTCCACTTCAATGGGAACGGGAGCCTGATAGGAAAGCTCCGTATTTCCCATGGTCTCAAAGGCAATGACAGTCTTTTTTGTCCAGCCGAAGCGGGTGGTCAGCTCCTCAAACTCCGTATCGGTATCATAAATGCCGTAAATATCGCCGTTCGCAATGTTATGGATTTCCACCACAAGGCTCCCGCAGAGCGTGTAGGTGCCGCCGTCCTGCCTGCCGATCCATCCGGCAATGCGCGCCTGCTCATCGTCCGCCACGGTATTGGCGTTTACCATGTCGATGTGCTGCGGCTCCGGGAAGGACACAAGCTGTGTCTCGCCGTCATAGATTTCGGTGATGTTCATACCGATGGTGCGGTATCTGGTGTCATAGGTGGCTTTGACCTGAAAGACCACATTAACTGTAACGGTCATGACCGCACCCTCGTCGGTTTTGGCGGTGACGGTATAAGGGCCGCATTTTTCCTTGCTTTCGATTCCAAGGACATACTCGGACGGGATCATGCGCCAGCCGTCCTCGTATTGCAGTTTGATTTCCGTCAGCGTCCCGGTGGAGGCGGTGACGGAAATGGGGATTTCAGCCGGGAACTGTTCCACGGCCACTACACCGCTTTCGTCTGTCAGGCTGTCAATGGGGGATGTGACTTCGATATGAATATCACTGTCCGTTGCCGCAAATGCCTTTGTGGGAAAGAACAGGCAGCACAAAAGCATCAGCGGCAGGATGAGCAAATTGTTTCGTTTCATTCCAAACCTCCTTCTGTTGTTTGGGTATTGACGCTGGATATGGTAAACGGAAGCCGTACCTCTCCGGTTAAGAAGCTGAATACACTGCGGGACACGATTTCCCCGGCCAGCGTCAGCCGGGGCGGGCGTTCTGTCACCAGAATCTCTTTGATTTCCAGCCGGTAATTCCATTCGGTTCCGGCATATTTGTTCAGCTGTGCGTCCAGCCCCATGCTGTCATGAAGGTATTCATACAGCTGGGTCTGCGCTTCCTCCGTATCCAACAAGGCGTAGCCGTCCCTGCGGTATTCGTCCCGCATGGAATATTCCACGGCGCTGTTCACGCCGCGCTGGAGGACATATTCCACCTGCTGGTACAGACTTTCCATGCGGAAATACTCCATCAGGACAGCCGCCAAGGTCAGAATGAAAAAAATCAAAATCAGAAGAAACACAAAGGCGTCGCCTCTGCGGTTCTTTAAAATGGACCGTATGTTTCCCACGGTGTTTTCCTCCTTTCCGGCGCTCACGGGGAGAGCTTCCAGTATTTTTCCGACATTCCGGTGATGCTGACTTTCATGGGAATTTTAATTTCCACAGGTGGGGCGAAGCTGGGAGTAACGATGGTAAAGGGGTACTCATAGGTCATGGTGACGGTAAAGGTATCCCGCAGCTGGATTTTCTGATCCGCCTGATAGGTAACGTCCTCTACTGTCATTTCCGGCGACAGTCCGGTTTGTAGTTTGAGCCGGTAAAAGGTATCGTAGGCCCGGTCGGAAACCTGTCCTTCCAGTTCCACGACGCGAACGACACGTCGGCAGACGTGATTTAGGCTTAAGTAAGTCGTAAAAATGCTTAAAAAGCTGATGACCGTCACCATAAGGGACAGTACCACCAGCGTTTTAATAATCAGATCAAAATAGCTGCTTCCGTTTCGGTCGGAAAGCTGCTTAGAAAAGGGAAACGGGGGAGAAAATATCCCCCGCCTGCCCCGGTGCCTGCTGTTCATTGGCTTTGCACCTCCTGTTTGCACAAATGGGCCGTACCGCCGCTTAGTTGAGCAGCCCGGTGATCTTGGATACGATTTTGTTCCAGATGAGAGAAATGGAATCCTGATAGAGCACCATGAAAATAGCACCTACCACGACCACAATCAGCACGACGATAAGCCAGCCGGTCATCTGGTCGCCGCTGGGATTGGTCAGTGCCTGGTGCGCTTTCATCGCTACCAACTGGATTTTGTTTTTCATAGACTTCAACATGATAATACCTCCGTAAATTTAATTTTTGTTTTTGAAAAGGGATAAGGGAGGGAGCCTGCGCCCCCTCCCTTACGGTGGATTGTTCTGGCCGTCAGCGAATATTAGCTAAGCAGGCCGGTGATTTTGGACACAATACTGTTCCAAATCTGCGTAATCGAGCCCTGGTAGAGGGTCATAAAAACCGCACCGACTACGACGACAATCAGCACCACGATAAGCCAGCCGGTCATTTGATCGCCGCTGGGATTGGTCAGCGCATTGTGAGCTTTCATAGCTGCCAACTGGATTTTGTTCTTCATAGATTTCAACATGGTAATACCTCCATAAATTTGATTTTAGTTTTGTGAATAAGGAATAGGAGGGAGCCTGCGCCCCCTCCTGTACTGTGGGTTGTTCTGGCCGTCGGCGGGTGTTAGCTGAGCAGGCCGGTGATTTTGGACACGATACTGTTCCAGATTTGCGTGATCGAACCCTGATAGAGGGTCATAAAGACCGCGCCGACCACCACAACGATCAATACGACGATGAGCCAACCGGTCATCTGGTCGCCGCTGGGGTTGGTCAGTGCATTGTGAGCTTTCATAGCTGCCAACTGGATTTTGTTCTTCATAGATTTCAACATGATAATACCTCCATAAATTTGATTTTTGTTTTTGAAAAGGATAAGGAACGGGAGGGAGTCTGCCCTCCCTCCCGTACTGCCGTCCGGCCTGTCAGCGGGTGTTAGCTGAGTAAGCCTGTGATTTTGTCAACAATACTGTTCCAGATTTGCGTGATCGAGCCGCGATAGAGGGTCATAAAGACCGCACCGACTACGACGACAATCAGTACGACAATGAGCCAGCCAGTCATCTGGTCACCGCTGGGATTGGTCAACGCATTGTGAGCTTTCATAGCTGCCAACTGGATTTTGTTCTTCATAGATTTCAACATGGAAATACCTCCATAAATTTAATTTTAGTTTTTTGAATAAGGAATAAGAGGGAGCCTGCGCTCCCTCCTGTACTGCGGGTTGTTCTGGCCGTCAGCGGATGTTAGCTGAGCAGGCCGGTGATTTTAGACACGATGCTGTTCCAAATCTGCGTGATCGAACCCTGGTAGAGGGTCATAAAGACCGCGCCCACCACGACGACAATCAGTACCACGATAAGCCAGCCGGTCATCTGGTCGCCGTTTCGGTTTGCCAGTGCGTTCCTTGCCTTCAAAAAGGCGTTTGTCAGGTGCTTTTTCATCGAATTGCTTCTCCTTTCTGCGAAATGGTTGCTTGCGTTCTTGATACTCTGCATGTGTTTCCCTCCATAAAAATGTATTTTGAAAAGGGGATTTCCCCGTTTTCACGGTTAAAAAAGTCCTCCCATGGAACGCATTAAGTGGGAGCCGATGACATAGAACAGGCTGATCACCGTAATGGCCACAAGGGGGATACTGGCGATTTTCACCCGGCGCGGCAGGCTGTCCAGACGCTTTCTCAGGGCTTCCTTGGCCTTGATATCCATATCCCGTGCCAGATAGGAAAGCGCTTCGCCCTGATGCTCTCCCCGGTGCAGCCCGATTAAGGCGTTCACCAGAAAGGAAACCTCGGTGAGCCCCAGGCGCTGGTTGAAGTTTCGCAGGGCAGCTTCGATATTCTTTGCTTTCATTTCCGTCACCAGAATGGCCACATCCTCCCGGAAGGCGTCGCTGGCAACCTTTAAATAGTCCTCAAAAATCTGGATGAGATCCGCCTGCACCACCGTCCGGCTACCGTCATGGCGGCTATCCTCCAGGCGGTACAAGATGGAGCGGACAAAGCCGGGAAGCTCCGCTTCAATACGCTTTTTCTTTTCCTTCATCCGGTCGTTCAAATCTGTGGTGAAGTGGCGGAATACCACCAGTGCCAGCAATGCAATCAGCGGTGCCAGCTTTCCGGCTCCGAGTATGAGAAACAGCGGCGCAAGGGGCAGGGTCAGCAGGGCGCACACGGCGGCTCTGGCGTAATACTCCTTTGGCGTCAGGGCAGAACCGCCCCGCCGCAGCATGGCAGCCATACGCGCCTCCTTGACCGGATCAAGCGGAATAAAACGGGAAAGGGGTCTTGCAAGAGGCAGAATAAACCGGTTTAACATCCGGTTTCCCGCCGCCTCCTTTTCCGGCTGCAAGTGCTTTAGGTTCTTTTTCATGCTGAGCTTCGGAATTTTCAGAAGCTGCCTGCATATCAGAACGCCTGCCGCAGTCAGCAGAATCAGGATAATTACTTGATAAAACATGGCATTCCTCCTATCGGTTGGCGGGTCTTGTGGCCTTCATGACGTAAAAGGCCGTGGCAAGGGCGGTCAGCAGCATCAGAATAATCAGCGTTCTGCCCACTGTCGTGCCGGTCAGCAGGTAAAACCATTCGGCGTTGGCGAAGCGCATCATGGGGATAATGGAGATCATCAGGCCCGCCGTCATAAGATAGTCCCGCCATACCCGCACCATCATCCCGTCGCTTTCCACCTGCATGGACTTTGCATCGTTCATCGCCTTGATAATGGGAAACAGGGCGAATTTCAGCCGCCTGTCCTGGTGGCATAGAATCAGCGTTTTGACCCATTCGTTAAAATAGCGGTTCCGGATTTTAGCCGCCAGGCGGTACAGTCCATGCACCACATCGGGATTGACCAGCCGGATTTCCGTAACAAATTCATCAAAGGGCGTTGTCACCCTCAGATGGGGCGGCACATCGCGGTTCTTTTCCTCCACATACAGCTCCACCGACCGGATAATGTCGTCGCAGCCCGCGTAGGCGTTGGTGATGATGGACATGGTATTTTCCAGTCCCTCGATTTCCTCTCTGGCCGCAGCGGAGCTTTTGATCGTCATATAAAAGTAGGGAGCCGGTAAGACACAAACTGCCATCACGCCTGCCAGCTGTGCACCGCCAAACAGCAGCAGTCCCGCCAAAAAGCCCCCGGCTGCCGAAGCAAGCACGAGGGCAAGAAATTTGTTTCCCGTACAGCGGGTCTGACGAAACAGCGTGGCAAAATGCAGGCTGATCCGCTCGGTGACTTTCAGCTTGGCTCCACTGACGGCTGACCGGCGTTTTTTTAAGGGATTTTGGCCTTTCGGAAAACAGAGCACCGGACGCAGCAGAAACAGCACGGCAAGACTAAGAAGTAAAAACACGCCGGTCAGCGCAGCCTGAATGGGGCTCATACCGCACCTCCTTCCGAAAAGCGGCGGATTTCTTCTCCCGGAACACCGCCCACCAGCAGACGCTGTGCAAGCGCCGGAGAGAGATTCCCCACCCTCCGGTGTGCGCCTATCACTTTGATGATCCTGCCGCCCGCGTCCCTTTCGTAATGGTCAACCGCGTATTGAAACAACGTGTTTCCCACCACCTCGCCGTTTTTTGTGCCGGTGGCTTCAAATATTTCCATGTATTTGCGGGAGTTGTCGGGCAGCTGCATTTTAAAGAGCATGATTGGAAAGGCTTCCACGATGTTTTTCAGCAGACGCTCTTCCGATAGGGCTGTGCCCGCTTCCAGACACATGGTCAGGATACGTTCATAGGCTGTCCGCGCGCTGTTGGCATGAAGGGTACTGACAATGGTGTGTCCGGTGCGCCCGGCCTCCTGCACGGTCAGAGCTTCCTTGCCGCGCATTTCGGCGGGAACGAGGATTTTGGGATGCAGACGCAGGGAGAGCTTTAATAAATCCAGCATAGTGACAGGGTTCGGTTCCTCCTTGGTCAGCAGATGAATGACATCGTTGAGCATAATACCGTTTTCATCATACCGGGACAGGGAGAGCTCTCTGGTGTCCTCAATGGTGACAATGCGCTTTTCCGGGGGCACGGTACTTAAAATGTAGCCCATATCGGCGGTCTTGCCGCTGCCGGTGGCCCCGGCAATGGCGACGGAGACGCCGTTGTTGACGCACAGCGTTAAAAAGTCCAGCTCGTCGGCGGTGGCGGTATCCCAGCCGATGAGGTTTTTTCGGGTCACATAGGAGGGCTTTTGCTTCCTTATGGACGCAATGGCTCCCGCGTCCGGGTCAACGCAGGGTTCAATCGCGCCCGACATACGCACCCCCTTGGCGATATAGCTGTCCCCAATGGGTTTGGAACCGTCTAAGATGACGTTTCCAAAGCGGCTCATTTTCCGCACAATGTTGGCGCAGGCTTCCGGACTGCCGAAAGTCTCATTTAATAAAACTTTCCGGTCCTTGTACAGCACCCACACGCCCCCGGAGCCGTTGACGTTGATTTCCTCCGTCTCGGCATCCTGCAAGTAGGGGGACAGCATTCCCATTCCGGCCATATCAAAGTAGATAGCGTCTACCAGCTCAGAAATGTTGCCTACGTCCTTCGCTACCAGCTGCTCGCTGTTTAAGTAGCGGATAATCAGGTCTTTTAAGCGTCCCTCGGCTTCCGGGGCATACAGCACCTCGGCCAGCTCCGCCGAATGGTTTTTGGCGATCAGCCGTTGCAGCTTATCCAGGATTTCGCCGTAGTCCTGCGCCTTTACCGCATCGCCCATGTCGGAGCGCCGCTTGTTGGCCCGGTAAATCAGGTCGTTGACGGAAAATTGTTCGTTCCTGCTCATGAGGGTTCACCTCCCATCAGCGTACCGGCCAGCTGATCCAGCGCCCGTCTGTAGCGTCTGCATTCCCGGTCGCGGCAAAGATATAGCGGAGTCCCGGCATTTTCCAGCTCGGCAGCCTGTTTGACATAGGGAAGCTCTGCGGCAAAGGCCAGCTTTGTCATATCCCGGTAGGTCTTTTCATCAAAGCTGCCGTTTGGGGACAGCAGGATATGCGCCTGCTTCTCGGCAAGGTGCAACTCCCGCACAAAAGCGGTAACGCCCGTCTGCCACAGCCTTGCCGCCACAGAGGGCTTATGGAGGGTCAGCACGGTATCCGCCAGCCACAGCCCCACGCCGGAAATGGGATTGGCAAGCTGGGCGCTGCCGTCTACCACCAGCACATCAAAGGTCAGAGCCGCATGGTTTAAAAGCCGCTCCGCCTTTTCCAGCGTAACGCTTTCGCACAGCAGCCCCGTATACCGGGTGGGCACGGACAGGAAAAACAAATTTTTGCTTTCTCCGTTTGGCGTAAACAGCTCCCCCGGATTGGGGTTTTCTTCCCGCAGGGCTTGAAACACCCCTTTTTCCTTGGGAACCGCCTGCCCAAAAAAGGTTTGCAGCTCCCCGTGAATCAGGTTGGAGGACACCAGCCCCACCAGCAGATCACGGTTTGCCAGCGCGCAGGCAAGACTCACCGCAAAGGTGGTTTTGCCGCAGTGTCCACCGCCCCATACCGTCAGGATTTTACTCATGGCTCACACCTCTTTTCTCGAAAATCAGGTGGAGCTTTCCGGTGTACTCCGCCTGAATCAGCGTTTCGGCCTGCTCCTGCGTCACGATTAGGGTCACGGCCTTTGCCACCGGATCGCTGGAAGCGGACTGGCTGTCGTCCTGCTGGGACCGGATTTCAGCAGTGTCCTCGGTCTTGGCGTTTTCCACGCTGTAAACCGTCAGGCCGGTCAGCTCCGGATAGACAATGACCTGGGGCGCGGTGGTCTGCCCGTCCGACGCCTTTTCCATAAAGACGGCCACCGTAACGATATCCTCCGCTAAAAGGTGGGAGGACAGTCCTGCCGCAATGCTTTCGATACTGACGGTAACAAGGCGCTGGCCGTTTTCGTCGATCCGGTCAAGCTGCTCATCGGCAAGATAATTTCCCACCTTCTGCGGGAAAAAGTAATCCCCCTGAACAAGGTCGGTCTGTGCCACCTTGCCCACCAACTGCATCTTATCGGTTATAATTCCCTCCGGCAGGCCGTAGCCGCCCACCTCGGCAGAGGCCAGCATCGGTTCGGTGATGGTCGTACCGGCAGGAATATCCTGCGCCGCCCGCAGCACCGTTACTGTGGCGCTCTTATCCTCGTAAAAGCGCGGCAGGAGAAAAAAAGCAACGCCCGCCGCCAGCAAAAGGCAGAGGGCGCTTAAAAAGATTCGGTTTTTTAGAAATTTCAAATGAAATGTGACCTCCCTTCCTGGGTCGTTTGCAAAGCCTACCGCTCCGGCTGGGGAGCGTATTCCTCCGGTTCGGACTGCTCCATAGCCTGATTTTTGGCTTGGGACAGCCGTTCCAGCACGGACAGCCGTTCCAGCACGGACAGCCGTTCCTCGGGCAGGGATTCCGGGGCAAGCTCCCGCAAATCCTCATAACTCTGGCCGTCCGTCAGGTCAAAACGCGGCTTTTCGTTGTTGATCACGCCGTCGATTTGATTATAATTGCCCTCCAGCGCCATTTCCGCGTTTTTTAAAGGATTGGAACCGCCCGCAGGTTTTCTTATTCGTCCGCTCATTTTCGGCCTCCTTTTTCAAACTCCAGCTTGAAATTGACGTATTTTCCTGTATCCTCCAGCACCACCGTGGCGCGATAGGTCTTTCCGGTTTTTTTACTGTACAACCCGGAAAGGGAAACCCGGCCATTTGTTAGCAGTACAGCGGCAATTTCTCTTGTAAGCTCCTTTTTCGCGGCAACAAAGAACCGGCTGTCCCGCCAGAGTGCAAAGCCGCAGTCTCGGTTTTCGCAATAGAAGCTCTTTTTGCCCTCCCGTACCGCAGCACCGCAGCGGGGGCAGACGCCCACGGGTTCGCCGTGACTTCCCACCGGAGGGGGAAACAGCTTCGCAAACGCGGGATTGGGTACGGCATTGTCCTTCACCAGCCCGGCAGTCAGGGCGGTGATTTCGCTGATAAATTCCGCATCGGAGAGTCCGCTGCGCTCCACCAGCTTTAGCCGGTGTTCCCATTCGGCGGTGAGTGCCGGGGATTTTAAGACCTCCGGCAGGACGGTAATCAGGTTGACGCCCTTGGTTGCAGGCAGAAGCTGCTTGTTTTTTCGTTCCGCAAGGCCGGTTTTCACCAGCTTTTCTAAAATCCCGGCGCGGGTGGCGGGCGTTCCTAAGCCCTTGCGCTCCGCATTTTCGGGCATATCCTCGGAACCGGCTGTTTCCATGGCCTTTAAAAGAGTATCCTCGGTATAATGCTTGGGCGGTGCGGTAAAGCCTTCCTTTACCGTTGCCCGGACAGTCTCAAAGCGCTGCCCCTCGGACAGCTCCGGCAGAGCAGCCGGTTCGCCCTTTTCCTCCGGCTTATTTTTCAGCGCAGACCGGTATGCGGCGTCAATGGCTTTCCAGCCGCCGTACAGAACGGTTTTTCCCTTTGCTTCAAAGGAATGCCCCGCACAGTCCACTGTAACCACGGTTTCTGCATAGCGGTTACGCTCCGCCACGGCGCAGAGCAGCCGGACGGAAACCAGGAACAAAATGTCCCGTTCCCCGGAGGGCAGAGCCGCAAGGTCGGCGTTTCGGATTTCCATGGTGGGAAGAATGGCGTGGTGGTCGCTTACCTTGCTGTTATCCGTGACCACCCCTGCGTCGCAGGTGATCCCGACTTTTCCGCGAATCCCCGGCACCACAAGCGCCGCCTGATTCACCAGAACCGGAAGCCCCTGTGCCACATCCTCCGTCAGAAACCGGCTGTCGGTGCGGGGGTAGGTTGCCAGCTTCTTTTCATACAGGCTCTGTAAATAGTCCAGGGTCTGCTGCGCCGTAAAGCCGAACAGCCGGTTTGCCTCCCGCTGGAGGGTGGTAAGGTCGTAGAGCTTGGGCGGGGCAGTTTCTTTTTCCTGCCGCTGCACCGATGTCACTGCGGCGGACTTGCCATCGCAGGCGGAGCGGATTCTGTCGGCCTCCGAACGGTTCTGCTGTCTTTGACCGGAAACCGTAAAAGTGCCGCAGTCCAGCTCCGGCGTGTAAAAGGGTGTTTTCACAAAGGCGGAAATTTCCCCTTCGCGCTGTACCAAAAGGGCCAGCGTGGGGGTCATGACGCGCCCGACATTCAGTGTCTGCCGGTACAGCACCGAAAACAGTCTTGTGGCATTGATGCCCACCAGCCAGTCTGCCTTGGAGCGGCACAGGGCGGCCTGATGAAGTCCGTCGTAGGAAGCACCCGGTTTCAGCTCATCAAAGCCTCTGCGGATGGCGGTATCCTCCATGGAGGAAATCCAGAGCCGTTTCATGGGTTTGGTGCAGCCCGCCAGCTGATAGACGGTGCGAAAAATCAGTTCCCCTTCACGCCCGGCATCGCAGGCATTGACGACCTCCGTTACATCCTCCCGGCACAGCAGGCCGCGCAGTATGTCAAACTGCTTTCGTTTGTCCTTTCCCACGGTAAACTGCCACTGCTCCGGTAAAATGGGCAAGTCCTGATAGCGCCATTTATCATATTTGGCATCATAGGCATCGGGCCGGGCAAACTCCGCAAGATGTCCGGCACACCAGGACACCAGATAACCGCTGCCCTCCAAGTAGCCGTTATGACGCTCTGTCGCGCTAAGGACGGCCGCAATGGCCTGCCCGACGCTGCTTTTTTCTGCGATAATCAGTTTCAAGAATGATTCCCTCCGTTTCTTTGTATAACAAAAGCGTCGGTGATCTGCATAAGAAGCAGACCACCGGCACGTTATCGTTTTATTGGGCCAAGATAGGGTTGTTACAGTTCTTCTTCCTCTTCCAGAAGTCCGTCCGGTTCAGTAAATTCATCTTCCGGTGACAGAAAATCATCCGGCGTATCCTCAGAATCGGGAATCGCCGGCTCAAGGTCATATTCTTCTTCGTCTTCTTCCTCGTATTCGGGTTCCTCCGCATCCGCCGCCTGATGCTTCGGCTTGTATATCTTGAAGTAATAGCCTGCACCACCGGCAATCACCGCGGCCAGCAGTACAAAAATCAGTGTGGAATCGCCGCCCTGTTCCGACTTGACGGGAGTATCCTCCGGCTCGGACGAGGCATCCGGCTGCGGGGAAGGCTCCTGTGCAGGAATGGCGCTTTCTTCTTTATTGCCTGCCTCCTCTTTGGCAAGGGAAAGCAGATCATCCTCGGTAACGGCATTCAGAAAGTAGACATTCCCATCCTCTCGTGCGCGGTCGATAATGAGGTAAAAAATGTTCTCATCCGGCGTGGTGATGGTAAAAAACTCCTTGCCCTCCTCATCTGTGACGTTATCCAGCACCGTACCGGAACCGTCCGGTGTGAATGCACTGCTTTGCTCCGGTACGGCAGATTGGTCTGTCTCGTCGTTTGTCAGGGAAGCCTTGTAATAGGGGTTTTCCACCTGCACCGTACCGGACTGGTTGCCTGCATAATCCACGGCATAGACGGAAACATACGAACCGGCTCCGGCATAGTTCCATAGGTCCAGGGTAAGCGGCTCCCCGGCAGGGTAGGCACTTTCCTGTCCGTCGATGAAAACAGAGGCTACACCGGAATCCTCGTCCTTGGCTTCCATTATCAGCATTTTTTCCGATACTCTGGCGCTGATGGTGGGAGCGCTGCTGTCTGCCGGGCTGGACGCATAGGCTGTCACCGGCAGAAAAAATGCGCTCACAAAAAGCAGGAGCGCAAGAAATGTCCATCGGCTATTCTTCATGGTCGGCCTCCTTTTCGGCGGTGCGGACAGCAGCGGCTCCTTTTAAGCCCCTTGCGCCGATAAACTGCGCAAATTCCTCCTCCGTCATTTTCTCCTTGCGGAAGATCGCCACAATCTCGGCATTTTCCAGCTCCGTTTTCTGACGCTCCAGCTCCCTGAGCTTTGTCTGAAAATCTGCGATCTTATCCTTGGTTTTCGTGATTTCTTCCATTACTTTTAACAGTTTGGGGTTCATGGATCAAAATTCCTCCTTTTCTCGTTTTATGGCAGCCTGCTAAAGGCATAAAAGTGTTCCTGCCAGTACCGCGTATTGATAGTGGCATACTGCACCGGATTACCTGCATGAATCATACTTCCATTGCCCAGATAGATACCGACATGGCTGCAAGCGCTCGGGGTGGAGTAGGTTCCGGTGAAGAAAATTAAGTCTCCGGGTTTTGCCTCGTCTCTGGAGACCGGGGTACACAGATTGTAAAGTCCCTGGGCAGTGGTACGTCCCACACTGGCTGTTCCTGACCGGTTCAAGGCATAGCAGACAAAGCCGGAACAGTCAAAGGTATCCGGGCCGGAGGCTCCAAACACATAGGGCTTGCCCAGGTGCTTCTGTGCTTCCTCAAGCAGGGCGGCAAAGCTGCCATCCCCCAGGGGCTCTCCGGCGTAATCCGGGATCAGCGGCTCGGAAATGCCCTCCCCCGGACTTTCCGCAAAGAACAGCGGATTGAGATAGTTCCCGTCCTTGATGACCTCCAGATGCAGGTGCGGCCCCGTGGAGGTGCCGGTGTTGCCGGATTTTGCAATGACCTCGCCCTTTTTGACCTGTTGGCCTATTCCGGCCAGCAGGGTATCGCAATGGGCGTACTTGGAAATCAGACCGTCCTTGCCCTCCACCACGAGATACCAGCCGTAACCATCCCCGTCAAAGGCCGCCTGTGTTACTGTCCCGTCCTGTCCGGACAAAATATCCGTGCCGGTGGGAATCGCAATATCAATCCCTTTATGATAATTTTTTTCTCCGCTTACCGGATGGACGCGCCAGCCGTAGTAGCTGGTCACAAGAGATATCCAGTCAAACTCAAAGGGGCTGGCGATGTACTGGCGGTTGCCTTTTGTCTGCATGTACAGGTCGTACATTTCCCGTTCTTCCGCGTCAAGCTCCGGTGTAATGATTTCTGTAAAAGATCGGGAAGTGAGATTGATGTTGAGAATATACCACTCATAGGGCACTTCTTCCTCGGATTCCTCGCCGGTTATCGGATCGGTGCTGGTCTCGGTGCGGTAGCGGATTTCTACTTCCTCCACAAATTCCAGCGTATACTGTGCTTCAAAAATCCGGCGCAGCTGTGACTGGACAGCGGAAAACTGAAAATCCTGATAAGCGGCGGACAGATAGGCCATAAGTTCAAAGGGATTGTGGCTGATATTGTCCACCTGATAGCGGTACTCATCATATCCGGGGTGGTCGTCCTCGGCATGGTTGATCTGTAGCTGTAAATCCGTTTCCCACTGCGTATAGGCAAGCTCCGCCTCGTCAATGTCCGTATCGTCTGCGGTATAGCTGGAGAGAACAACAGAGGACAGACCGCCCAGCGCCATGTTGGTGCAGGAGGTAAGGAGCGCGGAAAAGGAAAACATCAATAGAAGTGCCAGTGCCAGAAAGCCGACCGCCATGGGGTGACTGCGCACCAAGCTAGCAGCTGCCCGAAATACCTTGCTGCCTGCGGCCCCTATCGCTTTGAGCCGGTTGGTCAAGCGCGCGGATTCCCTTAGCGTTTTCGCGTACTGGCGCTTGATTTTCTGCTTCTGAAGAAAACGGGACAGCGGATTGCTCGCAAGTCTGGGATTTTCCCGCAGCAGGGTCTGATAGGCAAGCTCGGCATTGTGTTTGGACGAAAGCCGTCTTAGCTTTGCCACATGGCGGTATGGTGCGGTTTTATGGAACCGGTATACGCTTCGGGCGCTATGCTCCGACAGCAGCATCCCCTTGTGGACTGCCTCCGTTTCCACATTTTCCTGCTCGGTCTGACGGAGCTTCCCATGGAGAGTGCCCCGGGCGAAATCCCTTCCGCTTCCGGCCATGCGCAGGGGAAGTGCCCCCTGCATATGCTCCCGGCAGGACTTTATTTCCGGCTCAAAGCCCAGCTTTCCGGCACGTTTTTTCTTCTTTTGAGGGAGCTTTTGCCGTGCCTGTTCCAGCCGTTTGGCAGTCTGTTCTGCTTTTTCTCGGGCATTGACTAACTTCTTTCCGGGCGGAGCCTGTTCCTCTGTGGCAAATTGCAGCCTGCCCGGTGAAGCGGTCTGACCTTGGGGCGATGCGCCGTGGGATGGCAAGGCGTGTTCCGCCTGAGAATGGCTTTCCTGATAGAATTTTTGATAGTAGGCAGTTTTTTTCTGCTTTCCGGCTGACGGCGCTTGGGGCTGTTCAGGAGAATATGGATTGTTTGTATATCCGTCCGCAGTTTCCGGGTGATCAGCGTTACCCAACGGGATGGACTTGCCGCGCCGCCCATGTCCGGAACGCAGGGTATGGGTAAGCCCGGAAACTGCGGCATTGGGCGCGGAGCTTTTGGCTGACAGCGGTTCTTCGGTATGTTCCGGTATTTCAGCGCTGTTACTGCCGGGGACAATCTGTACCGGGGACAGATGAGAAACCACCGGAATGTCCGACTGCGTGGCTTCTTTTTGCGCAATGCCCTGCTGTGGAATCGCCCGGCGCTGTTTATGGGGTTTATCCGATGTACTGGGTGGTGGCTGCGCCCGTTCCGGGGCATTGCCGGACCACAGGCGAAAATCCGCGTCCCGTTTGCTGACACGGATTTCCTGACCGGTGACGGCATTGACCTCCACCAGCCCGTCACGGGTCATTTTATGATGGATTTTATCCTTGGACTGATAGTTCTTTTTTCGTGACAAGTGTCATTCTCACCTCCTTGGGCGGCAGGCGGCATCGTCAACATTACAGACTGGCCTCCTGTTTTTTCTGCTGGGAAACCGGCGTTTTTTTCGGGGTTTGCGCCGCCTGTGCTTTTAAGTCCTGCAAATTCCGCAGGACCGACGGCTTTTTTTCAGGAGTTTTATCAGTTTTATCGGTTCCTTGGCGCTGGGCGCGCTGTTCCAGCTTATCCAGACTGCGCAGTGCCGCCACTGCCTGACGCCTAATGGTGTCGGAAAGACTGCGATCCACCCGGTAAGGTGCCTGCATGGCTTTTGCAAGTCTGCCCATGGGCTTTGCTTCCTGTACTGTTTCCTTTCCGAGTGCCGCCCGGCCAATATTTTTCACATGCTTTCCGGCTTCGTGGTATTCGGTGCTGATATTTGCAATCTTCTTCAGGGACTGCTCGTCAAACTGAATATTCCTGTCCATGCCGTCGCGGATTGCCTGCAAGCCCTGCCGGATATGCAGAAAGGAAGCAAGGCCGTTCAGTGCCGTGACGCCTTTTTCCCGGAAAGCGGCCACGGCGTTCTTGCAGCCTAAGATGATATCCGCTTTTACTGACTCCAGCCGTTCCCGTGTATCCGCAATTTTCTCTTCCAGCGCGTGAATCGCTTTTTGCAGAGCCTTCCGCACGGGATGGGACTGCTGCTCCCGCAGCTCCGACAGCTCCCGGCGCATGGAGGACAGTTCGCTCACCGCCGTATCCAGCTGGCGTTCCATGGCACCCACATAGCCGATGAC
The DNA here is from genome assembly GCA_023460315.1 of Actinomycetes bacterium. Lineage (GTDB taxonomy): Bacteria > Actinomycetota > Coriobacteriia > Coriobacteriales > Eggerthellaceae > JAEWQO01. Next base: position 43,421 of record JAEWQO010000017.1, read on the forward strand.
ATTCATAAAATCCTGATTGCTGACACGGTTTTCTTTTAAAAGAGCCAACAGCTCTTTGACATGCTCATTTTCCAGAAGCGTTGTGTTCTGGAGCGTTGCCGTATTGCTCATAGCCGTTATCCCTCCTTATCCATGTTTAACTTTTCATTTGGCTTCGTGGTCAGAAGTGAATACAGCTCCGTATCCTTGGGGAAGCGGTCGATGAAGGGAATAATGGTATTGCCATAAAACAGCAGTCCTTCCCCGGCTCCGGAGTGGGTCACATAGGACAGCTGGTGGCTTGAAATACCCAGCTGCTTTGCAAGTATCTGGCGGTCGCCGCCTGCCTGGTTGAGCATATAGATAAAGTCCGAATTTTCAAAAATATTTTCTATTTCTCTGCTGGCAAGCAGGTCTTTTACGTTCTGCGTGAGGGCTGACGGGATGCCGCCCCACTTACGGAAACGCTTCCAGATTTCCACCGAATAGGCCGCAGTCTGTTCTTCCTTCAAAAGGAGATGGAACTCATCCTGGTAGAACCAAGTGGTGCGATGGGCGGCACGGTTGGCTGTGACGCGCCCCCATACCTGATCCTGCAAAATGAGCATCCCCAGCTTTTTCAGCTGCTTGCCCAGCTCCTTGATGTCGTAGCAGACCAGTCGGTTGGTGATATCCACGTTGGTGCGGTGGTTGAATACGTTGAGGGAGCCGGTCACATAGATTTCCAAGGCCGTGGCAAGACGCTGGGCTTCGGATTCCGTCTGCTTCCGAAGCAGGTCGTACAAATCCTGTAGGATCGGCATTCTCTCCGAGGACGGATTGGCCAGGTATTCCCGGTAGACCAGACGGACACAGCGGTCAATGATGGTTTTCTCCACTGGCTGCAAACCCTCCTTGCCGCCCACGATCAGCTCACACAGGCTGAGAATAAAATCCGATTTTAGGGTCAGCGGATCTTCGTCGTCGGAATAGTCCGGGTTGATGTCCATGGGATTGATATATTGGGTGGATGCCGGAGAGAGCTTGATCACCTGTCCGCCCAGCCTGACAACGAGGGGAAAATATTCTGCCTCGGGATCGGATATGATGATGTCGTCCCCGGTCAGAAGGAACACATTGACGATTTCCCGCTTGGCGGCAAAAGATTTGCCAGAGCCGGGCGTCCCCAAAAACAGGCCGTTGGGATTTTTTAAATTCTTGCGGCTGGCCAGAATCAGGTTGTTGGAAAGTGCGTTCAGCCCATAGTAGAGGGCTTCTCCCCGCTGGAACAGCTCCTGGGTGGTAAAGGGAACGAAAATCGCCACCGATGAGGTGGTCAGTCCCCGCTGGATTTCCACATGGTTTTTTCCCAGCGGAAGGCTGCTCATCAGTCCCTGCTCCTGCTGGTAATCCAGACGCTTTAGGGCACAGTTGTATTTCTGCGCAACCCCCGCCGCCTGAAAGATGTCATTTTCCAGCGTCTGCTTCCGGTCCGCCATATTCAAAACCAGAACGGTGACAAGGAACATACGCTCATTGCGGCTCTGCAAGTCCTCCAGCAGTGTCTTGGCCTCGTTGCCGTAGGTGGCAAGGTCGGTGGGGATGATATCCATGTCATAGCCGCTGCGCACGGCTTTTTTCTGCTCTTCAATTTTCATCTTCTCCAGGTCGGAGAGCTTGCGCTTGATGGTCTTGATGGCTTCCGACTGGTCAATGCTTTGAATATGCAGGTTGACGGTGATTGCGGTATCCAGCTCCAGAAAGTCCGCCAGCAGGCGGTCGGTCAGCTCCGGGGCCAGTATCTGGAGAAAGCTCACGGCTCCGTAATGCTCCCCCATACGGAAGGTCTTGCCCTCTTTAAAGGTAAAGCTGGTGGGTGCAATAAAATCCTTGGTGGAAAGTCCGGTTTTCGGAATATCCTTCCATGAAAACCGCAGCTTTTCCTGACCGTCCGGGTGAAACTGTCCGTGCAGGATTTCCAGCCGTTCCAGTCCGGTGAGGGGGTGCGCTTTGACGCCCATGGTCTTGAAGTTGGAAAGAATATCCGCCTCCACCCGTTCCATACGGGGCTTGGCGGCTTTCAGGCTGTCCGCCTCAATGCCAAAGGTGATGTACTTGGCCTTGACTAAGCCGTTATTGCCCTTGGCAAGCTGATTTTTCAGCATATCGGAGTATTCGTGCCGGATGGAATTGTACACATCGTCCCGATCGGGAATATCAATGGAATGCTGAAATTCCTCTACATTGCCGCGCTGATTGATAAAGGAGAGCTGGACGCTGACTGAGGAATCAAAATAGTTGAGAAAATCACAGTAGCTTTCAAATATCTGTGTTTTATCTTCGTTCTGTGCCAGCTGGTAGGTGATATCCTCAAAAACTATGGTCTTGGTGTACAGCCGGTCCGTCACGCGGCAGATGCCGTCCTTGTACATCGCCTTGTAGGGAATGGACTGCTGGGCACAGTCCGGTGCATCGGCGCGTCCGAAGCATTTTTTTCGGATGGATGCGGCAAAGCCGCCCGGATTAGCGGACGGCTTTGCCGCGGGCTTTTTTGTTGTGTTGGTTTTTGGCTTCTGATGGCTTTTTTGCGGCGGCTGCTTTGGGTGCCGCGTCTGTTTTCTGGTTTTGGCAGGCAAGTTCTTTTCCCTCCTTTTCGATGATAGCATACAGGTTTTTTGTCCGGTAAGGCCGTCCTCCCGGCCAGTGACGGGTGCGCAGCATATTGCGCAGGATTTTTTCGGCGGGCTGCCCGTCCTTTTCATACATGGCAAGAAAGAACAGGGGCAGCATCAGGCCGATCATTAAAAGCATCGCCCCCTCACCCCCCAGCGTTTCCCGGCTGAGAAGATAGGATGGAACGCCGATGGCACCAGCCACGCTAAAGCAGATCAGCTGCCGCTTGGTAAGGTTTAGGGCAACCTTGGTCTTGACCTTGGAAAGGTCTTTGGGTACAGGCACAAAGGGCATTGGGCGGTTTCACCTCGATTCTGTTTATAATTTTTTTCATTTTACTGCGGCGGGGCGGCTAAATGACCGCATCCACGCGCTTCTGCGCGTCCAGCTTGGGTGCGGAAGCGGCCTTGGCCGCCGCCTTTTTCGTGCCCTCACGGAGTTGATCCTTAATGGAGGGTTTTCCGGCAAATTCCCGCTGGGCCTCGCCCATATTCTGGAGCTTTTCTACCGCGTGGCTGTAAGCGTCAGCAATGGCGGCGGTAATTTGCTGCCGGAATTCGCCCGTGGTAGGCAGGCAGATATCGCGGTAGCCGCCTCTGCCGTCCTCCTTGGCCGGGTTATCGAAATAGATGCCGTTCTTGCCGGACTTCACCGGAATGTCATTCACGGCGAAGCAATCGGCAATCTTAATACTGGCAAACGCGATCAGGTTGTTTTTGGGAGTAACGGGGCGCACACGAGCCTCTACCTTAATTTGAGAAACAGCGGTATCGGTCGTGGGTGCAGTTGACTGATTACTCATGGGCTTCCTTCCTTTCCTTATATAGAATAGATGGTGCGGCGCAGCTAACGCGCCTCGTTCTTTGCCGGGCCGGAGTGTACTGGTTTATCCCGATCTTCCGAAATACGGGATACCTGTTTTGCCTCTTTGAGCTGCTCTAAAATGGATTGCTTCTGCTCCGGCATAGAGGCGGGAACATCTTTCACAAAGTCGGCTTTGTATTCTTCCACACGGGCGGCGTAGTCTGCAATAGCGGACGGTTCCTTCGTAAAATAGTGCCCCCAATAATATTCGCGGTTCCCACTATCCTCGGTAAACTGCCAGGTGACAAAGGGCTGAACCGCTTTGGGATTTGCCGCCAGCGCAAAGCCCCGGTTGGTGCTGAACACGGTGGATTCCCGAATTTCATAGCAGTGTATCATTTCTGCCGGGTTCTCCTCCGGCACAAGCGGATAATTCTGCAATGCGTCCTTTTTCTCGAATACCTCATCCAAGGCAAAGGACATATCCGAGATATCCTCGCAGCGCCGCTCCCATGCGTCCGCCACGACCTCCAGCGGGTTCTCAAACCGCAGAAGGTAGGCGGTCTCGCCCGGTTCAAATTCATGGACATTGGTCAGGTAATAGTGGGTGTCCATAACCATATGGATACGCTGCGCCATATCCATGATCGTTTCCTTGTCGCAGCACTGTACGGAAGCCTTAAATTCCGCAAGGTTTTTGTCCAGCCGGTCATAGAGCCAGTCGTTCCAATTTTCCATATTGGCGATCTCCTTTCGTCATCAATGCGCACTGAACACACTTTTGCTTAGGCTGCCTGTCTTGAACAGGGAGAAGCAGAGCAGCACCGTATAGCCCAAAACGCCCCATATGGCCGTATGAATGTTGTCTGAAAACACCGTGCTGTTTAAAAGCACCGAGTAAATGGCAATGCAGACCATAATGAGAAAGCCCTGAAATGCGACGGCAAACAGGGATTTTAAATAATTCTGGCCGATGGAGCCCCATTCCCGGTTGACCATGGTTGCAAAGGGAATAGCTGCCACCGAAGTGGTGAGATAGATTTCCAGCATACGGCCATATACGATCAGGAAAATGCAGACCGACAATGCTTTCATGCACAGGCTGAGGATGGCCGATTCCATGTACAGCCCCATCAGTGCGTACCATTCCATGGATTCCAGCTGCGCTTGCAGTCCGTCCATGGCCAGATTGATATTGAGACTGCCGGAGATAATCCCCGCGCTGCCATTTACGGCGCGCTGGGCAAGGTCGAACACACCCATGACAATATCAAAGGTGTGGGTAAGGATATAGGTCGCGGCAAAGGTCTTGAAGATCCACTTAAAAAAAATCCAGGTGTCAAAATCGTGCATGTTGTTCTTTTCGATAATCAGCTGGATCAGCTCATAGCACAGCACGAAGGTCAGTATCATTCCGGCAATGGGAAGAATTACCGTGTCTGAAAGAGACTTAATCATGGAGAAAACACCGGAGTTAAATGCCTCCGGTGTTTGCCCCACCTGGCCTGCAATTTCACCGGCTTTGGCGTTCACTTCCTCGAACATACCCTGAAAGTTGCCGGTGATGCCGCCGATTAAAGCCTCCTTAAACCATTCGCCTATTTTGTCAAGAAGGCTGTTCATAGGCGGCCCCCTTAACTGAACAGACCGGACAGCATGGGAATCAGCTTAATGCCGATCAGCACAACACCGCCGCCTGCCATGAGCTGTTTCATGCCTTGCGATTTCGCACCCGGGTTATCGTTTCCATAACCTTCCAGAAGATTGATGACACCCCACACAGCAAGACCTGCTCCAAGGGCGATGACAAGGACTTTTAATACGTTAATGGCTTCTGTGAAAAATTCCATAGATTGTTTCCTCCTTTTAAATTCGTTATTTGAATGGATGCTATCCAGATATATGACGGAGCCTTTTAGCTCCGGCTGGACAAAGCAAATGCCTGCCGATACAGGCTGAAAAATAAAAATTCCCTCTCCGCGCTGTGCAAGGCACAAAACGGAAAGGGAGGTCAGGGCGTCTGCTCGGATTCAAACTCATACAGCTCATAGGATTCGTTGGGTTTGACCTTGAGCCGGGTAGACAGAAACCGGGCGATGTCAAAAGCATTCTTTTCATCGGCGTCGGCCAGATATTTGTAATTCTTGTGCCGTGTAAGGTCGTATTTGTCACTGAAAAAGGGTCTGACGCCGCGAAGCTGCAAAATGCACTTGGAACCGTCCATCACGGCCAGTTCATCCATACTCATCAGTTCCTTGCCCAGCTTCTGAAAGTTCTTGCCGTAGGATGGCGAATTGCCTCTGGTTTCGCTGTTGTTAAACATGTCGATGGTTTCTTTGCCCAGACTTTCGGTCAGGTCCTTGAGGGTGGTTTTTTCCGCACCGCCCAGGAAAATCCGGGCGTCCATATTGCCCACAATCGTATCACAGGCATCCTTATACAAGCTTTTGAGCTGGCTCTGTGCCTGCAAAATGACGCAGGCCGAAATCTCGCGGCTTCGTATGGTGGCAATGAGCTTATCAAACTTTGGAATCTGCCCGATGTTCGCAAATTCGTCTAAGAGGCATCGCACATGCACCGGCAGGCGGCCGCCGTATTCGTTGTCGGCCTTATCGCACAGGAGGTTAAAAAGCTGGCTGTACATGAGGGCGGCAATAAAGGAAAAACTGTCGTCCGTATCCGAAATGATAATGAACAAGGCGGTCTTGCGGTCGCCCAGCGTATCCAGCTCCATCTCGTCGTAAGCAATCAGCTCCCGCAGCTCTTTTATGTCGAACGGAGCTAGTCTGGCTCCGCAGGAAATCAGGATGGATTTTGCTGTTTTTCCCGCCGCCAGCTTATATTTTCGATACTGCCGCACGGCGAAATGCTGCGGTGAACGCTCCTCCAGCGCGTCGAACATGAAATCAACCGCATTTTTATAGGATTCGTCATCCTCTCTGACCTCCATGGCGTTAATCATTTCCACCAGCGTATTCATGTTGCGCTCCCGGTCGGGGGCTTCATAGTGGATATAGCCGATCAAAGCGCAGTACAACAACGTTTCTGCCTTGACCCAGAAGTCGTCCCCGGATTTCCCCTCGCCCTTGGTGTTGGCTACCAAAGCCGTAACCAGCTTGAGAATATCCTTTTCCGAGCGGATGTATTGGAACGGGTTATAATGCATGGATTTGGCAAAATCAATGGTGTTCAGCACCTTGATCCGGTAGCCGAACCGCTGGAGCATCTTCCCGCACTCAATGAGGACGGTGCCCTTGGGATCGGTGCAGACATAGGACACCGGGTATTTCTCCGACTGGCACTGCATGAGGTTTGGCTTGAGCCAGAACCTGGTCTTACCGGAGCCGGAGCCGCCTACAATCAGCACATTTTTATTCCGGGCATATTTGGCCGGTCGCGGTCTGCCGTTCATGGTCAGTCCCTCGGTCTGCGTCAGAATAATGTTGTTATCGGGATTCTCGTCCATATATGGCTTGATGTCTTTTTCCGTACCCCACCGGGCGGAGCCGTATTCTATGTCCTTGCGCCACTTCTTGGCGTTCTTCTTTTTAAAATACACAATGCCGTAGATGGCGGCGGTGCCCGCAAGACCGGACAGCAGATCGTGGGGATCGAAAGACGGTACGGGGCTTGCCAGTGCCGTGTCCAGCCTGCCGACACAGAGAATCAGCTGCTGGATAACATCACCTCCGGCCGCCAGCCGCCATGCTCCGCCCACCTTATTGCAGAACCAGAATACCAGCACATAGGGAATATTGGGCAGTACCCGCTTTTTCACCAGCGGGAACCAATCGGGAACGCGGTGCTTCATAGCTCATGACCTCCCCGATCTTTGTTTTTCACCCGGTCGGTGACCTGATTCTTCGCAAGCTCCTTCATCCTGCGCAGCGTACCCAGCACGGAGGGCTTTTCAGCGGTTTTGCTAAGCGTTTTCCGGCTGTATTCCGAAAAGGCCGCCGTCAGCGACTCTGTCTGCCGCGCCTTAAAATACACCGTATATTTGGGCGGGACGGTGGCTGCGTCTTTTTCAACGTGATAGCTGACGCCGTGCTTGCGGGCCACGCGGTCAAAATCCCGGATTCGTCCCATGACCTCAATATTGGAGGTATCCCCGCCCAGCGTCCGGTTCAGGCGGCGCAGGCTCTGACGGCCGGACTTGGGTGTATCGCGGGATTTTTTCATCTGCCGCAGAGCGGCGGCCATGGCCTTTGCCAGCACTCGGCTTGTCAGCTTGGCTGTCTTTATGGAGAGCGCCACGGTTTTTTCGTTCACTTGTTCTTGAATGGCTCCTCAACTCCTTTCTTCCTGATTTCTATAACATGGGGCTTTAGAGGGAGGTGACCGGGCATGGCCGGGAAATGCAAACGCCGTCATGAATCGGCCTCCTCGGGATTCGGAGTGCGGGTCATACCCGGCAGGATGCCGCATTCCCGCAGGGTTTCATACAGGAACAGGCGTCCTGCCTGTGTCCAGTAGGTGCGCGTCGAAGCTGCGGTTTCATTGATGTAATAAGTGCGGGTGCGGGTATATCCCTGATCCGCATAACGCTGATACGGGAGCCAGATGCCGCCCACACGATACTGAATGCCAAGCCGGTGCAGGAGCTGGTTGAAGGCGACGGCTGACATGCCGTAATCCTTGGCGATGATGCTCACCGGCATCACCTGGGGGCACTGGAGCAAAAGCTCGCAGTAGCGTGCCTTTGGCAGTGCCGCGTCCAGCCGCTCCCGGAGCCGGTCGTTTTCCGCCTGTTCCTCCAGCAGCGTTTCCAGCATAACCTGAGAAAAATCACTGCTGGACAGCATCTGTTCGATGACCTCCGGTGTAATGTATGCCCCATGCCTGCGGAGGGAGGGTAAAATCTCCGATGTCACCCAGCGCTTGAACTTTTTAGCTGTCGGCAGCTTGCTGGACAGTATCAGGGAATATAAGCCTGACTCGTTGATGATGAGCAGCTTTTGTGTTCCTCCGGGGGTTACCATTTCGGTAACCCCTTGGTCTTCCTCATCAACGTGGCGTTTTACATCTCTTGTGACATTGGAATAGCCCAGAGCCGCCGCAACATCTTTGCCAATGAACCAGGGCTGACCCTCAATCTCCAGAACCCGAACCTTACCAAACTCCTCGCTGTGAAATTGTTGCAGTTTGTTTTCCATGCTGTTTTCTCTCCTCTCAAATAGAATGATCCGCCCTGGGGCGGCATGGCCGTTCCTGTTCTCTGGTCCGGTGCCGGAGGAACAGCAGCGTATCGTTGTAATCCTTTCCTACAGGCGGCGGTGCGCGTCCAAAGGCAATATGGGAAAACGTATCCTTACCGGACAATCCGGCGATTCGCTTCCCCAGCCGTTCACCGGCCTCGTCATTGTCCGTACAGATCAAGCAGTCGGTGACGCCGGGATGCCGCTCCAGAAAATATTCCACCGCCAGAATGGAGGTGCCGCCTGTTGCCAGCCGCCAGCCGTCAAAAGCGTCATAGCCCTGCTTCCACATGCTCTGATGGGAAAGGGAATCTATCGGTGCTTCAAATATTGCAAGCCGGTGGCCGTTTTCCGCATTGGCCGGGGGCAGAAGAAAGCCATAGCGTTTATCGCTGCCGTCCAAATCCCGCCGAAACTGCCCGGATATACCGCGCATACAGCCAAAGCGGGTTTTGCCCTGCTCATTCTTGCCGGTAAACACACAGTTGTGATTCAGGGCGCTTTCATATAAAATCCCGGCACGGATGCAGGCTGCGATTATCTCACGGTCAATGCCCCGGCCTTGCAGATACGCGCTCACGCGGTCATTGTTCCGGTTGCGCGGCGGCAGCTTAAAGGGCAGCCTTTTCTCCGGCTTAGGGACTGGCGGGGCATAAGACAAGGAAAGATCGTCGCAGAGGGTACGAACGGCCTCCACAAAGCTCAGATTCCGCACGTCAATCAGATAATTGAGTGCCGTTGCGGTTTTTCTCCCGTAATCACGGCTGTTCCAGCACCATTTCCCATTGGAGATCACAAAGCTGTCGTGGTCGCGCAGGACATATCGGTTCGGCCCCTGCCGGACAAGGTTCTGCGGTTCATGACGCTGCATATATGCGAGAATATCTACCTGCTTTGCCTGCGCGATCTGTTCCTCGGTTACGCCGGGCAAGGTATATCACCGAAAACCTTTTGCCCTTTGGAACATCCTTGGAGCCGATTGTAAATCCTTGTGTTTTGCGTCATGCCGCAGCCTCCTTTCATTGTTGTGAAAAGCAAAAAAGCCCCGGCACGGACGGCATATACCGTTCGCACCAGAGCAATGGGGGAATGAAAAAAACAGAGCGTCCGCTTTTACACGAACGCCCTGCCTGTTCTGTTATTCATTGGCGGCGCGCTTTCTGCGCCAGCCTTCCAGCAGCTTCAAAATGACGGTTTCCATCTGCTTGGGAGTGTATTCGGATGGGAAATATTCCGACAATCGGCTTCCGGTCAGAGTGATTTTTGCGGGCGGCTTCTTTTCCTCGCCCATGATTTCGTCCAGAAGCGCTCCCGTGAGAGTGCCTGCCTGACTGTACTTTTTCAGCCGAAGCGCCTGGGAATGGGAGGGGGTCGCTTCATATTTCGCCATACAATCCAGAAGTGCCGACTGCTCTTTGCGGGAGAGATAGGAAAGCTCCACGGCAGGGTTAAAGGCGATCTTGCCCCCATCGGTCCTATCCAGCAGGCCAGGCACCAGCTCGGTGAGGCGAATGTAACGGAATATCTGACTTTTGCTTTCTCCTGCCTGCTTGGCAACCATATCCGCGGACAGGGTGCCGGGTACAACGCCCTCCAGCTTCACACCTCGATGATTGAGGGCTTCCAGCTTCATACGGTATGCCCATGCCTTTTCACTGGGCAGAAGCGTTTCCCGCTGGAGGTTGGTATCCACCATAATAATGGTCGCTTCATCATCGTCCATTTCGCGGATAATGACTGGCATGGTGGCTTTTCCGGCCAACTCACAGGCGCGCTTGCGGCGATGCCCTGCAACAATTTCATATCCGCCCTCCGGCCGGGGTCGCACAATACCGGGCACAAGTACGCCGTATTTCTTTACGCTTTCGGCGGTTTCCTGCATACCTTCGTCGTCCCGCACCTGAAAGGGGTGGTTTTCAAAGGAAAACAGTTCGTTCAGGGGAACCTCCTGCACCTGTTCCACAGAGGTCTGTACGGCAGGGCCAATCTGAAAGATATCATCATAGCTGGCGAGAGCCAGCGTTCCTTTTGTTTTAGGCACTGGCAAGCACCTCCCTTACATGGGGGTCGCAGGAGGCAAGGAGCTTCTCCGTCAGGCTTTCATAGGCGGCGGCAACCTTGCCGTTGGGGTCATGTGCATAAATGCTTTTACCCAGCTTGGCAATTTCCGAGGCTCTTACCGAACGAGGGATTTTTCCGAATATCCGCAGCTTATCCCCATAGGCCGCTGTCAGTGTTTCAATAATTTCCCGCGCGTCGTTGGTGCGCTCGTTGACCATTGTGAGAAGAATGCCGGTGATGGTAAGCTCCGGATTGATCTGGCGGCGCACACGGGCTACAGTTTTGAGCAGAAGCTCCAGTCCCTTTGCGGGCAGATATTCCGCCTGTACGGGAATGAGAACGGAATCCGCCGCCGCAAGGGCGTTCACCGTCAGCATTCCCCGCGAGGGGGAGGTGTCTACGAGAATAAAATCATACAGCGGCTTTACGGCTTCAACATATTGCCGCAGGATGGTTTCGCGGCTCATGGCATTGACGAGAGAAATTTCTACCCCGGAAAGCTCAATGCTAGCAGGCATAAGATCAACGCCTTCGATCTGGCGGATGATCCCCTCCGATACCGGCATAGGATTTTCCTGTAATATCCCGTTCATAACATTTGCGAGGGTGACGGGCAGTTCCTCCGGCTTTGGAAAGCCGAGGCTGATAGTAAGCGATGCTTGTGGGTCGGTATCCAACAAAAGAACCTTTTTCCCCTTACGGGCAAGACCAAAACCTAAGCTGGAGGTTGTAACTGATTTTCCGACACCGCCTTTTTGATTGGATATGCTAATTACAGTTGCCAAATAGTATCCCTTCCTTTCCCGAAGAATTTCGGCGCTAACATAACAAACAGTTTTTCCGCATGGTTTTTACGTTAGTTTTCTCTTTGGAAAAAGAATGAAAAAATAACGACGAACCTATGAAAACCCTTTGTTTATGCGGATTTCTGGTTTCGTCGTTATTATACTATAAGGGCAGACTTGGTCTCCTCTAGAGTTCTAAGACTGCTGATTGCAGCCTCGAGCTCTTCTTCTCTGTCTGTTACGGTTTGCTTCAATGTTTCAATTTGACTATTTAAATATATAATTGTCTCATTTAAGCTTTCATTTTCATCCTCTTCCGATCTGATTTTCTTTTCAAGTCCGGTAACTTCATCCTGCAAAGTACCGATATTAGTAGTTAAATTCGATATTTCAGATTCTAATCCAGTTATCGTATTATGCAGTGAGAGATTATCCTCATTCGCAGTATTCAATTCATTCTGTAAACCGGAGATTTGCTCCGTTAAATCTTTAATTTGCTCCTCTATATCCGAATCATTTATCTGATTATTAACTGTTACATTAATGCTATCGGTTTTCTTTATTGATCCATTCAATTCTGTAATAACACAAACATAATTTCCCGAATCTTCTTCCTTTACTGCTGGTATTATAAAAATTGGTCTATTGGCATTATTTATGGGAACCCCTTCCTTCTCCCATTGGTAAGTCAAAGTACTGATCTGGTCAAATGGTATCGCATCTACATACAATATACCCTGTGATCCTTTTCTGAATGTAACGGAACGCTCCGTCTGACTTAAAATTAATGGTTCGGCATTATTAAAGCTGCTTGCTGTCCCGTCTTTAATTACGGCATACTTGATTTCACCTGTGGAAA
>JAEWQO010000018.1 GCA_023460315.1 Actinomycetes bacterium
CCTATGCCTCAGCCGGAATCATAAGCCACATCGGAATCTATGTTGGGAACGGTCAGATGCTGCACTGTGGAAGTCCAATCGGCTATGCGGATCTAAACAGCCGCTATTGGCGCAGCCACTTTTATGCCTACGGCAGGCTGAAATAGACAAAAGGAGATGATGTTTCATGAAAGCAATTTTTGAACGGAAGCCCTCGGATTTCGATCTGCGGAGCTTTGAGGTATCAAAAACCGTTCGGCTTCCCGCTGAAGTTTTTGAAGCTGTGCTGCAAAAACCTATGAGGGATTATAACTTTATTCAGGAAAATATGGAGCAGATGCACTGTGACAGCAAAGGTGTGTATCACTGCCTGCTACTCACCGGTGAGGGCAGAAAGGACGGCCTGCTGGTGGAATCGGAGGGCTACGGCTACTGCCGGTACGCCTCCTATGTTCCCAATATTTCCGCTCTGATCTCTCCGGCCTTGCAGCAATTCAATCAAAAATTGACGGAGGTGGTGGATTACATCGTGTCCACCGGAACCCAAAACACAACAGAGGGCAACTGGATCATCAGCTTTGATGAACTGGCACAGCAAACCGGCTTTGAGCATGATTTTAACAGCATGGATACCCTGCTGGATATGCTCCATGAGCATGAGGAAGTAGCCAATGTTGAGTTAGGTGACAGCGGCATTGACGTGTGCTATTACCTTGATTTCTGTCCGCAGTATGGCGGTCACCCGGAGGAAGCGGAGCCGGAGCATCTGCCGGAAGAATCCTCTCCGGTCAGCAGGCTGAAAAATTTGCTTCATCTACATTGGGAGGATATCCATCTGCTTCACAAGGATGTGGAGGTACAGCCTGCCACCATCGTTGAGCTGGATGAGCATACCCTGACCAATGCCGGGAAAGAGGCGTGGGCTGATGTTTTGGATGCCGAGGTGGTCAAGATTTACAACGGCTACTACGGTTTGCAGATGGAGCTGGACAAGGTGAAGCCCTCCCGTTTGGAGGAATTCTCGTCCATGCTTGCCGGGTACTGTCCGGTATCGGATTATGAAAAATGGGTCACGCAAGATGGCGATACCCCTTTACAGTCACCCCAAATGAAATGATGAAATGGAGGAAAGTACAATGAAAAAAGCAACACTGACAGTCAGCTTTGACAGCGAAAAGCTGGATGCCCTGACCTACCACATGGGCAAAAAGGATACGGATTTGCAGACGGAGCTGGAGGATACCGTCCAGAAGCTCTACGAAAAGCACGTTCCGCAGACCACCCGTGAGTACATTGACGATAAGCTCTCCCGTGAGGCCGCTGCCAAACCCAAGCCCCAAAGACCGGTTCGCCCTGCTTCAGCAGGCGGCTCTGACAACAGGCTGGCGTAGGCACAGCAACGCTGTCCGGGCGTGTGGGCGGCGGTTGCCCTGTGTGGCCTTTTGGCAGGCAGGGTGGCGTCCTGATACCCATCAGCACGATACCGCCCACGTTGCGCCCGTGTGGAGAGAATGTGAGAAAGCCCCGGATGAAATGGAGAAATGCTCAAAATCAGGGCATTCCGGCAGGGTCGAAAGTGGTGCAGGTTAAAGGGTTTATGCTGCTTTGGCAGCCTAAACCCGAAAAACACCGACCGGCAAAGCCGTTCGGGGATTCCAAAGTGACATAACTTTCTGATTGAAGCCCCAATTTGTTATGCTGGTTCAGGAAAAGAGTAAGGAAAACCGGGCGTTTGCGGGGCTTACACTGCATACCGGGGCAAAATTAACAGAGAAAGGGAGGCATTATGGCAAAGGAACCGGAAAAAGTGCGCACCGGCTTTTATATTGAAAAGGAAGTGCTGGATCGGTGCGATGAGCTGCTGGAGCAGGCCAATGTGAAGTCCAGAAATGAATTCGTCACCGAGGCACTGAAGTTCTACTGCGGGTATCTCACATCGAAGAATATTGAAAACTATCTGCTGCAGAGCTTATCCTCCGTCCTCGTCAGTACCATCCGGGATACGGAAAATCGTCTGGCCAGAATGGATTTCAAAATCGCCACCGAGCTGTCCAAGCTGTCTCATGTGGTAGCGTATACCCATGCGGTTGACGAGCAGGCACTCCAAAGCCTACACTTAAAATGTGTGGAGGAAGTCAAGCGGATCAACGGTGCAGTTGATTTCGAGGACGCATATAACTATCAAAAGCGGCGAACCTAAAATTGTAAGATAAATTTGTTTCTTTTGGGTATGGACTGTAAAAGCATATCCGTTTATATGTTGATGTACAGCGTTGTAATGCTGGGAAAGGAGATGAAAATGTAATGGAGAAAAGTGAAATCTTTGAGATGGCAATCCGAGAGCTGACGGAAGCCGCAATCGAAAAGCGCAAAGAAGCTCTGGATGACAGTGAGCTGCAGCTTTATGCTGAGGTAAAGACTCTCAGTTCTCAGGCTCGTGAGATTGTAAAATTACTGCCAGAGGATCAGCGGAAAATTCTCACCGATTACTTTGAGAAAACCAATTTGATCGCCGATCACGAATGCCAGCATCTCTATGTGCAGGGCGCAAAGGACTGTGTGGAGTTGCTCAAAACACTCGGCGCACTGTAAGAACATAGGTGGACGGCCTCTGCGAAAGCAGGGGCTGTTTTACATATTAGTGGTGAATTTTATCAGTTGGGGTGGTATAATTTATTTTATGAATGTGAGGTGACAATATTGCGATTATTCAAAAATTATAAAATATATCCAGATGAAGTCTGCCCGTGTGGAAGCGGAAAGGCCTATTCTGCTTGTTGCGAAAAACGTAATGACAAACCTGCTACAAGTACAAGAAAGCCTATTGAGGTTCAAATTTCTGAGAAGATGCGTAAGGCGATGATTAAGTGCTGTTTATATCCTGATAAAACACGTTGCGTGAAACATATTAAGGAAGCTCATGCATTACAAAACAACAAAATAATATCCAAATTGGCCGCTGATGGTCATGTTTATATGCTTAATTCTAAAAAACCACCTTTGGTCATTCCAATTGAGAACGAAGATCCAGAGATCATCACACTTATAGATCGGGTTGGAGTCAATCATGCCACTACTGCTACCTGTTTCTGTGATGTTCATGATGATGAAGTATTTGCACCAATCGAAAAAAATGCACAACCTTTTGACAAAAATAACACGGAGCACAGATTTTTATACTCATATAAAGCATTTATTTTTGAATATTATAAGGAATTAGTTTTGACAAAAGTATATACCAACAATTTTCGAGAGCGTCCATCATTGTTAAGAGATCCAATTGTGATTAGACAGTATAGAGAAACAATACTTAAAATGAAAGAAATGGACGAGATGAAGAAGCGTTTTGATACTGCTTTAATAACTGGAGATTTCGATATTTTGTCTACACAAGTTCTTGAAATTCCTGAAGAAATACAGTTTGCCAATTTTTCATGTATTGCAATAGACTATGATTTAAATGGCAAAAGAATTAAACACACAAAAAACAAGATGACGAACCGCCTTTTTATTACGGCTTTTCCAGAAGATCAAAAGTCATTTATCATCATAGGTTATCTTAAAAAAGATGAAAGGATTTATGGAAAGTTTACTCGCCAACTAATAAAAAAAGATATATGGTTAGTAAAATACTTTTTCACATTGATGTTACCACTGTATTCCGAAAATATTGTATTAAGTCCTCAGCTCTGGGAACGTTGGGATGAGCAATGTAAAATGGCTTTTACGTTTTACGCAAACAGAACTGGTAGGCAATTCGAGATATACAAAATGACTTTAAAATTTGCAATGCAAAATCTTAAGAGTGAATTTATGACTATTGAAAATGCAAGTAAGTGTAAAATCAATTTATTCCCATAATTTAAGCTAATGTATTGAGCGATCACAACGTGATTGCTCTTTTCTTTTGTCTGAAAGGAGGCCACCATGCCGAAAATCATATTTACCTCGCAATATATGCGGGATGCTCCGCCAGCCCAGCTTGAAAACTATGTGAAGTACATCGGAACCCGTGAGGGTGTCGAAAAGATTGACGCGAGCAAGCTGCTACTACCGGCTACGACCAAACAGCAGCAGCTCATCGGGCAGCTTATTCGAGATATTCCCTCTGCCAAGGAGATGCTGGAGTATGCTGAATACTGCGAGAACCCCACCATCGGCAACGCCACTGAATTTATTTCCCTCGCCTTGGAGCAGAACCTCAACCTCATCGGCAAGCGGGAAAATTATGTGGATTACATTGCAGGCCGCCCTCGTGTAGAGCGGATCGGCGAACACGGTCTGTTTACCGATTCGGGAGTGCCGGTGGTGCTGGCACAGGTACAGCAGGAGGTGTGCAACCACAAGGGTGCTGTCTGGACTCATGTCATCAGCCTGCGCCGGGAAGATGCCGCAAGGCTTGGATACGACAGTGGCAGACAGTGGCAGGATTTACTGCGCAGCAAAAAAGCCATGCTCTGCAAGCATATGAAAATCAACAGCGAGAACCTTTGCTGGTACGCTGCCTTTCACAACGAGAGCCATCATCCTCATGTTCATCTCATGGTCTACTCCGCCAAGGACAATGACGGCTTTCTCACGGAGCCTGCCATTGAAGCCATGCGCTCAGAGCTGGCACATGATATTTTCCGTCAGGACTTTGCTCATATTTACGAGCATCAGAACCAAGCCCGCAGTCAGCTCAAACAGGGTGCCGCCGAGGTGACGGCAGAACTGCTTTCACAGGTGACGGATGGAATCTGTGAAAACAAAACTATTGAAGCGGATCTGCTGCTGTTATCGAAACGGCTCCAAAACACAGGAGGCAAAAAGGTGTACGGATACCTCAAAGCAGATGTGAAAGCCATCATCGACCGCATTGTGGATGAGCTTGCCAAGGAAGAACGGATCGATAAGCTGTACCGGGCATGGAACGATTGGCAAAATGAAATACTCAAAACCTACACCAGTAAGCTGCCGCCCCTTCCTCCGCTCTCTCAACAGAAACAATTTAAGAGCATTAAAAACATGGTGATCGCCGAAGCGTTAAAGCTGGGTGGTCACCATTTCTCATTTGAGGATGAAGCTGCACCGGAACCGGAGCTGCCGGAGCCTGCGGTTCTTCACTTAGATGATATGTTTTTGGAGCCTGACGATGTGGTCTTCCGTGCTGAGTGGAGCAAGCAGTACAAACAGGCGAGAAAATGTCTCTACGGCAGCGAGGATGTACCGCAGGATTTTGATAAGGCATATCAATTGTTCCTGCTGGAAGCGGAATCCGGCAATGCCCTTGCCATGCATGACCTCGGCAGGATGTTTTCCGATGGCTTAGGCTGTGAGATTGATCTGCAGGCCGCTCACGAATGGTATAGAAAAGCGCTGACTGCTTTTTTATCCGCAGAGGAAGAAAAGCCCAAGCCCTATCTGGAATACCGCATTGGCAAAATGTACACTGCCGGTCTTGGCACGGAGCAGGACTATGGGCAGGCAGCCTCATGGTTTCAGCAGGCAGTGAACAAGAACCATAAGTACGCCCAATATTCCCACGGCAGTCTTTACTACCGTAGTCAGGGTGTGTCGCAGGATTATGCACAGGCGCTCCGGCTCTATACCCTGTCTGCCGATCAGGGGAATCCCTATGCGGATTATGAGCTTGCCAAAATGCATCGTGACGGTGTCGGCACACCGATGGATGCTACTGCATCCGATCAGCATTTCAAGGCTGCCTTTACCGGCTTTTATCGTCTGGAAAAGGATAGCCACGATGACAAGCTGCAATACCGCCTTGGTCAAATGCTCTATACCGGAACCGGCACAGAAAAGGATGCGCAGGCGGCGGTTTCCTATTTGGAGAAGTCGGCGCAGCTTGGGAATGTGAACGCCCAATATCTGCTGGGCAAGGTGTGTCTGGAAACCGGTATCGGTAACCCGGCGCAGGCCATAGCGTGGATGACCAAAGCAGCGGAAGCCGGAAACTCCGGAGCGCAGTATGCTCTCGGTAAGCTATACCGGGATGGTACTCATGTGGAGAAAGATATTCCAAAGGCAGTGGCCATGTTTTCAGCCGCCGCAGAACAGAAAAACGAGTTTGCCGCTTATCAGCTCGGCAGGCTCTATCTCTCTGATGAGGGCATCAGCAAAAATGTTCCCGAAGCAATCAAGTGGTTCACCCTTTCCTCGAATCGCGGCAATGCCTATGCCCAATACGCTTTGGGGAAGCTGTGTCTTTCCGGTGATGGCATTCCCAAGAATGTCGGTGCGGCGATCCGGCTGTTCACTTTATCGGCAGAACAGAAAAATCAGTATGCGGCCTACCAGCTCGGCAGGATCTATCTCCAAGGGGAGGATGTTCCAAAGGATGAGGAATCCGCTATCTGTTGGCTGACAGCTTCTGCCGAACAGGGAAATCAGTTTGCGCAGTATGCTCTCGGTAAGCTGTATTTCTATGACGGAGATGTTCCCCGTGACAAGGAAAAGAGTCTTTACTGGCTGGAGCTGTCTGCGGCGCAGGGCAATGTCTATGCACAGTATCTGATTGACAACATAGGCAGCTATCGCAATCCCTCGGTGCTGCTGGCCGCCACAAGACTTATGCATCGGCTGGAGAATTTGTTCAATGAGGACTATCGCAGAACTGCAGGAATCGCTGCCAGTCATATTGACCGCAAGCGCAGAAGAAAGCTGCAGGAGAAAAAGCAAGCGCAGGGTCACAAGCGGAATGACCATGCGCCACAAATTCATTTATGATGGGAGGTTTTATTGTGTCAGGCTACATCTATTTTACAGACGAACAAAAGGAACGAGCCAACTCTGTGGACTTGGTGGACTTCCTCCAACGGCAGGGTGAAAAGCTCCTGCCCTCCGGCAGAGATAAACGGCTGGCCAGCGATCACAGCATCACGGTGCGGGGCAACCGCTGGTATGATCACGCTTCTGATGAGGGCAGCTATGCCATCGACCTTGTAAAACGGCTCTACAACCTCTCTTTCCCGGATGCGGTCAGCCTGCTGCTGGGCGGTGAACAGGGCGTGGAATACCGACAGCACAGCAAAAGCAGTGAACTGAAGCAGCGAAAGCCCTTTGCTCTACCGCCAGCTCACACGGATATGCGCCGGGTATTTGCCTATCTTATTAAGCAGCGCTGCATCAGCCGGGAGGTGCTGTCCGAGTTTGCCAGAGAAAAGCTGTTGTTTGAGGATGCCGAATACCACAATGCTGTATTTGTGGGCTTCGATGAAAAAGGCATCGCCCGTCATGCTCATAAGAAAAGCACGGCAACCGGTAGCAGTTTTCGCATCAATGTGGAGGGTAGCCATCCGGCCTACAGCTTTCATTATATTTCAAAAAATCCCTATCCGCACAACCTGTTTGTATTTGAAGCGCCCATCGACCTGTTGTCCTATATTAGCCTACATCAGCAGAACTGGAAAAATGCCAGCTATGTGGCGTTGAACGGTGTATCGGAGCAGCCGATCCTGAAGCTGATGGAGCTATACCCGCAGCTCGATCATGTAGTGCTGTGCCTCGACCACGATGCGGCAGGCATCGAAGCCACCGAGAGAATCTATGACATTCTGACAGAGCATGGGCAGCCTGCGGTAGGTCAGGCGCAGTCCAAATACAAAGACTGGAATGAAGATTTAAAAGCAAAGAACGGCTTTACACCGCTCCCAGCTGAGGAACATCCTCAGTTGCTGCTTCGAGATGAGTTGTGCAATGAAATCGGTCAATACGCACGAGAACATCCAAGTACCGATTGCGCCGCAGTTGTGTTTCGGAAGAAACTGCAGGGCTGCCGAGGAAATCCGCAGCAGCTCAAGGAAGTGCTGGTGGAGCTGGCCGGTCTTTCTGTGCAGGCTGCTGCTAAGGAATATAAGCGAATCGGTCACTGCCGGGATTTATCTGCCGTGCAAAGCCGGTTGCGATACGGTTTCAAGCCCTATCAAAACCGTGGCAGGCTGGAAAACAAACTGAGCGACATCGGAAATTCTCTGATGCCGCTTTTTTCATGCTCCGAAATAGAAACGCAGAGTGAAAAACAAAGCCATGCGGAGAGCCTTGAGCAGCTGGCGTCTGAATGCTTAAAGGGCGCTGTTCTTGCGGAGCTTTCCATTCAGCAAACAGCAGAGAAAAAACAAGAGCAAGGTGGCTTGTGTTTATCATGAGCCACTTACAGAAAGGAGTCCCTCCTATGCCATCCCAAGTTTATATCCTCATAGCAGTGGCCGCCGTGATGTTTTTCGTCATTGGCGGTCTTTCTCTTTTAGCACACTATTATACCCTTAGCGGCATCAAATCCAAGACGGTCGGTGACGGTCAGCACGGTACCTCCCGTTTCGCCACAGAAAACGAAATCAAACGGACATACACCCATGTACCCTATGAGCCGGAGAAATGGCGGCGTGGGCAGAATCTGCCCGCTCTGCAGGGGCTTGTGGTGGGCTGCAAGCAGAAAACTGGTTCAACTACCGCCCTCATAGATGATGGTGACATCCACTGCCTTATGATTGGCGCTGCCGGTGTCGGCAAAACTGCTAACTTTCTGTATCCCAACATTGAATACGCCTGTGCCTCCGGCATGAGCTGGCTCTGCACGGACACCAAGGGCGACCTGTTCCGAAACTATGCAGGCATCGCAAAGGATTACTATGGCTACAAAATATCGGTGCTGGATTTGCGTAACCCCACCCGCTCAGACGGCGATAACATCCTGCAGCTGGTGAACCGCTATATGGATGACTACATGAAAAATCCCGAGAACCTCGCACTGAAAGCCAAGGCTGAGAAGTACGCCAAAATCACCGCCAAGACCATCATCTCCAGTAGCGGCGAGGACTCTGCAAGCTATGGGCAGAATGCCTTCTTCTATGATGCTGCAGAGGGCTTGTTAACCTCGGTGATTTTGCTGATTGCAGAATACTGTCCTCCGGAGAAGCGGCACATCATATCGGTGTTCAAAATGATACAGGATTTGCTGGCTCCCTCCCCGGTGAAGAATAAAAGCCAGTTCCAACTGCTGATGGATAAGTTACCGACTGATCATAAGGCAAGATGGTTTGCGGGAGCTGCTCTCAACACTGCCGACCAAGCGATGGCCTCGGTGCTGACCACTGCCATGTCAAGGCTCAATGCCTTTCTGGATTCTGAGATGGAGCAGATTCTGTGCTTCGACAGTTCACTGGATACGGAAACCTTTTGCAAGGAGAAGTGTGCCATCTTTATCGTGCTGCCAGAGGAAGATAACACGAAATACTTTATGGTTAGCCTGTTCCTCCAGCAGCTCTACCGGGAGATGCTGACGGTGGCTGATGAATACGGCGGCAAGCTCCCCAACCGGGTAATGATCTTTGCCGATGAGATCGGAACTATCCCAAAAATCCAGTCAATGGAGATGATGTTTTCTGCAGGCCGTTCCCGCCGCATCAGCATGGTGCCCATCATCCAATCCTTTGCCCAGCTTGAGAAAAACTACGGCAAAGAGGGTTCCGCCATCATCATTGATAACTGTCAGGATATTCTGTTCGGCGGTTTTGCACCTAACTCGGAAAGCGCTGACATCCTCTCAAGGGCGCTGGGTAATAAGACGGTTATGTCTGGTTCAATCAGCAGAGGAAAGAATGATCCCAGCCAGAGCCTGCAAATGATCCAACGACCGCTGATGACACCGGATGAGCTGAAAACCCTGCCCAAAGGCAATTATATTCTGGCCAAGACCGGCTGCTGTCCTATACGTACCAAGCTGCCGCTGTTCCTGAAATGGGGCATCCGGTTCGGAAAAACCTTTGAGGTGGAGGAACGTGCCGCCCGAAAGGTTCACTATGCCGACCGCTTCGAGCTGGAGCAGGAAATCCTCCAGCGGGGCTGTGCCTATGACGAGGATGACTTTGCCGAATTCCCAGAGCCTCCCGGTGATGATCGGAGCGGAGGTACGCTGCACACACCGGTACCGGAGCATGAGCCGGAGCCGGAACAATCTGCTATGCCTCTGCGCACCGATTAGGAGGTGTTCGTGATTGAGCTACCTATCCTCTCTCTATGCTGCGGATGTCCCTCATCGTGCCGTAGTGGTGTACCGTTACCTGAAAGACCGGGCAAACAAGGACGGGACTTGTTATCCTGCCATCGGTACCATTGCCAAAGACTTGAAGCTCTCCCGCCGCACAGTACAGAGAGCCATTGCCGACCTTGAAAAGACAGGCCATCTTCAAAAGGAACAGCGCTGGCGGGAAAATGGAGGCAAGAGCAGCCTGTTGTTTACGGTAAAGTAAAAAAACACATACCCTGCCGCCAAGGGAGCATTGCGTCCTGTCGGCGGCATATGGTATGTGTCATCATGGCCTATGCAGTGAACCTGTCACTCTAAGGATTTATTAAACACAGAGAAAAAACAATATTGCGATACAGATAACAATGACCATCCTCCCGAAAAGAAGATGGTCACCTTGACTCCAGCAATGCTTTTACTGTTGCAGTGATGATTTTAAGATCACGTTCATTGCATCGGGAAAGCTGCCGTATCAGCTGTTCTTTTTCGTTCTCTGTATTTTGGCTTTCCGGATAGAAAATATTGTCTGCCGGAATGTTCAGCGTAAGAATAATTTTGCACAGCACCTCGAAGCTGGGGTGCTTATGTTCGTTTTCCAATGCCATTATGTATCGACCTGTTATGCCGATTTGTTCAGCAAGCTCATCTTGTGTCAGATTGGCTGATAATCGGGCTTGTTTAATCGTTGCTCCTAAACTATTTAGAATAACCTCCACTATCTGTTCACCTCCTATATCATTTTACAGTTCAGGTAAAAAAAGAGGAACGTTTTATACATTCGCATTATTTACGAAATGTAGGTTCATATCCAGAAGTTAAGCAATATAAAAAATATTTCTTTCTCCCCTTGACTCTGACACGGTGTCAGGGGATAAGGTCGATTTTGAGGAGGGATAAAAATGGATTTTTCGTGTTATGTAAAACAGAGTATTATTACAAATCCACGCAAATATAAGAGCTGGTATGAACCATTGCCGTCATCTCCGACAGACTTATTGCGAATGGTGCAGGGGTTGGTTATTCATGGAGATCAGGGCAAGCTTTACGGCGTTTCGTTTAGTAAACGCCAATTGGAGGAAGAGTTGCTTCGCACTGTACCACAGATGCTGGAAAAGCTATTCCAGATAGACCAAAGACCGCTTGCTTCTTCAAGGTCACCACAATTGCGCTTGATCGGTATGTGCAGGGATTACGCATTGCTTTTGGTATCCTTTTTACGCTACAAAGGAATTCCCGCCCGTCTTCGGGTAGGCTTTGCAGGTTACTTTGGGAGCGAACTCATGTATGAGGATCACTGGCTGGTTGAATATTACAGCTTGGAGGAACAGCGGTGGGTACGAATGGATGCACA
>JAEWQO010000019.1 GCA_023460315.1 Actinomycetes bacterium
CCGGCCGCGCCAGGCCCGCCGGCGACGGCGGACATGGCGCTGCCGTCAGCACCTCGCGCTCCCCCCGACGTCACCATGCCCCACACCGAGCCTTGCGCCTCCCCAGAGCAACATCGTGACGCATGCCGATGCGATAGCGGCCGCCTCGCGCTGTCCCCGGCGACAGCACCTCTTCGCAGGACGTTGCTCTTCCCCGCGGCAGCGCCACGCACGCATGGGCGGCGCCACGCACGCGCAGCTTGGGCAAGGCAGCTTGGGCAAGGCAGCTTGCCCTCGCTCGAGCGAGGGCAAGCGCCGCCCGATCCGCTTCGGCAAGAAAATCGCCTTAGTCCCTCCGCGCAAAAATGAGCGACAGGGCCTCGGAGCGCGTCGCTTGGCTGGTCTCGAACGCGCCACGCACGGCACTCGTCATCGTGCGGGCTCCCGGCTTCTTCACCCCGCGCATGCTCATGCACAGATGCTCGGCTTCAAGCACGACGATGACGCCCTGGGGATGCAGCTCGTCGATGAGCGTGTCGGCAATTTGGGAAGTCAACCGCTCCTGCACCTGCGGACGCCTCGCGAAGACGTCGACAAGGCGGGCAAGCTTCGAAAGGCCGCAAATGCGGCCGTCAGGCGCAGGAATGTAGGCAACGTGAGCCACGCCGAAAAACGGGGCCAGATGATGCTCGCACATGGAGTAGAACGAAATGTCTCGAACGAGCACCATCTCTTCATGATGTTCATCGAACGTCATCTCGAAATGTTCGGCCGGATCCTGCGTCAGTCCCGCGAACACCTCTTCGTACATCTTTGCGACGCGTTCGGGCGTCTTCACCAATCCTTCGCGGTCAGGATCCTCTCCCACACCCTCGAGGATCAGCCGAACGCCCGCCTCTATTTTCTCTCTGTCCATTGCCATCTTTCCATCGCTGTGTTCGCGAGCATCATATCACGACACCCCGCAGCGCTTTCCTGCATCGTCGGCCTGCACGGAATCGCCGCTTCGCGTCGGCTACAATGCCAGCTCGATGCCCACCGGGCAATGATCGCTGCCGTAGACCTCGTCGTAAATGCAGGCACCCTCTATGCTGGAAACAAGTTCATCGCTGACAAGAAAGTAGTCGATGCGCCATCCGGCGTTTGTCTGACGCGCCTTGAAACGGTAGCTCCACCACGAATAGGCTCCCGTGAGATCGGGATGCACATGGCGAAACGAGTCGGTGAAGCCAGCGTCGAGCAGATCGGTGAACTTTCCGCGCTCTTCATCTGAAAACCCAGCCCGGCCGCGGTTCGGCCCCGGGTTCTTCAGGTCGATCTCCTGGTGGGCAACGTTGAAATCGCCGCACATGACGACCGGCTTCGGATCGGCCGTGTCGCCCGGCTGCGTCACCGGCAACGCGGAAACCGTCACATGGCCCTCGCCGGGCGCAGGCTGCTGCACCGGCACTCCCGCCGGCAGCGCGCCCTCCTCAAGCCCCTTGCAGAAGTCGCGGAACGCATCGTCCCACTCCATGCGGTGGCCGATGCGCGCCAGCTCGTCCTGGGCATTCGGCGTGTACACATCGACGAACCAAAACTTCTCGAACTCGAGCGCGAGAATGCGCCCCTCGGTGTCCAGGGAGGGAAAGCCCAATCCGTGCAACACCCGTATCGGGCGCTCCTTGCAAAACACGGCTGTACCCGAGTACCCTTTTTTCTCCGCGTAGCTCCAATATTCACGATAACGCGGCAAATCAAGCGTCGCCTGGCCCTCCTGCAGCTTCGTTTCCTGCAAGGCCACGATGTCGGCATCAATCTCGGAAACGATTTCCTCGAATCCCTTCTTCAGCACGGCGCGAAGGCCGTTGACATTCCACGAGATGAAACGCATGGCAAAGCCTTTCGAATCGAACGGACACGGCGCGTCTCGGCGCCGCCCAGCAACAGTACCCAGTATAGCCGAATGCGCTTTCCCGGAACCTTCCGGCAAAAGGGCTCCACGGGAGCAAACCGCATCCAGGGACATCCCGCGGCATGCCCAACCCCGCAGCGCCGCTTTGCGGCCGGGCCCCTTCGCCGTCGCGCCCCTTTGCCGTCGGGCCGTTCGTCCATGCTCCCGGCAGGGGCGGCCGATGCGGAGAAGGCCTCGTCATCGAGGACCCGCCGTTTGCACAGGCGCAGGCTCGCACC
This sequence comes from Actinomycetes bacterium, assembly GCA_023460315.1. GTDB lineage: Bacteria > Actinomycetota > Coriobacteriia > Coriobacteriales > Eggerthellaceae > JAEWQO01. The sequence goes on from JAEWQO010000019.1 coordinate 2,152, forward strand.
GTTCTGCGACGCTCCTCCCCGACCCTTCAGCAAGCAGGAAGCTTTGCCGTCCCGAACACCGGCAGACGCAGAAGGCAAAATCGACGACGTGGGCAGAAGCAGGCAGGGGACGTCACTTGTGGTACGGCTCTCCACGAGATATCTTCTGGGAGCGATACAACTGTTCCAGCAACACGACACGCGCCAAGTTGTGGGGAAGGGTCACAGGACCGAATGACAGCAGCTCGTCAGCTCGCGAACGGACCGCATCGCTCACGCCGTCAGATCCCCCGATGACGAACGCAAAGTCACTCGTGCCGTCCAGAGCAAGCGAATCGATGCGCTTCGACAGCCCTACGCTCGAACGCTCCTTGCCTTCGATGGCCAGCAGCACAACATGGGCAGAAGGCGGCACCGATGCCAAGATGGCCACCCCTTCCTTGCCTCGCGCGGCCTCAACTCCCCCAGCACGGGCCGGATCGACATCAGCCACCTCTTTCACCACGGTGTGGGCATACGGCTGCAACCGCTTGAGGTATTCGGCGCAGGCTTCCGTCCAGAAGCGCTCCTTCAGCTTGCCGACCGCCACCACCGTGAACTTCATGCCTTCTCCGTTTCCCGCCAAGCGTCTCACAACCCCAGGTCGACAGCTCGGCCGTTTGGCGCATCTATGCGCTCGCTCCGTCAGTCCTTCCGTCCATGATAGCGAAAGGCTCAGGCTCTTAGCCGGAAAACAGAGATGCCGCCTTGCCAAAAGCGGGAAGGCCTGTTCCGTCAACGCCAGAGAGCAGGCGACCACAAACTCTACCCGCAGCGATGCCTTTCTCCTTCACGCTTTAGCTGGGCAGCACGATATCGAAATGCTCCTTCAAAAGCGCTCGGTACTCAGCCTCAGAGGCAATCGTCTTCTTTTCCTTGCAGCCCGAAGCCGTGCGGGTGAAGACGTCGGCAGTTAGGGAAACACTGCCATTTTCCGTGCGTCGATTGACCATCCTCTGCTGGACGAACACAGAATCGGGATGCGTCGAGCAGTAATAGGAAAGAGGCACGAAGTCAGTCAAGGCCACCGGTGCGTCAAGAACGGCAAAAGCCGGCACCGGAACAGCCGCTCCGCCGCGCTCTTCCGCGGCCGCACGGTTGGCGGCAGTTCCGTTATACACGATATGCCACCAGCACGAATCATGCAGTTCAATACGAAAGGCCTGTCCGTGCGACTCAAATTCCAAGCCGTCGACAAGGGGAACGGCGCATGCCGGAGAAGGTCCCCCGTAGCCCACTTCAGCCAAGTAGCGCCGCTGTCCCAGCGTCACGATAGTGCTGCGATGCAGCAAGGGATACACAAAGCCACAGTCCTTCAAACTGCGGCCTAGGCACGCCATGGTTTTGACGCCGCTCTCCCTCAGCAACGCCTCGAACAAGGCGTTGAGTTCAAAGCAGTAGCCCCCACGTCTGCCAACGATGATCTTCTCGTAAATGTCACGGATGTCGAGCGAGGGAGCACGATGAAGATCGCACACGTCCAGATTTTCAAAAGGAATGCGAAGCTGATGGGCAAAGACCATTCGATCCACGTCATTTTTTGTCAGCGGCGATGCGGGCTGGTCCATGCCCAGCCGGTCCCAATACGCACGGACATCCGGAACAGGCCCATACAGTCCTTCATACATAGCTCTCTCCTGACAAAGCCCCCTCGGCCAAAATCCACCGGCAAGCCCATGGCCGCTTGGCCGACGGCTTGTTTGACTATTCTAAACGTTTCTTCCCGCGCAAACTTCCTGCCCACAGAACGAATGGCGCCTTCCCGTCGTCCCTCAAGAGTGATTTTTCCGCTCAGGCGAAAGCCGCAGAAAACAAGCGCCTCGACCATCGTCGTCAAACCGCAAGATTCCTGCTCAAGGCTCAGCGCGCTACCAGCAACGACCGCCCGTCATGAAATTTTCAATTCTTTGTGCAGCTTCTTCGAACAATTGTCGTTATTTTCATCCCTTTTCCGTCGTGGCGCTTCGTTTTCCGCATTCGTGCCTATACTTGGCGCAGAACACCATTTCCCTCTCGAGGATGTACCTATGAACGAAAATACTCGCGCAACCTACGGATATCACGCCGAACACAGCAAGCTGAATCCCGCCAAGGGCATCGGCATCATGCTGGGATGCGTGCTGGCCCTGGCACTGATCGTATATGTTGGCGTCAGCCTCTATTTCACCGGACGGTTCATGCCGAACTCCACAGCCGGCAGCCTCAACCTGTCTCTCATGTCTGCAGCCGATGCCGAGCAGGCAGTCTCCGATGCCATGGATGGCTACACGCTTTCGTTGAGTGGCGAGGGTCTTGATTTCGACCTGACCGCCGCCGACTTGGGCATCAACGCCAATGCGTCCAACATCGTCTCGGAGATGCTGGACAACCAAAACCCGTGGCTATGGCCGTTTCAACTCGTCACGCAGCACGACGAATCCGCCAAGCTGGCGGCCAATGCCGACGGCACAAGCCTCCTTGACTCCGTCCAAGCCGCCGTTGAGAACTTCAACGCGACGGCCACGCCGGCAACCAACGCGTCAATCTCGTACGATAAGGGCACAAAGAAGTTTGTCGTGTTGCCGGAATCCGTCGGCACGGCGCTCGACGCAAACGCGGTGGCCAAGGTGGCAACCCAAGCCCTTTCCACCTTTTCCACGCAGGCGAAGATCACCGCCGATCAGCTGGCTCAGCCCACGGTGCTCTCCACCGACGAGCGTCTCAACACCGCGATGGAAAGCGCCAACACCATGATCTCGTCCAATCTCACCTTCATGATGGGCGGAAAACAGGTGGCAACGCTGGATGCAGACACCATTGCGCCTTGGATCACCTCCGATGCCGACGCGAATGCGACAATCGATGATGCCCAAATGAGTGCGTGGGTGGACAAGCTGGCATCCGACTGCACCACCGTCGGCACCCAGCGCACCTACACGCGGCCAGACGGCAAGGTGTTCAGCGTCTCCGGCGGCGTCTATGGGTGGAAAGTCGATCAGGATGCACTCCTATCCCTGGTGAAGGAAGCGGTCGCAGCAGGGAGTGTGGAAACCGTCGATGTTCCCACCACCACCCACGGAGATGCCTTCAACGGTGCGGGCGCTCAAGATTGGGGCACACGTTACCTGGACATCGACCTGACCGAGCAACATGCACGCTTCTACGACGAGTCGGGAAATCTCGTATGGGAATCGGACATCATCTCTGGCATTCCGGACGGAGAACATGAGACTCCGAATGGCGTGTACTGGATGAATCAGCCTGAAAGCCCGTCAACGCTCAAGGGCTACAGCGGTAACTCCCAAATATATGAGACGGTCGTCCAGTATTGGATGCCCTTTGTCGGCGGCGCCATCGGATTGCATGACGCCGATTGGCAGACCTCTGGCTTCGGCGGCACCAAGTACAAGGATGGCTACGGAAGCCACGGATGCGTCAACTTGCCCACCGACAAGGCAGCAGAGCTGTACGCCCTCATCAAGGGCGGAGACGCTGTGGTGTGCCACGAATAAGGATAGGCCCTCCTTGCGCACTCGTGCAAGGAGGGCCTGAACGGGACGGGCGCAAGAGCCAAGATATCCCAAGACGGAAGAAAGGCTTGGAGCATCTTCCCCACCAGCTCAGCGCAGGGAAGCCGAATGGATCAAGCTTGGGCGCTGGCTCCTTCTCGCTCGATTGCATTCGCAACTTTGCGGGCAGCAGCCGTGATGGAGAGATCATCGACATCGACCGTGATCTCAGCATACTGCTCGTAGAGGGGCTTGCGCTCGTCATAAAGCTCGCGCAGGCTCATCCCAATGCCCCCCTTGAGCACCACGCCGCGCTCCTGCAGATCGCTCAGGCGACTGACCAGCTGATCGTACGAGATCTTCAGATAGACGATCCGGCCGATCTCCGCAAGGTGTTTCATGGCCTCGTCTGAATATACCGCCGAGCCACCTGTTGCGATGATTGACCGGGACGCGGCCAGATCGCTCAGTATCTCATTCTCAACTTCGATGAATCCTTCGGGACCACAGGCGTCAATAAGTTTCTGCAACGTCTTGTCGCATTGATTTTGAATGATCAGATCGGCATCGACAAAGTCGTAGTTGAGGATCTTCGCCAAAACGATGCCGAGCGTTGACTTGCCTGCGCTCGGCATTCCGATCAGGATGATGTTGTCGCGTTCTTGAGCCATGATGAATCCTTCCGAACAATGCTGCCAATTCCCGCCAATCACCAAGCTCAGCCCGCCCCCGTCAAACCACGATGGAAGCAGGCCGCACCTTTTCGCTCATTACTATAGCAATGAGCAGGATTCCTCCTTCGTTGAGGACCCGAATCCTCCCGTTCCCCACAGAGCAGCGCCACGGCGCGAGAGTCACAGGCGCTATCGCGCGCCTCCCCCGCCGCCACCGAAGCCGCCGCCACCGCCGCCCGAGAACCCGCCACCGAAGCCGCCGCCGCTGCTGAAGTTGCCCGACGCACCTGAGATCGCCGCTTGAGCCGTCGACATCGTGTTAGACACCGAAGCGTCGAACAGGCTCGCTCCTGACGACATCATCCCGCCATGAGCCCCATAGCTGGATGAATACCAGAACCACCACGGCACGTATCCCACACCGTAGACCGCAGACTCATCCTGGAACACTTCAGGCACGCTCGTCTGCAAGGCCTTGATAACCTGCTCGGCGATTCCGAAGAGGTAGGCATACACCATAAACTCTCCCCACACCTTCACATCGGTGGGGGGACGTTCGTCAAGCGAGGAGAAATCACGCAGCCAATTACGCAGAGCCTTGCATTTCGCAACCAGATTGTTCCCCTCGATGCTGCGACGGGGCATGTAGTTAGCTATCACGGCAAGGGCGATAGCGGTGGGAATCGTGAATATCAGCGGAATGAAGTTCTGAAGCATCAGCCACGAGCCCACCCCCACCGCCACGGCGATCACCGCGAGCGCGATGAGATAGCCCTGATAGCGCTTACCCTTCGCCTCGAAATAATCATACCGGTTGGTTTCAGCGGATACCGTGCCCTGCCACGTCTTCATGGCCTCGACGAAATCCTCGGGATGGTCCTCGCCATATTTCTGGATTGTGCCGAACCAAAGCGAGTCCTTTCCGTCAGCAACTTTCTCGAACAGCAGGTCCAACGCTCCCCGATCGATAGGATCGGACACCTTGTCGGCGACGGCCGGCACAAGGGTCAGATAGTAATCATCGACGGTCTTGGCCCCAAACAGCTTTGACTCCTCATAGCTGCCCTTGTCAATGCGGAGCGCCCCGATATGGGAGAGGTGCATCAAGGTTGCAGTGAAATCGTCTTGGCTCTCACGATCCCATCGCCACAACCTTCCGATGACAGCAGGATGAATGCCCGCTTGGGGAACATCGCGCCAGTACTCTTCCTTGAAATCCGGCTCATGTTCCTTTCCGAACCTGAAATACGACCAAAGGGCCCACGCGATGGCGACCACGCACACGACACCGCAGCCGATGACAAACGCGAGGGAGATCATTCGCTCGCGATTTGCCTGGTCAGACCATGTCTGCTCCTCTTTCAGAACCGTATCGAGCCGCATCTCGTCCTTATGCAGCGCAGCCGCCTCAGCCGACAGATTCGTCAGCCACGATACGGGAAAGACGATACGCGCTTCGGCATATTGGCCCGCATTCACCTGCGGAACCGTGTACACAATGGTGCCGTCGGTGTTGACCTTCACCGACCCATCGAGAGGACCGTGGCCCCACGCCCGCACATTATCTCCCGCGGTGACCTCAGTCCCCTGCGGCACCGGCAGCGAGAGCGTCATGGTCACGTTCTCGGAAGGCTCCGCCCACTGGCTGCCGATATACTGCCAATACACCTCTCCTATATCCTTGTATGCTTGAGCCCCGTTCGTCACCGTGTAGTCAAGCTCTATGATGACGCTTTCGTCGGTGGCGTCGAAGAACACATACGCGGTGTTTTTGGGAGAGTCGACCGAATAGGAATCGGTGCCGGGACCACCAGAATCTCTCCAGCTCAGAACAAAGGGAACGCTTTCAAGCGTTGTGAAGTCGCTCGTCGCGTTGCCATCCGAGTCGGCCGAGGCCATCCGCACGGAATTGACCTTCAGCTCGGCATCAGACGGCAGGTCGTCGAACGTCCACCAGAGGGCCGAGTAGCTGCCGTCGAAGGTGAACGTCCGTTGCTCGGTGAAGTGCAGCGAGCCGTCAGTCTCAACCTGCGCGGAAATGTCGACCTTGGGCATGGAATACGATTTCGCGAATGCTTCGCCCGGTGTCAGGACGAGGGCAAGCAGCGAGACCGCCAAAAGGGCGGCAAAGACGAGAACGCGCGACGGAGGCACGCGGCCAAAAGCAGTTCGCATACGCAGATCACTCGTAGTTTGCACGGCTGTTCTCCTTGCAAGTTGAGGATGGTAACGCTATTATAGCTACTCGCACCTATTGTGAGAGGGAGAGCTGACCGAGAGGCCGAAGGTGCTCGCCTGCTAAGCGAGTATACGCCACAAGCGTATCTGGGGTTCGAATCCCCAGCTCTCCGCCACTTTTAAATTCTTTAACGTCCTGGTCAGGGACGTTTTTCTTTTCCTCTACCAAGGCATCGCAAGGCCCCTTGTGCCTCCGTGTTGCCCCACCGGAAAACAATCCACACAAAAAAGTCTTTCCTAACGACGCCAAGGAGGCCACCTCCACGAGGGACCATCGCCAAGACGCGTTGTCTTGACGGGCCTTTTCCTCCAGTTGGGATGATTGTGAAGAAACACGGCACGGCAGACCCGCGTGACCGCCAATCCAACAATTCCCGTCAGAAAGAAACTGAAGGCCAAGTCGAACACCGACTCATTGGCCTCGAACCACGCATACAGCGTCACCAGCCCAAAGAAGCCCGACAGGATGCCGGTTATCACGGTGAAAATCCTGATGAGGACTTCTTTGCCACGGTTGGGGGAGGAGCGCCACGAGACCACCAGATACACGATGCCCGCCCCAACCGCCAACACGACGAGCAGCGGAACGATGCGTGACAGACGGGCAATCACCGAAGCCTCCTTCCCTCAAGCCAAGCGGAGACGAAGGTTCTCAGAACTGCACTTTCGGAGCCGTTTCCGCCCCGGTAGCCGCATCGAAGCTCTCCCGCTTCGTGAAGCCCATCATTCCCGCGATGAGCACGGCAGGGAACGTCTGGATGGCCGTGTTGTACTTCATGACGGTGTCGTTGAAGCTCTGGCGCATGTAGCTGATTTTATCCTCAGTGTTGGACAGCTCGGCTTGAAGCTGCTGGAAGTTCACGTTCGCCTTGAGGTCAGGATATGCCTCCGCAACGGCAAACAGGCTCTTCAGGGCTCCCGTCAGCATGTTGTCAGCTTCCATCTTGCCCTCGGGCGTGGTGGCGTTCATGACGGCCGAGCGAGCCTGCGTCACTTCATCGAGCGTTCCCCTTTCGTGCGAGGCATAGCCCTTCACGGTTTCAACGAGATTGGGAATGAGATCAAGGCGGCGTTGCAGCTGCACGTCAATCTGCGCCCAGGCGTTGTCAACCATGTTCCGAAGGTTAACCAAGTTGTTGTACAGCGCGATCAGTGCAACGACCAACACGACGACGATCACGAGAACAACGATCAAAACGATGCCCATATCTCTCCTTTGGTCAAGACTGTTGTAGTCCATTCTACCATCGCACGCATGGGCCTTTCCCTGTCGCACGCCAAAACTCGCGCTTTGTCAACAGGTGTTTGCCTGCCGTCTGAAACGACGGCCTCAGAGACAGGCTTCCGAAGGCCCGAGCGCAGCGCGAGCCGAGCCGAACGACGTCGTGCGCGCCCACCAGCCGCGCGCCCGTGAAGCGGCCGCGAGATTGCAGGCCGAGGCGACGTCCCGGCACACGGCGAACACGGCGGAGCCGCTTCCCGACATCAGTGATCCTTCGACGCCATCCCGCCCGGCAATCCACGCATGCACCTCGCTCAACTCGGGAAGAAGCAGCTGGGCCGCTTTCGTGAGGTTATTGCACAAGGGCACGTCCGCAGCACGCGATGCCGCAAGCGCAATCGCCCGCTTCGCCGGAGGAACCGGCTGAGGATCTTCGTCAAATGCTCGATATGCCTCGACGGTCGATACGCCACCCTGCGGCTTGACAAGCACAACAGGCACACCGAGAGGCACGAGCGAGCGGTCAAACGTTTCTCCGGCTCCCGTGAAACGGGCGCACCCCCCGCGAAGGAAAAAGGCGACATCGACCCCCAGGCTTCGAGCCGCCTCCTCCACGCAGGGGTCATCGGGCGCAATGCCCCAGAGGCGTGCCGCTCCGACAAGTGCAGCGGCAGCGTCGGACGAGCCTCCCCCAAGCCCCGCCTGCGCAGGAATATGTTTCTCGATGATGACGTGCAGCTTCTCATCCGCCACCCTCCCACACCGTTCGGCGAGGAGGCGGAACGCCTTGGAAACAAGGTTGTCCTCACTCGAGACGGCAAGCGGCTCAATTCCCCCGAACGTCCGGCACGCAACCTCGATGGCCAGTCCGCTTCCAGGAAGCTCCTCTGATCGGCGCAGATACAGGACATCGTGGAGATTGAGCACGTGCATGATGGACTCCACCTCATGGTAGCCATCCTCACGCCGGGTGCCGACATCCAGAAACAGGTTGACCTTTGCTGGCGCGATGGCCTTCATCCACCCTTCGCGAACAGTTCCTTCGTTTCTCTGAGCCGCCCGAGCCTCATCGATCAGATCAATCAACCCAGCTTGATCGGGCGAAAAATGGGATATATCTTCCCCAGCCCGATTGCAATTCTCAGCATCGTGCAGAGCGTCCTCGATCATCTTTTCCTCTTGTTCTTGAAAAAACGCTGGAGAATCGCAGCGCAGTCGTCGGAAAGCACGCCGGGCGTCACCTCAAACGTGTGGTTGAGCCGCTTGTCCGCATTGATCGCATAGAGCGTGCCCAGGGCGCCCGCCTTCTGATCGGGCGCGCCATACACACACCGGTCGATGCGCGCCTGGTGCATCAGGCCTGCACACATGATGCACGGCTCCAGCGTGACATACACGGTGCAGCCGGTCAGCCTCCAGGCTTGCAGCTCGGAAGAAGCTTGCCTGAGCGCAAGAAACTCCGCATGCCCCGAAGGATCATGAGTCGTCTCACGCAGGTTGCATGCCTTTGCCACGACGCGAGGCTCTGCAAGAGGCTTGCGTGTGGCCGGGTCCATCGGCCGATACACCACGACGGCACCGATGGGAACCTCGCCGAGCCTTTCGGCACGCCGAGCCTCCTCAAGCGCCATATGCATATAGTCTTCATCGTTCATGCTTCGTATTATATGGTATCCTGTCCATGCGTTCAGAGGCTCGGCGTGAAAAACGCACGGGCTGCGCGAGCTCGAAAGGCTGGGATTGGCAGGAAATCCCGGATCACGCACATGCCGCCTTGGTCGATCGGCACGTGGCGCGCGGAGGGCTTGGCAAAGAGGCGAGAACACAACCTCTTTCAATGCACGACCAGCTCAGAAAAGCGGAGGAATGGCCGAGTGGTTGAAGGCGGCAGTCTTGAAAACTGTTGTGCCGCAAGGTACCGTGGGTTCGAATCCTACTTCCTCCGCCACGGTTTGGCGTTTGCCTAGTCCCAGACGGCAAACCACACACGTCTAAACACGTTTTGGCCATCGGCGTCAGCAAGAACCATGCACCACGTCAATCAATTCTTCTTTGGAGTGGACCCCCAATTTGCCATAGATACGCTTCACGTGGGTCTTTATGGTATTGACCGACACGAACAATTCTTCGGCAATGGAGGGAGCGCTCCGCCCCTGAACAAGTAATTCCAGTATTTCGCGCTCTCGCTTGGAAAGCCGAAATTCTTTCGCAACCTCAAGACAGCGCTCCTCCATCAGCCTCCCCATGTCGGCGCCCGAAGCGCTGGGAGGCACGGGATCAGGATTTTGCTGACGCACGATGGTCTCCACCCCAACGGCAGCCAAAAATAGCACCATGAGACACAGGTTGATCAGATTCATGCCCTGGTCACCAACAAAGGGCCATATCTCAAACACGAGCAAAAAAAATGCCGCATATCCCGCCAGAGCCAACCCAAAAACAAACGAAGACGGGAGCTCGTCACGGGAAAGGGCAAGGCGAACCCAAAACAGGACGCTCATCGTCGCAAGCGCCACCCCCAACGGAATGGAAAAGACGAATCGACTGATATGTAGATAGTTTTGTCAAGAAGCAACGAAAGGCTGACCCCGGGGTTTTCTGGGCGTCAGCCTTTCATCTTCCTATATCCACTTCCCATGTCGCTGCCGTGACGGGCGTGTCTGATTCG
>JAEWQO010000020.1 GCA_023460315.1 Actinomycetes bacterium
TTTCCCGCCGCCGCACGCAGTTCGCCGCAAAGGGCCTCCGGCAACAGCCCTTCGCACGTCTCGCCCCGACGCAGCGTCTCGGCGACCTCCGCCGCCCCGAGCATCGTGAAGATCGGCAGCATCTTGTGCGCCAGCGTCTTCACCGTCGCGGCATCCCCCTCGCCGAGCGCCCTTTCAAGCTCCGCGCAATTTCCCGCCGTCTGTTCGGCAAACGAGCGCAGGATGCTTCGCGCCGCCTCGGGATCGTCCCCGGCATAGGCCGTCAGAGCCGTAAAATCGGCCCCGTCCGCCAACGGGATCTCCGGGTCCCCGCCCTGCGGGACGATCTCCCCGCTGCCGCAGGCCGCCCGTATCGCCGCCACCAGTTCGCTGTAAGTGAACGGCTTGCGGAGGCACCCCGCAAAACCCCGGGCCGCGAAATCCGCAGCGCCCAGGTCCCCGCGCGCCGACACGGCGACCACTTTCAGCCCGGGATCGACCCCGCGCACTGCCTCCAGCACGCCGAACCCGTCGGCCGACGGCATCTGCAAATCGGTCAGCACCAAATCGAAACGGCTCTCGCCGACGAGTTTGGCGACATACTCGGGATATTGGCAGCTCTCGCATCCGATCCCCGCGCGGCGGCACATCGCGGCGGTCATTTCGAGTTGCAGGGGATCGTCGTCGACCAGCAGCACGCGCAGTCCCGCCTGGGGCGCAGACTCTTCGGCTCCGGCAGCCGCACTCCCGGCCGCCGCTTCACCGACGGGGACCGACACGATGAATTTGCTCCCCTCTCCGAGACGGCTTTCGAGCGAAATCGTACCGTCCAACAACTTTACGAGACGGTCGACGATCGACAGTCCCAACCCGAATCCGTCGACTCCCTGCGCCGAACTCAAACGCACGAACTCGGCGAAGATGCGTTCCCTCTCCTCGCGGCCGATGCCGCGGCCCGTGTCGCGCACCGAGAAGACCAGCCGCCCCCGCACCACGTCCACGCGGAGCGTCACCGACCCCTCGTCGGTGAATTTCAAGGCGTTGGAAATCAAGTTGTCGGCGATCTGACGGATGTGGAGCGCATCGCCCGACACCTCTCCCGCGGCGGCCGGTTCGGCCTCCAGACGCAGTTCCAACCCCTTTGCGGCGGCCGCGGCGGCAAATCCCGCACGGATGGTTTCGAACAGCTGCGCGGGACTGAACGCCACGCAGCAAACCTCGATCTTGTTAATATCCAGCCGGTAGAAATCCAGCAGACTGTTGACCAGCGCCAGCAGGTGTTCCGACGACCCTTTCATGTTGCGCAGGTAGAGTTCCTGCCGCTTGTCGCCCGTCAGCCGCGCAAGCAGGTCGATATAGCCCATCACCGATCCCAGCGGGGCCTTGATGTCGTGCGTGATGGCCAGCATCAGCTTCTCGCGCGCCTCCAGCAGCGACTCCTTGTCGCGGTTGGCGCGCTCCAGCTCGCGGCGGTAACGGTTGCTGCGATTGATGTCGCGCCAAAGCATCCCGACGAACAGGAGCATCAGCACCACGGCCCCGATGGCTACGCCGCCCAGGATGCGCGACAACCGCCTGCGGAAAGCCTCGTTGCGCTCGATACGCTGCATCAGGTAGGCCGTGTCCTCGGCCTCGAAGTCCATGATCAGGCGGTATATCTTCGTATTGACCAGTTCGTTGCTGTAACTCAACCGCAGCCCCTCCTGCCACGCATGGTCGTAGATGCCCTGCCGGTTGCTCGTGACGCTGTCCTGCAAGGCTTGCAGCACCAGCACGATGGTGTCCTTCACCGCGTCGACGGGGATGACCGGGGCGATGGTCTCGCGGCGCGAGATCACGAGGCTCGAATCGGCCTCCGGGGGACTGAACAGATCGCCCAGCCGCTGGAAAAAGCGGCGTTTGGCGCGCGGCACGGCCGTCGTGTCCTGCCGCACGATGCTGCGGAACGGGATCGTATCGGCCACGACGGCCTCCCGGGGACCGATCAGACTGCGGATGTTCTTGTCCAGCAGGCCCGCCGTGGCCCCGGCGCGGATCGAACGGCGCAGGCTCACCGTGCGGCGCTCCTTGTCGGCGATCAGCCGCGTGATGCTGTCCAGACGCATCGTCTGCAACGAATCCCCGCCGACGGTCAGCGCCCGGAGCGAGTCGATCGAGGCCCGCACGGTACGCAGTTCCCGTCTGTAACGCGCCTCGTAAGAGGCGTATCCGGCGATCATCAGCTGCCCGTAGCTTTCGGCCTGGTAGAGGTGGTAGAGGGTCCGGTTGACGGCGCTGCGCTTGGTATGCAGCAGGGCGTAACTGCGGTCGGGCGCCGAAAAACGGACCGCCACCCGGTAGACGTAGCCCACCGAGAGAATACAGACCGCAATCAGCAGGAGATAGCCCGCCACGATCTTCGTTTTGACGAATTTCGACTCCTTCACAGGCCCAAATATACGAAAAAGCCCGGAAACCCGCGTGCGGAAAATGCACGGCGGCACGATTTAATGCTTATCTTTGCGACGAGGGCACGGACAAAACCGGCGCACGAAAACCATGAGAAAGCATTGGGTACTGATTACGATAACGATTGCCGCCGTGCTGGCGGCGGCTGCCTACTTCCGGTTCTTCTTCGTCTTCGGCGAGGGCGTCAAGAGCGGAGAACTGAACTACGTCGTCTACAAGGGCGTGCTTTTCAAGACCTACGAAGGCAAACTGATCCAGACCGGCATCCGCTCGAAAGCCGCCGGGTCGATCCAGTCCTACGAGTTCGAGTTCTCGGTCGAGAACGAAGCGCTGGCGCGCGAGCTGATGCTGCAAGGGGGAAAGACGCTCGAACTGCACTATAAGGAGTATTTCGGGGCGCTGCCCTGGCGGGGCTTCACGAAGTTCGTCGTCGACAGCATCATCACCGTCCGGCCTGCGGAGCAGGGAAAACAGGGCGTCGACCGATAAAGCGGTCCGCTCCGCACAAACGAAAAAACGTTGCAGGCAAAGGCCCTGCAACGTTTTTTTCGAATCTGTTCCGGGTTTTCTAAAACTCCTTGACCTTGCCGCGGTTCAACAGCGGCAGCAGGAACGAGATGACCGCCGCCGCAAGCCAGAAGATCGCCACAGGGCCGAAATCCTAGTGTTTCACCCCGTCGGCGGCAACGGTGATGTTGGAGTCGATCAGCCAGCCGCTCGCCACGTCCTGAATGCCCGCAGCGATATAGGAAGTCATCCCCACGACGCCCAGTGCGGCGCCCGTAGCCTTCCGCGGCACGATGTCGACGGCCATCAGGCCCCCCAGGAAGCAGATCAGCACGCGGGTGGCGATACCGAACAGCACCATCGACAGCACGTTGACCCACATGGCGTTGCCTCCGTAGAAAAACAGCGCCAGCGCCGCGGCGTTCAGCACGCCGAAAATCAGCGCCGGAACCTTCCGGTCGCCCTTGAAGAGCTTGTCCGAGAACCACCCCGAGAGCACCGTGCCGAGAATGCCCAGCAGCGCGTTGATCGAGACCACCGAGATCGCCTCGACGTCCGAAAAACCCTTCGCCTCCTGCAGGAACAGCACGCCCCAGCCGTTGATCGCGTAGCGCGAGATGTACATGAAGGCGCTCGCAGCGGCAAGAATCCATACCGCGGGGGTGCGCAGCACCTGTTTCTGAATCTCCTTCACCGACTTGTCGGCCG
>JAEWQO010000021.1 GCA_023460315.1 Actinomycetes bacterium
ATATTGTAGTAAGAGGAAATAATGTAGAAGTAAGGGAGTACTGGGATTTAATTTACCCCGAAGCAGGCGAAGCAAGCTATGTAGCAAATGAGGATTACTACATTGAAAAGATAGATGAGTTGCTGACAGAGTCTGTTAAACTTAGGCTACAAGCAGATGTTCCGGTTGGTTTCTACATAAGTGGAGGACTAGACTCTTCCTTAATAGCAACAAAGATAAAACAGATAGACGGAAGTCTTAATAGACATTCATTTTCTATAGATTTTCCTGATAAAAGTATTTCAGAATCAGCTTTCCAGAGGGTAATAGCAAACAAAGTGAATTCTATACATCATGAAAAAATGTTTTATCATTATGAAATTGTGAAAAGACTTAAAAAAGCTGTATATCACTCGGAATGTGCCTTAAAGGAAACATATAATACTGCATCTCTGGCTTTATCCGAATCAGTGAGGGCGAACAATATAAAGGTTGTTTTAACTGGTGAAGGAGCAGATGAGCTTTTTGGAGGATATGTAGGCTATAGATTTGATAAATTGAGATTGCAGCAGAAAAGTCAAGATAATCAAGGGAATTTATTCGAAAATGAAGTTCGTAGAAAGATTTGGGGAGATGAAAACTTTCTCTATGAAAAAGAGTATTACTCATATCAGAAGACAAAACAGGAATTATACTCAAGAGAAATACAAGAAATATTCGAAAGTGTAAATTGTTTAAATTATCCCATTATAAATAAGGAACGCATTGACGGTAGGGATATCTTCCATAAGAGGTCATATGTTGATTTTAAATTACGTATGTCAGATCATCTGCTATCTGATCATGGAGATAGAATGATGTATGCTAATTCAGTGGAAGCTCGCTACCCATTCCTAGATAAAGACTTAATACAATTTGCGATAAATATTCCTGTGGATTTTAAACTTAAAGGTTTTGATGAAAAATATATATTGAAAAGGGTAGCTAAAAATTTAGTACCTGATGAAATAATAAAAAGGCCAAAATTTGCATTTGTTGCACCTGGTAGTTCAGAATTACTTAAGCAAGATATTGAGTTTATTGAGGATTTGCTTTCTTACGAAACAATAAAACGTCAAGGTTACTTCAATCCTGATGTTGTGCAGGCGTTAAGAAAAAAATATAAAGAGCATGGGTTTAAGTTAAATGTTCCATATGACAGTGACTTGCTTATTATTGTTATTACATTTGGGATTTTTATCCAGCAATTTCAGATGCCATCTATAAGGTGAGGAGGTTTACTTTGAAATAAAAAGTTTATATGTTTTAATGATGTAAGTATGTAGAGCTAATTAATAATAAGATTTAAGAGGTGATGTGATAAGTGGGCTTGTCAGCTATTAATGAATGTATCAATAATAATTATCACGATACTTCAAACGAAGTAAACGGGCAGCATACTTTAGACATGTTTAGGGTCTCAGAGGGAAATCAGGAAATTGAAGAAGAAGCAGAAAATGTAATTAACAAAATAATAAAAGATTTCCTATCGGCTGAAAATGTCAATTCCAGCGCAGGACTGAAAGAGATAATCAATAATTTTGAAAGTAGTAAAATTCCAAATGATCCAATTAATTTATTGGATTATTTGAAGTTATTAAATGATAATGTCATAGCACATGCCACACATGTATCATCGCCAAGATTTATTGGGCATATGACATCATCGCTCCCGTATTTTATGAAAATTATGGGAAAGTTAATGGTCTCGTTAAACCAGAATTTGGTTAAGGCAGAAACATCAAAGGTATTTACCCCATATGAGAGACAATCCTTAGCAATGATGCATAGATTAATATATAACTTTCCAGAGGAGTTTTATTACAAACATACTCAGGATAATAATAGTACACTTGGCATCATAACGTCAGGAGGCACAATAGCTAATTTGACAGCATTATGGTGTGCAAGGAATGCATGTCTTCCTCCAGAAGGTGATTTTAAAGGTGTTGAAAAGGAAGGGTTATATAATGCTCTAGCATATTATAATTATACTGGAGCTGTTATCATTGGCCCTGAGACTATGCATTACTCATTTGATAAGGCAGCAGACATGCTTGGAATAGGGGAAAAAAATCTTATCAGGGTACATGTAGATAATAATAATCATATAGATTTGGCAGAACTCGAAAGCACAATTTTCAATTGTAAGGCACAAAAAAAACTAATTATTGCTATTGTTGGTGTTGCTGGTGCAACCGATAGTGGCAGTATTGACCCGATTAATGATATGGCTGATGTTGCTAATGAAGCTGGTATCCATTTTCACGTGGATGCAGCTTGGGGTGGAGCACTTATATTCTCAGAAAAGTATAAGTACAAGCTTTCGGGGCTTGAAAAGGCAGATTCAGTAACTATTGATGGGCATAAGCAATTATATCTGCCTATGGGTATAGGCATGGTTTTTTTTAAGAATAATTTACTGGCTGGCAATATAGAAAAGAATGCACAGTATATAATCAGGGCAGGTTCCGTTGATTTAGGAAGGAGGTCTGTGGAGGGTTCCCGCGCTGGAACATCACTATATTTGCATACTGCGTTACACGTATTGGGACTTAAGGGGTATGAAGTGCTTATTAACGAAGGGATAACTAAAGCCCACTATATGGCAGATTCTATAAGATCAAGACCTGAGTTTGAATTACTTTCATATCCGGAAATAAATATATTAGTTTATCGTTTTATTCCTAAAGAATTTAGAATGCAGGTTAAAGCTGGACAAGTAAGTAGGTCTGAAAACAACATAATAGATAAGTACAATGAAACTTTGCAAAGGACTCAAAGAAAGGTAGGTAAATTCTTCAATTCACGTACTAAAGTCAAAACGAGTCTTTACGGCAGAGGTGTTCAGATTGTGGCAATCCGTTCTGTTATTGCAAATCCATTAACCACGAAAGCAGATATAGATGCTGTCTTAGAAGATATTATAAGAATTTCTAAGGTTATAGTGATAGACTAATTGTTTATTTTAGTAAACTAAAATATTAGTGGCAAGAAAAATTTTTCTACTATCTAAAAATCTTCTTTTGAACTGAAACGTTAAAAAATGGTGAAACACACTATTTTTAATTTACTATTTATTATGCTGTTGTTAGCGGCAGGATGGAGGTTTTAATGTTTATTAATGAAGTTATCACAAAGATATGGGAACCTGTTTCCTTACAATATGAAAAGACCTATAAGGAAGCATCACTTTTAAGTACTGAAGAGTTATTTAATTTAATTAAAGAAAATATTGAGGAAAAAATTAATTACATTAGGGTTATAAACACACCCGACTTTTCAATAACAGCACTTGCTACTAGCGGTTGTCCGCACTGTAATAAAAATGGCAAGTTTGCTGCATGCAGTATGTGTGATTATTCTTCTCCGCATGCAATAGGCATTGCTAGGATGGATAATTTGAAACATAGAAGTCCTGAATTATATGCACAAATTGTTAGGCTAAGTTTTGAACAAGCAAGAGGCGTAATGCCGGAATCAAGCATTTTAGAGTCAATAACTACCTATGATAGTCTAAATTCAGAGGAAGTTACTGATGAGGTTTTCGATGAGGTTTTTGGAAAGGGTGAGTTGTTCAAGGGTAAACCGTTTAAATTAGGAATAGAAACAAGGGCTTCAAGTGTTACCCAAAGTAAACTGGTAAAATGGAAAGAGAAATTAGGAAAAAGAGTCAGAGTCGAAATAGGTGTTGAAGTAAAAAATGACTGGATAAGAAATAATTGGATTAATAAGAATATTACCAATGACCATATTAAGAATGCAGTTGAATTAATTATTGAGACTGGATGGGAGCCGAATGGCAATGTACTGATTGGAATTCCTGGACTTACTGAGGAACAGTCCATAGAATTATTCTATGAGACAGTTATTTGGATGGATCAGTTAGGATTTAAATATATAATATGTTCTCCTGTAGCGATAAAAGAAATGACATTGCAGGGGTTTTTATATAGAGAGTTACGAGAAAATGAATCTCTAGTAGATTTAGGAGTCGCATATGGCGAACAAACAGGAATGCCATGGATATTTACGGTTGTGAGGGCTATACATGCTGTTATAAGTAGAAGACCCGACTTAGCAAGAAAATTAATCTTAAGTGAAGTTAACTTTCCTAACTATTATAATTGTATAGAGCCATTTTATAACAAAAATGGCATGTTAAATAACATTTCTGACATAAAAAAGTCCATAAGGGAATTTGCACTTAATAAGGATCCGAAGGTAATCATAGATTTATATAGTACTATACAGGAGCATCCATATTATACTTTGTATCAAATTATTCTGGATAAACAAAAAAAATATTCAGATATTAAAACAGTAATTTCTAAAGTTGGTGAAGAAATTTCAAAGGTAATGTGGCCTGATAATTGGAATGAGAAAGTAAGTGAGCTAAAAGAGGAACTGGGTAATTTAACAGTAACTTAGTATCAGAAATACAAATAAAATTCTAAGTAATCTAATTTGATAGAAGGAGCAAATGTTATGTCAAAAAACACTTTTCAAGACAAATTACTTGAAACGTTTAAAATATTTTCTGATAAAATTGCAATTGAATATAATGATAATTTTATAAAGTATTCACAACTTGATCAGAAAACTAATAAAATTGCGAACTATATACTACAAAAAGGTATAAAACAAAATTCTCTCATAAGTATTCTTGTAGAAGACAAAGTAGAAGTAATTTCACTTATAATTGGTATTATAAAGGCTGGGTGTATATTTGTTCCTATTGATCCAGCCTACCCTGCAAAAAGAATAGAATACATAATCAATTCTACGGAAACAGAAGTTTTATTCTGGGATGAAAATAATGGCAAAAAAGAGTTTAATTTTAATGATAATCAAAATCGTAAAATTCAAACTATATTAACAAATGAAAGTTTTTATAATAATTCTTTATCAGATGAGTACAAACCAAGCTGTCATTACTGTCCGGATGATCCTATTTATATATATTTTACATCAGGATCCACAGGCAATCCAAAAGCAATTGTGGGTAGAAATGAAAGTTTATTGCACTTTATTGAGTGGGAAATCGCAGAATTTGCAATAAATCAAAATACCCGCATAAGCCAATTTACATCGCCATCTTTTGATGCGTTTTTAAGAGACATATTTGTACCATTATTTGCAGGAGGAACTGTTTGTATCCCTGTAAGGAAAGAAATAATACTTGACACTGCGAGCATGGTAGACTGGATAGAAAAAAACAAGGTAAATATAATACACTGTACTCCAAGTCTATTTAGAGTGTTTAGTACTGGTACTATTTGTACAGAGAACTTTAAAGACTTAAAATATGTATTTATGGCTGGAGAGGTACTAAAACCTAATGACCTTGAAAATTGGTATTCGATATTTGGTGATAGAATACAATTGGTAAACTTTTATGGGGCATCTGAAACTACAATGATAAAAATGTTTTATCCTATAAAGTCTTCAGATGTAAAAAGAAAATCTATTCCTATTGGTAAGCCTATGAAAGGGGCAAAGGCGGTAATTCTAGATAAGAACCTTAATATCTGTAATCAGGGAGACATTGGCGAAATATATATACGTACTCCATATAGAACATTGGGGTACTATAAGAATCCTGATTTAAATAAAGAAAAATTTATAATCAATCCATTTAATAAGGACCCCAATGATTTAATTTACCGTACAGGAGATTTAGGGCGATTATTAGAGAGTGGGGATATTGAGTTTTTTGGTAGAATAG
>JAEWQO010000022.1 GCA_023460315.1 Actinomycetes bacterium
TTTTATCCCCTTTATCTGCCTCATTTCCCGGTGTGTTCAACTGAGACGCAATATCTCCTTTTTGAGCCTTTGAATGATACGCTTTTCCAAGCGGGAAATATAGGACTGGGAAATCCCCAGATGGTCTGCCACCTCTTTTTGCGTACGTTCCTGACCACCATTTAGACCGAAGCGCAGGGTGATGATCTCTTTTTCCCGGGGAGACAGAATCTTTAAGGCAGCGGCAAGAAGACTGCGGTCTACATCGTCCTCAATGGGGCGCATGACTACATCCGCGTCGGTTCCCAAAACATCGGAGAGAAGCAGCTCGTTGCCGTCCCAGTCCGTATTCAAAGGCTCGTCAAAGGAAACCTCCCCTTTTCGGCCCGCGTTTTTACGCAGATACATCAAAATTTCATTTTCAATACAACGGCTGGCATAGGTTGCCAGCTTAATATTTTTATCAGGCTTATAGGTTTCCACCGCTTTGATCAAACCAATAGTTCCAATGGAAATGAGATCCTCTATGTTGATTTTTGTATTCTCGAAGCGGCGGGCAATGTAAACAACCAAACGCAGGTTGTGCTCGATCAGTTCCTGACGCGCGCCAGTCTCCCCGATGCAGGACAACAGTTCTGCCTCCCGCTCCCGGGTCAAGGGTGGCGGCAGGGTATCGCTGCCGCCGATGTAGTGGACAGGCGTTTGAGGCAGCAGGCCCAAACGGCGAAGCAGGTCTTGAAGTTTTTTCAGCCAGTGCGGCATGTTGCGTTCCTTCCTTTCGTCTTTTCCGGCGCGGCGTTTCATCCTTCCAATTCACCCCATAGGGCATCGCAGCCGTCCCCTACCGGTGTGGGTGACAGCGCTAGGAGCAGTCGTTCCCGCCTCTTTCCGTTGACGCTGGCCCAATCCGCACGGACGGCCAACAACAGCCCGCTTTCCACGCCTACGGCGCTGTATGGAAGCAGACGGAATCGCGCAGCATCCCGACTGGATGACGCCAGCCGCTCCATCACCTCGGTAGGTGTGCGCAGGGCGGACGGCGTCAGCAACGAACCCAGTTCTGGAGGCCAGAGCGGCTGGAGCTTCTCTGCGGAGGCTACCAGCACCGACCGTCCTGTCACCGGATCCCGGAGCGTATTACCGGTGTCGCACAGGGCGGTCAGCGCCGTGCTGCGGCTGGCAAACCCCACGGTTACCGGAATCATAAATCCCCCGGCCCCGCTGCGGTGAGCGCTGGCGCGGAACACCACCGTCAGAACCAGATATGCCGCAGCGGCGGAAATCAGCAGCACCTTCATGTCCACATTTGTATAGAAGACGCCGTTTTGCATGGGGACCCCCCGCCCTGCCGCCAATCCCAGCGCCAGTACGCACCCGGCAAAGCCGCAGGACACCAACCCCAGCAGCAACGTCAGCCGGAGGAAGCGCGTTTCTCCGCCAAAGGCCACCAGCGCCATCAGAACACCTGCCGCAAGTTTTACCGGCGGCGCGGACATCCAGCCCAGCCCCGGCAGAAACACAGCCACAGCATAGGCTCCTCCCACCAGCGCCGCCAAAAGAAAGCGAAGTCTTCGCAGCCGCGCCCCCGCCAGTTGGGCGGCAGCGTACACCAGCAGATAATCCGCCAGCATATTCAGTACAAATACGCTGTCCACATATACTACGGTCATTCTGCCGCCCCCTTTTTGATGGTTTTGATCACAGCTGTAAATGCACCTTTCTGTTTCGGATCGCCCACGCGGATTTTAATGTTTCACGCAGAGTATAGATTCGCAGCAGAGAGGTTGTATAAAAACGCAAGGGGAAAATAGCGGAAAGTGAATCCGACTATCAGATGACCACGACCTTGTTTGCTGAACAGTTTCCATTATAGGACAGACCACGTAAAAATCGGGTCGTAATCAAAGTAAAGCAAAGACTTGACAGTGAGAAAAATCAGACGCGTTTTTTATACATAGCGACGAGATCAAAAAGCGTCATAAAGCAGATGGTTTACGGTATCAACTGCGTATCAAATGAATTGTACGAATGTTGCTGTACTCCCATCGCAGGCACACAGTCAAAACGTCGATTGTGTTTTTACAAGAAGAGTCATGGCATGCCGCTGCCATCCGTATATCATCTTTAAGATACGAAGTCTCGACACAAGCGTTCTCTCTACCGCAGCATAAAACAAAAAACTCACTTCTTTTAGAAGTGAGTTTTTTGTTGCACTCATTTGAGTTGGTGGAGAATAGCGGGATCGAACCGCTGACCTCCTGACTGCCAGTCAGGCGCTCTCCCAGCTGAGCTAATCCCCCAAATGTGCCAGAATGCATATATAAACTTTTGCTAGCTCAAAAGAAATAAAAAGCCCTTATTTGTGCCAAATATGAAACTTAAAACCTTTCAAACCGTTGTCCCGCAACACACCGTGTCGCTCAGAACAATTGTTAGTATAGCAAAGGAAGGTGGCTTTGTCAACAGTAAAATCCAAAAATTTTTCTTTTTCTTGAAAATTCTTTTTAGCGGGCCTATAAACCTTCTCCGACATATGCAAACCCCATTTTCCTTCTCCATCTCTAACGCAAATGCAAATAGTAGAGTCCATTAAATTCATTCACAACGGACCACCAAAAATAGAAGGAGCTGAATGCGAAAACACACGGCAATTCAAAATTTGACGCTAGTTCATCACAGAAGATGCGCTCCTTATAAACATTTCCCCATACAGAACAAAGTTGCAAATATAATGGGTTCTCATTCTCAATCCTAGTCAGATAATCTGCACTTTTAAGTCCCCACAGATTGCATCGTCCCTGAAGGCAAATTTAAGCCGGTATAATTTTCCTTAACGCGCGGTATACTGCACATAGAGGTGAATTTTTATGGACAACGATATTTCCTCCGCTTTGGCATTTGGTGCGCTTCTGCGTGAAAATCCAGAAGCCGCCCGCATCTACGATAGTTGCACACCCCAGCAGAAACAACAGCTTCTCCTTCAGATTCAATCAATTCCCATCGAGGGCATCGCATCCTTTGTTTCTCAGCTAAGTTCGGTCTAATAACGGGTAACGCTCTAGCTTAACGAAAAATCCGACCTGCATTTTATGCATGAGTCGGATTTTCTCATATTTAAATATAAATGCTCTCCGTTCTCGATGAGCTTCTCTGTTGGCTTTCTGTAAAGATTACCCCAAACTTTACATGGACAACATGGTAAAAGGGTGATTAAGCAGCTCGTCCGAGAGACGTACTGTGGTGCAAGAAAAATAAGCCCGTTTTTCGTGGCAATCGCGCGGCGTTGGCGGTTCTGCATCACGATCTGAGGTGTTTATGGGATATCTCGAAAAAAATAGAAGCGCAAGAACTTAGGGCATTCAACGGGCTTTTCTGACCATACCCTCACCTCACCCTCATTCCCAACCGCTTTCGTCTGCATAGCAACCACAGGCGGACTAGTTTCTTTCATTCACCAAAAAAGACGAATGAGACGATTAAAACTATCCGCATCTAACCGCATCTAATGGGTCAGCCTCGGTAAACTGGAGACTGTCCATACATGCAGAGCTT
>JAEWQO010000023.1 GCA_023460315.1 Actinomycetes bacterium
TGATGTGAGTGTCGAATTCAATCATGCCAGGAGGAACCGTGCCAGAACCCATCGTATCAGTTGACCAGGATGCCATAAAGGACGAACTCAAGATTCTCGTCAAGGCCACGGTCGAGCAGACCATCAACGGACTGCTCGAAGAACAGGCTGACGAGCTCGTCGGGGCGCAACGCCACGGGCGCAGCGCCGAGCGTGAGGCATGCCGCGCAGGACATTGCAAGCGAAAGCTCGTGACCGCATCCGGGGAGATCGAGCTCGTCGTTCCCAAGCTCAAGGGGACCGCTTTCACCACTGCCATCATCGAACGCCACAGACGCCGGGAGGCAAGCGTGGAGGAGGCGATGATCGAGATGTACCTGGCGGGCGTGTCGACGAGGCGCATCGAGGACGTGAGCGAGATCCTGTGGGGCGCAAGCGTGTCGGCGGGCACGGTCTCCAATCTCAACGAGAAGGCGTTCAAGGCGGTCGAGGAGTGGAGGAGCAGGCCGCTTGCCTGCGCGTATCCCTACGCCTGCGTCGACGGCATATGCCTCAAGCGCAGCTGGGGCGGCTCTTTCGAGAACGTCGCCGTCATGGTGGCCATCGGGGTCAATGAGGAAGGGTATCGCGAGGTCATCGGCTGCGCCGAGGGCTTCACGGAATCGTCTGGGTGCTGGCGCGACTTCCTCTCGTGGCTGAAAGGCCGCGGGCTGCGCGGCGTGAGGATGTTCGCCGGCGACAAGGCGGCCGGCATGGTCGGCTCGATCGCGGAGGTGTTCCCCGATGCCGAATGCCAGCGCTGCATGGTGCACTTCTGCCGCAACGTGCTGGCCAAGGCGCCGAAGTCCAAGCGCGGCGGGGTGGCTGCCATGCTCAAGGCGATCCATGCACAGGAATCACGCGAGGCCAGCGAGCGCAAGGCTGCCGAAGTCGCCTCGGCCCTCGAGGATATGAAGCTTGCCGCAGGAGCCAAGACCGTCAGGGAGGGCATCGCCGAGACCCTGACCTACACGGCCTTCCCGATGAGCCATTGGCGTCGGATACGAACCAACAACGCCATCGAGAGGCTCAACCGGGAGATCAGGCGCCGCACGCGCGTGGTAGGCACCTTCCCCGACGGCAACTCGGCGCTCATGCTGGTGACCGCAAGGCTCAAGTACGTCGCTGAGAGCGAATGGGGATCAAGGCGCTATCTGGACGTATCCCTGTTCGAGGGCGAATGACGCCGATGGCTGAGGGTCTCATTGAAAAAGTGCGCAAGAATCTTGACAGTACCGCCATTCGCTGCCTTTCTCGTTCCTCTAAACGTTTGGTTTCTGCTTCCTTGGCTTGCGCAATATGAGCTTGTTTAAGTCCTTAGATCCGATTATAAAATCTCTCCACGAACCGGAGAGAACGAAAGAATACCTCACCGAAGGCTTACGAAAAGAAGCAGAACGCCTCTCCTTCTAATCATTTTGGCATGAAAAGGCATCATTCCCAAACATTTTGAGGATGATGCCTTTTGCCCTTGGATAACTCACTCGCACTCGGCAACCGTTTTTGCCAAAGGGGTTGAATAGGCTAATTGCGAATTGCCCAAATTCAAGTGTTTACCAGTTGCCACCAGGCAGAATACATCGCAGCCTAGGTGTCAACTATGATAGAATAGAGCAAAATTTACTAACGGATAATTCCCGTTTCAATATTAATAAAAGCAGGTGTTACGATGAGTCGATACAATGAAGTAGTATCAATGTGGCGAAAATTTCACATCACTAATGCAGCTAGTCTTGCTCAGCACCTTGATAACTCTGAAGTTCCCTTAGTTTTGTAGACAGCCTTCTTCTGTCTTCAGCACTGAATAGTACTCATCCTCGTATTCTTTTGGACTCCGGTACCCCAGTACCGAATGCATTCTCAGTTTATTATAGAATCGCTCGATATAGTCAAAGATTTCTATCTGGGCTTCCTCCCTGCTTTGAAAAGCCTGTCTGTGCACGCATTCTGTCTTAATCGTAGACATCAACGATTCAGTCGCTGCATTGTCCCACGGGCTGGCTATGCCTCCCATAGAAGGTCTGATACCGTATTTCCTCATGGTTTTGCCAACAAGCAGAGATCGGTATTGAGATCCGTGATCCGAATGATGAATGATGCCCTTGCCGGGCCTTCTTCTCATTATTGCCATCAGCAGTGCATCGTCGACAAGACTTGCGTGCATATTGTGCCCCATCGACCACCCGACCACCATTCGTGAAAATATATCAAACACGATAGCCAGGTAGAGCCATCCTTGATAGGTCTTTACGTAGGTGATGTCGGCGAACCAGACTTCGTTAGGTTTGTCCGCCGAGAAGTCGCGGCAGACAAGGTCGTCAGATGAGGCGACCTCCGGTCGTGTGTGCTTGTTTTTCGGTCGCTTTCGCCGTTTGCTTACTCCTTCGATGTCGAGCTCTTTCATCAATCGGGAGCAACGATCTTTGGATATGCTTATTCCTTTTCTTTTCAGGGATGCCATGATTCTTGGTACCCCATAGACGCACCGATTCCTCCCAAAGATTGACCTGTGTCAAGAAAACGGACACGGTAGAACGACAAATTATGCGGCTTGACTCACCTCTCTTTCATGTCTCGCACATTTCTCGGTGCGCGTGAAGAAGCCCTCCATCGCTTTGG
Organism: Actinomycetes bacterium; assembly: GCA_023460315.1. GTDB lineage: Bacteria > Actinomycetota > Coriobacteriia > Coriobacteriales > Eggerthellaceae > JAEWQO01. The sequence continues at coordinate 2,638 of JAEWQO010000023.1, forward strand.
CGGGTATCTGGTATCCGATAGTCGAATGTGGCCGACGTCGGTTGTAATAGGTTTCGATGAACTTGATAACAGCCTGCCTCGCTTCGCTGCGGGTAGAGAAACTTTGCCGGTAATACATTTCGTTTTTAAGCGTCGCGAAGAAGGATTCAGCAACGGCGTTATCGTGACACGATCCGGTTCTTCCCACCGAAAGGTACCGTCAAGAATCTTTCGCAAAAAAGGCTGACACCCTAGGCGTGCCGTCGGCTGCGTGATGGTTGCCCGCTAGTCCTCCAATCCTCCCAGAATGGATACATCCAGGTACCGCCTCGTCCCCCAACCGGACTCGGCGACGTACTTGCATCTGGCGGCAACCAGCATCAGCGCTGCGTGGCCGTCGGGAAAAGTGCCGACGACACGGGTTCGGCGCCGGATCTCGCGGTTGAGCCTCTCAATGGCGTTGTTCGTGCGTATCCGCACCCAATGCTGCATAGGGAAGTTCGTGTAGGTCAAGGTTTCCACGACCCCGTCATCAACCGTTTTTGCCGCGGCGGACAACTTCATGCCTTCCAGCTCGGCCACCACTTCGTCGGCCTTCCTCATCGACGCCTCGAAGCTCTCCTGGGCGTGTATCGCCTTGAGCATCTTGGCGACGTAGGCCCGCTTGCCCTTGGGGACCTTGCCGAAGACGTTGCGGTAGAAGTGCACCGTGCAGCGCTGGTACTTGGCGTCCGGGAAGACCTCTGCCATCGAGCCGACCATGCCGGCCGCCTTGTCGCCGGTGAGCATGCGCACGCCCTTGAGCCCGCGGCCTTTCAGCCAAGCCAGGAAATCCTTCCAGGATTCCTTCGACTCCGTGAAGCCCTCAGCGCAGCCGACGATCTCCCTGTATCCATCCGCGTTCACGCCTATGGCCACCATCACGGCCACGTTTTCATACGAGCCGCCCCAGCTGCGCTTCAAGTAGATGCCGTCGATGTAGACATAAGGGTATTCGCCCTCCAACGGGCGGCTGCGCCACTCCTCGACCGCGGCGAACGCCTTCTCGTTGAGGTTGGAGACAGTGCCTGCCGACACCTTCGCACCCCAGAGGATCTCGCTCACATCCTCGATGCGTCTCGTCGACACGCCCGCCAGATACATCTCAATCATGGCTTCTTCCACACTCGTCTCACGCCTGCGGTAACGCTCTATGACTGCGGTTTGGAACGTCGCTCCGCGAAGCTTGGGGACAGACAGCTCTATCTCGCCGGACGTGGTGACCAGCTTGCGTTTGTAGTGGCCGGAACGGTAGGCGTCGCGGTCGGCGGTGCGTTCGTATCGCTCGGCCCCCACAAGCTCGTCGGCCTCCTCGTTCAGAAGTTCATTGAGGGTTTGCTCGACGGTTGTTTTGACGAGTTCCTTGAGTTCGCTCTTTATGGCAGCCTCGTCGACTGATACGATTTGCTCGGACATGGTTCGCCTGCCTCTCTCGATATGCTTACTTGCTTGGTCGCTGTAAATCATACCGACGGCGCTCGGACCGTGTCCATTGCCTTGCCTGGATGTATTCAGCTGTCAATTTGCGAAAGAAATTTTACGTCACCCACCGAAAGCCTTACATCGTTTTCCTTGGCCCACATCGCTAGAGTGCGCGAAGTGTACTGCGCGCCGCGGTCGCTGTGAAAGATTGCGTTTCCGGCAACATAGCCACGGGCTTTTGCATTCGCCAATGCCGATACGACGATGTCGGCTGTCATGCGTTTGGATATCGACCAACCAACCACCATGCGTGTATTGAGATCGATTACAGTTGATAGATAAAGCCAGCCCTGACCGGTTCTCAGGTAGGTGATATCCCCCACGAGCTTGTATGTGGGGACCGGGCTCGTGAAATCACGACGAATCAGGTCGGGACGCGGTTTTGCCGATTTATCGGGGATGGTCGTTCTCTTGGAAACGAACGGTGTACAGCCACGTATCCCCAGCTCCCTCATACATTTGCGGACACGATACAAAGTGACATAAGCGAACTTGTCAGGCAGAAAGCACCGAATGAACCGCGCTCCGAAACGACGGTCGGATTCCGCCCATACACGATGCACCGCATCGCGAACATCACCCCAATCATCTTCAGGCGCACCTTTGGCAAGCCATCCGTAAAAGCCCGAACGGGATACCTCTAAAATGCGAGCCATCATACACACCGGGTAATTCGCCTTCTCCGCACGCATCAGCTGGTAGCGCTCGATCACTCCCGCTCTTTTGCGAAGAAGGCTGCGGCTTTTTTTAGGAACGAATTCTCCATCTCAAGCTCGCGGATGCGTTTCTGCGCAGCCTTAAGCTCATCGGACTGGTCGGCCTCGGCTGTTTTGCCATTCAGTTCAGCTCGTCGCTTGTGAACCCAGGTATTGAGCGTTTTTTGATTGAGCCCGAGTTCTTCGGCGATCTGCATCACGGGTCTGCCGGTTGAAATCACGTAGTCTGCGGTCTCCCGGCGATATTCGTCGCTATAGGTGTTTCTGCCTTCCATAGCCTGTACTCCTTTTTCTCGGTATCGAAATCATAGTCGATTCGCCGCTGCGAATCTCTTAATTCCGTGTCCGTGAAAACGATACAGGTCA
>JAEWQO010000024.1 GCA_023460315.1 Actinomycetes bacterium
TCGCAGAACTATATATCCGATTGCGGAAATCGCTTAATTTTGGTTTGAGGATATAGTGGCCTTGTTCGCCTTCTTGAGTTAAGGCCAATTTGCCGTTGCGAACGATCATCGAATATTTGGGTTGTACTCCAGACAGCGAGATTCGCTCCTGATTGTGCAGAAACTCTTCTTGGTTCGCGGAATTGTTGTCGTCATCAATGGGTGTATAATCCAAAAATGGAGACACTTGCCGGCCGTCGAACAGATGTTTTATCGCAACCGGAGAGTAACTGTCATATCCTTCGGCCAATGTGGACGGGCAAATCGTAATCGGATTCATTGTTATAGGGGTTTTACGGTTACCGCTCCGGCAACATCCGTTTGCGCTGTCGCCAGCAGAATGCCGAAATGGTCGTTTTCATCGATATGCAGCATGCGGGATTGTACGATGCGGTTGCGGCCCTCGGAAAGCATGTTGCTGAAAAAGGGGAACAGATAAGCCGATCTATACTCCTGCTGTGTTTTGGGTAATGTCAGACTGACGGCTGGCTGCATATCATCTGTATAGTATGTATCGTCGTATCTGAAAACGTATTCGGTTGGCGATATTTCTGTCAATATGCCGGCTAACTTGCCATTCATGTATACTGCTCCTTGTCTCATAATTCATTCCGCTGTTTGATTCCGATTTGTAGTTCCAGCCCCAGCGTATCGAGTATTTTTTCAAGAACTTCGATCGTGGGATTCCCTTCTCCGCGCTCAATTTTTGTGAGCGTGTTGATACCCACGCCGGCCAATTCCGCAAGTGTCCGTTGCGTTATTTTCAATATCTTGCGGCGCTCTTTTATTGCATTCCCGACTTTGTTCATAAATCCCAGTTTAATGTGATTTTAATGCAAATATAGCGCAATTTATGGATAAGTCAAATAAAATCACTGTTTGCTGTGATTTATGATTGCGGGTTAATGCTCGTTGAATTCCGACCGCGCTGCGGACGCAATTATCTCCTTTACGACAACAAATTTACTAATTCTTTTTTCATTTCATCGTCAATGGTACGATAACGTGCGAAAGCCTTGCTGCCTTCCTTATGTCCGCTCAAAGCTCCGACTAAATTGGGGTCTTTGACCTGCTTGTACAGGTTCCCTACAAAAGTACGTCGGGCCAGATGCGACGAGGCGATCTCGTAAAGCACCCTCTTTTCTTCTTCGCGAGTAGTGGGGTTTATGACCGTAACCAACCGTTTCAATCCGGCAGCTTTGAAAATCCGCTTGATCGCCAGATTGTATTTCTGCTCGGAGATGAACGGCTGCAGTTTGTCGCCGTCCTGACTTTTGTAACGGGCTGCGATCTCTTTGGCTGTCTGATTCAGCGGAACCCGCACGGTCAGCGGCCGCCCTTCCTTGGTCTTGCGCGGTATGTATTCGATGGCTCCGTCGATCAGATTCGATTTCGTCATTTTCAGCAGATCGCCCACCCGGCAGCCGATCAGACATTGAAAAACGAAAATGTCGCGCTGAACGGCCAGTTGCGGATGCCGCTTCAGGTTCGTGCCGTAAATCTTGTGCAACTCCTCCACCGTGATATAATAAGGCGTTCCGTATGTGCATTCCTCCAACGGGAAATCGTCGAACGGTCGGTTACGGGTCTTTTTGTTGCTGTTGCACCAGTAGAAGAAAGTCCGGATGCGCGAGAAACAATCCAATAAAGTATTCTTCCCTCTGGGTTGCGGCGTGCGTGCTTCGGGTATAGCTTCGTAGATTTCCGGGTAAAGAGCGCAGTAGCGGTATTCATTTTCCAAAAATTCCCAAATATCCCGCAAGGTGTCGGCCGTTACATGGTCTATGTCCAATACGAATGCTTTTTGCCCCCTCTTGGTTGTCCGGATATAAAGTTCATACCGTTGTAATCCTCGTTTGATGACCCGGTAATTCTTTTTGCGGACATCGGAAAGACGGTGCTTTTCGAGAAACTCGTCGAACAATGCGATCAATGTCGGTTTGGCCGTTTCTTCCGTGGCCGTTTCGACATTGTACTTTTGCGGATTGTAATATTGTTCCAAAGTCTCTTTCAGCCACTCTTTCTGAGGTTCTGCCGTCTGTCGGGACTGATAGGCTTTTTCGAGGTAGGACTTGAGTTTGCGGGCTTCATCGTTGTAATAGGAACGCATTTCGTCGTCGCAAACGATTTTGCTTTTGACCTGTTCGGCCTTGTCATCCCAAAGATTGGGGTTGATGGTGAGCCGGGTCGGTGCGACCATATCTACCTGCCTGCCGTCCCGCAGGCGTGCGTAAATGGTCGCCTTCGATTCTGTATCATAGCGTTTTACACTCTTTTTGATGATGAGAGTTATTTTCATAGTACCCAGATTCCGGATTGACAAAGCAAAAATACGAAAAATTCCCCACATTTTCCCCGCATCTGCTAAAAAATGTTCAATTGGAATTTATCAGGTAAAATGGTTGAATATTTATATACTATTGATAATAAATAAAATAAATACAAATTTATTCATTCTTACCTCTATTTAAGTTTAATAGGATTTAATATATTCAAATGCGGCTCCGGGTACTGAAAACGTCGCTTGGTCAATTGATCAGGCGACGTTTTGCTTTTGCCGGGGTGTGCATGAGGCGTGAAAAATGCCGGATGGCATTGCGGATGGGGACTTTCGTTTTCCTGCCGGCCGCATCCGGTTCGGACGGGAATCCGACTTCGCCGCCCGCCGCTTCGGCGATCGCCCGGCAGACGTGTCGGCTGCATCCGTCGCCATTTCCGGGTTTTTCTTGCTCTTCCCGGTACGGTATCCGGCTTCCTTTGCGGCTGTTGCGCCGTCGGGGAGCAGCATGTGCCCTGCCATGTCGCCCTTCGGCTCCGGATGGCGGCGATCCTGCCCCCGAGAATAACCGTATTCTTGTTCCGTGTCGTGCGTTGTTCCCGTTTTCCTCTGTTTTGTGCGTCATGCTTCCTCTGCAAGCGCATGGTAGGACCCTCCTATGCTCCTTTCGGCTCTCGAAACTGTGCCCGGAGGTCGGGCCTTCCGCCGTTTCTGCGAATCTTTAGGTGACTTCAGGCGGTCTTTGATTTGCGGCTTCCTATCTTG
>JAEWQO010000025.1 GCA_023460315.1 Actinomycetes bacterium
GTCTGTCAAGACCGATAGTTGCCATATGTTATTCCTCCAATCTATAATTTTTTGCCACGTCAATGGCGTAATGGTGATATCCGGTATCATCCTCATGACCGATATACCGACGCTCGGTCACTGTGAAGTCAGCATTTAATAATGCCGTTGTGAGCTGCTTTTTCCGCTCTAAGTAATTATTCTTTGAGAACAGCGATATCCGTGCCTCTTGTACATCAAAGCTGGGGCGATTATCTGCATGGACTTCAAAGATATCTGAAAGTGGGGTTATCACGGCATACTCATCCGGTGCCAAATCGGAAAAAACTCCGGTTTCCACAGGGAGCGATATAGCGGTTATGAGGGTATTCAGTTCTTCTAAAACATTCATATCTTACTGATCTCCTCCTCCAGCTTGGCTATCATCGCATTGGTGCAAGATTTCCTGGATGCAGTTCTCGCTGGTTTCAAGAAAGGTTTTGCAGGCTGACCGTGCTTTCCATATTCAATAATGCTTGCAATTTTTGCATTACTCTCTCCATCAGACCTTGGCTCCGCGAAGCCGACTTTTACATTGAAGTTACCGTCTCTATCCTGCTTTGCATCTGATAGTCCTAAAGAAGATAAAAGCTCACCGGTACTTCTTGATGGGTATTTCGTATCCTTACCGACCACACCTCTCAGATTCCCTTTGACTTTATCCAGCACCACCTCACCACCGGCTTCTAAAACCTTTGGAAGAATGACATCCGTCTGGTCAGCTAACCGGGATACCTTTGAAAGGAATTCCTCTGGCATCTTTACATTAACTTTTGCCATACCCATCACCTCACAGTTGATTCCAGCTTTTCTGCCAAAACCTCAATATACATTCCACGGCCTCTTACATCTTCAACACTTAAAATCTGGTATCTTCCATCTTCGCATACTATAACCATTTCGGTTGTAACCTTTAGTCCGGAGATTTTCCTAAACCGAAACAGTGATGTTGCAGTGGAAAATGAGGCCATATTCGTCCATCGTTCACTGCCGTGTCTATCTTCCTTATAGGCTCTTAAGCTTGCGAGTATGTTATCATCTTTTTTAGCGAAACCTTCCGCATCCTTGACAGGTACTGTGCTGATGATATCGATGAAAGTGTTCATTTTTCCAAAACTCATCTCACACCTTCCAATCCCGGTCAAGCCGTAGAAGTAGGTTTACCGTGTTCCATACCTGCTGACCTGCCTGCACACTATCGGCAAAGAAACCAGCCGTTGAGCCATCTCTGCTTTCATAGAAATGGCTCGCCAGCATGATTACTGCCTGTTCCGTAGTAGGTGGCATTGGTTTTTCCGTGTAATAGCCTTCAGCAACATGTTGGTAACTCTCCGCATAGGAGACAGCAGCTTTGATGTAATGTAGCAGAAGGCCATCATCTGCATCATGTGATAATATCAAGTTTGCTTTTACTTTGGGGAGAAGATTATCTGTTGTCATGCTGACCGCCTCCTTCCGATGATTATTCGTCAGCCGCCATCAAACCAGCCGCTTTTAGCTTGGCAAGCAGAGCATTGAAATCTGTGACCAGACCTGCTACATCGGTAGCAGTGCTATCTGCTTGATTCTCTGAAATAGGAAGCCCCGTTACCGAGGCCTCCTGTTTAATCTCTAACGTTCCACCAATGACGGTTTTATCGCCGCCCTGTTCGGTGTAATTCTTTGTGTTGTAGCTCATAATGCACCTCCGTTATGCTTTCTGCTGAAGTACCTTAATGGCTTCAGGCAGAATTAGTTTTCCGTCTACACGCTGAGTAGCAACAAAGCCTACCTGACCGGTAACGGCAAAGAGTTCATTTAATCTCTTAAATACACGGCCTTGACGGTCGGCTACCCAGTAATAGCTGAAATCACCGAATGCTATTGTCTTCGCTCCGGCTTCAATAGCAGGCACATAGGAAGATGTGAAAAGCGGACGATTAAGGATAGTATCCGGAGTTCCAGCCTGTATAGATGGCTGCCATAGGTACTGACCTTGACCGTCTTTCAGTTTACGGATTGCCTTTACTGTAGAATCGTTCATGATGAATACAGACTTATTACGATAAGGTGCCTTTAATGAATAGAACAGGTCAAGCACTTCATCGAGAGTGATGGCTGTTGCACCCGCAGTAGTTACACCGAGTTGCGCTCCTCCTGTGGCTGCCAGGATACCGTTCGGTTTACCAGAGCCATCGCCAATGAAGAAAGCCTCCTCTTCCTTGTTACCGATACGTCTTGCAAATTCCCTTGAAATATAAGGTTCAAGCTGAAATACACTATCGTTTAGAAGTTCCTCAGAAACCTTAATCATCGTACCCAGCTTATAGGCTCCAATAGATACTTGACCGAAGCTATCGTCACTTTCGGGAATTGTACCTTCCTCATCAATCCATGAGGCTGTACCCTTGGATGCAACCACAGGAATTTTTCTATCGCCGGAAGCGGTTGTGATAACTTTAGCCAACCTACGGAAGAGATTCTCATCCTCCAAAGCCTCAACAAGAGTTCTCTCAAACTCGTCAGGGACTAAGTATCCACCTTCTGAGTCTGTGCCGATCTTAAGGGCATTTTTTACAACTGGATCAAGACCTTCACCTGCACGTGTACGCATAGCATTCCAGAATGCTTTCCTGTATTCGTCAGTTGCTCTTCCTGTTTTGCCTTCCAGTTGGGGAGTGGCAGGCTTGCCTGTTAAGGGATTAGCCATAGGAGCATTAAGTTCCGCATCCAATATGGCCTGTTTTTCCAAACGGTCGATTTCCTTACCAAGGGCAATTACATCGGCTTCCATTTTGTTGTAAGTTGCCTCATCCTCAGCAGAAATCAAACCATCTGTGCCACGTTTGGTATCTAAGAACGCTTTGGTAGCGTCCCATGCTTTGGCGCGTTTCTCGCGCAGTTCTAAAATCTTGTTCATAATCTTTTCCTCCTATTAATGAATAATGTTGTTGAGCCGCTTTTCAAGTAAATCAGCGGATGTACCTTTTTTGACAGGTGTTTTCTTGGGACATACCTTATCAAGTAACGAATTTGTGACTGCCTTACGGCTGAAAGCATAGGTGAAGTCATCCTGTTGAATATGCTTTTTCTCATCCTCCAAAATGTCATCTGCAAAGCCGAGTTCAATTGCCTTATTTGCATTCAGCCAAGTTTCTGCATCCATGAGATGAGAAAGCTTGGTTCTTGATAAACTTGTTTTGATTTCATAGGCATTGATGATGCTTTCCTTTACCTCCGAAAGCATGGCTATGGCTTTTTGCATCTCTTCGCTGTCACCGATGGCTACAGTCAAGGGGTTATGGACCATCATCAGTGCAGTAGGTGCCATAAACACAGTTGTTCCTGCCATAGCGATTACGGAGGCGGCAGATGCTGCTATGCCGTCAATTTTAATGGTCACTTTGCCTTTATAGTCCATGAGCATGGTGTAAATCTGGCTTGCTGCGATGCAATCCCCGCCCGGAGAGTTCAGCCAGATAACAATGTCACCCTCGTCGGCGAATAAATCAGATTTAAAAGCCTTAGGGGTGACATCATCATCAAACCATGATTCTTCGGCAATCACGCCGTCGAGGTAGAGCGTTCGGGTGTCGGATTTTTTATCCTTTACCCAGTTCCAAAATTTCTTCATTGGGTTTCCTCCAATCTTGTTGTATTTGCGAACGCACCAGCGTCCTCTAATTTGGTCATTGCTCCATTAATGAGGTAGAGATCACCACCAAGTTCCGCCGGTATTCGGTCAAGGTTCTCAAGCTCTCGAATGTCATTAGCACTCATCCAGCCGTTTTGTCGGGCAGTTGCATAGCCGTTCATACGGCTTACATAATCGCCTCGAAGCAGACCGTCCACATTAAACTTGATGAATACAGTAGGCTTTTCACTTGCCATAAGAAGAGAACGGTACATATTTTGTTCCCAGCGCACTACCCAAGGGTCGAGAGTGTATTTCACAAACTCTAAGGATTGTTGCTCGATATTTGAAAAGCTACTTTTTTCAAGGTCAGCCAGCATATGTGGCGGTACTCTAAAAATACGGGCGATTTCATTAATCTGAAATTTCCGTGTTTCCAGAAACTGTGCTTGCTCGGGAGGTATGCCTATCTGCTGATATTTCATGCCTTCTTCCAACACTGCCACCCTATGGGAGTTAGTTGAACCTTGATAGGCAGCGTTCCAGCTGTCTTTTACCTTTTGGGGGTCCTTGATTGTTCCCGGATGCTCCAGCACACCACCGGGTGCCGCTCCATTGGCGAAGAACTTTGCTCCGTATTCTTCCGTAGCCATCGCAAGTCCAATGGCATTTTTGGCCATAGCAATGGGTGAATATCCCACTAATCCATCAAAACCCAATCCGGGGATATGAAGCACATCGGATGGGTCGAGATAGACCAGGCTGTCCTTGCCAAGGGTGGGTGCGTCCTCTACACTTCGCTGATACAAATAAAAAAGCCGTCCGTTTTTATCTCGGTCGACTGTCATTTTGTTTGGCATAAGGGGATAGAGAGCGATCACTTCACCTCGTGCGTTCCTTATAATCTGTGCATAAGCATTACCCCATAATAAAAGATGACTCATCAGTGTTTCTCGGAACGTAAATGAAGTCATCTCTGGATTTGGCTCATCGTGGAGCAATCTATATAACGGATGCTGTAAGCATTTCTCTTTACCACCGCTATCGTTGTATTTGTAGACATGAAGCGGAAGTCCGGCTAATGTTTCAGCTAGGATTCTCACGCATGAATAAACCGCCGTCATCTGCATTGCCGTATGTTCATTGACAGGTTTTCCGGCAGTAGTTCCTCCGAAAAAGAAGCTGTAACGGCTGCCACTCAGACTATCCTTAGGCTTGTCACGAGCCTTAAATATTCCTTGTAATATTCCCATTGACATCACTCTCCCTCATTAAAAAATAAGCAGACCACGTTCATCATAAACAGAAGAACCGGTCCCTCCGCCACAGCGAATAGCTCGGTCGAGTGCCATAATTGTGGCAACTGCACCGTCAATTTTCTCAGTGGACTTTTCTTTGTCTGCCTTGATATTTCCGGCAGGATCAGTTCGGATATAGATGTTATCCATCATCCAACGAAGAATCGGATGTCCACCATGGGCAATCTTTTGTTCCAAGGTTAGTTTCATCAGTTCTTTGGTAGGTGGAGACATATCTTTAAAGCCTTGACCGAACGGAACAACCGTAAAGCCGAGGTTTTCAAGATTCTGTGTCATTTGCACAGCACCCCATCGGTCGAAGGCTATTTCTCTAATGTTATATTTTGTTCCAAGTTCCTCAATAAAAGCTTCAATGAAGCCGTAATGCACCACATTGCCTTCCGTGGTTTTAAGAAACCCTTGCTTTTCCCATACATCATAATTTACATGGTCACGTCGAACCCGCAAATCGATGTTGTCCTCCGGTATCCAAAAGAACGGCATAACAGAGTATTTATCGTCCTCATCCAATGGCGGAAAGGCCAGCACGAAAGCAGTAATATCCGTACTGCTTGATAAGTCAAGTCCTCCATAGCAGACTCGCCCATGCAATGATTCCGGGTTAACAGCAAATGCACAGGCATCCCATTTTTCCATAGGCATCCACCTAACTGCCTGTTTAACCCATTGATTGAGCCTAAGTTGCCTAAAACTGTTCTCTTCGGCAGGGTTCTGTCTTGCTGATTCAAAGGCCGCTTTAACTTTATCCATGCTGACCGTGATTCCCAGAGAGGGGTTTGCTTTCTTCCACACCTTTGGATCAGTCCAATCATCTTCTAATGCAGCACCATATATGACAGGGTAGAAAGTAGGATCATTTTTCCTGCCATCTATAATATCCAAAGCCTTCTGATGTACTTCCCAACAGATACTATTTTGATTGTCTCCAGCAGTGGTTATAAGAAAAT
>JAEWQO010000026.1 GCA_023460315.1 Actinomycetes bacterium
ACCTTGACGTCGCGGAAGATCGGGTCGTCGGCGAAGATCCGTTTCAGGTAAACGGGAACCACGGCCGTGAACCAGCCGTGGCAGTGCACCACCGTCGGGGTCCAGCGCAGTTTCTTGACCGTTTCCAGTACGCCGCGGGCGAAAAAGATGGCCCGTTCGTCGTTGTCCTGAAAGTAGTTGTCCGCGCCGTCGGTCAGCACCGCCTTGCGCGAGAAGTAGTCGTCGTTGTCGATGAAATAAATCTGTACGCGCGCCGCGGGTATCGACGCCACCTTGATAATCAGCTGGTGGTCGTTGTCGTCGATGATGAGGTTCATGCCCGACAGCCGGATAACCTCATGCAGCTGGTGCCTGCGCTCGTTGATGCAGCCGTAGCGGGGCATGAAGGTGCGGATCTCGTTCCCGCGTTCCTGCATTGCCTGCGTCAGCGCACGGCAAAGCCGGGAACCCTCCGTTTCTGGAAGATAGGGGGTGATCTCCTGACACACGTACAGAATCTTGCTTGCCATGGTTTTGAGGGTTTATATCTGCAAAGGTAGTGAAAAAAAATTAAAGAATGAGCATCGCGTCTCCGTAAGTGCCGAAACGATACCCCTCTTCCTTGGCTACCTTGTAGGCGTTCATCACGGTTTCGTAACCGCCGAAAGCCGCCACCATCATCAGCTGGGTCGAGTAGGGCAGATGGAGGTTGGTCACCATGGCGTCGGCCACGGTGAATTCGTAGGGGGCGAAAATGAACTTGTTGGTCCAGCCTTCCATGGGTTTGATCATGCCGTTGGTCGATACGGCGGTTTCGATCGTGCGCATCACCGTCGTGCCGATCGCCACGACCTTGCGCTCCTGCCGTTTGGCCGCGTTGACCGCTTCGGCGGCGGCCTCCTCGACGAAGAACTGCTCGGAGTCCATCTTGTGCTTCGAGAGGTCCTCGACGTCCACCGTGCGGAAGTTTCCCAGCCCGACGTGCAGCGTCACGAACGTCTTGTCGATGCCCTTGATCTCCATGCGCTTCATCAGGTGTTTCGAGAAGTGCATGCCGGCCGTCGGGGCAGCCACGGCGCCCTCCTTCTCGGCGAAGATGGTCTGGTAACGCTCGGCGTCCTCGGGTTCGACCTTCTCGCGCACCCATTTCGGCAGGGGCGTTTCGCCCAGCGCGAAGAGCGTCTGCTTGAACTCCTCGTAGGAGCCGTCGAACAGGAAGCGCAGCGTGCGGCCGCGCGAGGTGGTGTTGTCGATCACCTCGGCCACCAGCAGGTCGTCGTCGCCGAAGTAGAGTTTGTTGCCGATACGGATTTTGCGTGCGGGGTCCACCAGCACGTCCCACAGCCGCAGTTCGCGGTTGAGTTCCCGCAGCAGGAAGATTTCGATTTCGGCGCCGGTCTTCTCCTTGTTGCCGTAGAGGCGTGCCGGGAAAACCTTCGTGTCGTTGAAGACGAACAGGTCCTTTTCGTCGAAATACTCGATGATGTCCTTGAAGATACGGTGCTCGATAGTGCCTTTGGCGCGGTTGATGACCATCAGACGCGACTCGTCGCGATTGTCGGCCGGGTATTTGGCCAGCATTTCGGGTGAAAAGTCATACCCGTACTGCGATAATTTCATAGATGAACGCTCTTTTTTACGTAATGTGGTTCGACATTTTCTGCGTTCGGCGGGGCCTGAAACGCGGTTTTGCCTCTGCCCCGCCTGCCGGAAAGGTTCCGGAAAACAAAGACAGATTATTTTTTATACGCAAAAAAGTCTATTTTGTTTCAAGTTTTTGCAGATTTTCAAGAAATTCGTCCAGCTCATAGGATTTTTCGAGCGTGAAGCCGCCGCTGCGCGTGCGGCGCAGCGAGGTGAGGTGCGCCCCGCTGCGGAGCGCCTGTCCGATCTCGTGGGCCAGCGAGCGGATGTAGGTTCCCTTGCTGCAACGCACGCGGATACGCACCCGCGGCAGGTCGTATTCCACGATCTCCATTTCGTAAATGTTGATCAGCGCCTGGCGTACGGCGACCTCCTCGCCGGCGCGGGCCAGTTCGTAGGCCCGTGTGCCGTCGATCTTCTTGGCCGAGTAGACGGGCGGGGTTTGGAGCCGCTCGCCGGTGAGCGAGGCGAGGGCTTCGGCGACCGCTTCCCGCGTGATGTGCTCCCACGGGTAGGTCCGGTCGATCTCGTGTTCCAGATCGTGGCTCGGGGTCGTGGCGCCCAGCATCACGTCGGCCACATACTCCTTCTCCTCGGCTTGCAGGGCGTCGACGAGTTTGGTGGCGCGGCCGATGCAGACCAGCAGGATGCCCGTGGCCAGCGGGTCGAGCGTCCCGGCGTGTCCGACCTTGATTTTGCGGTAACCCAGCCTGCGGAGCGCGAATTTGATTTTGCGCACCACGTCGGTCGAGGTCCAGCGCAGGGGCTTGTCCACGACGGCGATGTATCCGTCCTCGAAATTGATGCCGCGGAGGTCCAGTGCTTCTTTCATCAGCAGAAATAGCTTGTGATCGACACCAGTCCCGCAACGGTGCAGTAGACGGCGAACCAGATGAGTTTGCCCCGCTTCACGACCTCGATCATGAATTTGCAGGCCAGACATCCCGTGATGAACGATGCGAGGAATCCGGCGATGAGCGGCCCTGCGGCGATACCGGCGGTCAGATCGCCGCTTGTCGCCTGGAGCAGGGTCTCGCCCAGGATCGGAGCCAGCACCATCAGGAACGAGAACTGCGCCACGGCGGCTTTCTTGTTGCCCAGCAGCAGGCCTGTGGCGATGGTCGAACCCGACCGCGAAAGTCCCGGCATGGCGGCGCATGCC
>JAEWQO010000027.1 GCA_023460315.1 Actinomycetes bacterium
AGGCGGCCGGCCAGCGGCCCAACGGGCCATAGCCATACTAGATCAAAAGCTGGCTGGGCTGTTGACCAGCCGGGGCCGCCAAGCCCCTGGCTACGCTCGATACGGGCTGATTTCTACTGTAATGGGGGGGGGTGAGCGCTCGCCGAAGGCTCGCCATCACGTCATCCTCGTCGAAGGGCTGAAGAGGCGTGAAGAAAACGATGTTCGAACCCCATGACTTCTCCACGGCCGAATTGGAAGGAAGCAAGTCGTTCAGCACCTGAACGCAACGGTCTTTGCGCACCTCTTGGTTCAGGCATTCGGCCTGGGGATTCCTCGCAGCCTCTTCGTCCCCGAGCTTAACCCAGCCGAACACGAAACGCTGTTCCACATACTGTTCTGCCAATGCGCGGGCCCTCCCAAAAAAGGGAGAATGCCTCTCTACGCCGCTAACCCGCCCCTCGATAGCACGATCCTGCGTCAAGTCCATGCTTCCTCGTAACAAGTCTTTGGGTGAATGAAAAGAGAATCCAACTCCTCAATTATACGCGTCAACACGGCGCTGACAAGGATTTTGGGATAATTGCTTGCAGCGCTGAATCGCCATCGACCATGCTGCGGCACATCATCCAACCTGATGCGCCGCCCAACCCCATCGCTCCGCCAGGAATCGCCGCTATCGTTCGGCATCCTCCTTGACGAACGTGCCGTCATCAAGCTCATGGAAGGCGCGGCGCAGTTCCTCCTGGGTGTTCATGACGATGGGACCGCCCCAGGCAATCGGCTCAAAAAGCGGCGGCGCGCTGAAGAGGATCACTTCAGCCCCCAAGCCGTCCACGCTGCGAAGTCGCACGCCGCTCCCCCGCCCCAAGGCCAAGGCTGTTTTTTCCGCAAAGCGCGAACCTTCCACCTCCACATCTCCCTTGATGAGGAAAAGGTAAAGCTCATGGTCCGGCTTCGTCTCGCAGAGGAAGTCCGCACCGGGTAAAAGCTGGATGTCAAATATGTCGGCAGGAACGTGCTCGCCCTGAAACCCGACCGTGTCGCGATAGCTGCCTCCCACAATGCGCACGAGCGCACCCTCTTCAGAGACTTCCGGCATGTCGCGTATGTCGTTGTAGGCAGGCGGCGACATCTTGTCCGACGCGGGCATATTGAGCCAGAGCTGAACACCCAGCATCTCATCGGCAGGCTGCGGCATCTCTTCATGCATAATGCCCGATCCCGCCGTCATCCACTGCGCCTCGCCGGCACCGATAGAGCCATGGTTTCCCAGGCTGTCGCGATGGGTGATGCACCCTTTGACCAAATAGGTGATCGTCTCTATGCCCCGATGCGGATGGAGGGGAAATCCCCGCACATAGTCGTCAGGGTCAGTGCTGTCAAAGGAATCGAGCATCAAGAACGGATCGAAGCGCTCCGTCGTCTCATGTCCCAACACGCGCACCAGCCTCACGCCAGCACCGTCCTGCGTCCTGAACCCGCGAACTTCTTCCACTATCTCTCGCGCCACGGCTTCTCACTCCCTTCGCTGTCGATCAGAGCAATCGTATCTTCATAGAGGGGAAAGATGGTTGAGCCATCCCGCCTTCCCCGCATGATACGATAAGGAGGGCCCTCGCACAAGGAAACGGGGCAATCCCTACGCACGCCACGCTTCAAACGAGGCGACCGCCCTCTCAGAGGCAACCCTCCGCTCGCGATCGACCATCTCGTAGTTCTCAATGAGAAGAGAGCACAGCAGGGAGGATATTCCCCCGTTTTCCACCATGTTCGTGAGGATGGAAACCGCTTCGTCCCGCAGCATGCCCGTTCGATAGGGACGGTCCTCGGTGATGGCCGCGAAGATATCGGCGACCGCCATGACCCGCGAACCAAGAGAGAGGTTGCGCGCATCGAGTTTGAAGGGATAGCCTCGTCCGTCGAGACGCTCGTGGTGATAGGCCGCCCACCGCGATATCTCGTGAAACCCTTCAAGATCGTGCAGCAGCCGATAGGTGTAATAGCTATGGGACCTGATCACGTCAAACTCCGCAGGCTCAAGCCGACCCTGCTTCTCCAGTATGCTCCGAGGTATTGCAAGCTTGCCGATGTCATGCAGATTGCCGGCAATGCCCATCATCTCGCACTCTATTTCCGACATATGGGCAAGCTCTGCCAGCTTGACCGCAGCAGCCGCAACCCCCGCTGAGTGCATGGCGGTAAAGGGGCTCCGAAAATCGATGACGCGCGAGAATATTCGCGTGAGCAGCACCGTGTCGTCGAGGCTGAGATTCACCGCCCCAAAAGACACGCTGCTTGCAGCGATCGGCAGCGAGGGCGCATACGTCAGGTCGAGCCAGAGGGATTCCCGGTCGCTTATCTTCAAGAACGCATCGACCACCTTGGGATCGAACAAAGTCCCCCGGTTTCCGATCACGAACTCTTTGATAGAGCGGATCTGCCCAATCACGCATTCCTTGCCATCAACCCGAACAGCAATCCGATCAGCCAGATGGATGATGCGCGACAGCAGGGGAATGGCTTCGTCTGGGGAGGACGGGCCCGATGCGGACTTCCACGGCCGATGGTGGTATCGGATGACGGTGGAAACGTCGGCGAGGACGGGAAGTTCCGACAGCAACTCGGCACCGAGACGGGCATGCTCGTCGATGCCTTCCTGCTCATCCTCCGCAAAGGGAAGAGAATCATCGGTCGCGATGGCCCCTACGTCATGGATGAGGGCAGCGACCACCAAGGTGCGCCTTTCCTCAAAGGACAGCCCCAAAACTTCTCCTATCGCATGAGACAGATAGGCCACTTGCTGATGGTGGCCAGTTATCTCGGGGCTCACTAAATCGAGTGCCTTCGTAAGGCAGCTCACAAGGGTGTAAAGGTTCGTGAAATGGCGGACCCGGTCCACGCTGGATCTCCTTTGCCGATGAGTTTTTGTGTCTTGGGCTTCTTTGCCCCGATGTCATGCTTGGCGATTGACCCTATTCTAGGAGATAGTCAGCGCAAGGGCAAGGCTTCCCGCCGCCGCCAGCACGATGGGCACGCGCACCGCTCCACAAAAAAAAGAAGAGATCCGCTTGGATCTCTCCTTTTTTGAACCATCTCAGCTCATGCAGGGAAGTCTAGCCCTTCTCGCCGTGCTTGAGATCGTCTTCGCCAACGATCGTGTGCTTTTCAGGATCATACACAAGCCCACCATGCTCTTTCCAGAAGAACATGAGCAGCGTCGGGGAAATGCCCTCGATATTCGCCAGATAAACGTGGATGAACATGAAGCAGATGAACACGTACATCATGAAATAGTGGATGATGCGCATGGACATGAGCCCGCCAACCAAATCCGTGCCGGCCGCAAAGAGCCCCAGGTTCATGGTGGGTCCCCAGAGACAGAGGCCGGTATAGAACATCAGGATGATGAGGATGGGGATGGCCAAATAGCTGATCTTCTGAGGCACGCCCAGCTTGGCGCCGAGCGGATGATCCTTCTTCAAGAACAGGTAGTATTTGATCCACGCCCCAAACTGATGGCGGTTGTCCGCCTGAGGGAGCCACGTCTTGTAATCCGTGACCTGGAAGCGGGTGCCGCCATCAGGAGAGGATTTCACGAAAAACGCCATGGCGACACGGACGACACAATTGATGAACAGAACGAACCCACAGAAGACATGGACGCCACGGGCAATGCCCATGAAGGATGGCCAGAAGGGAAAATGGATATTGAAACCCGTGATGATAAGCAGGATCATGCACACCAGGTTGATCCAGTGTGTAATGACGAAGGGCATCGGATGGGCTTCGCGATAATGTGCCAGATGCGCCATGCTATTTCACCCCCCAGGGGCTCGTGACGGTTTCGAAACTCTTGCCCGTCGCCGGCTCGGTGACATGCACCGCGCACGCGGTGCACGGATCGAAGCTGTGGACGGTGCGAAGCGCATTGATGGGCTTCTCCACATCTCCCACCGGCACGCCGATCAGCGCCTGCTCGATAGGACCATGCACGCCGTCGGCATTCATGGGAGCAAGGTTCCAAGTGGTCGGAATGATGATCTGGTATCCCGTGATCTTGCCGTCTTTGACATCCTCATGATGGTAGAGGGCACCACGCGGCGCCTCCCAGAAGCCGGTCCCGGAGCCGGTGATGGTGGAGGGCTTGCGGAAGTATTCGCTGTCGCCGCTCTTCACTGCCTCGATCAGTTCCGTGACCCAGTCCTTCATGAGACCGGCGATATAGAGCGTCTCGATCTGACGGACCGCCGTGCGACCCAACGTCGACTGGGCGACGCCGATCTGTCCCGAAGCGCCCAGCGCGTCGAGCATGCTGTCCACGTGGCTGACGACAAAGGGCACGTTGCGCTTGTAGGCAGCCAAGATGCGGGCAAGTCCGCCGGCTTCGTAAGGCTTCCCGTCGTAGGCGGGGCACTTGACCCACGTATAGCGATCGTTCACGTCATATGAGGTGAACTCGGGCTCTGTCACGAAGTAGGGAGACTGATACGTCTTGTCACCCTTGTACCAAGAATGTCCCATGTATTCCGTTATGAGACCTTCCTCGACATCGGAGAGATTAAGCTCGTCATCGAGGACGCCCATGGGCAGGTAGCGGTCTTCCATCTTCATGTTCTCACGCTCGAACACTCCCCAGGCGACGTAGCGACCGCAGCCTTTGCCCCACGTCAACGCATCGGTGTAGAACGGTGCGAGCGCGAGGGTGTCGGGAATCATGGTCGCCTCAACCCAGTTGTAGATCTCCTCAACCATGTACTTGAGGTCATCGAGCTTCTGAGAGGTTGGAACAAAGGCGGTGCCGCCAGGTATGACCGTCATGACATGAGGCATCTTGCCGCCGAGCAGAGCAGCCACCTCGGAAGCGCGGGCCTGCATCTTGAGGGCCTCGAGATAGTGGGCCGTGCAGATGAGGTCGAGCTCGGGAGGCAACGTGTAGGCCGTGCCGTCATCGGCGTCAAACCAGTTGCCGGAGAAAATGGACAGCTGGCCATTGTCGGCAAAAGTGGACAGACGCTCCTTGAGTGCCACGAAATCGCTGTTCATAGACGTGCCCGCTGCCTTGGCAAGATCGTAGGCATCCACGGGATCGGCCTTGAGGGCGTTCAGAGGATTGACGTAGTCGAGCGCCGCCAAATTATAGAACCACAGGATGTGGCTATGGAGGAATTGGGCACCCTCAATCAGGTTGCGGATAATGCGTGCGTTGTTGGAGATGGTGATGCCGTAGGCTTCCTCGGCCGCGATGGCGGACGAATGAGCATGCGATACCGGGCAAACGCCACAGATGCGCTGCACGATTTGGGCAGCATCCTCAGGCGTGCGATCCTGCACGACGAGCTCCATGCCACGGAAACAACCGCCGGAAACCCATGCGTCGGACACCGTGCCGTTCGTGACCTCCATCTCGACGCGCAGGTGACCTTCGATGCGGGTGATCGGGTCGATAACTGAACGAGTCATTTAGGCGTTACCTCCCTTCGTATCGTCGCCGGTAGGTGCGGAACCCTCGGCCGAATCGTACGAGCCAATGGATTTGTCCGGGTGCTTCGTATCCCACGCGCGTTTCTTTTCAAAATCGGCTCCGCCATCCATGCGGCCCGACACCTTCATGCCAAACCCATGAACGACGAGAGCAGCCGCCAGGATTCCCGTGATGCCGAGAGCAATCGTGCCGGGCTGGACCATCCAGTCACCGATGCGCAAATCGCGATGACGCTTATAGAACGGGGTGTTCACCTCGACCCAGTTTTGGCCGGGATCGTTCGGGTTCGCTTCACAGCAGCCGATGCAGGGAGAACCGGCCTGCACGCACCAGCTCCGGCGATTGTTCCAGAGGACAATGCCGCAATTGGCCTTCGTCTGCGGTCCGCGGCAGCCCAGGGCATACATGCAATATCCCTTGGCCTCTTCCTCGCTGCCGAACTCATAGACGAATTCGCCATTCTCGAAGTGCCCGCGGCGCTCACAGTTGTCGTGAATCGTCTGGCCGTAAATTCCGGCAGGCTTGTTCTCGCTCGTCAGCTCTAGAACCTTGCTGTCGAGCATGATGACGTCAACCAAAACTGACATGAGCCACTCAGGATTCGCCGGGCAGCCGGGAACATTGATGACCGGAGTCTCGATGCCCGCCTTGGCGAGGAACTGCTGTACACCGAGCGCCTCAGCCGAATTGGGATGGGCAGCAATCCAGCCGCCATTGACGGCACAGGAGCCGAGGGCAACGACCGCGTTGGCCTTTTCGGCCGCCTCGATCAGATGATCGGTACCGGGTGCGTCGGCAACACGGAGGGCCTGACCGCCCCAACCCTCAAGCACCGCGCCTTCGTAAATGAGGATATAGTTTCCTGCCTCGATTGTCTGAGTCTTCGCCTCTTCCATCGAATGACCGGCAGCGGCGGATAGCGTCTCGGAATAGTTTAAAGAGATGAGCTCCAAGACGACAGTCGCCGGATCGGGTGTCTCGATCTGTGCGAATGACTCAGTACATCCCGTGCACGACGCTCCTTCGATCCAGATCACTGGATACAAATTCCCCTTCGTTGCGCCGATCACGGATTTCTCGAGGGCCTGCGCAATGCTCGGAGCAGCAAGTTCTGACAGTCCGGCTGCAACCGCAATTGCGCCGCAAAGCTTCATGAAGCTGCGTCGCGTGACTCCGCGGGCAGACAGCATGTCTTGAAACTCCGAAGCCGTGGCCTCTTTTTCCATGTGCACACCTCCTCAGGTGCTCTCGTCTGACATCTCACTGGCGTTATTTTCCACTGAGCTTGTCTATAAATAGCAGGCGAGCATCGCGAGCGCAACGTTTAAACCGCAAATGGTTTGAAAATGTTACGTACTTTATCAGGCGTAACATGATTTTAGAAGCTACGGCGGCACGGCTGCCGTAGCGCACCGGGAAGAGCGAGACGCTTTCCCTCCCAAGGGCGTTGCCATCCTGCCTCCGCCTTGCTCAGAGCCGAAGAATTGCAGGATTCCGGCGAGAGGACGCCTTTGCGCGTGTGCCATCGGGACATCCGCGGTATGATGCTCAGCGAAACAACCGTCAGCTACAGAAGGATGTCCTCATGGCCCCTCATGAACCCCTCTTCGCCTACCTTGGACCGACCGGCACGTACTCAGACGAGGCCACCCGAACCTTTGCCAAACGGCTCGCCGTCGATGAGCCGCAAACGATCGAATGCACCTCGCTCGATGAGGTGTTTGACATGGTTGATCGTGGCAAGTGCGAATACGGGGTCGTGCCGACCGAAAATTCGCTCGAAGGTCCCGTGACGGCGACGCTCGACAATTTCGCCTTCAAAAGTTCGGCATCCATCCTCGGTGAGGAAATTCTGGACATCCACCATTGCCTGGTGGTGGCACCCGGCGCTTCCGTTCGGGATGTCACGGCTGTCGCCTCCCATCCGCAGGGCCTTGCCCAATGCCGCCGTTACCTCTCCGAAAAGCTGCCGGGACGAACGGCGGTCACGACCTCGTCGACGGCAGAAAGCGCGCGCATGGCCGCAGCCGACCCGCAGGTCGCAGGCATTGCCAGCTCCTTCGCGGCCAAGCTCTACGGCGCAGACGTCTGCGAAAACGGGATAGAGGACCACTGCGGAAACCAGACCTCATTTGCCCTCATCGGCCGCCAAGGACACCCACCGGTGTTTTCGGGTGAGAGATTCAAGACCTCGCTCGCGCTGTTCCTGCAAACCGACAAGGCAGGCGCCCTTCTCATGATCCTCTCGGAGTTCGCCTACGCCGGCATCAACCTGACCAAGATCCAGTCGCGACCAACGAAACAGGCGCTTGGCGAATACTTGTTCTTTATCGACCTTGAAGGAAATGCAAACGATCCGGAGGTGCAGACTGCGTTGAGCTGCCTGCGCCTGAAACTTCGCGAGGTGAAGGTCCTTGGCAGCTACCCGATAGGGTGACGGGGAGCCGTCGTTGGGGCCAAGGATGTCCCCGCCCCCCTCACGACCCGCTTAAGAAGCACCGACGGAGCGCGACGTTGAACCGGCAGCTTTCCTGCCTCAAAACGACACGATGCCCAGATGTTCGAGAAGTATCTTTGTCCCTATGAGGATAAGGACGATGCCGCCGACGACTGCGGCAAGCTTCTCGAAGCGCGCTCCGAAGCGGTGCCCCACCGCGACGCCGGCAAGAGCCAAGACAAACGTCGTCACGCCGATGAGGACCACCGAAGACACGATGTCGACGCCGAGGAAGGCGAAGGTGATTCCCACAGCCAGCGCATCGATGCTCGTGGCGACGGCCAGCAGGATGAGTTCGGGGATGTCCAGCTTCTCCTCGATCTGGCAAGCCGCCCCTTCCCCTTTCCCCCAGAATGCCTCCCACAGCATCTTCCCCCCGATGAAACCCAAAAGAGCAAAGGCGATCCAATGGTCAATGGGCGTTATATAGCGCTCGAACTGAGAGCCAAGCGCCCAGCCAATAAGCGGCATCATCATCTGAAAAGCCCCGAAAAACGACGCGATGACAACAGCCCTCCTGCCGTCAAGGCGCTTCATGCGCAGGCCTTTGCACACGGACACCGCAAACGCATCCATCGACAGGCCGACCGCAACCAGAAACAATTCTACGAAACCCATGACTTCCCTTCTCGTCTTCTTTTGCTGCAAAGCGTAAAAAACGCCGGAGCGCATGCGCTCCGGCGTAGAAAGGACCGGTGCGACGAATGCGCCACACCGCAAGTCTTGTCGTTTAAGGCCAAGCCAGCTTCCTTGAAGCAGCATGTTGGCAAGGCCGCGCATCCCATGCGCCGACTACTCCCCCACGGATTTCCCGCTAGTCTACCACAGACCAGCCCTCATGCAAGGAAAGCATCTCCCTCGCGCCTGAAAAAGCCTTCGGCCACCAGATCGGCCACAATGCCGTCGAACACCTCCTTGCCAACAGGCACACGGCCCGCAGACTGCTCGAACGCATCCAGACGCTCCAAAAGCTCGGTGGCACCGATACCGGGAAAGGCCAGCACGATGCGCACGAGTTCAGCGCGTTTCTGGCGGCGAGAACCTTCAAAGGCGCTCTGCTTGGCGTAATGCGCGCTCCGACGTGAGGGGTTCGACACCAACGCCTTGAGATGAGCACCGTAGTCGAGGAGCGCGTAGTACCAATCGCGCACACCGGCAGCGGGACAGGTGTCAGCCACCAGCGGCGAAATCTCGCGATCGGGCACCCTGTCTCGCCCGGGAAACAACTCGTGCAGAAACACCGTCCTCACGTTGGTCTCAAGATAGCAGGAAGGACGGTCGTGCGCAAAAGCCACCACGCCCGCCGCCGTCGCAGGCCCGATGCCAGGAAGATCCTCGAGATCCTCGACCTCTTGAGGCAGCACGCCCGATCGATCGGACGAACAGATTTCGGCCGTCTTCTTGAGGGCGAGGGCACGCCTGTTATACCCAAGGCCCTGCCACTGTTCCAGCACGTCTGCCGTGCTTGCCATCGCAAGCGCATCGACCGTGGGAAACAGAGCCATGAACCGGCCCCAGTGCTTCTGAACGCGAGCAACCTGGGTCTGTTGCAACATGACTTCGGACACGAGCACGGCGTAGGGATCATCCACGTAGCGCCACGGCAGGTCACGACGATGCAGCGCGCCCTGCGTCCGCACCCGTTCGACAAAGGTGCCCAAGTCGGGGTTGGCGCAAGGCCAAGGGGCTTGACCGGACATGCGTGTTGCTATCTGCACGTTTCCCGCAAACATGCGGAAGCAGGCATGGCGCAGGCGCAGGCATCGACGGATCGGCTGTTCCCACCCGAGGAAGATGCCCCCTCAGGCGACATTCCCTCGACACCCTGCGCCATGGCCCGGGCAACAACGGGATGATCGGCACCCTGCTCGAACATGTCTCTGAGGGTGATCGAGGCAAAATAGGTGTTCAGCAGGCGATCTGCGCCTTGCCACACCTTGTTGTAGGCACAGTCTTCCTGCTTGTCGCAAGACTCCGGATCAAGCACGCACAGCGAGATGCTCACCGGCCCCTGGATGGCCTCGAGCACCTCGAGCATCGTCACCGACGAGGGATCGCAATTGAGGACCAGCCCGCCACGCGCGCCGCGCACCGTCTTGATGAGGCCGCCCTTGACCAAATCATGTTGAATGCTGCGGGCAAACGCATAGGGAATGTCTTCATCTTCGGAGATGTCGGACACGGACACGTAGGCATCACCGCTCCGATAGGCGGCCCGGAGTATCCGGCATGCATAGTCGCAGCGTCGCGTTATGTCCATGGACTACCCTTCCTCTCCTTTCAGCAAATCGTCAAGATGATCCAGCTCCAGCCTGAAACCATTCACGACCGCATCTTCCAGCGCCCGGTACTCTTCCGAATCGAGCGGCTGGTATGCCGCCAGCTTCTCAAAAAGGGCATCGGAGGTGACGGGGAGGTAGCGCCGTGCGACAAGACTTGCCTTATACGTCTCTTCAATGGCTTCGCGAGCCGCCATGTACATATCATAGCGAGGCATCTTGGCCGAAAGTCGCACAAGAGCTGCACGGTCGATGCCTCGAAGCGAAGGATGGTCGCGTGCAATCTCCATCCAGATATCAGCACGTTCAGACGACGTCGGGTAGCCGATGTCGACCACGGAAAGCGGTTCGAGGATGTCGAGGAAGAACGGGTCGATGTCCCCCAGGTCCGCCGAAGACGCAAGGACGAACACGTCAGGATTCTCAACCGCCGAGCGGACAAGGCTAATGGCCTCCCGCGCGCCCCGAGAAAGGCTGGCAAACATGAAGCCACCGAACTCGTCACCCAGATCGCCGACCGGGGCAGCCCACAGGTCCAGGTCTTCCAAAATGAGGACGCCTGCCCCCTCAAAGGCATTGCGCGCAACATTGAGCTTCGGCTGGTTGTCCGTCTGCGCCATGACGCACAGCACGGGCATTCCCTGAAGGTTTTCCTCCATGCGCATGCGTATGCCCGGCAGACCCAACTCGCCAAGCGTTGCCGTCATGAAACGGTTTGCGTCCTCACGGGCCGGAGAACGGAACAGCAGCACGTCGGCAGCGGGCATCCGGTCCAGCCCATGGCGCACGTTGAGCGTGTCCACCAGTTCATGGAAGCTCGGATCTCCTTCCATGCCGATACCGAAGTCGCGCATGGCGGCAGAAGCCTCGTCATAGCCGACGATATCGCTATACGAGATGCTCTCGACCGGAAAGGCAATGGCAGGGGCATCGGTTTCGCCCTCTTCTGCAACCGCCGCCTCAGTCGCGGAAGAAGCGTCGTCCTCCGTCGGCGCAACGGCAGTGTCGGCACCATCCTCGGACGGAGCGGCGCTGCCGGAATCCGCGGGCCCGGTATGCTCGTCGTCGCGCGGCGAAACGCCCACGCTTGCGAGGCATATGCCAACGCGGTTGTCGGAGACGTCATTTTGTTTGGCCTGGACAGGAGGCACCACGCGCTCAACCTTCATGATGCGCGTTCCGTCAAGCCCGAGAAAATCCTGAGAGATCATGTCTGTCATGTCCTTCAAGTCTTCGCGTGACAGGCCGAATTCCTCCAGTTTGTCCAAAGCGAGCCGCTGGAGCTGTTCGGCGCACGCCGCGACTTCGTCGGACGTCAGATAGGGCTCCAGTTTCTCGAATATGTATTCGGCAAGCGCCCGCTCCTTAAGGCGGCAGGCAAGAGACCATGCCTGTTTGAGCCCCGCCACGGCATCTTCGCTCGGAGCAAAGCGCTCATCGACATGGGCGGCCTGCTCAAAGGCAGCGATGTACAGGTGCATGCCGAGCACCGCATCCCCCGCCGCGCAGGCATGAGCGGCACGTTTCAGGTAATCTTCGAACGAGTTGTCATATTCATCGTTTTGGCTGGGTGAGCCATTCGTATCTGCATTTTCTAACAAGGGACCCACCTCCTTTTCCGTCATGGGACAAGCATGCGGAACAAACCATATGTAAATATCCAAGTATCATATTAGAGGAGATGAGGGCAAAAGCATACCTACGGAGGCAAAAACCCCAAAAGGCTCTACATTGAACGGGTGCAGGAAACAGCATCGAAACAAACGCCCCGCCCCTGGGCGAACAGCCGGTGCCAAGCAAGGGAAATCGCGGCCCCGACGTCTGTGCGGCAGCGACGCCCGGCGGCATGCCTACCACTTCAGAACGGTCCACCCCTGCTCGCGCGCCGCCCGAAGCAGCGGGCGGTCGGGCGACACGGCAAACGCGTGGCGGGCAGCAGAAAGCACCGCACGGTCTGAGTGATGGTCGCCGTAGGCAGATTCCAAGACCCAGTTGCCTTGCCCAAACAGCTCGTCGCCCATCCGGCGCACGGCTGCAAGCTTTTCCTCTCCCTCGACGGGACGTCCTTCGACTTCGCAGGTGTAGGTCCCATCGTCGGCAACGCCCATGCGAGTGGATATCTGAAATTGGAAAGGATGGCGCTGCATCGCTCGCAGGATGATGGGCTCAAACGTAGCTGACACCACCATGACGACATCTCCGGCCTCTTGATGGGCACGCATGGCGGCATCGGCCTGAGGACGAAACAGCGGAGCTATCTTTTCGTCGTAAAACTCTTCAAGAAAACGGTTGACCTCGAGGACGGGCCGACCCTCGAACGCCGTGAACACCAACCCCCGAACCCAGCTTTCGTTCTGGGGAAGGCGCAGCTTGTAGGCGGCCGCCCACAACATGATGCGGAAAAGGACGCGCTTGCGCAGCATTTTCCGTTTTGCAAGATATCCCACCAGAAGCACCGGCGAATTTCCCGCTATGCTCGTGCCGTCGAAATCGAACACGGCAAGCCTGACGGGATCGGGCAGCGAGGGCACGTCGACATCCTCGCTGCCCGCTCCTCCGGTCGTGTCCCTCTTTCTCGCCTGAGACATAATGCCACCCTTATCGCTCACGGCAAAGCGAGAGCCAGCCCGGCGGCCGTGCTACCCCTCCACCTCATCGATGCATTCAACAAATTGTGAATTATACAGCTCTGCATAGAAACCGCCAAGCTCCAGCAGCTCCTCGTGGGAACCCTGCTCCACGATGTCGCCGTCACGCATGACCAGGATGAGATCGGCGTTTCTGATGGTGGACAGCCGATGCGCGATGACGAAGGAGGTCTGCCCGGCCATGAGATTGTCCATGGCCTTCTGGATTCGCTCCTCGGTACGCGTGTCAACCGAGCTTGTCGCCTCATCGAGAATGAGCATGCGGCGATCGGCCAGGATGGCGCGCGCTATGGTCAGCAGCTGACGTTGACCCTGGCTGATGTTGCTGGCGTCTTCATTGATCTCCGTGTCGTAGCCTGCGGGCAACGTCTGGATGAAATGGTGAACGTACGCAGCCTTTGCCGCCGTTTCCACCTCCTCGTCAGTGGCGTCCAACTTGCCGTACCGGATGTTGTCACGAATGGTTCCATGGAACAGCCAGGTGTCCTGCAGCACCATGCCAAACAGGGACCGCACGTCGTCACGAGCAAACGACCGGAGATCGTGTCCTCCAAGGAGGATGGCCCCGCCCTGAACGTCATAGAACCTCATGAGCAGCTTGACCATCGTGGTCTTGCCCGCGCCCGTGGGTCCCACGAGCGCAACGGTCTGGCCCTCGGTCACCTGCGCCGAAAAATCCTTGATGACCGGCTTGTCGGCGTCGTACCCAAAACGCACGTGGTCGAAAGTGACCTCGCATTCGACATCGGCGGCCAAGACGGTTGTGTGGTCAGGTTCCTCTTCGGGCTCTTCCAGGAATGCGAAAATTCGCTCAGCCGCAGCCGCCATCTGCTGGAGGACGTTCGACACCTGGGTAAGTTGCGTGATGGGCTGCGTGAAGTTTTTAACGTACTGGATGAATGCCTGGATGTCTCCAACCGTGATGACGCCCTGAACCGCCAGAAAGCTGCCAGTGACCGCCACGGCCACATATCCGAGGTTGCCGACAAAATTCATGATTGGCTGCATGAGGCCAGAAATGAACTGCGACTTCCACGCTGAATTGTACAGACGCGCATTCGTCTCGTCGAAATGGGAGACAGCCTCGTCCTCCCGATTGAACGCCTTGACGACGTCGTGCCCTGAGAAGGTTTCTTCCACGAGTCCATTGATCTGGCCCAACGTTTCCTGCTGTGCTGCAAAAAACTTTTGGGAACGCTTCACCACCGCCATGACAAGCACGAGAGATATGGGCAGGATGACCACCGTGACAAGCGTCATGAGCGGATTGATGGTCAGCATCATGACCAGCACGCCAATGATGGTCGTCGTGGACGTGATAAGCTGCGTCACACCCTGGTTGAGGCTTTGCCCAAGCGTGTCGACGTCATTGGTGATCCGAGACAGGACATCGCCCACCGAGGTGCGCTCAAAGTAGCCCATGGGCATGCGATCGATCTTCTCCACGATATCCCGGCGAAGCCCATAGCAGGTGCGCTGGGAAATGGAGCTCATGATCCAGCCCTGCACGAACGAGCAGGCGGCCGAAAGAAGATAGAGGCCCAAGGTGAACACCAGTATGCGCGCGATGGCGTCAAAGTCGATTCCACCTGACCCGTCAATCTTTGCCACGATGCCGTTAAACAGCTCAGTCGTTGCCGTGGACAGCACCTTTGGCCCAACGATGTTGAACACCGTGGAACCAACGGCGAACACGAGAACCGCCACGAGGGCGACCTTGAAGTGCCCCACCAGCGCAATCATCTTCCTGATCGTGCCCTTGAAATCTTTGGGCTTCTCGCCCGGCATCATGCCGCGACCCGGTCCGTTGCCTCCAAAGGGACCCCGAGGCGCGTGGTTTTGTTTCGAACTTTCAGAGGATTTCATCTCCGCGCTCATGCCTCATCACCCCCGCCCAGCTCAGCTGCCGACAGTTGGGACATCGCTATCTCCCTATATTCCTCACAGGTTTCCATCAGTTCTTCGTGCGTTCCTTTTCCCACGATGCGGCCCTCATCGAAAACGACGATGAGGTCGGCATGGAGAACAGTGGATATGCGCTGCGCCACGATGACGACGGTCTTTTCCGAGAGCCTTGCGTGCAGCTGTTGCCGCAAGGCGGCATCGGTTTTGTAGTCGAGCGCCGAAAAGCTGTCATCGAACAGGTAGGCGCGCGCATCGGTCGCAAGCGCGCGGGCCATGGCGAGACGCTGCCGTTGCCCGCCCGAAACGTTGGTTCCGCCCTGAGAGATAGAGGCTTCGTACCCTTCGTCTTTCGATGCGACAAATTCGGTGGCTTGCGCAATGTCGGCTGCGGTCTCGATGCGCGTTTCCGACATGCCCTCATCGCCATAGGCAATATTGGACCCAACGGTGCCCGAGAACAGAAACGCCTTCTGCGGCACGTAGCCCAATTGGGAGCGGAGCGCTCGCTGGCTCAGGTTGCGAATGTCGATGCCGTCAAGCGTGATGGAACCGGACGTCACGTCATAAAAGCGCTCGATGAGCTTTATGACCGTCGACTTGCCTGATCCGGTCGACCCGACCAGAGCCGTGGTCTTGCCGGGCTCGGCGACGAAGTCGATGTGCTCGAGCACGCATTCCTTGGAATCCCCGTATTTGAAGCTGACATCGTTGAACGCAATGGTCGCGCCGCCTTTTGACCCGGAAAGTGCCCCATCTTTGGCCAAGTCGACAGCAGGATCGCGTATGGTCGGTTTCGTGTCAAGCACTTCGTCAACACGCTGGGCGGCCACATCGGCACGCGGAAGCATGATGGAAATCATGCCAATCATGAGGAAGCCCATGATAATGACCATCGAATAGGTGATGAACGCGATGAGGTCGCCGGTCTGGATGGACCCGTTGTCAATGTAGGCGCCGCCTGCCCATACGATGAGCACGCTTACGCCATTCATGATGAGCATCATCAGCGGCATCATGAAGGTCATGACGCGATTCGTGAACAGCTGCGTCTTCATGAGGCGCGTGCTTGCCTCGTCGAAACGCGCCTCTTCGTAGGACTGACGGTCGAACGCACGAATGACAGACAAGCCAGTCAGTATTTCGCGCGACACCAGATTCACGCGGTCGATGAGCTTCTGCATTATCTTGAATTTCGGCATCGCCACCTTCATCAGCACCATGATGAGGACGAAAATGACGGCAACCGCAACCACGATAATCCAGCTCATGGCCAGGTTAGTCCGTGAAACCATGATGATGCCGCCGATGGCGAGGATAGGCGCGTACAGGACCATGCGCAGAAGCATAACGGACACCATCTGCACAAGCTGGATGTCATTTGTCCCGCGCGTGATGAGGGAAGCCGCCGAGAAGCTCTGCACTTCGGCATCGGAGAATGAGACCACCTGGCGAAACAGTTTCGTCCGCAAGGTTGCTCCCACCTTTGCGGCAGTGCGTGCGGCAATAAAGCCGACGCAGACAGCCGCCACCATGCCGAGAGCCGCAAGTCCCAGCATCGTGAAGCCGATGCGAAGCAGATAGCTCATCTGGAGGTCGGAGAGGCTGTATCCAAGAGACTCGTATTCGGCCTTGGCGGCGGCGATGGCCTGTTGGTCAATGATGGCATCCCCCCCTTCTCCCAGCTGCTCCTTCGCCTCGTCGATCATGTCGAGGACGTCCTGCTTCTGGACGGCGCCCGCCTGATAGGCCTGCATGACCTGATCGAGATCCATGTCAGACATCTGGTTGGCGTAGTAGATGACCGCGAGCGGCAACGACACCATGCTGTCGAGCGCGGCCTGTTCCTCCTCGCCCTGATCGCTCAGGCGATACACGTCCCCCTCCGTCTCGACGTAAGCGTCACGAAACGTCTGCTCGTCTTCGGAGGGCAGCATCATGGCGACGAGGTCATGAGTCCGGGCCGTCATCTCCTGGGTCGCGGCATGTTCGACGCCCGACTGCTGAATGCCGACATCCACGATCTTTGAGGTGCAGTTCGGCAGCGAGAGATCCGCAAACGCCTGCACGACAAGAAGGCAGACGATGAGCAGGACCGCAATTTTCGAATGTTTGAGGTAACGGACTATGCGCACGGCACGTCGCCCCCTTCAGGATTGGACTCAACTTCATCGATCTCTAATCCGTCTGTAGCGCGCTCAGGCACGGCGGCATCGGATCCGGTTGCAGGAGAGGGAGGCCCTCCCGTGCCGCCTTCGGCTCTGGAAGAGACGTCTTTCCCTCCCTCGAACTCGTGAAACTCAGCCACCTTACGCAAAATGCGGACGAGATGCGCCATGTCTTCCTCACCCACATAAGCCATGACCTCGTCCATGTGCTTGTCATGAAGCTTCTTGCTCTCGATGGCAAAGCGCTTGCCTTTTTCAGTGAGTTTCACGGTGACACCCCGAAAATCTCCGCCAGACCGATGGCGCTCTATAAGCCCCTTCTTTTCAAGCGACCTGAACGTCTGGGAGAGCGCGCTGGGAGTGGTGTGGGTAAATTGCGCCACCCGGCCCGGGCGGGTTTCGCCACGAAGCCTATGGAGTTCATCGATCGCCACCATCGTGCGGGCCTCCGAAGGGGTCACCCCCTCGGGAGTCGGCGAAGCGTAGTTACTTCGATGCATGCGCTGCATGAGCTCAAAAAGCTCATGCTTCGTTTCCTTGAACGAGTCCGCCATACCGGTCCTTTCCGTGCATATCGCCACTGCGACACCTCAAAACGCAGCCCATCCAAGAAGATCCACCCGGCCAAGGCATCAGCGGCACGGGGATATCCGGCAGTCACTCCGAGAGAAGGTCAGGAAACCCGAACGGTCTCTGCGGTATGCGCAACGCCATGCCAGGCCGGTAGGGCGAACGGCTTTCGAACGGCTTTCGTTCTCGCCCCCAAGCTCCAGCCATGCACACATCCTTGCGGATGCGAAGGGCGCACCCGTCTTTCGCATGATGCGAAGCATACGTCCATCTCTCGCATGATGCGAAACACACGTCCATCTCTCGCATGATCAAATTTCTGCCCTGCATTTATTTTAGTTGCTAAACTTTATCATTGATGAATGACTTTTGCACGAGACATTTTCTCCACCACACAACCTGCACGAACCACCTTATGTCAAGCCGTCTCCCCGCCCCCTCAGGGGGCTGTCGCGTTCTTCCCAGGAGATCGTTCTTCCACGGAAGACCGTCGCGTCCCCTTCCCCGGGAGACCGTCTCCCTGCTCTCTCACGGGAGACCGCCTCCCGCCCACAGGAGACCGTTGCGTTCTCCACAGGAGTTCCCCATTACAGTCTCAATAGCCCTTTTCTCGGTAAAGGAGATCATCCCCGGAGTGCCCTGCCGGCTCCAGAGGGTTAAGATTGCCGAGACTCCGAGAGGCTGTTGATCGACCGTCCCCAGATGGCCTTGTGCCCCCCGGAAAACCGTCTCTCTCCCCCCTGGAAGACCGTTCTTCCATGGAAGACCGTCGCGTCCCCTTCCCCGGGAGCTAAACGGATACGTCCGCAACCATGCTTGGACAGTTTTTTCGGGTTGGTGGGATTATTGATGTAATTTCCCGAGAAATCGCGCTGTCAATATCAAGAAAAAAGACAATTTTGTGGAGATGATTTCGTAGTCGCCCATCTGAACTGGGACGTTAATTGAGCCCCTTTTCGCAAGAGTAGCAGACGAACCCCCAGACCCTTTGAAAGTCGAAAAAACTGTCCATCTCTGTCTTGCGTGAGGCGGATGCTCGCCGCAGGCGAACGACAGGAGGATTCAGATCGATGCGCACCACGCACGGCGCCGTGCCCCTCATGGACGGCTCGACCGGAGTCAAAGCAGCTTTTGACTGGAATTGAAGCAGGCCGAAATCTGGATCGCATCGGCACCGGGATAGCAGCATGGGCATGATCGGAGCCGAGTCTGTGACGGGACGAGCAGGGATCAGAAACGAAGCTGAGTCCCACCCGTGATAGGCCAGGACGGAAATTTTTTTAAGAAAGGGTCTTGCGCAGTTCCACATGTCCCGGTAAAATAGCCAACGCTGCTGAAGCACGGGGTGTTAGCTCAGTTGGTTAGAGCGCCGGCCTGTCACGTCGGAGGTCGCGAGTTCAAGTCTCGTACATCCCGCCATTGAAAGAGCAAGTCAGGAGATTTTTTGCTCCTGACCTTTTTTTCTTTCCAGGACTCTTTTTTTGTACATTCTTGGTACAATCCCTTACCTATTCGGCACTTCCTTGGTGGCTGATTCCCAACAGCTGGGGTATAGGCCAAAACAAAAAGGAGCAACGGGGCGCGTCGCCTGCTTTTCTCCGTGGATGAATTGTATACGGGGCAGAAAGCTCAGAATGGAGGGTTGTCGGCAAAAACCTGCGCCCTCATCGCAGTCCATGCGATAGAGGCCACTCGCATGCAGGTCGCTCCAGACAACCGCTGCGCCCCACATTTCAACCGCTTCATCGCGTTCGTTCATACCGCCTGCATGCCGAGAGGGTTTCGCAATGCCCTCGCCAGTCGGCAGGTTGTAGGCAAGAAAGCGTGTCTTTTTGCCTCCCCCGAGGCAAAAGGACACACGCGCTCCCTCGCGCCCAGCCGCAGCCGAGAGGCCGAAGCGCGGCCCCGGGCAGACGATGCGCCAGGCTGGTCGGGGTCTCGCCGGCGGGAGCTCCGAGCGGGGCCGACCGTCCCGGCAGCCCCTCCGGTCCAGGGCGGCCGAGAGGGAGACGGGGCGGCGAGAGGGACCGGGAAGGAAACGGGCCGGGCAGGCGACGAGCCAGGAGACGGGCCTCATCGGATCGGGCCGGATCGAGCCGTGTCGGGCGGGAAACGGACCGCCGCGCCGGGCCGGATCGAGCCATGCTGGGCGGGAGACGGGCCGGACAGGAGACGGGCCAGGGAGACCGGGCCGGATCGAGCCGGGCCGGGCCCAGCGGGGCTCGGAGCCTCCCAGCGGAGAGGCCGAGGCCGGATCGGATCACATCGGGCGCGGTGGGCAACTTTTCGGCGCCGGTTTTCCGGGGCCTCCGGAAAACCCCAGGCCGCACATTCCGCGGGCGCTCCCCTCTCCCAGAAAACTGCCCATCAGGGAGGCTTTCTGCCAATCCGAGGGAGGGAGAACGACGCTGGACGAGGGAAGCCACGGCCCATCTCCGGCAGAGGGAGACGCCGGTCAAAGGAGCCAGTCCCGCCTCCGACAGGAAGGAAACTCGGGACAAGGGAGCCCTAGCCCACCTCCGGCAGGAGAACGACGCCGGACGAGGGAGCCCTGGCCCGCCTCCGGCAAGAGGGAGCCAGGGAGCCAGGGAGCCAGGGAGCCAGGGAGGATTATAAGCGCTCAGGCCAAGGGGCGCTGGTCTATCCGAGTAACCGTCAGTGTCGCCAGGAGATTGTCCTCGCCGCAGGGCTCAGCATCGACCAGCGTGGTATCGGTGTTCTCCACCACGAAAGCAACCGGACTCGTGGCATCGTCGGCACTGCCGTTCGTCTCGTCACAGCACGCGCGGAGAAGAGCGTCAGGCCGCAAGCTCCCCGTCGGCTTCGACTCCAAAGAAAAGGTCAACGTCGCGCCGGCAAGTCGCATCTCGTCCACCAGAAAGTCTGACACGCGCAGCACTTTTTCCTTCTTCTTGCGCACCAGCGTGATTTCGCGAGGAACGAAGAGACGTGCAGGCGAACATGACAGAAGCGCGCGGTAAGTGCCCACGGGATAGGCGGCGGAAGCGGCTGGGGCATCGGGCTCGATATATCGGCAGCCCTTCACCATGAGATCGGTTGCGCTTGCCGCCTGCAGCATCTCGAGCACCTGATCAGGTGGCAGATATCGCGTCATCTGAAGATCGAACACCTCATGCGTCCCGCCGACGCCGACCGGCAAAGCCGCACCGAAAGATATCTTCATGTGAGGAGAGAACCCCTGGCTGATGGCAAAGGGAAGGCCGGCGCGCCGCACCGCACGCTCAAGCGCGCGGGCCACTTCGAGGTGTGACAGCAGGGCCAACCTCCCCTGCTTGCAAAACATGACGCGCAAACGGAAGTTTCGAGGATCAGGCATGGCGGGCCTCCGCAAGTTGATTGTCGGTCCCAAACGTCGGACACACGCCGCATGCCGAGCATGTCTCAAACGTACAGTCGGGCGTGGTACGCCCTTCCTCCGCCAACCGGCGCTCGCGTTCCAGAAAGCGTGTCGAAACCCCGGTTGAGATATGGCTCCAGGGCATGACCCGACTCGTGGCATACGTCGTCTGGGCCAAGGCGGCGGGATCGATACCCGTCTCCTTGGCAGCCTCATGCCATGCTTCCTCGTCAAAGCACTCCGACCACGCATCGAAGCGGGCCCCTCGACTCCATGCCCTTTCAACCAACGCGGCAACCTCGCGCCCGCCACGGCTCATGACCGCCTCGACAAAGCTCGTTCCGGGATCATGCCAATGCACGTCTACGGCTCGATACTTGACGCTGCAGCGCAACAGGTTGACACGCCGCAGGGCTTCTTCGGGAGCAATCTGGCCGTCCCACTGGAAGGGCGTTTGAGCCTTTGGCACAAACAGGGCACACGACACGCTCACCTTGACGCTGCCACGCTGCTCGGGCGCAACAGCCGCCCGAGCGCGGTCGTAGGCCCGTTGGGCGAGGCTTGCGATGCCCTTGATGTCCTCGTCGGTTTCCGTTGGCAGCCCTATCATGAAGTAAAGCTTGCAGCGCCGCCACCCGGTCGAGAACGCCGCATCAATGGCGGCAAACAGGTCCTCCTCAGTCACGTTTTTGTTGATCACGTCACGCAGACGTTGCGTCCCGGCCTCGGGAGCGAAGGTGAGGCCGCCCTTCTTCTGGCCAGCCACCAGCCCCGCCATGTCCACGCCAAACGCGTCGAGGCGTTGCGAGGGAACCGATATCCGCACCCCCTTGCCATCACAGGCATGATTCAGGCGCGTGAGGATCTCCGCTATCTGGGAATGGTCGGTAGACGAGAGCGAGGTGAGGCTCACTTCGTCGTAGCCCGTCGCCGACAAGCCCGACAGCACCGACGTTACCACGTTGTCCACCGTGCGCTCGCGCACGGGACGATACATCATGCCCGCTTGACAGAACCGGCAGCCGCGTGCACAACCGCGCAATACCTCGACATTGAGACGGTCATGCACCACCTCCGTGAAAGGAACGATGCACGGCTCCCAGCCGGAGCTCTCCGCAAAACCCTCGAACAGGCGCTTGTTTATGGACGTCGGCAGTTCTGCCTGCAGAGGATCGATCCACGTGCCAGCAGCCTGCGCCTCCGCTTCAGTTCTCCAGCGATACAGGGACGGCACGTACCAGCCGTCCTCGCCCGCCAACGTGCGCAGAACATCCGCGCGAGAAACCCCTTCGGCGCGGAGACGGCGAATGAGAGAAAGGCCCTCGGGAACGGACTCTTCGCCCTCGCCGATGCAGAACGCATCGAAGAAGGGCGCATAGGGTTCAGGGTTGAACGTGCAGGGTCCTCCGGCAATCACGAACGGATCCTCCTCGGCACGCTCCTTGGCATGAAGGGGAATGCCCGCGAGATCAAGCGTCTCAAGCACGTTGGTGGCCGCCAGTTCATGGGGAAGCGTGATGCCGATGACGTCGAACTCAGCAAGGGGGGCACAGCTCTCGATGGAAAAAAGCGGCAGCCCCTCGGCACGCATCGTGTCACAGAAGCCGGGAGACGGCAGAAAGGCACGCTCGGCAACCATTCCCTCAACAGCGTTCACCGCATTCACCAGGATGCGAACGGCCTGATTCGCCTGACCGAGCTCATAGGTGTCGGGATACACCATGCAATAGCAAAACGTCGCATCGGGCTTGTACACGCTCCCCCACTCGTGGTTGAGGTAGCGCGCAGGCCGCTCGGCGGCGGCAAGCAACGGCTCGAGCCGCGCCCAAAGATCCGTCATCGGAATCACTCTTTCTTCGATTTCTGTAGGGTGAGGCGAACGGCCCGGCCGCTATCTGTGGACGGCCGCGTCGCCGCCCGGCAGGTGAGCCGTTGCCCGCGTGACCCGTTGACGCAGGCCGGCAACCGTGCTTGCTCCGGCCGCCCGGGCCTTCGCCGCCGCCTGGCTTGCCGCCGCGGCGACTGCCTTGTCCCGAGCTTTCGCCACCACGTCAGCCAGCCGGCCCAGCGTGATTCCCCCCTCATAGTATTCGATGGCCGCACGGCCCATGGCAACCGTGCCCGTATAGCCGATGGCCGCCTTGACGGCCCAACCCAAAGCGGGAACGAACGTCACCAGCTGCCGCGCAACCGCACGGCAGGCGAATGCACCTCCAACGAGCGCAGCCAGCTCCTTCACCCGCTCCATGTTCAACTCTTCGCCATAAGCGGCAGCAATCATGAGCAGCATCTTCGCCTGGTTGAGCGTCATGACGGGCATGT
Source organism: Actinomycetes bacterium (assembly GCA_023460315.1). GTDB lineage: Bacteria > Actinomycetota > Coriobacteriia > Coriobacteriales > Eggerthellaceae > JAEWQO01. The sequence goes on from JAEWQO010000027.1 coordinate 23,209, forward strand.
CGGCCCCAGGAATGATGACCAGCAGGCCAACTCCTGCATTCTGGAGAGCGGTCGAACCCACCGCATCAAGCGAAAGAGGCTTTCTCACAAAGGGAAACGCCAGGGCAAACGCGAGCCTCTTCTCATTGCAGGCCGCAATGATCCAGCCACCCATGCGCTCATCGAGCGATGAGGCGACAGCGGGATCAACCGGGTAGGGCTCGCTCGCTGCCGGAAGTCGTGTCGTCGTGGGGGAAGGCGCATCCTCCTTCGGAGAAGCTTCGAACGGCACCACGGACGGGCGCCTCACTTTGGGAGATATGAGATCCCCTTGAGGAATGGCACAACCTTGCGCCTGCGCAATGTCTGCCACAAGCGACGGAAGAGTGGTGACAACCATGGCCGGAACCCCGGCGGCGCGCAGATCGGACGCACAGGCTCCCACGCGTTCGCTCAAGCCGGCAACAATGACGGCCATGTCATCGCCCGCATAGGGAACGATTTCACGTCCATCCAGATAGACGAGGGAAACGCGGGCGTGGGGCGACGCGCTGGCAAAAGCTTGCCTCACGTGAGCCTGCACATCGCCAGGAGCGCTGTCATCAAAATACACGCTCACGGAAAGCGCGGTTTGCCGCGCCTCATCGATGTTGGTCGCCGCGTCGATGACGGCCTTGATATCAACGGGTAGTTGCATAGCTGCCCTTCTTTCCAATCGCGGCGCTGTGTGCCCACACCGAGCCGATGAGCCCCAGCATGATGAAGTTCACCACCATGAATGACGAGCCGTAACTCATAAACGGCAGCGGTATGCCCGTGATGGGCATGAGGCCACAGGTCATGCCGATGTTCTCAAGTATCTGGAACAGCCACATCCCCACAATGCACATGACGATGATCATGCCGAACACGTCACTGGAGGACTTAGCAATGCGAAAGCATAGCAAAACCAGAATAACATAGAGGGAAAGCAGCACCATTACACCGAAAAACCCGAGTTCTTCCGCCAGCACGCAGAAGATGAAGTCGGTGGGAGCCTCGGGCAAATAGTCGAGTTTTGCCTGGGTGCCCTGCAACAGCCCCTTCCCGAACAGGCCGCCGGAGCCGATGGCGATTTTCGCCTGCACAAGGTTGTAGCCGTCTCCATCGGGATCCGCTTCGGGGTTGAGGAATACGGTCAGGCGTGCCCGCTGATAGCTTTTGAACAGCTTGTATTCCCCTGTTGCCCCATAGATGACCTGGTCGATGGCGAAGACGGCCGCGATGCAAGCGATGCCGGCCACCAAGGTGATCAGAAGAAATTTGGGCCGAGCGCCACCCACGACGAGCGCGACTGCGGCGATGAACAGATAGACGAGACCCGTTCCCAGGTCGGGCTGCGTCATGATGCACACAAAGGGAACGAGCATGATGCCAAGCGCCTTGCAGTATTCTCGAGGATCGTCGAGCCGTCCTCCGTATCGCGAAACGACGCTTGCGGCCAGAAGGACAACGGTGACCTTCGCGAATTCGCCCGGCTGAACCTGTGTGCCGATATTGATCCAAGACTGCGCCCCCTTCGCCTCCACGCCAATGACTGGAAAGTGAGGAGACAGGATGAGGATGACATTGACGATGAGAAAAACCACCGTCAGTTCAGACAGGCGGCGGTAGTCGAACCGCCACAGCAGCACCATGATCACCGCCCCGAGGGCTACACCCGCAGCCTGCCGCGAGAAGCTGTAGTCCGCGTTGCCGCTCACGGCCGACCAGACCACCAGCAGCCCATAGCCCACCAGCAGCGTGATGACCACGATGAACGGGATGTTGAGCGTGGGGAACCGACGCTGGCGCGTGGCGTTCGCGACGGTCTGGTCGGGAACCTTCACCGAACTTATCTGAGGCAGCTGGGCCATGAAGTCCTTTCTTCTCGCACGGTGCGAAGCCAACGCACCGACAGAATTATCCTAATCGGTGCGACCGGTTGAGCCGGAACTCTTACGCGCGACCGTCTTGCCGGTCGATCCAGCTATCGAGCCCATGTCGGCCAAGGTGCCCTCGTCGTAGGCAAGCACGGACGCCAGAAGCTCTACGCCGAGCGGCGCACCGACAGCGGAACCGCCTCCGCCTTCCTCAACGACACAGGCCACAATATATTTGGGATCGTCATACGGCGCGTAGCAAGCGAACCAGGCAAAGTCGTCCTTGCCGGCGACCTCCGCCGTGCCGGTCTTGCAAGCAGCGTCGATGCCATGAGCGTTGAACAGCGTTGCGATTTCGGCGTTGTCGGTGGCCACTCCGTGCAGGGCATCCCGCATGAAATCCAGATTATCGGATGGGATGTCGGGCTCTGACACAACCTCTGCCTCAAAAGAGGCGACCACGTCACCCGTGGAATTCCTCACTTCCTTGAGCAAGTGCGGCTTCATGATCTTCCCCGTTGCGACGGCTCCGTAAGCAACGGCTATCTGAAGCGGCGTGGTCAGGACGTAGCCTTGGCCAATAACCATGTTGGTTGAGTCGCCGCCCTGCCACTGGGCCGCTTCGGGAGTGTCGCGAAAGTACTCGGCTTTCCACTCGGGAGTGGGAACGCGGCCGACGGACTCTGCATCGAGGTCAATGCCCGTCGCCTCTCCGAACCGATACTTCTTGATTTCGTCCTGCATGGCAGTGGTGCTGATCGAGCCGGCTTCCCCGGCATCCCAAAACTGTTTGGCGATATCGTAGAACACGACGTCGCAGGATTGCACGACACCACTGCGGAAGCCGAGAGTCCCGTGCCCGGAGTGCAGCCAGCACTTTTGGGGAGAACCCGTGTTCCACCCATCCCACGAGCCTGTGCAGACCCACGACTTCGTCGAATTGGCAAATCCGTAGTCAAGTGCGGCCAGGCCGGTGAATGCCTTGTACGTGGATGCGGCGGGATACTCGCCCCCGATGACGCGGTTAAAGAGCGGATTGTATGCGTCATCCGATTGATACACATCGTACACATCCTGCGAGATTCCCCCGATGAACTCCTCTGGAGAGAATGTCGGAAAACTTGACATGGCAACAATCCCGCCATCGCGCGCATCCATGATGACAGCCGCCGCACCCGTGCCCGTGCCCGAGCCGATGGCACCGTCTTCGGGCGCAACGAGCTCCGCAAGCGCCTTATCGCAGGCATACTGCACAGGCCCTTTGATGGTCAGATACACATCCGAGCCCTTCGTCGGCTGCGTCTCGCTCACCACCTCACGGATATTGCCATCGGCATCAGCGATGACCTTTCTCTCGCCGTGGTCACCGGCAAGCAGATTGTCGTAGGTCTTCTCAATCCCGCTCTTGCCCACCTCGTCATCGGACTCGACGTCTCGCCCCTCGGGAAACGTCTCATCGGAAACCGAGCCGGTATAGCCCAACACGTGCGCGGCAAGTGCGCCATACGGGTACTCCCGCACGGTGCGGGTCTCCACCGTCACGCCAGAAAACGCGTCCGAATGCTCGGCAATGAAAGCTATGTCCCGCATGCGGGCGTCGCTCGCCACCACCCGTTGGCTCTGCGCGTGGGAAGTGGAATCCTGGATGCGTTGGCGGATCACATTGAAAGGAACCCCGAGCACCGTGGAGAGGCGCTGCACGACATCATGGTCATCAGCGACATCGGGATCGGCAAGAACGGTGAGTGAGGAGCGGTTACGCACGAGCGCACGGCCATCGGCGTCGCATATATAGCCGCGAGGAGCCGGTGTCTTGACCGTGGTGTAAACATTTGCCTCGGCTTCCTTCTCATATACGCTCGACGACATCACCTGCATGCTCCACAGCCTGGCCGCAAGAGAGCCGAACACGGCTGCCGTCAGAACGCCCATGGCAAGAAAACGTGACTTGAGGCCCTCGGCGGGATTCGCCGCAGGCTGGTGGGCCACCCCCGCCTTCCTGCCCCCCGACCCAGCTCGCGGTCCATTGCCGAGCGATGAGGACACTCCAACGGATTGGATGGAACTCACATTCTTCTTCACGCCGATGCTTGGCGTCTTCGTGCGGGCACGCACGGAAAAGATCACCGCTACGATAACGGCGGCGATCAAAAGCGCGACAACGGCGGCGATAATGGCTATCAGCATGACGACGGCCCTCAGCGCAACCGGGTAGTGCCAGGTTGCTGCTGCTGAGACGCGCTTGCAAAGGCACGGACCAGAAACGGATACATGATGAAGCCGATCACGCAGTCAAACAGGGTGCAGGGCAATGCCCGGTGCACAAGCGCATCAAGCATGCTCACGTCCGTGCCCGTCGCAACGATGAGGACGGCATAGAGCGTCTCGACAGCCAAGGCCCCGACGGCGAATATGGCAAGCGGAATGAACGCGGTGTCGTTATCCAGGGCAGCAAACGTCCGTGAAGCGCAAAACGATGCGAGCACAAGCAGAAATGACATTGCGCCGAGAGGGCCTCCGGCGAGCAGGTCAAACGAAAGGCCGAGAACGAAGGGAAGCACGGGACTCGCGTTCTGCGGACGGAGAATCGCCGCGATGAGCACATAGGCCACGATGAAGTTGGGCATCGACGAGAACAGGGCGATGTTCGGAGCCACGATGATCTGGAGGAGCAGCGCGACGACCGCGCCGACAAAAGTGACGATTCCCGCACGTGTCACCGTCATGAGTCGCTCCCCTCCTCGCTGTCCTCCGAGTCGCTCGAACCGTCCGAGCCGACGCTCTTGACGACGAACACTTCCTCAAGCGAACTCGCCTTGTCGTTCGGCGAGACGACAATGCGTCGCGCCGCTTGGCCCTGTTTTGCATCGACCTTGACCACTGTACCAATGATCAGGCCTTTCGCATAGCTGCCTCCCGTGCCGGACGTCACGACGACATCTCCTTGCACGACATCCACGTCCACATCGACATCCTCGAGATACAGGAGGCCATCGAGCGACCCCCTCACCACGCCCTCGGCGCGGCTCGATTGCACAAGTGCAGCGGCGCCGCTGTTGGGATCGGTGAGCAGTCTGACGGTTGCCCGATGATCGGTGACGCTCACCACCTGCCCAATGACGCCCGACGATCCCATGACGGTCATGCCGCTGCCGATCCCATCAGACTCTCCCACGTCAAGGTCAATCGTCTGGTTCCACGCCTGGATGTTGCGTCCGACGACGCGGGCAGCCACCCCGTCAAGATCATAAAGCTGCTTCATGTCGAGCAGGCCTTGGAGACGCTCGGCCTCCTGTTTGTATTCGTCGGCCTGGGAAAGCAGTTCCCTCAGCTCGGCGTTGCTCTCCCTAAGGCTGGACAGCGTGTCTCCATCGGCAGTCAGGTCCGACGTCGCATCGCCCGCCGATTCGGTAGCAGACCCAACCGCCGCGCTGGCAAATTTGAACGGGGCAAATACACCGGAAACGGCCGCTTGAACCGAATGGAGGGTGCCGTCCTCCCCTTCGCGCGCATACAGCGTCATGAGGATGAGCGACACGGCGAGAAAAACCACGAACAGAATCCGGCGAATCTGAGCCGAACCGGTGTTTTGAAAGTTAAGAGCCATAAAACGAATACGTCACCTTACTTGGAGCGCATGAGCGTCTGCTTGAGCGCCGTCGGTGTCTCGAGCACCTTCAGACACCCGACAACGACATTGGTCAATGCGGTCTCACTCACCCAAACGGGTATTTCAAGCTTGTCCGTCAGATAGCGGTCGAGTCCTGAAAGAAGGCCGCCGCCGCCCGTGAGCAAAATGCCATTCTGGATGATGTCGGAGGCAAGATCGGGGTTGGTCTTCTTGAACGTCTCCTTGATGTGCACGACCATCTCCTCGATAGGAGCCTGAAGGGCAGCCCTGACGTCTTCTGACTGAATGGTGACCTCCTTCGGCTGCTCGGTGATGACATCCTGCCCCGATATGATCATGTCCCGCTCACGTCCGTCTTCGAACGGAAGGATCGAACCTATCTTGATCTTGATGACCTCGGCGGTGCGTTCCCCGATCTTGATGCCGAGGAGATCTCTCAGATGCATGGCGATAGCCTCGTCCATCCGATTGCCGGCAAGGCGAAGCGAGGATGACGTCACGATGCCGCCCAACGATATGACAGCCACCTCGGTGGTGCCACCGCCGATGTCGACGACCATGGACCCGGTGGGCTCGGTAACGGGCAAGTCGGCACCCATGGCGGCAGCCATGGGCTCCTCAATGAGATAGGCTTGGCGGGCGCCCGCCTGGATGGCCGCCTCAAACACCGCGCGCTTTTCAACCGACGTCGCGCCGCAGGGAATGCAGATCACGATACGCGGCTTCGCCTGCCAAGGATACTTGCGAACCGACGCCTTGTTGATGAAAGCCGACAGCATGGCTTCAGTCACGTCATAATCAGCGATGACCCCATCACGCAGCGGATGCTCCGCAGAAAAGGCATCCGGCGTGTGATTGATCATATTTTTGGCCTCGTGGCCGACGGCAAGCACACGATGGGTGCTTTTCTCGATAGCGACGACAGAAGGCTCGTTGATGACGATGCCTTCCCCTTTAAGGGCGACCAGCGTATTTGCAGTTCCGAGGTCGATGGCCATGTCCGTGGACATCTGGCCCGTCAGACCCGAAAGCACATCTAAAAACGACATAAAGGCAAACCCCTCGAATCTCGATTCATGTAAAATCGAATTCTAACACAGGGCCTTACCACCTGCCGAAAATCCACGAGGGACACAACTGCCAGCCAGGAAGCCCGAAAACCACCAAGCCAACTCAGTGCACGCTGCAGGAAAGACAGGGATCATAGGCCCGGACCAGCTTCTCGATCTCCAACTGTGCCTCGGCCTCACCCGCACCGCCAGCGACGATGACTTCCGCCAAAACGCGCATGTCAGCCTCGAGATTGGCGATGTTCTGCGCCGTCGGGGTGATGATGGAAGCGCGCATCACCCGGCCCTCGTCATCGAGCTCAAGCTCATGGAACAGGGCACCCCGCGGCGCTTCCGTGAAGCCCACGCCGCGCCCGGCGCGCACTTCGAAGGACAGGGGAATGCTCGTGCCTTCGAATTCGTCATTGGCCAAGCGCCGACACAGCTCGGAGCAGCGATCGAGGGCATCGACCAATTCGACAGCCTGGGCAACGTTGTTCATGAAGGGATTGCGCTCGGGAGGACGCAGGCCCGCTTTCGCAGCCGCGACCTTCGCCTCTCGGCTCAGATTCTGCCAGGAGGCGTTGATGCGGGCGAGCGCGCCGGTGAAAAACGGTTTTCCGGTCGACCGGACACGCGAGAACAGCGCAGCCGAATGAGGCACGGCATATTCCTCGATGACGTCGTCCACCGCCCCACAGTCAAAGGAGAGCCCTGCACCCAGCAACCGAGCCGTACGGGAACCCACCACTGCATAGCGATCGGGCGCCACCATGGCCAGCATGTCCCCCTCGGTCTCCATATCCGGCACGTCGAACGAATGGAACAGGTCCACGGTGGCGGCGGCGAAGTCTCGCATGGCGTCAAGCTTGTCGGCAAGCTCCCGGTACCCGTCCGCCGCAATCTCATGGGTGAACCCGCCGACGACTGCCGTTATCGGGTGGATGCTCCGCCCACCGACCTGCGTGCACAGATCGTTCCCCAAGGCCTTGATGCCAAGGGCCTGCCTGAACAGTTCGGGATTCTCGTCCGCCAACGGAAACACGCTCTTATGCCCGATGAAGTCCGGTGCAGCAAACACAAACAGGTGGGATGCGTGATTTTGGAGATACGAACCATACACGAGAAGTTCACGCAACGCGTTCGTTCGATCGGTCACCTGCACGCCGAAAATCTGCTCGATCGCCAAAAGGTCGGTCACCACATGGCTTGCCGAGCAGATGCCGCAGATGCGGGAGGCAATATAGGGAACCTCCTCATAGCGGCGGCCACGCACCATGCTCTCGAAAAGACGCGCTGGCTCGACCACATTCATCTCTACGGTCTCGACAACCCCATCCTCGATGACCACATGCACGTTGCCATGGCCTTCGACACGGGCAATATGGTCAACCTTGATTGCGGTTCTCGTCATAACGCACCCCTCACTCGCTGCCGCGAAGGGCAGGATTCACCTGATTGAACATCTCGAGCGCCTGATCGAAGTCCTCGACGGGGACCCCGGATGCCCGGCACGCCTCGCGGGCCGCGTCAAGGTTGGCATCGGGAGAGAGTCCACGACAGCCATTGCAGGGACGACCCAAGCTCACGCAGCGGGCGCCGCACCCCGCCCGGGTCACCAGTCCGAGGCAGAGGGTGCCTTGGCCATAGAAGCAACTCGTCTCATTGCATTTGCATTCCCCGCACATCGTCTTTGTGGACAGCACCTTGTTCGATCCATACAATGCCCTCTGAAGCACGTCGATGAGTCCTAGCGAGTCAACGGGACAGCAATACACCTCGTAGTCAACATCGACAACCGCGCTCACCGGCCGCGGAGAGATCATCTCTCCGCAGGCAGTCGGCGTGCAGCCGTACACGTCGTCCGACCGGCCAGAAAACTCAGAGGACGCCATGCCGGGTATGCCCGCCGTCGTGGCGCACGCACCAATGGCGATCAACGTCTTGGCTCGAGAACGGAGAAAGCGCAAGGTCCTTTCCGCCTCCTCCGTGGTGACCGCGCCTTCGACGAGGGCGATGTCAAACTCTTCGGGCAAGGGATCGGACGAGGCCAACTGCCAATAGCTCAGATCAATTTGGCCCAGAACGTCCATGAGGTGCGACTCGACGTTAGTGATCTGCAGCTGGCAGCCAAAACAGCTTGTCAGTCCCATGATCACCACGCGTGGCAACAAGGGCTTGCCGGATGAGTCAACGCGATAGGCTCCCATGCTACATCGACCCCTGAATGTTCTTTGCTTCCCAGTAATTGAATACCGGCCCGTCGATGCAGACATACTGATGCCCGATCTGACAGTGGCCGCACTTGCCCATGCCACACTTCATGTGCCGCTCGAAACTCACGTAGATGCGATCGTAGCTGATGCCCTTCTTGCGCATCTCGTCGATGACGAACCGGTACATGACCGGGGGGCCGCATAAGGCGCCAAACGTGTTGTCCGCATCGATTTCGATACGCTCGAAGGGTTTCGTGACCAGGCCGACCTCGCCATCCCAGGTGGCATCAGGATGGTCGACGGTCAGGTACAGGTCAAAATCCTTGCGATGCCGCCACATCTCGAACTGATCGCGAAACATGACCTCGGAGGGATTCCTCGACCCATAGATGATGGTGACCTTCCCGAATTCACTGCGCTCGTCGTGTATGTCATTGATGAGAGACCGCAGAGGAGCGATGCCAAGACCGCCCGCGACGAGCAGGATGTCGTGGCCCTTCATGGCCTCAAAGGGGAAGCCCCGGCCGAAAGGACCGCGCAGGCCGACGATGTCGCCGCATTGCAGGTCATGCAATGCGCTGGTCAGCTTTCCGGCACGTCGAACGGTCAGTTCGATGAATCCGCGCTTGGACGGTGAGCTGGAAATGGAAATGGGAGCCTCTCCCACCCCGAAGATAGACAACTCGACAAACTGGCCGGGCTCGTGGCGAAACGCCTCCCGAATGCGCTCATCGATCAGGCGGAACTCGAACAGTTTCTCGGTGGCGGTAAGGTCGGTGATCGACGTGATGCGGGCCGGCCAGGGCCGATAGGGATTCGCTGCCATCATGTCGGTGCCCGAAAGAGGCGCAGGTTCGTCGGCCAACGGCCTGACGCTGATGGTTGAGGGAGTGAGGCTATTCGGCATCTTCGGCCCCCTTCTTTTCGAAGAACTTCAAAACTTCGATTGGGTTGATGTTGGCTTTGCATGCCTCGACGCACCGGCCGCACCCGACGCAGAGCATGCGGTCGTGGTTTGCGAGGAAACCGTTGAGCTTGTGATACATGCGATGGCGAACGCGCCCACGGCCGTCTTCGCGGAAGTTGTGGCCGCCGGCGACGAGAGCGAACTGGGGCGACGTGCAGGAATCCCACACGCGCTCGCGTCGGCCCGTCACGCCATCGGGATCGAGCGTGTCTTGGATGTCGAAGCAGAAGCAGGTCGGGCACACGGCGGAGCAGGCCGTGCACGAGAGGCATCGCCCGCCCAGCTCATCCCAGAAGGGATCCTTGTGGAACGCATCCATCAGCATGGCGACATCCTGGATGTCGGGAATCTCGTCGTTGAACGATTCTTGCCGGCGACGGGTAGCGTGGCGAAACTGGATGCGGTCCTCATCGGTTGCGACGCGCGGGTTGCATGATGCCTCAAGGATGTTCGCAGCCTCGACACTCGAGATGCTGACAAGGTAGGTGCCGTTGCCGATGTCCTGCAGAAAGAGGTCGTAGCCAAAACGGGCCTCGTCGCTGCTCCACAGATGGCAGAAGCAAGATGCGGTTGGCATGCAGCTGACGCCGACGATGAGCGTGGCATCGCGCCGCGCCACATAATAGGGATCTGGATAACGGCCGTCCTTGAATACCAGATCAAGCCTGTTGAGCGCATTGATGTCGCAGGCGTGTGCGCCGAACACGACACGCGGAACGATCTCGGCAACGAAATCGGTCACGCTGTCGGCACGTGCATCGAATGAAAACAATGTTTCCGTGGACGGCAGGAAATACTTTTTGAGCGAAGAGACGGTCGTTTCATACGAAAGGTCGATGTCGTCAGAAGACTCGATCACCTCAAACACATGGCTCTGGCCACGCTTGACCGGAGCAACCACCTCATAAGCCTCCATGAACGCCGCCGCCAACGAGGGAAGCTCAGTTGCATCGATGACCCGATAGAGCATGCTCGCATCCTTTTCTCGTCATAGATCTCGTCCTGCTGCGGGCACGACCGGCCCCTTCCGAGCCGTGGAACCGCCGATACGCCAAAATGCCAAGAAGGACCCTGACACCGACGCATGCCCACCGGCAATGCCTTGCGCATGGCGAGGAGCATGCAAGGCAAAACAGCGGAGCAAGGGATCAGTGCCAGGGTCCTTCGCAGCATCGGCTCTTTCCGGGGACCGTTAAGCCGTCGGGAAGAAAATCGCCATCTCACGCTCTGCGGACTCGGGAGAATCCGATCCATGGATGACATTTTCATCCATAGTGAGCCCAAAATCGCCACGAATCGTGCCGGGGGCAGCAACCGCAGGATCAGTGGCACCCATAAGCGCACGGCATTTTGCGACGGCTCCTTCGCCTGACACAACCATCTTGACAACCGGGCCGCTGGTTATGTAGGAAATGAGACCAGCATAGAAGGGTTTGCCCTCGTGCTCAGAATAGTTTGCCTGGGCCTGATCATCCGTGACCGCGCCCAATTCCATGCGCTGAATCGTAAGGCCCGCGCGCTCAAAACGGCTGACGATCTCGCCTATATGGCCATTGCGCACGCCGTCGGGTTTGATCATGGTATACGTCTTCTGATCTGCCATGGTAGTTCCTCTTTCTTTAATCTTTGTCGAATGGGCACTTGAACGCAAAAGAGGGCATGCGAAACGAGCATACGCCTCCCGTGAGCCTGATTTAATTTTGGCTGGCGAAATAAAGTTCGATGTTCGAGACTTTCCAGCCGATGGCGTCGCGCACGAGGGAAACCTTATACTGAACCGCGCCGCCCTCAGAGGTCGTGGCCGTGACATAGGCAGTCGATTCGCTCATGGATGCATCCACGCCATCGACCACAGCATTCGCATCCTGCACGACCGCCTCGATCTCATCGCTTGCTTGCTCGGCAGAAACCTCTTTTGCAAATAGGGAGGTTGCCGCCTGCGGATCAGCGAACACCTCCTTGACAACCGTTTCCTGCGAGGGATAGCCATAGCCCTGGGTGTAGAGGAACACGGCACCTGCGAACGCGAGAGCAATCACAAGGATTATGGCAACCACAATCTTGAGACCGACATTGCGGCGTTTGCGCTCCTGCTTGGCCAGGCCTTTCGACCACTGCTCGAGCTCTTCGTCGCTCGCGTTGAAAAACCGGTCGTCATCGGGCGACGAGCCATAGGGACCCTGCTGCCCATACGGATCGCCATAGTAATAGGAATCCTGCTGGGCATCGGCATAGGGATCCTGCTCAGCATAGACCGACCCGCCGTCGGCCGCAACGTCCAGCCCTGACATATCTGTCCCGATTGCTGGTATGACCTGCGTGATTTCAGAGGTTCCCTGGGAGACCGCAGCAATGGCGCGCTGATAGTCAACGCTTGCGGAATCGCTGAGAAAGTATCGCTTGTCGGCAAGCGACTGCTCGAAGGCGTTCACCGCCTTCTGCATTTGGCCGCACGCCACATAGGCCTGCCCCAAATTGGCGTAGAGCTTGTTCTTCGTGTCAGGCAACATGTCGAACTGCAGGGCGCTTTCGTATGAGGCGACGGCATCCGCCGACCGATCAAGCGCCATGAAGCAGATGCCGAGGTTCAGCAGAGCCTTCGTTGGATCGGGATTGCCTTCGTCAAGTGCGGCTTCCCGAAACGCCACGCCCGCCTCAGCCGATTTCCCAAGCTTGAGCAACGCGTTGCCCATGCCGGTGTAAGCCTTGAAGGGCGTGTCATATTTTGCGTCGGACACGGCAATCTCAAAGTGCTTGACCGCATCCTCGTAGTCATGGAGGGCAGCATAGGCCATGCCGAGATTGTAGTTGACCGGTCCGCACGCATCATAGGCGGCATCAGCTGTGGCCTGCGTGTAGGCATGGATCGCCTCGTTGCAGTCCTTCATCTTGATCAGACAGTTTCCTATCTGATGATAGAGCAGGCCTGCCTCGCCCGGCATGAGCGGATTGCCTGCGTCCTGCAAGCACTGCGTGAAGGCCGACAGGGCTCCTTCGTAGTCCTTGCGTGCGTAGGCCGCGCGGGCCTGCTGGAATACCTCTTTGTTCATCTGCGTCCTTCGTATCCTGTTGGCGTGCGCCGCTGCAGCCCTCGAAGCTATTCGGCGGCGTTCTCAATCTCGACGCGCTCGATGACGTCACCCACGCGAAGCTCCTCGATGACGTCTCTGCCTTCGATCGTCTGGCCGAATACCGTATAGCCAGAATCGAGCATGGGCTGAGCGCCAAGGCAGAAATAGAACTGGGATCCAGCGGAATCCGGATTCTGGGAGCGAGCCATTGCCAACGTTCCATCGTTGTGCTCGTTATGCGGGTTGGTGTCATATTCCGCTTTGATGGAGTAGCCAGGCCCGCCGGTGCCCAGCCCGCCATAGGGGTTCGATGCCTTTTCCACCACTTCTGCCGAGGACAGGTCACGCGTGTTGGGACAGCCGCCTTGAATGACAAAACCAGGGACATGGCGATGGAATTTCAGATTGTCATAAAAGCCCTTGCGCGCCAACTCCACGAAATTTCCGACATGGATGGGAGCATCCAAACCCTGCAACTGCACGCGGATCGTGCCCTTCGACGTGGTGATAACGGCAATTTCCTCGCCAGTCGGCTGGTATTCCGGGGTGTACATCGCCATGGTGGCTCCTTCTTGATCGTTTCAGCTATCGCAGGCGGGCATTCTTGCGCGAGCGAGCGATTTTATCGCATACGAGGATGGATTTTAGCAGGTGATGGGATGGCAAGGGGGAAAAACCTTAGAACATCCACGCTGACGTGCTTCGGGGAAGGGTACGGAAGGGAGCCGTCATTCGCCTGAAACGCCCCTGCCACAGCCATGCCTGGCACCCTGCGCGGCATGCGGCTCCCAAGAGCGCCCTGGGCCAGCATGGCATCCGCGGCCGCTCTCCTGCGGCCTCGCGTCCGGCGAAGAGCCATGGCTTTCCCCGCTAGACCTGCCTGGACAGGACGCTGCAAACCTCGCAATGGGGTGTCTGGGGGAACAGGTCAACCGGCTGGGCATGGGAAAGCCGGTAGCCCTGAGCCTCAAACCGCTCAAGGTCGCGAGCCCACGTGGCGGGGTTGCAGCTGACGTAGACCACACGGCCGGGAGCTGCGGCGGCGATGCTTTCCACCACCCCTTTCGCAAGGCCCGCACGGGGAGGATCCACCACCAAGGCATCAAGATGGCCGAGACCCGGAAGCTCACGCGCCGCGTCTCCCCCGACAACATCGATGTCGACGCCGTTGTCGTCGGCATTGCGCCGCAGGTCCCTCACCGACGAACCCGCCGACTCGACCGCCACGACGTCCGCTCCAGCCAAGGCCAAGGGCACGGAAAACGTTCCTCCCCCCGCGTACAGATCGGCCACAAAGGCGCCGTCGAGGGAAGCAGCCGCACCAAGCGCACGCAGGGCCTCCTTGACCAGATTCTCCGCTTGAGCCGTGTTCACCTGGAAAAATGAAGGAGCACTCGCCGAAAGGCGCGCGCCGGCAAGCTCCTCATACCACCGTCCCTTGCCATCGAGAACCTCCATGCCCTTGATCTTCCGCTCCTTGCCCGGCTCCGCCAGAACGCGCACGATGCTCGTGGCCTTGAGCGCGCTCTTGAGCGTGTTCGCCACATGGCCACGGGGAAACGTCCCCGGCTTCGTCCAAAGCGCTATCTCGACATCCCCCGTGCGCAAGCTGCCGCGGACGCCTATGCGGAAGATGCCCAGGTCCTGAGAGCCTTGAGCATACCGCAAGGCGCCGCGCAGCGCCTTGGGAGCTTTTGCGATCAGGCGATGCGCCAACGGGCAGGAATCGACGGAGGCGATGTCATGCGAACCCTCGCGATGAAACCCCACCGTGAACACGCCCCGATCGTCAAAGCGCGCAGCCAATTCCAGCTTGTTGCGGTAGCCCCACTCCCGTTTGCTTGGCAGGCACGGCCCGACAAGCTCTTCGGCGCGTCCGGATTCAACATGCGCCGTGTGGACGAGCGCCGCCACCACGTTGGCCCGCTTGGCCTCCAGCTGCGCCTCATAGGACAGGTGAGCCCACGAGCAGCAGCCGCACAGGGCGCCCTGCGGACATGCCGTCGCCACCCGTGCCGGCGATGCCTCGTCGAGCCGCACGACGCGCGCACGGGCAAACGAAGGCTTCTCTTCAATGATTTCGATGGTCGCCACGTCACCCGGCGCCCCTCCCTCAATGAAGACAGCCTTGCCTCCTTCGAGGTGGCCGACAGCCTCCGCACCGGAGCTCATGTGTTCGATAACGATAGCTTGTTCCATTGTCGTGGGATTTCCTCGCATTGTTTTTCCGTTTCCGCCCATGATAGCGTATAATCGTCTCCCGTGCCCTTGTAGCTCAGGGGATAGAGCGTCTGCCTCCGGAGCAGAAAGCCGCAGGTTCGAATCCTGTCAAGGGCACCAGATAACAGCGCGAAGCCAGACATGATGTCTGGCTTCTTCTTTTGTCGACAGGGGAAAGCCGGGCACATGCCCCGCTCGCAAAGCGGTTGCACAGGAAGAGCCCTCTGCCACGGCAGATCGCAGAGGCTCGCAACAGTTCAGGAAAAGTCGCGGCGTCGCTGGGCTATGCCCTGTCACCTGAAGCTTCGTCAAACCCGCCGTCGCCAGCATCGAGAAATATCTTGCGCGTCACGAAATTCCACACCATGACCACGGCAGTGGCCGCTATCTTCACAAGAAGATAATAAACGCCGAGCAACTCCACGCCCGCCCACATGCATGCGTTGTTCAAGACGAGGCCCACGACAGACAGGATCACAAAGGTGACGAACTCCCGTCGACGGCTCATCCCCTCTCGATGCCTGAACACATAACGCATTGATGCCACATAGTTGAACACGACGGACACCGTGAACGAGATGGTCGCGCTCACCAGGTAGTTGATGCCCACGATCTCGGTCAAAAATGCCAGCAGACCGTAGTCGATGGCAAATGCCACGACGCCCACGACGCCGAATTTCATGATCTGAGCAAACAGTTTTTTCACAACCCGCCCTATCTCGCTTCATCGCCGCCAGCCCTCATCGCACAGCATATGAACATGGACAGCGCCACCCGGTTCCTTTTCAAACCTATCTATTGTGGCATAAACGTGAACGATAGCAAGGAAAGCACACGAGAAAGGGGCATACCTTTTCGTTTCATCGGGAAAATGATGTCCACATCTGGCACAGCCCAACCCTTTCGGGTACGATGTCTCCATTATCTCATCGAGGAGCGATACGTGAAACAAACAACCGATACGCCGGCCGCATCGACCCGTCCGGCCACCGTGGCCGTACTCATACCCTGTTATAACGAGGCGCTGACCATCGGAAAAGTGGTCGACGACTTCAAGCGCACTCTGCCGGATGCGACCGTGTACGTCTACGACAACAACTCCTCGGACGACACGGGGAAAATCGCCCGGGAGCATGGGGCGACGGTCCGCGTTGAGCGACGCCAGGGCAAGGGCAATGTCGTGCGCCAGATGATGCGCGACATTGACGCCGACTGCTACATCATGGTCGACGGCGACGACACCTACCCCGCCGAGGCCGCCCCCAAGCTGCTCGCGCCCCTCTTGGCCGACGAGGCCGATATGGTGGTGGGCGACCGGCTCTCGAACGGCAGCTACGGACAAGAAAACGATCGGGCCTTTCATGGATTCGGCAACAACCTGGTGCGCAGCCTGATCAAGCGAATCTACGGGTTCGAGTTCTCAGACGTCATGACTGGCTATCGCGCCTACAATGCCGTGTTCGCCCGCACCATGCCCGTGCTCTCGCCGGGCTTCGAAATCGAGACGGAGCTGTCCATCCATGCCGTCGACAAACGCTGGAGGATAGCCGAGGTCCCCATAGACTACCGCGACCGCCCCGAAGGCAGCGAATCGAAGCTTGATACCTTCTCCGACGGCATCAAGGTCCTGCTCATGATCCTATCGCTGTTCAAGGACTATCGACCGCTGGCGCTCTTCAGCTGGCTGGGACTCCTGTTCTGCGTGCTGGGCCTGGTGGCCGGGCTGCCAGTGGTCTGGGAGTTCGCGCACACCGGCCTCGTTCCCAAGCTTCCCTCGGCCCTTTTGGCCGTGGCGCTCATGTTTGTGGGCATCCTGTGTTTCAGCTGCGGCCTCATCCTCGACACGGTGGTCAAAGGCACCCGCAAGGAATACGAGCTGCAGGTGACAGCCGCATACCGGGAACAAGAGGAGCACCAGGGAAAAACGGGAGGAACGGCCACCGGCACCACGCCTGCCAGCTGAACTGAAACCCGGACGAAGAGAGGACATCCGGCTTGCGGCCTTCAAGCTGCCGTCAGCCCATCCGTTCTCGGACGATCCGACGGACCAGGACGGGACCGAGCTGTTCTCAAGGGCGTTGCGTTCCCTTGATGGTATAAGATCCCGTCCTGTGAAAAACAATGCTAGCAAGAATGTCTCCCTTTGATCCTCCCCCATTTTTTGTCGCCTTCACCGTATAGTATCGACATCGGTCAGTACTTTCGGAGGATAATAAAAAGGTTTTGCTGCTTTGCCTTGCGCGAGTCTCGCCCGTTTTCATCATAAAGTATTCATGAGGTTACCTTTTGTCCTCCCGAGAGACGCAGACGCAAGCACACCTCGCCAAACAACCAGCGGCTGCGCAAACGCGGGCGTTCATCGTGGAAAAAGAAGGCGGAGCGAACATGCCGGCATTGAGGCGGCCGGCCTGTCCCGTGACGGAACGGAATCCGCCGACCGCACGGCGAGGCTATAGCTCATCGTCGAATGCAGCGGCCTTCGCGCCATCCCGCGCCTCGACCCCCAAAAGGTCAAACAGCTCTTGGCGGGTATGGATGCCGAGCTTTTGATAAATGTGGCGCACATGGGCCTTGGCCGTGCCGTTGGCGATGAACAGCTCCCGCTCGATGATACCCACCGTCTTGCGCTGCGCGAGAAGGAGAAGAACCTCTTCCTCGCGCGTGGACAGCTTGTAGCTCCGCGCCACTTCCACGCATCGGTCAGCCAGCTCCTGCTTTCGGAGCATGGCGGCAGAGTCGGTGCCTCCGGCAAGGAAATTCGCCCCCCACCGACTGGAAAGCTCCCGCTCTGAAAACAAGATGGTGGTGGCGGCCACGATGGCAACCACCGTGAGCAACGATATGAACAGTTCGCCGTTTCCGCCAAGCACGTCAAAGGAGTGCGCTCCACCGGTCACCAGCCGTCCCAGCCACATCGAGACCTGTCTCACGCCGCGCTCGATACCGAAAAGCCAAATGGCCGAAACTCCATACCGGTAGCAGATGTTCGCCATGATGAGCATGATGAGGATGGATTGGGCCGTGTACCCGGCCGATATGCAGAAGCTGGCCGCCATGCCCTGCACGTGGCCGAAAGCCGGAATGAGGAACAGCGCCATCACCATGAGGGGAAGGGCCAGACGGTAGATCATGCCGAAGTCGAAGCGCCCTCCGCGCACGGCAACGCCCAAGAACACCAGGATGCCCACAACCAGGACGCCGGGAGTGGAATGAGGCCCGAAAGCCCCCATGTACAGATTTCCCTCCGTAAGCCCATAGGCAAATGCGTACACAGCCATGAGCAGCACAGCCTTCCATGGCACCGAGAAACGGGTCCACGACGTGGCAGGCAGCTCAGACGGGGGAAGGCTCACGAAGCCCCGTCGCAGCAGGGCAAGCGACACGATGGGCAGGATTGCGGTCATGACGAACAGCCACGGCAGCATGAATCCACGATAGACATACAGCACAAGTGCCCCCACGACGATGGACGCCGAGTAGTACAGCGCGACGCGCAGCGGGTTCAGGCACCCGTACAGCTCGCTCCAGAACAGGATGAGGAGGGCAATGCCGAAACCCCCCAACACCGCAGCCGGAACCGAGACAGCCTGTGCCAAATCGGGCAGAAAGCACGAGACGAACATGAGCGTCGTGGAACACACGAGGGACAGTCCGCTCAGCACGTAAACCGGAGGCTTGTTGAAGAAGGGTCCGATGCGTTTGGCAAGCAGTGTGCAGCCGATCGCCGTCACCACCATGGTGAGATCAAAGAGGTCGCGCCCGCCAAACGAGGATGCGGGAAAATCAACGAATGATCCGACAAAGACCGCTTCGATCCAGGCGCGATACACGCCCAGGCCCAAGAACGCGAGAGGAACGGCAGGAATGCCCCCAAATAGGGCCGCACGCTTGCGCTTGTGATTTCGCCCCTCCTCAACGGCAGCTTCCATGCCGGCCTCCCTCCCTCAATGGCATCCCCGGCCCCGATTATAGGTGACGCACCGGCGCCCTCCCCCCTGCGCGCTGCAGCGAATTCGCAAAAACGGAAAAATAGGGGGTTATTCCAGAGGGTTATAAATTATAGGCCGCCGTTTTTTCGAGCGGTCGATGACGGATTCCCTGCAACCGGCGTATCGTCCGAGAGGTAGATTCAAGCACGATCAAGGAGGAAGCCTATGAGCACCATCTCGCGTCGCGACCTGTTCAAGTTCGGAGGAGTTGCCGCCGTCGGCGCAGCTGGAGCATCCGTGCTGGGAGGCTGCACGCCTCAAGCTGCATCAACCGGCAGCACGTCTGCCACATCGGAAGACGGTCTGCCTAGCTTCTTTGCCAAACCAGACTCCATCACCGACATCGCCGAGACCAAGGACTACGACGTGGTGGTGATTGGGGCGGGCGCCGCCGGCATACCGGCAGCCATCTCGGCCTTTCAAGCTGGCGCCAAGGTGGCGTTGCTGCAGAAGGAGGCCACGGCCATCTCCCAAGGCAACACCTGCGATTCCATCATCGTGGAGGAAAGCGACCCCGCCGGCATCGAAGCCGTGGTGTCCCTCATCACGGAAGACAGCTGCCACCGGTCCCACCGCGAGCAAGTTCGTCTATGGGCCTATCACTCCGGAGAGGCCCTGAAGTGGCTTTGGGACATCGCGGGACAGGCTGGCGCCCAAGTGGTGGACTCCACGGCAAAGTGGACGAGCTCCATCAAACAGATCGATGGATACAACATCACCTACTTCGCCTACGATTTCGGCCCCAAGCCCTATAACACCGGCAACGGCATGCGCGATATCGCCAACTGGGCCGAAAAGCAGGGCGTCGAAATCTTCTACAACACTCCCGCCTCGCAGCTCGTGCAAGACAGCTCGGGTGCCGTGACGGGAGTCATCGCCGAGAGCGACAGCGGATACATCCAGTTCAACGCAGCAAAGGGCGTCATAGTCGCCACCGGCGACTATGAGAATGACGACGAGATGATGGCCTACTACGAAGCAGAAATGGCGCACATCTATCGCAAGGAGCAGAACAAGACCGGCGACGGTCAAAAAATGATGGTGTGGGCAGGTGGACGCATGGAAGACGTATGCGGCTCGAAGGTGCTGCATGACTTCGACGCAGGCCCGGGCTCCATGGCCGACATGCCGTTTCTCTGTGTGAAGAACGATGGAACCCGTTTTTGCAACGAGGCCCGTTCCGAAATGGCCACCATGGGCAACTTCTTGACAAGCGAGGAAGACGCCGGCTGGTACACCCAGGTGTTCGACAGCAATTACCTGACCGATTGCGCAGACTGGCCAGGCGCGCTCATTCCGCCCCAGGCCATGACGAACTACATGCCTGAGGTGGAGGGAGAGAAAACGGGCGTCTATGACACGCTCATCAACACCTTCACCGCCGACACGGTACAGGAACTGGGCGAAAAGCTCGAACTCACGGACGTGGATCGTTTCGTGGAAACTGTCGAACGCTATAACGAACTGGTGGAAAAGGGCGTGGACGAGGACATGGGCAAGGCCGCACAGTGGCTCAAGCCCATCGTGGCACCACCTTTTTACGGAATTCACCGCCGCATCGGCCTGTCAACCATCATTCACGGCGTGAACGTAAACGCCGACATGCAGGTGCTTGACGAGAACGGCGACCCCATCGAAGGCCTGTACTCCATCGGCAACTGTGCGGGCAATTTCTTCGGAAGCCCCGACTATCCCATGACCGTGCCCGGTCTGTCTCTCGGCCGCTGCCATACGCAGGGCTACGTGGTCGGACGGGCAGTGGCAACGCACTAGCCCCCTTCGCGGGTGCCCCAGCGGCACCAGCTTCCCCTCCCTTGCCCCGCTCTGCTGCTCCTGCGGCGCGGGGCATCCCCTTCTTTTCGCGCCTGCCCCGAGGGGAAACGGTCGGCCGAACAACGTCCGAAAAGCCGGACGCAAGCGTCTCGAAAAATTTTCCTTGCAAAGAAACGTTTGCTTTGCAATAATGTTCGGGCTGCTTTTCTGCACGCCAGAGCGTTGTCCCCATAGTCTAGAGGTCAGGACGCGGCCCTTTCAAGGCTGAGACACGGGTTCGATTCCCGTTGGGGGCACCATCATTGAACCAGCTCCGGCACGGGACCACGAGGTGGCACGTTTCCTCATCGAAACAAAGGCCGCAGCGGGCCACCGGGCATCGAGGTTCTTGTTCCTTCTCGCGTTGACGCGGTGTCCACCCAGCTGTGGCAGATTTCAACCTGCCAGTCGCGACCCGCCCACCCCAAACGGATCGCCGTATCGTCCGCCAAGCATGTCCTACGGTTTCGCCACATTGCTGGATTCGGCGTGCTGCTTGCGAAAAGGACACGCCGGGAACGGGCCTCATACGGTATGATAAGGAATATGAAGACGAGCATCCCAGCAAACCCGAGTCGGCCCGAGCGCATCGAAGCCACCGGCACGGCCGCCCACCAATCAGAGACAGCACCAGCCATCGACAAAGCCGAAACGCACAGGCCGACTGTCATTGTCATGCACGCCTCGGTTGGCTCCGGTCACCGCAGCGCAGCCAAGGCCGTCGCCCAGGCATTCGAACTGTTGCGGGACAGCGGAGATGAACGACTTCGGCAGGGACTTGCCATCCCCTCAAACCTTGAGGTGGAAGTGCTCGACGTTCTGGATTTCGGCCGCCACGTGTTCGACGGTGACCATGCGGCCAGCCTGTTTACGGGCGCAACGCGCCCGATTTACGATTTAACATGGCGCTATACTTTCACCGGCCGCCTTCTGTGGGGCGGCGGAACTGTCTGGTCGCACATCAATTTTCCCCGCTTCACCGATCACGTGCGAGACGTGCAGCCGCTTGCCATCGTCTGCACCCATATCACCGCCGCCAACGTCGCCGTGGGCGCGCGCATGCTCCTCGATCAAGAGTTTCCCATCGTCTGCATACCGACCGACTACGAGACGGAAGGACTGTGGCCCCATCGCAGCGCCGACCTGTTCTGCGTCGCCAACGAGTCGATGGCCGAGACGCTTCGTCCGCGCCTGGTTCCCGAAGATCGCATCCTGATCACCGGCATACCCACACGCACGGATTTTCGCCGCACCTACGACAAGAAAGAAACGCGCGACAGGCTGAAGCTTCCTCAGGACAAACGCATTGTCCTCGTGCTGGCGGGAGCCTATCTGCCCCGCCCCTATGTTCACTTCCGTGACGCGATGGACCGCCTCCTGCCTTCCCTGCAGTCACTTCCCAGCATGCATTTTGTGTTCGTGGCCGGCAACGATGCAGACTACGCGCAGCATCTGCAACAGGAATGCGAAAACCTGGGATTGGAAAACACAACTGTTCTCGGCTACGTGGAAGGCATGGCGGCCCTTATGGCGGCCAGCGATCTATCCATCTGCAAGTCAGGAGGTTTGACCGTCACGGAATGCCTGTGCGCGCAGGTGCCCATGATATTGTTGGGAAAGGCATACGGTCAGGAAAAGGTCAACGTCCGCATGCTCACCTCACTTGGCGCTGCCCTGCATGTGACGACGGCACGGGAGCTGCTCGACGCCCTGTGGCACATTGCGGCGCATCCAGACTCCATGCGCGCCATGCTGGTCAATGGGAGCTTTCTTCGCCGCCCCGACGCGGCACTCGACGTTGCGCGGGCAACGTTCCACCTTGTCGAAGTGCCCAAAACCTCCGATGATCCGTCACGCAAAAAACGCTTTGCGCAGCTCTACTGGGGCGAAAAACCTGCCCATATACGCTGAAAAGGAAGACTATGACTGAATTTGACAGGCTCGGCTTATCCGAGCAAACCCTCGATGCCGTGACCCGTCTCGGCTACGAATGCCCCACTCCTGTGCAGGAGCAGGCCATTCCCCTCGTCCTGGCAGGCCGAGACCTCATCGCGGCGGCGAAGACCGGCACGGGCAAGACCGCCGCATTCTCCCTGCCGGCGCTCGACCGGCTCGGCCACGCAAAGGGCGGCCAGGGACCTCTCATGCTGGTGGTCACCCCCACCCGTGAACTCGCACAGCAAATCGGCGAAGTCTGCGAAGCCATCGCCGTCTCCACCCATCATCGCATCCTCACCGTCGTGGGAGGCCTGTCCTATGAGCCTCAGATCAAGAAGCTCCGCCACGGCGTCGACATCCTCATAGCGACGCCAGGCCGTCTCTTTGACCTCATGGGGCAAGGGGCGGCGCGTTTAGGAGATGTCGAAGTCCTGGTGCTTGACGAGGCGGACCGCATGCTGGACATGGGATTCTGGCCGACTATGAAAAAGATCATCCGGGAAACCCCTTCCACACGCCAAACGCTGCTGTTCTCGGCAACCATTGACGGCTCAATCAAGAAGAGCGTCGGCGAGCTCCTCCGCGATCCCGCCTTTGTGGAAATAGCGCATAAGGGAGAAACGGCGGACACCGTCGATCAATACATCGTGCGCGTTCCCCAAGCGCTCAAACCGGCACTCCTCAAGGCGACGCTCGAGGAGAAGGGACATGAGCGTGTCATCGTGTTCGCCCGCACGCGCAGCCGCGCCGACTCGACCTGCCGCCGCCTGAAGCGAGCTGGCTTCACCGTTGAGGCCATCCATTCCGACCGCAGTCAAAACCAGCGGCGCCGAGCGCTGGACAACTTTGCCAACGGGAAAACCGACGTGCTGGTGGCCACCGACGTGCTGGCCCGCGGCATCGACGTTGAGCACGTCGACCACGTCATAAACTACGACCTTCCGACTCAGCCCGAAGATTACGTCCACCGCATCGGCCGAACGGGACGCGCAGGAGCCGCCGGTTACGCCGTTTCATTCGTGAGTCCCGAAACCGAAGAGGCGCTCAAAGATATCCAGAAGCTCATCAAACGTGAAATTCCGGTGATGGAGATCGCGTCCTTCAATCTTGAGGAGGCGGCAGCCGAGGCGGCCGCCCGCACCTCGCGCGCCGAAGCGCAGCGGGATCCGGAATTGGCTCAGGCAGCCAAGGAACTCGCCGCACGGGAGCGGAAGAGGGCCAACGGCGGAGGTTCGTCCAGCGACGGCAACGCACGGCACGGCAAAGGCAAGAGGCCGGCAAACGCGCCCAAGCAGCGTCAGGATCACCCATCCCGCCCAGCCGAAAACTCCAAAAAGGCGCAGCCACCCCGACAGAAACAGAACAAGCCCACAGCCCCGCGCAAGCAGAATTCCACCGCGAGAAAACCGGGAGGCGCCGACGTGCGCCCCGGACGGGCGCGTCGGGCGGCCCTCTCCCAGCAGCGCGACAAGCGCCGATAAGATCAGGATGGCCTGACGGGACACCAGAATCCCATCAGGCCATCTCCCCTTGCAGCAATCCATCTTCCGTACGAGGGACAAACCTTCGGCGTTGACTGCATGTGGAAACCCGCTCTCCCCTGTCACTCAGCTTGCTATTTATCTCCACTGAGCGAAAGTGCGGTCGTGTGCGCCCGAAATCGCACTATCGTTAGCCGAACAGAAATGGAAGACACTCAGGATCACCGAAAGGAGCAGCATGAGAATAGCAGTGACCAGCGAAGGGCTGGAAGTGTCTCAGAGCTTTGGGCGTTGTGCAAGCTATATGTGCTATACGGTCGACCGTGGCGTCATCGTTGAATGCCAGAACATGCCAAATCCCAATCTGTCCATGGAAAAACTCATTCCCCTCTTGCGCGACTTGGGCGTAACGGTACTCATCGTCGGCGCAATCGACTATGACACCGCGAACGTGTTTTGCTGTGCCGACATCGAAGTGATTGCCGGAGCGCAAGGAAGCGCACGAGAAGTCGTCCAAGCCTACCTCACCAACACCCTCACCGGCGTCGACGAGCTGTGTCACAATAACGATGATTGGGACCGCGAAGACGACCTGCAGCAAAGCTGCGCCGAAGCGTAATCCCCTCTGCTCAACCCCGTCCCACCGGCACTCGTCAAGGCGCTCTCGCCTCAGGAAGCCTCCCTGCTTCGACAAGAGTCCTCCTTCCAGCTCCTCACCGCCTCATCGACCACAAGATCGTCCTTTACCTCCTCCAAAGGCCCTCGAAGCGCCAAGGTTCCATCGGAAGCCTTGCGCATCAAGCATCAAACGGGAGAGGTCCCCAGCCTTCACCAGCACGTCTATGAAGTGGTAAGCCCTTTGCGTCGCCTGAGAAAACTCCGGAAATGACGACAGCGGAAATCCTGCGCCAGACGCATCATGAATGAAATCGGCCGATCCTTCTCCCCGGCTTGCGTCAACCATGGTCTAATGCATTATGGTTGAGCGTTCTGAACTGGCTGTTTGCGCGGGGGGAACATCAGGATCTGAAGCGATATGAAGAAGAAGGAGAAGCAAGACCCGTTTTGGACCGAGGGATTCCAGCAACGCCAGAGCCTGTCGCGGCGTGCCCAGGAAATCATGAACCACCCTTCAAAAGGGTGGTTTGCTCAAGGCCTATAAGGCCAAGGGGTGCTGGCAGCGTCTCAAGGCGCTTGCCTTTCGCTTTGCTCAAGCCGTATCGCCCTTGACTCGTCGCAGCC
>JAEWQO010000028.1 GCA_023460315.1 Actinomycetes bacterium
CGATAAGAGTATCCTCACCTATGGTCACACCGATATGGCGAGCGTACTGCAGCGGCGTTTTAAAATAGCGCCAATACAAATAATCCAACTTATGAAAAATACCCATACTTTCAGATCAATACATAGCTCGTTGTATTCGATTCAACTAAAGTCGGCCGTCTGTTTCCGAAGCGTTGCAGAGCCATTTCACATCGTAGACAATATGCTTCTGCTTCAAATAATCCACCACGTCCAATTCTTTGAATCGGTTATGTGCAACGGCCAAAACAGCGGCATCAAATTTCTCCTGCGGAAGCTCATTGGTTATTTCGATTCCATATTCATATTTGGCTATTGTCAGATTGGCCCAAGGGTCGTAGACCGTAATGTTTATATTGTATTCCTTGAGCGCCTTGATAATGTCGATGACCTTCGTATTGCGCACGTCCGGACAATTCTCCTTGAACGTGAATCCGAGAATCAGAATCTCCGAACCGAGCACCTGGATGCCCTTCTTGAGCATCAGCTTGATGACCTGCTGGGCTACATATTCGCCCATTCCGTCGTTCATGCGCCGACCTGCAAGGATAATCTCCGGATTATAACCATAGCGCTGTGCGCATTGCGCCAGATAGTAGGGGTCCACGCCGATGCAGTGTCCGCCCACCAATCCCGGCTTGAACGGCAGGAAATTCCACTTCGTCGAAGCGGCTTCCAACACATCCTGCGTGTCGATGCCCATGCGGGTAAAGATCTTCGACAACTCGTTCACGAAGGCGATGTTGATGTCGCGCTGCGAGTTTTCGATCACCTTTGCCGCTTCGGCCACCTTGATCGTCGGGGCCAGATGCGTACCGGCCGTAATGACCGAAGCATACACGTCATTCACAAATTGACCGACCTCGGGAGTGGAACCCGACGTGACCTTTTTAATCTTCTCAACCGTATGTTCCTTGTCGCCCGGATTGATGCGTTCCGGAGAATAACCGGCAAAAAAGTCTTCGTTGAATTTCAGCCCGGAGACCTTTTCAACCACCGGAATGCACTCATCCTCCGTAACACCCGGATAGACGGTCGACTCGTAAACCACGACATCGCCTTTCGAAATCACCTTCCCGACCGTCGTACTTGCCCCGTAGAGGGGTGTCAGGTCCGGATTGTTGTTCTCATCGACCGGTGTGGGAACTGCAACCACATAAAAATTGCAATCCCTGATCTCATCAATATTCGAGGTACAAACAAAACCGTTGTCAATAGCGGATTGTAACAATTCATCCGAAACCTCCAGCGTGGCGTCATGGCCTGCCATCAGCGCTTCGACGCGCTTTTGGTTCATGTCGAAACCGACGGTTTTATACTTCGTGGAGAAAAGCCGCGCCAATGGCAAGCCTACGTAACCGAGGCCGATTACGCAAATCTTTACTTCTTTCATTGTTCTGTGTCGGGTTATTTTGTTTTACAGATTTTCTCGATACCATTCGACCGCCTCTTTCAGGCCCTCGCGCATGGAGAATTGCGGATCGTATTCCAACAGGCGGCGCGCTTTGTCGATCGACGCCAGCGAGTGCGGGATGTCGCCCGAGCGGTTAGGGCCGTGCGTGGGTTCGATCCGTCCGATCGCCGGATCGTATTCCGAAAGAAACTCCTTCAGGTAACCGACCAGTTGATTGAGCGTCGTTCGCTCCCCGAATGCCGTGTTGTAGATCTGGTTTACCGCTGCGGGGTTGGTCGTGTCGATGGCGCGGAGGTTCATCTGGATGACGTTGTCGATGTAGGTGAAGTCGCGGGAATATTCGCCGTCGCCGTTGATGTTGGGCGCTTCGTGGTTGAGAAACTTCTTGACGAAGAGCGGAATGACCGCGGCATAGGCGCCGTTGGGGTCCTGCCGACGACCGAACACGTTGAAATAGCGCAGGCCTATGTATTCGAACCCTTCGTAGGTGCGGGCGAACACGTCGGCATAAAGTTCATCCACATATTTGGTTATCGCATACGGCGAAAGCGGTTTGCCGATCACATCCTCCACTTTGGGAAGACTCTTCGAATCGCCGTAGGTCGACGACGAGGCCGCAAATACGAACCGGCGCACTCCGACGTCGCGGGCGGCAACGAGCATGTTCAGAAAGCCGCCGATGTTGACTTCGTTCGTGGTGACGGGGTCCTTGATCGAACGGGGAACAGATCCCAAAGCCGCTTCATGCAATACGTATTCGACCCCGTCCACGGCCTTACGGCAATCCTCAAGCTTGCGGATGTCGCCGACGATCAATTTGAAACGGTCGGGATAGCTTTCGATCAGCGGAATGAGATTTTCCATGTGCCCTGTGGCGAAATTATCCAGGCAAACCACCTGGTCGCCCCTTTGCAGCAATGCTTCGCACAGGTTGGAGCCGATGAAACCGGCTCCGCCGGTAACTAATACTTTATTCATAATGATGTTTCGAATCGTTTCCGATTTTATTTCCGTTTTTCATTAGGCTTCGATCCGCAACTCTTCGCGGTCGTATATTTCATATTTGGAATTTTTCGACTTGAACTCGGGAACCGTCCGCTTCATAAGCCGTATCATGTCGGGAATCTCCACCTTTCGGGACAGCGTCTCCAGCTCTTCGGCAACGCCGCAGGCCTCCCCGTAGTCATACTCCCGAACCTTGGCGATACGGATCCGGTCGTGCGTCGTCGGAAGCGTGTTCTCCTTGTTCGACAGAACCTCCTCGTACAGTTTCTCCCCCGGACGCAGACCCGTGTATTCGATCCTGATGTCCTTCTCCGGTTCGAAGCCCGCCAGGGAGATCATCCGCCGCGCCAGGTGCGCGATCTTAACCGATTCGCCCATGTCGAAGACGAAGATCTGATTGCCCGTCGACATCGTGGCGGCCTCCATGACCAGACGGCACGCCTCGGGGATCGTCATAAAGAAGCGCGTAATGTCCGGATGCGTGACAGTCACCGGACCGCCCTTGGAGATCTGGTCCCTGAAGCGGGGAATGACCGAACCGTTCGAGCCCAGCACATTCCCGAAGCGCGTGGTGACGAAACGCGTCTTCCCCGGCGTGCGGCCCTGCTCGATCGACAGACCCAGCGACTGCACGTAGATCTCCGCAAGGCGCTTCGTGCAACCCATCACGTTCGTCGGGTTCACGGCCTTGTCCGTCGAGATCATAACCATCTTCTCAACATCGTATTCGATGCACTTGTCAGCGACGTTGCGCGTCCCCGCGACGTTCACCAGAACCGCCTCGCATGGGTTCTCCTCCATCAGCGGGACGTGTTTGTAAGCCGCAGCGTGGAACACCACCTGCGGATGGTACGTCCGGAACACGAAGTCCAGACGGGCGGGAATCCGGACGTCGCCGATGACAGGGATGAATTTCAATGCCGGATAGCGCTCCTCCAGTTCCAGGCGAAGGTTGTGCATCGGGGTCTCCCCGTTGTCGAAAAGGATAAGCTCCTTCACCCCGAACGTCGCCAGCTGACGGCAAAGCTCCGAGCCGATGGAACCTGCCGCCCCCGTAACCAGGATCGTCCTGCCGCGGAAGTTGGCGATGATCTCATCCATCGAAATGCGGATCTCGGGACGGCCTAACAGGTCTTCGATCTTGATCTCCCGGATCGACTGCTTCATGATCTTCCCGTCGATGACCTCGTCGATCGGTGGGGCGATCAGAATTTTGACCCCCTGCTCCGTACAGTATCTGATCAGACGCTCCTGCTCCTGCTGCGCATCGTCATTGGTGGCGAAAAGGATCGCGTCGACATCGACTCGGTCCCGCAGGTATTCGACGCTGTGCTGATTCTCGAAATAGTAGACCGGACACTCCGCGATCGTATGCTTGCGCAGGGACTTCCCGTAGGTCAGAAAACCGACGACGCGGTAATGCGGCGAGTTTTGAAGACGCGTGACCAGAGACACTGACTTGTCCCCCGTGCCGTAGACCAGAACCTGACGGCTGTTCGCGCGGCGGGACTGCTTCAGCTTGATCAGGTCGTAGACGACGATCATGCAAAGACGAAGGGCCAGCAGAAGGAACAAAGTCACCAAAGCGTCCAGCAGGAAACCCATGGAAAGGGAGGCATAAGGTGGATATGGTTTTTGGGGAAGGAGAAGCACGTAGAAGAACATCAGCAAGTCCTTGAAGAGAACCGCACCGCCCAGTTTCCAGATTTCCCGAAGCGTCGTATGACGGATGACGCTGCGGAACGTTCGGAAAACGATGAACGAAAAAACGCTCAAAACACACGAACCGGCCAACAGCCAGAAACCGTACCATACCGTGAAAACCGGATTCGTGAACAATCCGCGAACCAACAGGTAGGCGATCAAGGTCGAAACTACAGACACGACCGTGTCGATCGTCAAGATCAGCCACGACGAAAAATACCGTGACGATAGGTATTTTTCAATCCCAAAACGGGACATGATAACTTGAAGCATACGGAGGCGAAATTAAATTCAGATAAATTTGTAATTACAGTGACGCGTACTATGTGATGGTTCCAGAAATTATCGTAGGAAATATGTCCCGACAGCAGACGAGACTTTATTTGTTGCCGACAAATGACGACAACGGCTTCGGGACTAACCCCTTCAGATAAAAGTTCGGAACTTATTTGACGTTCGCCCACATCCGCCGTTGGGCTTCGTTGGAGATTTGATCACAGAGATTGTCGATCGCTATGCTGCGGCAAAACAGGGCTTCGACGCTGCTTTTTGGCATCCTCTGCACTTCCAGCAATCCGGCAATATCATTCAGGTATTTACGACTCCCGGGGTCATTGACGGCACTTTGCTGAATCGCATCGTATATTAGAATATAGTAGCGAATCTCATCGGCAGTCAATTCCGTCGTTCGGCAGAATTGCAATTGGCGGCTTATGCAATAATAGGAATATGCTTTCTGAATGATCGCATCGTGACGACTGTCAAGCAGCATATAGGAGTTCATGCTCATCAGAATGATGCGTTGCAATGCCTCCTCTGCACGGATTCCTTTCCATTCACCGTTTTCATGCAGTTCCGTAGCCCATGCGGCAACCCGGTTCCGGGCAAATCCAAGCCAGGGATCGTTCTCCGCGTCTTCCGGGACCAGCCAACATAGGAACTGAT